>CALUMH010000025.1 GCA_944321685.1 uncultured Muribaculaceae bacterium
TTGGCCAGAAGGGTCAATTGTAGCCAAAGGGGACAATCCTGTTTGGCCAAAAGGGTCAAAGTCGCGTGGCTTTTCCAATTGGTGCTGCAGATCTCGGAGAGGGCGGTGGTTAGTTCTTCGATGAAGAAGTTGTCGCTTGTGTTGCCGAGGAAGTCGGTGAATATGCCTTCCTCGGGGTCGAAAACATATTCCCTGTCATCCTCGTCGTTTGCCGTTATGAACATCCCCGTGGGGTCGGAGTAGCGCAGCAGGTTTGCGGCGCAGTAAGCGTAGGGTGAGATGGAGGGGTACTGGTTGGCGGCGGGGTCGGGCGTTGTGAAGCGGCTGAAACGAGTGCTAAAGACATTATTCAAAATCAAAAAAATCATAATCCTGTATTTTATAATATCTATAATAATATTTACTCTCAATAGTCATTTCCCAAACGGGTAAATTTGGAACGGATGTGGTATCCTTTTAAGACTATACCATCTACCGAAACAATTTTGCCTCCACGTATTACAACCTTGATTATATATAACTTTGGATCATATGTTGCAAAATATCCACGTATATCGTCATCCAATTTAAACAAATCTATCAGATTCGCCACGTCCCATCGTGAAACCAAGTCTTTTACTGTTTCACTTCCTGTCTCGCTCGTTCTCCCATTCATCTCTATAACTTCCCCTGTGCGACTCAAGCCGCTCCATATTTCATAATAGAAAAACCCGATCTCTCCTCTGTCATTTTTCTTATCGACAAAGAAAACATCGTCCCACCAAATTGAATATTTAAATACTTTAGGTCTGCAATTATATATATGCTCGGCATCGTAAGACCTCATACCAAGACTGTCGATTTCATAATCTCGCACTGTTTCAAACAGTATCTGTTTGCTTACCTGTGGATATATGGCAAAACCGAACATACTATAAATTATTAATAGAACTATTTTCATTTAAAAACTGTTTTTAATACCAAAAATCAATCAGTGAAGTGCTAGGAAATAATTTAAAAACGTCTTTTTGTTTCCTATAATCATAATTGTTATAATATATACTTCTTCCATTCCAGTCAATGAGCCTGCTCCATTCTTGAAAATCAGGCATTCCCTCCTTTATTCCATAATAATGTGTTCTCAAAGGGATGTCACTTTCTGCTCTTATTTTATTCTCAATGTGAGTAACATATATTTCATCAAACGGGAGGCTATGACCATCTATATCTATTCCTAAACTACCCGTACCAAGTAATTTCCAATCTCTTTCAGTATGAGCCATTTCATGAGCAAGTCCTATAAACGGAGGCCTTTCCAAAGGATTGTCCGAGAACTGGCTTGGGCCTCCCGTGTATAAGTATGGGTTCCAAAATATTTCATTATACATACTTCCCAAAGCTATGCTATTTTGGTGTTTCTCTGTATATGTAACTTTGACTTCCTTTTCGCTTTTGGCCAGATAGTTTACCAATTCTTTTCCGGTATTGGTGCTGCTGATTTCGGAGAGGGCGGTGGTTAGTTCTTCAATGAAGAAGTTGTCGCTTGTGTTGCCGAGGAAGTCGGTGAATATGCCTTCCTCGGGGTTGAAAACATATTCCCTGTCATCCTCGTCGTTTGCCGTGATGAACATTCCCGTGGGGTCGGAGTATCGGAGAGGGTTTGCGGCGCAGTAGGCGTAGGGGGAGATTGAGGGGTACTTAGCCGCGGCTGGGTCGGGCGTGGTGAAGCGGCCCAGTACGGGGTCGAGGTGGCGCGCGCCGAAGTCGTAGAGTTCGAGACCGTGCGCGGGTTCCCACTCCTTGCCGGCGTGCTTGTGCGGCTGCACATCGCCGTCGGCCCACGTAATCGCGCCGTATGGGTCGTAGCCGGTCGTCTCCACCGGCTCGCCGCCGGGGCCGACTACCGCCACCACGTCGCCGCGGAAGTCTCGGACGTAGCTATACAGGCTGTCGTGGCGCACGTAACCCCATGGCTGCAGCTCCAGGCGGTCGAGCCGCCCGTTCTCGTACACCTATCCGCCACAATAGTGGCGTTCAAGGGTGGTGTCGGCGGGTATATATGGCTGCCCCATTGGCCATAACATAATGTCACTGCCGATACCGCCGATGCTCTTTTTCCCAAAGAACGGCGGTCGAAAAATTATCGTGTCGATGGGTTCAAGCGTAAGTGGCAGGGAGTCGCGCAGGCCGGGGTATTTTATAAAATCGTATGGCTTGCCGGTGCTATGAACCGCTGCGAGCTTTCGCCCGCGAGCATCGTATTCCGCCGCGACGGCGTTGCTAAGGCCGAAGTATGTCCAACTGGGCAGGCCGAGGCTGTTGTAAGTTATTTGGGTTATCCCCTTGTTTGCGTCGCGAGTCATGTTGCCGTTGGCATCGTAGGCGTATTCGACCTCGTTCTGCACACGGTCCTGGAACTGGGTGCGTACGTACAGGCTGTCGGGGAATACGGCATGGTTGTCGGCCGACTTCAGCCGGTTGCCGTCGTAAACCATGAGCAGGTCTTCGACCTGCCAGTCCGAGACGAAGTAGCCCGATGCGCCCTCCGGCTTATTGGAGTGTAGGCGGCTGTAATGCGTGATGTTCCCGTTGGCGTCGTAGATGTAGCTGCCATCAACACGCAGTTCGACATTTTCACTGAGAACAGGCCACCAGACGGCCCCGTCGAAGGTACTGCCGAAATCGGGCAGCAGGCCGGGGGAACCCTTATATTCGCTCTCGAAGGCCACCAGACGGCCGGCATCGTCATAGCTGTAGCTCTCGGCGACGCTCGCGCGGCGGTAGGTGTCGGACTTCTGCGTGACGTACCCGTCGGGGCCGTAGGCGAGCCGCTGGGAGTGCACAGCGTTGCTCGACGTCTGCCGCCAGCCCTGCAAAGTGTAGCCGTAGGCGGTCTCCACCGTGCCGCCGAGCCGTTCCGAGCCCGTGCGCCCGCGGTCGTCGTAGCCGTATGCGGCAAGCTGCTTGGTGGAGCCGTCGGGCAGGGTCAGCCCAACCGTCGCTGGGCGGCCCATGCCGTCGTAGGTATAGACGATGGAGTGCGTCACCGGCTGCGGCAGGTAGCGGCTGCTGTGGGTGTGCTTGACTGTGGCCGGGCTGCCGTTGAACGTGTATGTGGTCAGCGTCTCGTCATATCCCGACAGGTGGTTGGTGGCGATTTCCCTTGCGAGCCTCCTCTTGGAGTCGTATTCCACGAGCTGCAGCAGCACCGAGTCGCCGCCAAGGATGCGCGTCATGCCGCCGGTTCGCAGCCCGGCGGCCTCCTGCTCCTTCGTATGGAATATGCTGCGCCTGCCCTTGAACCGCGGCAGTCCGGTGAATTGGTAGCTGTCGTAATAATCGGCTGTCAGCACGGTGGCATCTTCCAGAGGCACGTTCACCGAGTAGCCCGAGCCGTCGATACCGCCTTCCGCATCCCATTGCGCCCTGACCGCCACGTCCGAGATGCCGTCGGGAACCGAGCCGCACTCGCCGGTGAGCACCACGCGGCCGGCCCCGTCGCGGAAGGTGAAGAGCCACACCCCGCGCCTGCGGCGGTTGACATCCTGCGTGAACACCGGCTGCGTGCCGCTGTCATAGACATATGTCACCGGCTCGGCTCCCGGCAGGCGGCTTGAGGTGCAACGCCCACGAGAGTCGTACTCGTAGGCGAACGCGTACCGCTTCAGGTCGGGCTCCAGCGAGTACATTGGCTGCAGCACGAATGCGAGCCTTCCGCACCGGTCATACACGTAATAGGTGTCGAGGTTACCCTCGCGCGTCACGCGGCGGTCAAGCACCTGTCGCCCCGCATGGTCGGCAAACGATATGGCCACGCGCCCGTCCTCGTCGGTGGCGGTGACGGTGCGCAGCAGCCCCGGCGGGTAGTTGCCACAGGCCTTCACCTCCCCGTCGGCAGTTTCATAGCGGGTGCAGCTGTAGTCGCCCGAGGTGGTATTGGTGCCGTATGATACCCGTTCCGGGCAATCTGCGTAGTCCTCACCCGGGGTATGCCGGCTTGTGAGGCGCCCCAACGGCGTGTTTTCGTAGCCGTAACGCGTATATGGGTATCGGTCACCCGTCGAGGAGCGGGCCGCGGAGTAGAACTCCGCCGGGGCCAAGTAGTCAAGGCCGGTTGCCGTCGGCAGCCACTCCTCGGCCACTCGTCGGCTGCGGTCGTATCGCAGCACAGTCGCCACGTTTCCGCCGCTGCCGCCCGCCCTTTTTCTGACGGTCTCGTATGGGTAGCCGTAGCCGTCGTAATAAGTAACCTCATCGTAGTATTCCGTGCCGTCGTCGCTGAGCATGGTGCGCGCCATCACATAATTATGCCCCACCTGCTGCCCCGCTGCAAGCAACGGCAGCACCACAAACAACAAATGTAATATAAAACCGGGCTTTTTCATGACAAAATCCTTTTTATTGGATTAATTTCATTCAAAGATATGAATTAATATCTTTATTTTTATAATTTTTCTTTGCGACTATTTTGTTGTTTTCTTTGCATTTATTGCAGTTTTTATAAAACCTATTTTTAACCTGACCGGAACGATAAAAACCGCACTTAAATTAGCACACATCAGGGGGTTATGTGCATATTTTTGCACACTTGAGGGCAATGCGTGCCATAAATAGGTAAAAAAATATTCTTTTTTCTTAAATTGTTTTCCTATGTGTTAGCATTTTCAATATATTTGCTTTGAAGTAGTTAAGAAACAAGGTTTTCAAGCTACTGTTTAACACTTAAAATGTTAACAAAGAAACAAAATAACATATTACAGATATGACAAAAATCGAAAACATCGAAGATGTGGCCAAGCGGCTCAAGGGGCTGCGCGAGGCTTTGGACATGAGTGCCGAGGAAGTGGCCAACGTGTGTGGCATCGACTGCGACACTTACCGCGCCTACGAAAACGGCACTGCCGACATTCCGGTGAGCTTTGTGCGCACTCTCGCCCACAAGTTCGGGGTGGAACTACCTGCGATACTCTTCGGCGAGGAACCCAAAATGAGTAGCTACTTCGTCACCCGCCGCGGCAACGGCGTGAGCGTGGAGCGTTCCAAAGCTTACAGCTACGAAGCTCTTGCTGCCGGATTTTCAAATAAAGTCATCAACCCCTACATGGTAACCGTGGAACCGAGCGACAAGCCGCGCGGCAACTACAACACACACGACGGGCAGGAATTTAACTATGTGGTGGAAGGGCGCATGGAGATACAAATAGCCGGAAACACTTTCTCGCTCGAAACCGGCGACAGCATCATCTTCAACTCGGCACTGCCCCACCGTATGCGCGCCCTCGACAACAAGCCGGTGCGTTTCCTCGCCATTATTTCATGATATTCCGGGCATAAACATCAATTTTGTTTATACGATGGCTGTAGAGACGTGGCGTGCCGCGTCTCCACTGCCTACCTTACCAATTTACTTATTTGATTATACTTTCTATAAAAATGTTAGAAAAATTTCTTGACAAAATAAATTTCAGTTCCTACGAGGACTTCATGCAGAATTTCCACATCAATGTGCCAGATAATTTCAATTTCGCATATGACGTGGTTGACGAATGGGCGCGCATAGCTCCCGAAAAGAAAGCCCTGCTATGGGTGAACGAGCAGGGGAAATCGCGGCAATTCACTTTTGCCGACATAAAACGCGAAAGCGACAAGGCAGCATCATATTTCACGCAGCTTGGCATAGGCCACGGCGACATGGTGATGCTAATAATGAAACGCCGTTACCAGTTCTGGATAGCCATAACAGCCTTGCACAAGATTGGCGCCACCGTGATACCGGCCACGCACCTGCTCACCGAGAAAGACATCATTTACCGCGCCAACGCCGCCGACATCAAGGCCATAGTGGCCGTGGGCGACGACATAGTGGTGCAGCACATCAACCGCGCCCTGCCGCAATCGCCGTCGGTGAAACGGGTCATATCGATAGGCCCTGAAATACCCGAAGGGTGGGAAGATTTCAACCGGGGCTGCGAAGAAGCTCCTGAATTTGTGCACCCTGAATTTGTCAATGACAACGATGACATCTCATTGATGTATTTCACATCGGGCACAACCGGCGAACCGAAGATGGTGGCGCACACCTTCACCTACCCGCTGGGCCACATAATCACCGCAAAATATTGGCACAACCTCGATGAGGACAGCCTGCACTTCACTCTTGCCGACACCGGTTGGGGAAAAGCCGTCTGGGGCAAATACTACGGGCAATGGCTCGTGGGTGCCAACGTGTTTGTATATGATTTCGAAAAATTCAAGCCCGTGGACGTGCTGCACATGATACACAACTACGGCATCACATCGTTCTGCGCTCCACCCACAGTGTTCCGCTTCCTCATTCGTGAAGACCTCACCCAATTCGACCTCTCCACCCTGAAGTATTGCACCATTGCAGGCGAGGCATTGAACCCAAGCGTGTATGACGAGTGGTACAAGCTCACCGGGATAAAACTGATGGAAGCATACGGGCAAACCGAAACCACGGTAACCATAGGCACATACCCTTGGGTGGAACCACGTCCCGGCTCGATGGGGAAAAAAGGCCCTGTTTACGACATCGCGCTGCTCACATCCGACGGCCGCTGGGCCGAAGACGGCGAAGAGGGCGAAATAGTGGTGAAAACCCACGGCAAGCGACCCGTAGGTCTATTCAAAGAATACTACCGCGACCCGGAACTGACGCACCGGCAATACCACGACGACATTTACCACACCGGCGACGTGGCCTGGCGTGACGAAGATGGCTATTACTGGTTCATAGGGCGTAAAGATGATGTCATCAAGTCGAGCGGATACCGCATAGGCCCCTTCGAGGTAGAATCGGCACTGATGACGCATCCCGCCGTGGTGGAATGCGCCATCACCGGCGTTCCCGACGAGATACGCGGACAGGTGGTGAAAGCCACCATAGTGCTCTCGAAGGAGTATAAGGGCAAGGAAGGCCCCGAACTCGTGAAAGAAATACAAGACCACGTGAAGCACACCACCGCTCCTTACAAATACCCGCGCGTGGTGGAATTTGTCGATGAGCTGCCCAAGACTATCAGCGGCAAGATACGCCGCGTGGAAATCCGCAACAAGCACTGTTAACCCCGTACTCAATAAAAACGAACAAGGCTGATTGGTCAAGTCCTTACCAATCAGCCTTGTTTGTCATATATAATCGGCTTCCTATATCCTAAAAAATAAAAAAACTTGCACCAAATTCTTGCTGCAAGCATCAATAAAATTCTACTTCTTTCAAGCGTTTAAGCAATTCCAGCTAAGCGGAGCACTCACGCCACTCCATTTGTCGTTTTCAAGCCGTTGCCCTTCAGCCGATTTGTCGCTTTCGCCACCGGTACCGGCAATCTTTATCAGCAACTGTGCAATGTAGAGACCTGCCAATACCATCAGTCCGGATGGGATTATAAACGGCAACACAAGCACTAACGACACAAAACCTAAAACATCTTTCACAATCTTTTTCATAACCTCATAAAAATTAAGTTACTATCATCCTGCACATGGCAGGCATTTTTTCAATTCTCTTTCCCTCCTCCGAGGAAACACATTATAAACCTAAAAACTGTCTTTCCCTTGTACTATTTCAATTTTCGTGCCAATCATCAAGGCACTCCAAACAATCTTTTCCGCTGCAAATATACATCAATTTCCCTTAAAGCAAAACAATCTCCACGCAATTTTAATTATGGCGATTTTTCGCATTTAATGAATAAAGACAGAATAATTCAAACGAAAAATACACAAAATGCAACTTATTTATTTTATTCCTATAATTTTATTGTATATTTGCCATCGTATAACATAAAAACATATCTCATGAAAAAAATTTTACTTCTTATGGGTGCTTTAGGGTTATTCAACTATGCACAAGCCCAAACATCCGAAACACAAACATTCATCTACGATGAGCTTGAATACACGGTTACAGGTGAAAACACCGTAGGGCTGAGCGATGCTTGCGATCTGCCCGAAGTGATTATCCCCGAAACAGTGACTTATGAAGGCAAAACCTACACGGTGACAAGTATCATGGATCACAGCTTCAACTATAACGATGTCACCACCAAAGTAGTCATGCCAAACACGATTACCGAAATCGAATATTGCGGAATGTATGGTGCCAAGGCTGTTACCGAGATGCAAATATCCGAAAACCTTACAAAACTGGGAGACTATGCGTTTGCATATATGGAAAGCATTCCTTCGATAACCATCCCCGATGGAGTCACCGAAATACCGGGAAGTTGCTTCTACATGAACAAATCAATGAAAACCTTATCACTCCCCGACGGCATAAAATCGATAGGCAGCGGCTGTTTCTATAAAGCCGGACTCACCGAATTTACTTTCCCCGAAGCGTGCGACAGCCTGGGCAACAATTTATTCCAATATGCCCAATTGACAAAAGTCACGTTCAATGCCAATATTCGTGTGATGGGTGAAGGCATATTCCGTCAATGCGAATCCCTCTCCACGGTTGACTGGAGTGCCGTTACCAAGCTGAAAAAATTGCCCGACTTACTGTTCGACCAATGCACATCGCTCACAGGCACCATCACCATACCGGCTTGCGTTGAAAGTCTCGGTTTGGGCGTATTTGGCGGTACCGGTATAAGTGAATTTGCGGTTGCCGACGGCAATACGGCATTAACAGCCATTGACGGCATACTGTACAGTGCCGACAAATCACTGCTTTATGCATTCCCACCGAAATCGGCAATGACCGAAGTGACCGTAGCCGACGGTTGCCTTGGCATCAGTGGCGGCGCATTCGATGGCGCGACAGCTGTCACAAAAGTGACTTTACCCGACGGTATCCGCGCATTCGACGATAACGCATTCCTCAACTGTGTATCCCTTACCGAAATAAACTTCCCCGAATCGCTTGTATATATGGGGACTTATGCCCTTGCAGGCAGCGGCCTTACCGAAGTCACATTGCCCGAAGGCATGAACATAATTTACGAGGGTCTCTTGGCTCAATGCCCCAACCTGACAAAGGTTACAATTCCTTCGGGAATAGAAATAATAGATATGTATGCATTCCGGGCAAGTGAAAAGCTCGCCAATGTAACCTGCCTTGGTGCCATCCCGGCTGAACTCAACTATTACGAAAGTTACGACTATCCGTTCTACCAAATCAGTGAAGATGCCGTATTGCACGTGCCGGCAGGCACTGCCGACGCTTATCGCAGTGCGGGTTGGACCGACGGTTTCAGCGAGGTTGTCGATGATATGCCGGCTATATTTGTTCCGACAACATTCAATCCGGCCAACGGTGCTGAACTCAAAACACTTGAAAAGATTTTGATTACTTTCCCCGAGGCAGTTACTATAGCAGAAAGAAACCCCGAGGCCAAGTTTTATAAAGGTTCAGAATTGACAGGCGACCTCATTGAGCCCGACAGCAACTGGCTTGCCACCGACGAAGACGACAACACCGTGGGCATAGTGGGGCTTGACTATGATAGTTACAACCAGTCGTTCTCGCTTGAAGCCGGTGAAGAATACACCTTTGTTATTCCGGCAGGAACATTCCAGAATGCAGCAGGTGACAAAAACCAAAAAATAGTGCTGCACTTCGTTGGATATACCCCTGTTGCCATAACAT
The DNA here is from genome assembly GCA_944321685.1 of uncultured Muribaculaceae bacterium. Classification (GTDB taxonomy): domain Bacteria; phylum Bacteroidota; class Bacteroidia; order Bacteroidales; family Muribaculaceae; genus Avimuribaculum. The sequence continues at coordinate 9,593 of CALUMH010000025.1, forward strand.
ATGAAAGCATCGACCCGGCCGATGGTTCGGAATTGGAACAGCTTGGGGCAATAGAAATTAACTTCGGACAAAATATCACGTCAATCGACCCGAATCCCGACATCGTATTGCGTAAAGGCAATGCCGAGACAGGAGAAGAAATCCAACCCGACGACCGCTGGATGATGAACGCAAACGGACAAACACTTACTGTTTTTGCAGCCGATATGGACGGATACACGACCCCAATCGCACTTGACGGTGGAGAAAACTATTATCTGAACATTCCGGCCGGCATAATCCGCAACGACAACGGTGACGAAAATGCAGCATTCACAATCCATTACGTGGGCAAGCAGACCGTAGGCATAAACGATGCCATTGCCGACAACTGCATGATACTCACCAGCGGCAACACCATCGACATACGCCTTGGCTCTCTTGAAAATTGCGACATACGCATTTTCAATACCACAGGACAATTGCTCGACTCTGTTTATGGTGCAAGCGGAAATGTAACGGTTGACGCTCCGACCAATGGAATATTGCTTGTTAACATCAAGTCGGGTAACGACAACCGCACATTCAAGGTTATCATAAAGTAACACATCACCCCCGACAGCTATTATCACTTTAAAGAGGAGACGCACACACATTGTGTATGCGCCTCCTTTCATTTTGTCTGTTTGCAAATAAATCAGTACCTTTGGCACATTATGGAAGATATAACCCAGAAACATAACCACCGGCAGCCACGTCTGCCGTTTTGGTTCGGCATCACAGCGGCGGCTTCATTCATCCCGGTGCTGCTGTGGCCGTGGCTGATAGCCTCGTCCGATGCGCTCGACGACCCTGGCAACATTATTAACTTGTTGCTGATAACATTCCCCGTATATGCAGTACTGTCGATATACCTCTCTTACCGCTGCATCGGCGACCGCCCATATCTTGCTGTGATACTCATAGCACTGCTGTGGTTGTCGTTTGCTGCACTATGGTTCTTATAATAACTATTGCGCAATGAAAGAAAACGAAATATTGCAACGCTTACGCGACAAACTCGGCATCGACCGTCTCAATAATATGCAACAGGAAGTAGGTAACCGCTCACGCGAAGGCGGCGACATGGTGTTGCTGTCACCCACCGGAACCGGCAAAACCATAGCCTACCTGCTGCCCGTGCTGCAAGCCATAAAAGGAGACAACGGAACGGTACAATGTGCCATCATCGCACCATCGCGCGAACTGGTGCAACAAATCGACGGCGTAGCACGAGCCTTGACCGGCGGCGAACTGAAAATCACCTGCTGCTATGGCGGGCATAACGTCATCGATGAAAAAAATTCGCTGGCCGCCACTCCGGCAATAGTGATAAGCACACCTGGGCGGCTGCTCGACCACATCAACCGCGGCCACATCGATGTGTCCATGGTGCGACTGTTGGTGCTCGACGAGTTTGACAAGTCGCTCGAACTCGGGTTCCACGATGAAATGAGCAAGATATTAAAGCAAATGCCGCGCATCACGCGCCGGCTGCTTACCTCGGCAACCACAATCAGCGAAATGCCAGGTTTCCTGCGCCTTAACCGCCCAGTGGAACTGAATTTCCTTAACGTGGAAAAACGGCTCGACCGCAGGCTGAAAGTGTGGCAAGTGCAGTCGCCCGAGAAAGACAAGCTGGAAACGCTTTTGCAACTTTTGGGAAATATCGTCGACGGACGGACTATGGTATTCGTCAATTACCGCGAATCGGTGGAGCGCGTCTGCGACTTCCTTTCAAGGCGCAATGTTCCAGTGGGAACATACCACGGCGGGCTTGAGCAAATCGACCGTGAACGTGCCATCGCACTTTTCAACAACGGCACATTAAAAATCCTCGTCACCACCGACCTTGCCGCACGCGGCCTTGACATAACCGACGTAAAAAACATCATACACTATCACCTGCCATCGAGCGCCGAGAACTACACGCACCGCAACGGGCGCACGGCCCGCGTCGATGCCTCGGGCGAAGTGTATGTTATCACAAGCCCCGGGGAGCAACTGCCCGATTTCATAACCACCGACGAAGAAAAATATCTCGCACCTTCCACGCCCGGACGCGGTGTGTTAATCCCCGACATGGCCTCGATATATTTCAATGCCGGGAAAAAAGAAAAAATATCGCGCGGAGACATAGTCGGCTTCTTGCTAAAAAACAGCGACCTCACTGCCGAAGAAATCGGCAGCATCGACCTTCACGACCACTATGCCATAGCAGCCGTCACCGCTTCCAAGGCTCAGGCCGTGCTGCAACAAATCGCACCCTTGAAAATCAAAAACAAGCGACTCAAAATCACCATGCTCAAATAACCATTAAATAACCACCAAAATCTGCAATGGCAAAATAGCCGAATGGAGCTATAATCGGGTTTTACCCCTTGATTTTGGCCCCATTCGGCTATTTAAAGCATCTGTACACACCGGGGTTACAGATTACGCAGAATGATCCTGTTGGCGCGGTCGATGGTGGCTGCGTCGAGCGAGGCAAGGTAGATTTGGGTGGTGACTTCATTGTCATGCCCCATTCCTTCACTTATCACCGATATGGGTATATGCTTGGCACGGGCTATCGATGCCCAACTGTGGCGGCTGACGTACATCGTCAGGTCGCCGTGCATACCGGCCAATGCGGCCACCCGCTTCAATTTGTTGTTCACAAATCTCATGGCAGTCTGATATTGCAAGCGGTCGTTACCCTCGGCACGTATTATGGGCAGCAAGTAACACGTGTCATTATCGGGATACTTGTCGATTATGCGCTGCATACATCGTTCCCAACGGATATACAGCAACTGCCCCGTCTTACGACGGCGGTAACACAGCACGCCGTTGTGCAAGTCGGTTTTCTTCAAATAAGCCATGTCGATAAACGACATTCCTCGCGTGTAAAACGAGAACAGAAACATATCGCGTGCATAATCAAGAGCCCTGCGCTCCGACAAATCAAGCTGTTTTATCCTTTTTATGTCATCGATCGACACCGCCCTCTTAACGGTTTTCCCTATACCGGTATATACGTGCCTGAACGGATAAAGTTGCTTTGCAAGTCCGTTATCCACGGCTTTGTTGTATGCTGCGCGAAGAATGCGCATATAAAACGACGTTGTGTTCATAGAAATCCCTTTCATCTTCAACCAAGCCTCATACTCCTGCACCACCACCGGCGTCAACCGCCCTATCGACAAGTCGCGCCAATTACGGAACATCATGAAACTTTTCAGTGCCGAGGTGTATGTTTCAGAAGTGCGGTCTTTTCCCAGCTGCCGCAACTGCACAATAATGTTACACATAAAGTTCATCAGCGATTTTTTCTTCCTACCCTCTTTGATAATGTCGCCCTCTTTGATACATTCCAATAGCATCATTGCCATTTTGTTTGTTTTAATTGTCCTTTTACTTTTCATAATTCGTTATTTTTATTGCAACATTAAATATAAAATTTGTGCAACAATGGGATTGCGCTTCGCTAAGGCACAGGACTAAATTTGGGAATTGAAGTTATTATGGCTAATTTTGCAAAACACTAAAACGACAAAATCGCATATTATGGAATCGACTCGACAATCACGCATAGCACGGCTCATACAAAAAGAACTGAGCGAAATATTCCGTCTGCAAACGGCAAAACTCGGCAATGTTATAGTTTCGGTGAGCACCGTAAGAATATCACCCGACTTGAGCATAGCCCACGTGTATCTGAGCATTTTCCCGTCGGCCCAGGCCGCACTGTTGCTACAGAACATCACCCGTAACGCCAAGACGGTACGCTACGACCTTGCACAAAAGGTGCGCTTCCAGTTACGCAAGACACCCGAATTGCTATTCCACCTCGACGACTCGCTCGACTACATCGAGCACATCGACCAATTGCTCGAAGACGACCGCAAAAAGCACCCGGGCAACCCCGAAAACAAGGAAGACAGCGAAACAGCGGCAGAATGAACTTCGTCCTGAAAATAGCGCTACGATACCTGAAATCGAAAAAGACCCACAGCGCAGTCAATACCATCTCGATTGTGGCTGTGTGCGGCGTGATGGTGACAACTGCCGCAATGGTGTGCGTGCTGTCGGTATTCAACGGCTTCTCGGGGCTTATCGGCGACAAATTGTCGAAACTCGACCCGCAACTTGTGGTTAACGCCACACAAGGGAAAACCATTGCCAATGCCGACAGCATTGCCGCCGCAATAACCGCAATCGACGGCGTGGAAATGGCATTGCCCACCATAACCGACCATGGCCTTGCCGTATTCGACGACTTCCAAATGCCGGTACTCATAAAGGGGGTTCCTCATGATTACAATCGGCTGTCAAGCATCGACGACGTGATAATCGACGGCGAATTTCGCCTCACCGACGGCGCGGCGCATTACACCGTGCTCAGCGTCGGCGCGGCATTGCAGTTGCGGGTACGACCGGGATTTGTAGCCGGCATAAGACTTTTCGCACCCAAACGCATGGGAAACATCAACCTTTCCAATCCCGCCGGGGCATTCCGCTGCGACACGGTATATGCAGCAGGAGTGTATCAGGTGGAACAAAACGAATATGACCGCGACATGATAATAGTGCCCATCGAGACTGCACGCTTCCTGTTCAATTACCGCACCGAAGCCACAGGTGTGGAGATAGCACTGTCGCCCAATGCCGACGAAGCTCGTGTGATGCGTGAAATATCGGCCACACTTGGCAACGAATATACGGTAAAAAACCGCCTGATGCAACAAGATTACGCCTTCCGCATGGTCAACATCGAAAAATGGGTATCGTTCCTGTTGCTCGGCTTTATAATGGTGATAGCCACATTCAATGTCATAGGAACACTTTCGCTGTTAATCATAGAAAAAGGCGAGAGCATAGCCACATTCCGCAATATGGGTGCCACCAACAAGCAAATAACACGCATATTCATCACCGAAGGATGGCTTATCTCACTCACCGGAGCCGTGGCAGGCATCATAATAGGCGTGGCATTATGCCTGCTGCAACAAACATTCGGACTGATTGAACTGCAAGGAGCCACCGAAATGCTTGTCATAAAAGCCTACCCCGTAGAAGTGCAAACTGCCGACCTGCTGGTAGTATTTGCTGCCGTGGCCGCCGTTGGCCTCCTAACCTCGGCCGTCACATCCATTGTAATGCGCCACAAATTGCGCCGCTGACCATCCTCAAAACAATACACTCCGCAAAATCATCCCAAATCTTTCCGATGCAAAATCCACAATTATATAAAGGAGTTTTGCTATTGCGACCATGAAAGCAAGGTGAAACGGTGCATCGAGAAATATGGTGCGCCGCATCAATCAAGCCCGAGAGGCGCATTACGAATATTATACCGGCTGCAAATGGCGCGAGATGCACAATTACGACCTAGTGGTGAATACCTCGTCGATGAGCATCGACACTGCCTGCTCGTTGGTAGAGGCATTGGCAAAACGCTGATTAGTACAATTCGTCACCACGAGAATTTTATGCCTATTGGAACGTAGAAGTCAAGCTTGTTTTGTCCTTCAATGCTGCTGTTTATGTTGTATTTCAAGGCAGGTTCAATATACAAGCCGAAGTTCTTACTGATGTTGTATTCAAATCCCACACCGCCGGAAATATAAAATTGTGTGGATGGCGTTTTGACTTCGGGAATTTGAAGCATATAAGGATTTTCGGTATTTGTATGCCGGTAGATAGGTATATCCATACCCACTTTTGCAGGAATGTAAATTGATGCCGCATTGAAATTAAGCAGATTATAGTTACAGCCAACGGATATGCCAATGTAGAAGGCTTTTAAACTTTGTTCCGCATAGGTTCCGTTTGACCGGTATTCTATGTGGCATTTTGTACGTGTCATGTTTAGCCCTGTGTTTATGCTGATTTTGGAACTTATTTCGCGTTCGAGACTCATTCCGAATGTCAGCGGCATTTCAAATTTATAATCTGCCTTGATTGTGCTTTCTGTCGAAGATCCTATGCCGCCCCCCATGTTTGTCTGTGAGGAGAACCGATTGTGTGCATTGCCATAAGTGCTGTATGATATAGCTATGTGCCACTTGTTGCCGGTTGTCGGCATGTGTGACATGTCATAACCTGAATGATATTGCAAGCCCATGTCGGACGGCATGGCCGGCGAGATTGTTATATTACGGGACGTCGAGTCGGTTGTGACAGTCGGGATTTGGGCAATGTTTTTTTCTGTCATGCCGTTTCCTGTCTTGGTGGTGTCATTATTTGTCGGTGTCTTGGTGGTGTCAGAACCGATTGTGGAGGCCGGTGTTTGTAAGTTGACACTCTCGGGTTCCTCGTGTGGTACAGGCAATGCAATTGTCAATTTTTTGAGGTCGGGGGTGATTTCACGCTTGTTCAGCAAAATGAACATAAATGTAGCGGCTAATATTAGCAGACCGTATAGGCCGGCGCGATATTCGCGTATCAATTTCTTCAATAGCTCTTTTGCATGGAAAAGTTGAGAAGATGAGGTGCCGGGTGCTATGCCTAAAATCCGGCTTATTTCCTTATGCGATTTGTTTTCGAGTACCGATAGTCGGAATATGGTTTTATATCCCTTGGGCAGTTTATTGATAATGGCATCAAGTTCTTCGTATGACAGTACGTCGGCAATATCGGTCGAGTCGGCAATATCATTACTGTCGCTATCCAATGTGGAATAAATATCTAATTGTGATAAATATTGGATGGAAAGATTTTTCATAATCGTTCCCATCCAATATTCCACTTTATTGTAATCTTTGATTTCTGAGATGTGCGTGAATATTATGACAAATCCGTCATGCAATATGTCGCGTGCAGTTTCTTCGTCTGGAATATATTTGCGAATAATGCCCAACATTCGCTTGAAGTAGGCAGAATACAACTCTTCCATGGCTTTTTTGTCGCCGGCGATGCATTGTTGTATCATTTCTGCTTTTGTCATGTTTCAAGCTGATTGGGAAGACTATATCACATAGCCTTATGGTTTAGGTTGTAATATACAAATAAATGCCGATGTAACGAAATCTCTGAAATATGGAATTCGCGAGATTGCGGAGTTAAGTTTCTGTGGCTTAATACCGAACTTTTGCCTATAATGGGGATTGATGAGCCACAGTTCTTGGTCTGATATGCCTAATTTGCTTTGATTTATGAGCTTATGAAATTGATTGATTGATACCGATGTGCTTCTTATATCCATGAGTTCTTTAATGCATTCGTTAGTTTCTTTTCCTAAATTTAGCAACTTGCGGTAAATGAGTTTAGGAAGAAGATGGATGAATGGCGAATGTGATAAAAAGCAATTTCGGCATATCTGTTGATGACCACCAAAAGGCATTCGCCACGGCGGAAAAGCCAGAAACACCACGCCTTCGGGTTTTAAATAGCTATAACAAAAATCCAGCAATTCGGCTTTTGTCGATATGTGTTCGAACACGTCATGGCACAATATTATGTCGAATTGCTTGCTTGGCGAGTAATCAAAAATATTGTCATTTATGAACTCTGCTACACACTTCTTTGAACTGAAAAATTCCTTTGCCTGTCTGATGCGGTTGGCCGATATGTCAATCCCGGTTACTTTGCACCCTGCAACAGCAAACGGGAGTAAATTCCCTCCTTCGCCACAGCCAATCTCCAATATCTCGGTGTCGGCATTTATGTCGTGGAATTTCTTAATGTATGGCATAAAGTATTCTTGGGTGGTTGCAGCCAGTTCCGAGAAATATCTAAACCGGTCGGTATGCCTGTTTTGCATATACAATTACATATTTGCGAGGTGCATATTTAATGTTGCACCGTTTAGTTTTCAACTCTATTTATAAGAGAGAAAAAAGTGCTAAATACTGCATGGACCGAAATAAAAAATTTATTGGGGTAACTGCTAAAATATGCACTTTATATAATATGTTGTATGTCAACAGAATATAAAGGTAAAATGTTTTAAGACTTGCTATGTGCAAAAATAGGTCTGCTACCAAATTGGTTCTTTCGCATATGTCATTTGGCGTTAGATGTACTATACGATATGCCAAATTACCATCTTGTAGTAAGCATCGGTGTGTTCGATTAGTTAAATGGGTATTAGTGAAATGCTGAAGTACAGGGAACCGACACAAAAAAGGGCGGCTCGGCAGCCGCCCCATGTAGCTTATGACAATTATTATTTGTAGGCATTCACTATTTCAAGCACATACACATCGTGGTAGCCGCCTTTTGCGCCATACCATTTTTCGAGCGAGCCATCAATGAAACATTCAGGCTTTAAGCTGTCTTTGTATAACTTGCGGCATTCGAGCGTGAAGCGCGATTGCTCATAGGCGATGCCACCTGTTTCGGTCTCCACCGGTTGCAGTCCGGTTTCTTTCGCTTTGTCGCAGTCACGACCCGACTTGCTACCGCAGAAGTTGTAAATTTCTCTTGCTTCGTTGCTATTGCCGAGGAATGAAAGGGTAACACAGTCGTTTTTTTCCATGAATTCATGTGTGTAACGTTCCGGCCTGACAAATATTACGGCTACAGGCTTATTCCACAGCCACCCCAGGCAGCCCCATGATGCCGTCATCATGTTGAAACCGTCTTTTTTATTGCCTGACGTTATCAATACCCATTCTTTCCCTATAAGGTCAAATACATTGTCGTTCAACGTCTTAATATCTATCTTTTCCATAATGCGTGAAATTGAAATTATATGGCAAATTTACTGTTTTTTCAGTAATTTTGTTTGTAAAAATAAATGTGTAAATATGAGACGCAGTGACAGGGAAATTACCGACCGCAAGGAAATAATGGAAATCATAGGACGGTGTGATGTGTGCCGGTTGGCATTTAACGATGATGTTGAAGGTATCCCTTACATTTTACCACTTAATTTCGGATATGAGGAAGATGCCGACGGATGTGTCACATTATATTTTCATGGAGCCACCGAGGGATATAAATATGATGTGATAGCCCGTGACCCGCGTGCGGCTTTTGAAATGGATTGTGACCACAGGCTTGCATCAAATCGCGAACGCGGTTATTGCACGATGGAATACAGCAGCGTCATAGGACGCGGGCGAATTGAAATCATTACCGACCGTGAGCAGAAAATCAGGGCATTGACAATATTGACCGACAACTACCATGCCAAGCATTTTGAATATAATCCTAAAGCAGTGGACCGAACCACGGTAATGGCATTAAAAGTGGAGAAAATGACGGCCAAGCAGCGTAAAGTGAAAGGATGACATTTTTATTTCTCATTGACGTTGCCAGTCATCGGGATTGTCTTGAGACGGCCAATGTGGCGTGATTTTATTTCGGCAGGAATTCCCGTGAAATAAACTTTTCCGGGGCCGCTACCACGAGTGGTAAGCGAACCGCCGGCCACGCGGCAATATATCGAACCTGTGCCAATAATGCGGCAATTAACATCGGTCGCAACAAGGCCGCTTGCATCAATCATGCCTGTGCCTGTACATTTCAACGAAGCCTTGTCGCACTTGCCCGAGATGGCAACCAGGCCCTTACCGGTGAAGATTTTTGCATCCACTTCGGCTGCCGATAAGCCTGTGGCGATGAGCCGCCCGTTATCGGTGAGCTTCAACTTTATTTTTCCGGAAGTTTCCACATTTTCAACTATCAGAGTACTATCAGCTTTGTTCTCTAATTCATCTATCGTGCTCGAATAAACTGTAATGTGCGGCATAGTACTGTCGGTGATGGCATATTCGGTCGCCATTTGCAACGTCAACGTGGATTTATTGTTCTTGAATATAAACGACTTGGCTTCATCTTGGGTGGCCGTAAATACGGCAAGCCCCGCCGAGTCGGCGTTGCATCGGTATGTAACATTCAGGTCATCGGTGATTTTAAGTTTAACAAAGTCCCCCACTTCGATGACGTATTTCCGGGTCGAATCTTGTGCCGATGCCGTAAATGCCACAACTGCAATGCAGGCAATGAGTAGAAAATGTTTCATCACAGTAGTATAAGTGAACGGTTACCGTAAATATTTTTCTTCAATAAGGTCGAGAATCGAATCAAGTTCGGCATAAGTCTCGGCACGCAACATGGCTATGCGCGTTTCGCGGAAGTTAGGTATCCCCTTGAACAGCGGCGTGGCAGCCAAGTGACGGCGTATATGCAATATGCCGCGATGCTCGTCGATGCGGTCGATACTTTCACGTATCTGCCGCCGCAGTAAAGACATTTTTTCGGCTACCGTTATCGTCGGCAATGTGCCATGGTGCATAAAGTGCTTCATTTCCCTGAATATCCACGGTGCGCCTATCGAAGCACGCCCCACCATTATACCGTCCACACCGTAACGGTCGAAATGCTCCACCAAAGCCTGTGGCGTTGTGATGTCGCCGTTACCTATGATAGGAATAGTGATGCGCGGGTTGTTTTTCACCTCGCCGATAAGCGTCCAGTCGGCGTGGCCTGTGTACATTTGGCTGCGGGTGCGTCCATGTATGGTCAAAGCCTGTATCCCGCAATCTTGCAATTGCTCGGCAAGGGTTGTGATTACCATGTTTTCACAATCCCAACCAAGGCGAGTTTTCACCGTCACCGGGATTTTTACGGCATTAACAACGGCTCGGGTAATGTCGAGCAAAAGCGGCACATTGCGCAGCATCCCGCTGCCGGCACCTTTCGATGCCACTTTTTTTACCGGACACCCGAAATTTATGTCAAGCACATCGGGCTTGGCGGCCTCGGCTATACGTGCAGCCTCAACCATCGAGTCGATATCCCGTCCGTAGATCTGTATTGCCGCCGGGCGTTCAGCCGGATTGATGCTCAACTTGCGTGTGGTACTATCAATGTTGCGTATCAGTGCGTCGGCCGACACAAATTCGGTATATACCATGTCGGCCCCCTGCTCGCGGCAAATAAGCCTGAACGAAGGGTCGGTCACATCTTCCATAGGTGCAAGCAGCACCGGACGTTCGCCTAAGTCTATATTTCCAATTCTCATACGTTTGCAAAATTACTGCAAATCTGTGTCATGACGAAATACCATTACCCTTTGTAATAATTATTCGGAAAAATAGGATATGTTTGTCCTTGGCATTCGGGTAATTTTATGTAATTTTATCCTTGGAAAAATTAAAATCGGTATGGGAAAAGCAAAAATATTGTCGGTTCTGTTATCGGCATTAATGTTAGGTTGTGGTATGGCGGCTGCACAAAGGTTGGTGCGCCCGTCGGCATTAAAGCCGGGCGACACTGTGGCCATTATCAGCCCGGCAAGCGCTTGCAAGGCGAAATACGTCACAGGAGCTTGCAGTGTGTTACGGAAATGGGGATATGTGCCGGTGGTGTGGAAACATGCACTCGGCAAGCACGGGTCGTTTGCCGGAACCATCGAGGAACGCAAAAGCGACCTCGTGGACGTAATCACCGACCCATCGGTAAAAGCAGTGCTATGCTCACGTGGCGGCTATGGATCGGTACAAGAATTGTGTGAAATGGATTTAAACCTGTTTGCCCGCCACCCTAAGTGGCTTATTGGTTACAGCGACATAACCGCAATGCACGGAGCCATCACTTCGCAAGGCGTGATGAGCATACACGGGCCGATGGGGGAACATTTGACTAAATTTGCCGGAACTGATTCTTGCAGCAAGGTTTTGCACAATATCCTTTCGGGCAAAATGCCTCATTACAAAATTGCTGCCGACCCGCGCAACCGCCAAGGAAAAGCATCGGGACTGCTGTTAGGCGGGAACCTTGCCCTTCTTAACAGTTTCACAGCGTCGCCCATTGATATGCTGTCGAATTACGACGATTGTAACGTGATATTGTTTGTCGAAGATGTGGGTGAGTCGCTCGAACGCCTCAACCGACTGTTTTACACACTGAGGGTAAATGGCACATTTGACCGCATAAAAGGCCTTGTGGTAGGATCGTTTTCCGACATAAAATACACCGATGATTTTCCCCATGTATATGACATGGTAAAGAGCATCGTCGATGCTTACGATTTTCCGGTCGCTTATGGTTTCCCGGTAGGGCATACCGACAATAATTACCCCATGGTTGAAGGTGCATGGGTGACGCTTACAGTGGATGCCAATGGCGCAGAGCTTGCGTTTTAACACTTGCCAACGTTAATACACATCATTTTACCTACATGGTATCAGTGATTAACAATCGTAAGTAAAAAACCATGTTTTTTCTTTTGTTTTGATTGATGCTTGCACTATATTTGCGCAAAATTTTCAGACTTATAATCTTAAACACCGAAACACTATGTATTGGACATTGGAACTCGCAACGAAACTTGAAGATGCACCGTGGCCGGCAACCAAAGAAGAACTTATCGACTATGCCATGCGCTCAGGTGCACCACTCGAAGTAATCGAGAACCTTCAAGAAATGGAAGATGAAGGTGAAACTTACGAAAGCATCGAAGATATTTGGCCCGACTATCCCAGCAAAGACGATTTCTTCTTCAACGAGGAAGAGTATTGATACTCTCTGAATAGATTAAACGATTGAATACCGGCGAGATAAGCAAATCATCTTTGCTTATCTCGCCGGTGTGGTTATCGCTTGTGGCGGAAGAAGTCAGTGACAAGGTTGCCACATTCGTCGGCAAGCACTCCGGCGGTTACTTGCGTTTTCTTGTGGAATGGTGAAGTGCAGAATGTGTGGTAACCGCGCTTGTCATCGGCTGCGCCATATACCACCCGTTTCATTTGGCTCCAAGCTATTGCCCCGGCACACATCAGGCACGGTTCCACGGTCACATATATGGTACACTCGGTGAGATACTTACCTCCAAGGTAGCTCGTTGCCGATGTTATTGCTTGCATTTCGGCATGGGCGGTGGGGTCGGTAAGGGTTTCGGTCAGGTTATGGGCACGTGCCACCACACGTCCGCCACACACTATCACTGCCCCAATGGGAACTTCATCGCGCTGTGCTGCCTTTCGAGCCTCGTCGAGTGCAAGGCGCATAAATTTCTCGTCTTCGTTATATTCGTCCATTATAATTCTTATTTCAATGATATATCAACAGCCGGGAGCAAAATTCTATTTTGCCCAATTATCGCGGTCAAGATTGCGGTAACTCAAAGCTTCTTGCAAATGTGCCGAAGTCACTTTTTCACTTCCGGCAAGGTCGGCAATGGTGCGAGCAACTTTAAGTATGCGGTCGTATGCCCGTGCCGACATGCTGAGCCGCGTCATGGCTTCTTTCAGCCGTTCAAGCCCCTCGGCATCGGGTTGCGCATATTGGCGTATAAGCCGCGAAGACATTTGTGCATTGCAATGCACACCTTTTTCGCCACTGAAACGACGTTGCTGTATTTCACGCGCTTTCACCACACGTTCGCGTATCGACGCGCTGCTTTCCGTCGGTTCGTTGGAAGCCATCTCGTCGAATTGCACGGGAGAGACTTCTATTTGGATATCGATGCGGTCGAGCAACGGCCCCGAAATCTTGCTCAAATATTTATGCACCGCACCCGGCGGACAGGTGCAAGGCTTGGTGGGATGCCCATAATATCCACACGGGCAAGGGTTCATCGATGCCACCAGCATGAACGAGGCAGGATAATCAACCGAGTATTTGGCTCGGGAAATGGTAATATGGCGGTCTTCGAGCGGCTGGCGCATCACTTCAAGCACCTGGCGGCTGAATTCGGGCAACTCGTCGAGAAACAATATCCCATTATGGGCAAGGCTTATTTCCCCGGGCGAAGGATAGGTGCCGCCACCCACAAGCGCAACCGGTGAAATGGTGTGATGCGGTGCGCGGAACGGACGGCGCGTCATGAGCGTGGCTCCACGTTCCAACTTGCCTGCCACAGAGTGTATCTTGGTAGTCTCAAGGGCTTCTTGCAGGCTCAATGGCGGCAATATCGATGGCAGGCGTTTGGCCATCATTGACTTGCCCGATCCCGGACTGCCTACAAGTATTATATTATGCCCTCCGGCGCAAGCCACCTCAAAAGCCCGTTTCACATTCTCTTGTCCGCGAACTTCCGAAAAGTCGAAATCATAGTTATTAACCGTGCGGAAAAATTCTTCCCGGGTATTAACGATTGTAGGTACCAACCGTGCCGCACCATTAAAAAAGTCAATTACCTCGCTTATGCACTCCACACCGTATATGTCGATATTGTTAACTACGGCAGCTTCTTTTACATTGGCTTTCGGAACAATGAATCCTTCATAGCCCAACTCACGAGCTTTTATAGCCATGGGCAATGCTCCGCGTATAGGCAACACCGAACCATCGAGCGACAACTCACCCATCATCATGAACCGGCCGAGTCGGCTGCCATCGACTTTGCCATCGGCAGCAAGAATGCCTATGGCAAGAGGCAAGTCGTATGCCGCCCCTTCCTTGCGCACATCGGCAGGAGACATATTAACCACAACCTGCCGCCGAGGGAAATTCTGCCCGCACTGCTTCATAGCCGTGCGTATCCGCTCATGGCTTTCCTTGACGGCTGCATCGGGCAATCCCACTATAGTATAACCGATGCCGGTATCCACCGACACTTCGATAGTTACTATAATGGCATCGATACCATGCACAGCGGCTCCATAAATCTTGGTAAGCATAATCCCGGAAAATTTCAGTTTAAACACAAAATTAACACATTCCCCTGACAAAACCGCCGATTTTTTAAGATTATTGTTGTATTTTTGTGGGTGGAGGGTTATGGTTATGAGACTTTTGATTGCTATATTTATGTGTTGCATATGCCTTGCCGCCTGCAACAGTGCAGGCAAAGGCAACGTGGCGGCAAGTGATGACGCAACTGCCGATACACTCAATTGTGACACCGCAACGTCAAACCCGTTTCCGTTACTTGCTTATCCCGAAAGTTGGTACTTCGGCGGAGGAAGCATCGAAGCACCGAATAACGCAGCCATTATCATGTACCCGTACCTCGACCTGCATTATAAGACATTTGAAACCATCACACGCGAATATGGCGGCCCATCGTTTTACCGGGAAATAGAATACAGCCATGGAAAAATCCGGTCGGAACTCGGCTATGGCAACACGGCTTACTTGGATTCCATACTGAAAAAAGTACCCGAAGCACGCATAATGCTTTTCCATTGGAACAATACCACCGACCGCGACTCGCTGCAATGCGGTTACGACATGGATCTGTACTTCCTGAGCGACGGCGACTCGCTACGTGTGATTTACGGCATGAAGTTCATCCCGGGAACTTTTTGAGCCGATTGCTATAATTGTTTAATATATGCCCGGCGACGCTTGTTTTGGTGTGTCTCGAAATATTGCCATTGCGATTGCACCTTTTGATTTACTTCAAGTTCGGGATTGCTCTCGGCATACACATAACCGTTTTTGATAAAACATGGAATGAGGTCGGTAAACAACAGTGCATTCACGCCCTTGCTTTGGTATTCGGGCTTTACGGCCACAAGTAACAAGTCAACCACATCGTTCTTGCCACGCAAAGCCTTCAACAGATGAACCCAACCGAACGGGAACAACCGCCCTCGGCTCTTTATCAATGCCCGGGACATTGACGGCATTGCAATACCCACACCCACCAATTCGCGATTTTTGTCGATTATAAGCGACACATTTTCAAGCCTAAGTACCGGCAAATACATCTTGATGTAATGGTCGATTTGCCGCGGAGTAAGCGGCGAGTACCCATAGAGTTGGTCGTAGGCCTCGTTGATAAGCTTGAATATCGCTTGCCCGTAATCATTGACAATCTTCTTGGCACTGGTATATTTTATGGTTTGCAACTCATATTTGCGGCTTATGATATCGCTTATGCGCTTGTGCTTTTCGGGAATTCCCTCGGGAACAAAAATTTTGAACTCCACCCAATCAATTTCTTTTTTAAATCCAAGGGCTTCGATATGGCTTTCGTAATATGGGTGGTTGTAAATCGTGGCCATAGTGCTTATTTGGTCAAAACCCTCTACAAGAAGCCCCTCGGGATCCATATCGGTAAAGCCGAGCGGCCCCACAATCTGCGTCATGCCCTGCTCGCGACCCCATTTTTCTATAGCCGCAAACAACTTGGCACTAACCTCGCGGTCATCGATGAAATCCACGAAACCGAAACGCATTTCCTTCTTGCCGGTTTTTTGGTTCACAGTGTCGTTGATAATACCGGCTATGCGCCCTACAGGTTTCCCGTCATCGAATGCCATGAAATACACACTGCGGCAAAAGTCGAATGCCGGATTACGCTCGGGCAATAGAGTATCCACCTCATCGAGCACCAATGAAGGTACATAATAAGGATTATCCTTATAGAGCGTATCAATAGGAAAATGAACGAATTTAAGTAGCTCTCGCTTTACCGGCTTTATTTCTCGAATTTCAATTGCCATGTGACTTTCAGTTTTTTATGGCTGCAAATTTAGCCAAAATTTACAAACCGACACTGCTATGTTATAAATTTTTATGTATATCGGTTAAGAATGACAAGCAACACAAGCAATAAAACAATAACACCTAACAAATACCAATATATATTTCCCGATTTACGCCGTTCCACAGCGAGCATCACATCGCCAATCGAGGAATAATCGCCTCGACGACAAGCATCGGCAAACATTGAAATGCGACGGTCGGGCTTAAGCAGCAACACCGATAATTCGGCAATAAGTGCACCGTAATCTTTTACATCATCGGCATCGGTGACCGATTTGTCGTTTCCGGAATTTATTGATACAAATCCCGAGACTTCGTCAATTGTAATCACACTGCTTTGCAAGCGGCCTTGCGGTTCGACCTGCTCACTGCGCCACAAGGCTACAGCCTCGGGCAACCGGCGCAACATCACATCGGCTACTTCCCGGCGACAACCTCTGTGTAATTTCACATATTCCTCAATCGTCATCATAGAAAATATTGTTTTTTAAACCTTCCGCAGACTTTACCGACAAATCAAGTATTCATTTCCCGATTATTCTCAATTTAAAGTAGCATGGGTTGTGGCTGGATCGAAGTCGAAATCTACTTCGATTGCCGCAACGTGCAGCGTTCCGTCGCTATTGATTTCGATTTGCGGCACACTGCCTCGTGAATCGACATAAACTATAAAAAACTTTTTACTGTTCCGGTTATAACCAAACACTGTTCCCGTATGAGTGGCATAATAAACATATACCTCGGTCGAAACACGGGAATCCATTGCTACATCACCACGTGAAAACAATGGTGAATCGTAATAAGTGAGCACAAATGTCACTTTCTGTTTCCCTTTCTTCAATTCTCCAAGCAATTCACTGTTGTCAGCCAACCATTTACGCGACGCATTGGCAGGCATTGCCATCTTTTGTTCTTCGGGTGTGGGGTGATAAACAATGGGTAATTTATCAAGTTCCGATGCAAGAAACTCAAATTCGGGGGTCTCGCGCCGGTTCTCGACATTACCGTAATACAACGTCTCGCCACGCACAATCACAGGTTCGCATTCATAATCAAGTTGTATCACATCGGTACTTTCAATATTGAAAAGCGATAATTTCAAATGGTTACGTGCCGACGTGCCGAAAAGTTTTTCCGACGGATTGACAAGATATATGAAATAAAAATAATGTTTCCCGTCGATATTGACAAACCGTGGAATGTTTTCTCCCGAAAGCCTCAACCTGTCGCGGTCCATTACAATAATCCCATCATCCTCATGCCTTAATGTCTCATCTCCGCATCGCCAGGCATCATCTATTTTGTGGATTTGAGTGAGTTTCAAAAACGAACGCTGCTTATCGCCCGAGAAATAATTTATACCCACAATCAGCGGCTTCCCCCCATGCAATGTATAGGCAGCAGGCCCGAAGGTTGACAAGTCGCCTATGCGGTTATCGTGTACCATTGCATCACCATAAATGCCCGAAGCTTCCACAATGTTCATCCGCTCGGGTTCAGGGCGTTTTATCGCATCGTTTCCCGTAAGCGCCAAATACGGATTAGATGTTCCGCCTCCTCCGCCACCCCAGTCATATATACTGTATATGGCAAGACACACCACCGCAACCACAAGCACAATGGAGACAATCCGGTTGATTTTTGTCCGATTATGATTTACCGGCATCTCTTCGGCAGGATTGCCGGTGTTTTCGGTCGCGACATCATGCTTTTCCGTTTTTACGTCTGTTTTCATCGGCTCAGGTTCAACAGGCGTTTTTTTCTCTTCCATGTCGTTCCACACCATTTTCCCGCAACAAGGGCAAAACACCGACTTCACCGGTATCATTTTGTCGCACTCGGGGCAACGACGCACATCTCCCCCCACAGGCGCGCCACATACCGCACACCGTGTGGCTCCCGGCAATATGGAGCTTCCGCATTCGCTGCACTTATTGTCTGCCATAATATTGCTCTTTCTGTTATTTACGGCCGAAGTCGGCAGGAATTTCACCCCACTCTTCGGTATTCCATTTAATAATGCGATTTCGATATGTGTTATTCGCAAGCCATGCTTCGGCTCGTGCAACGATGTCGAGCAACGCGGCATTACGGCTGTTGCGCTGCAATGTGGTCTTGCAATGCCGATCGCGCACCCATGCTTGAGCCGTACGGCTGTCGCTGTAAATGGGCATATCGGGCAAATTCAACTTTTGCAGCAGTGCAAGCCCGTGCACAAGAGCCAGGAATTCGCCAATGTTATTGGTGGCATGGGGAAACGGCCCTTTGCGGAACACTTCTTCGCCGGTTGCCACCCACACGCCGCGATACTCCATCACACCGGGATTGCCGCTGCAAGCCGCATCGACTGCAAGGCTGCACACATTAATTTCGGGGAACGCCTCATAATTGACAACAGGGCGACTGCCGAGTCCGTCTGCTATACTCCGCAACAATCCCATCTGCTGCGACGGGTCGCCACGAAAAGCCTCCACGGCCTCTTCACGTGTTTTATAGCTCTTATATCGAGCTCCGGGGTAACGATCTATCTGCAATTTGCACTCTTCCCACGAGTCATAAATGCCGGGACGGTCGCCAACCCACACCACATACCATTTGAACCTGTTGTTTCCCATAAACGATTTAACGATTGATAATTGCCAATCCTTAATTTGCCTGCAAAGATACTGCTAAAAATACAAATTCGCAGATTTTTTACACCCCGCTGTCATGGCAACTTATGAAAAGTCCTGTTTTTTACTTACTTTTGGGGAAACAATATTGCACACAGGCAATCATGAACAGACCGATTTTCTTGATAGGGTACATGGGGAGCGGGAAAAGTTCGCTCGGACGGCAACTCGCCCGGGAAATGGGGCGTGACTTCATCGATCTTGACAAATACATCGAGACACGTTTCCACTCCACCGTCAAACAGATATTTGATGAGCGCGGGGAAGACGGGTTCCGCACCATAGAGCGCAACATGATACACGAAGTGGCCGAATTCCAAGACGTGATAGTGGCTTGCGGCGGCGGTACACCATGCTATTACGACAACATGGATTTCATGCTGTCACACGGTTTGACAATATACCTCGACGTGCAGCCCGAGATACTCGCCTTGCGCCTCGCGCTACCGGGTTCGCGCACCAAACGTCCGCTTATAGCAGGGAAGAGCGACAAGGAGTTGCTCGACTTCGTGCGTGACGGGCTGCAAAAGCGCCTGCAACATTACACCCGTGCTGAAATAATTTTCAATGCAACCCACCTGTTGAATAAATCGGAAACAATCCAAACGGCAATGCAACTTGCACAAGTAATCACCGAACACGAAAACAGCCACATGCAACAATGAACAAGTATATAACATCCATAGCCATAATTGCGGCAACCGCACTCATATCGTGCAAATCTTCAAAAGAAGCAACACCCAATGCAGCAGCTCCACAAGCCACACAACCTGCCATTCAAGACGGAGCCATATCGAATACTACACTAATAATTATGTATGATGCAAAAGTAGGGAAAGAACCGCTACTGAAAGCTGCCAAAGAATACGGCGCAGAAGTCATATACCAATACGAGAATATCAGCAGGATAGCATTGCGCATACCCGAAGGCGGAAATATCACCGAAGCAATCAAATATTTCAAAGCCGTTGAAGGTGTACTCACGGTAAACCGTGACCGCACGTGGCGGCTGATGTAGAAACCGTGAGGTTATCGCACAAGCATTTTTACTATGTGGGAAGCACCGCGACCGCCTGCGGCTATATAACGCCGTAAAAGCGAATAAAGCAGGCGTGTAGCCACATCATGCCGTAATCGTGTGCATACTTGTGAAAAAAGCGGCGTGGCAAGGTCTTTGCGGTTCTCTCCCAAATATAACCCTGACAGTACTGTGCGGCGGTACTCAATATATTTTAAAAGTCGGTCAAGATGTTCGACATTCGATGCCTGCCGCAAAGCTTGTTCCACGGCATCGATGGCGCGTTCCCATGTTCCTGCTTTTGATGCAAAATCGGTTCCTGTTATTGATTCCCGTTGTAAGAATATGTGTACTTTTATTGCCTCGTCGTAAAATGCAATTGATGGCTTTTGTAACAATATGCGCATTGAAAACTCCCAGTCGTTCCATGTGGGCAGATTGGCATTCCACCACCCTGCTCGTTCACACAATTCACGCGATATAAGGCAACATTGCAACGGGCATATTGAAGCATGGAATATGTTGTTTATGAGCAAATTGGTTTTATAATAGGGCTTCTCGTGTTTTGAACCATCTAAATTAATGCGGTCGGCACGTCCTACCACCATGTCTGCATTTCCATTTTTGGCGGCATTGAGATAACATTCCACCATGTCGGGTTCCATTGTATCGTCGCTGTCAAAGAATAGCAGACGGTCGCCACTCGAAAGCCTTGCGCCATAGTTTCGTGCACAGGCTGCTCCCGGCTGTAATTCATGGCCGATTATAATTTTGAAGTCGCTATTTTCATGCTTGAGTTTAAACTCCTGCAACACTGTCGGTGTGTCATCGGTTGAATTATTATCCACAAGTACCAGTTCGAGCGGCCGCAACGTTTGTGCAACTACCGACTGCAATGTGCGCTCTACCAATCGGGCCCTGTTATATACCGGAATTATTATCGAAACCATGATGCAAAAATAGCAATTTCTCTCAAAATTATTAACTTTGCGTAATAATCGATTATGTGTGTTTACCGCCATGCTCAATATTCTCAGTAAAGTCAAAAATCGCCTGAATGCAGCCTTGCACACGCAGATAATGACACAACGTGTGATGTATGCCATGCGCAACAATTGGCTCATGGACAAAGCGTTAAATAGCAATGAGCCCGGAACCTCGGTCGATAAAATTTGTGAGCAAGAAGTGATTGTTTCTATTACTTCTTATGATAAACGCATTTATGATGCGCCTGCGGCCATTGAAAGCATAATGCAGGGCAGCTTGAAACCTAATAGAATAATCCTTTGGCTTGGCGAAGAAATGCGTGATACTGTTCTGCCCATAGCATTGCGTCGGCAACAAAAGCGTGGACTTGAAATATGCTATTGTAAAGACATAGGACCATACACCAAGCTGATACCCGCCCTTAGGTGCTATCCGCAATCGATAATAATAACCATCGATGACGACGCGGCCTATGCTTTCGACATGGTGGAAAAATTAGTAGCCACACATACTAAATATCCCGGGAGTATCATAGCAAACCGTTTCCATCGCATAGTGCTTTCGCCCGATGGTCGGCCCGTGAGCTACATGAAATGGAAATGGCGCATTACCGAGGTTGAAGAAAATTCGCCGCTTAATTTTTTTACAGGTGTAGGCGGAGTTTTGTATCCTCCCGGTTGCTTGCCCAAAGAAACATTGAACGAGGCTGTATTTACGCACTTATGCCGGTACGCCGATGATATATGGCTGAATGCTATGGCATTGCTTGGCGGTACAACTGCGAAAAAATGTCCCACACATGATAAGTATGGAGAGGAATACATATGTAATCCCGATATACAAGATACCGGATTACTGAATATTAATATAGGAAAGGAATGCGCAAATGACCAACAAATGAAAGCTGTATTCGACCATTACAAGCTGTGGGATAAATTAAAACCGTAATTTTTTTAAGATACTTAATAATGCGGCAACTTAAAATATTGTTTATGGGCGATGGCAGTAATTTACATAATTGTCTTGCTGCCACGTTGAAGAATATGGGCCACTCGGTGACTGTGGTGTCAAACGGTAGTCGATGGATGAATACCAAGCGGGATATCAACTTGTCGCGCGGACAAGGTAAAAAGGGCGCGGTAAAATATATATTCGATATAATTAAAACTTTGCCAAAGTTGCGAGGTTACGACATTGTGCATTTGTCAAGTATTGCGTTCTTAGATTTGCGGCGTGAAAAAATACGTTATGTTTTCGATTATTTGAAACGGAACAACAAGTATATTTTTCTTTCGGCTTTGGATGGGGATTATAACTACGTGCAAATGTGTCGCGAGGGAAAAGTGTTGCGCTATTCCGAATTTTTGGTAGGCGACAAGCCGTCGCCTTTCATACTGTCACCCGAAGCCGACATTTGGGGGCAACACAATTGGGATATGCCGGTAATGAAATGGTACTGCGATTACATCACATCGCGATTAGACGGTGTGGTGGCCTGCCTGTATGAATATTATAAAGCATTTGAAGGATATGTGCCACCCGGGAAACTTGCATACGGTGGAATACCCATCGAAACTCAATCGATTGAACCTCATATCATTGATAAAACTCCCGAGAAAGTAAAATTTTTCCTCGGACGGCAACGGAACCGGATGACACTGAAAGGTACCGACCTGATGCTTGATGCTCTGCGGCGCACTTGTGACCGATACCCGGGATTGTGCGAGATGCAAGTAGTGGAAAACCGACCTTATAGCGAATACATCGAATTGCTTTCATCGGCTCATGTGAACCTCGACCAACTGTATTCCTACACACCGGCCACCAATGCCTTGCTGGGGATGGTCCGTGGCGTAGTAGCCGTGAGCGGTGCCGAACCGGAATATTACGACTTTATCGGCGAACATGACTGCCAACCTATAATCAACGTCTCGCCACTTGTTGAAGGAGATATCGACAATAAGCTTGCATGGATTGTAGAGCACCGCGACCTATTACCTGCACTCTCTCGACAGAGCAGGGAATTTGTAATAAAGCACAACGACAACCGCCTTGTAGCTCGCCGCCACCTCGACTTTTGGCAAAAAATCATGGCAGCATCGCCACGTTGACTTTATATTTCCTGGAAATGGTGACGCAAATCGCGGCCGTAAGTGCGACCGATGGGCAACTCGTCTTCTTCAAACGGTGGATACAGTCGGCACTTGGTTGTTCCCACAAGCAACAAGTAATGCATATTCACTATATACGACTGGTGGGTCTGCACAAATTGCGCGCTATATTGCAATATGTCGTTAGCCGAAGTGCCACGCTTCAATTGCACAAAACTGTGGTCGTTAAGTGCCACTTCCCACACTTTGCGCCGCATACTGTAACGGAAATACCCTATGTCGCACAATCGCATCACACGCAATTCATTGGTATAAGTCGTGGCCGTAAACACTTCACCTTGCCTCGTCGTCGGATGTGGGTCGGGAGCTTTCAGCAGATCGCTATTAGTTAATATCCTATGGCGGCGATAACGCTTTATAACTTTGTTGAGTTCAAGTTCGTCGATAGGCTTCAACAGATAATCGGCTTCATCACTCTTGAAAGTACCCTCTTCATATTCCTTATAATAACCGGTAAACATGACAATATAGGCATCGGCATGAATTGCTTTTACCGCCTTAATAAAATCAAGCCCGTTACAATCGGGCAACTCTATGTCAAGGAAAAGAAGGTCGGGCTTCACTTTAGCCACCATTTCGCGCCCGGTTTTGCACAAACCCGCGCTCCCCACTACCTCAAGGTCGGGGTAATCAGACAAGACTTCGCTCAACTTCTCAATCGACTTCTCGTCGTCATCAATGATCAATACTTTGGTCTTATTACTCATCTCAAAAATAATTTGCGTTCCAAATTTAACACTTTTCCCCCAATTATGCAAATGCCCACCAATCAAAAGACCTCCACGATTCTTCCATTCACAATGACCTGCCAATGTGAGAAGGGGTGTGCCGAAATACAATTTTGTAATTATGTAGAAACGAAAATTTTATCCCCCTCCTCTACATAACAAGCCATTAAACGACCGAAACAGGCAAACCACCGGCAGTTGATCATGCCGAATTATCCGCCGGCTTGCCACCTCACATACATCGATAAAGCAACCTGCTTAAAAGCCAGTCAAAACTTACAATTTGACTTGATTTTTCACTATTTATCCGGCTTGGTTGTTCCAATGTCAGAGGAACCGTTAGTGGAAGCATCGGTAATCCCGAAACAGTTTTTTACAGCTTGACGAATGGATTGGGCATCGGGGCCGTTCTCTTTCAATATCGACAGGATAGCTTTCACATAGTGGTCCTTGTTGCGCAAGCCACATAACGGTGCCACGTTGCTATTGTTGATTATGGTCTTTTCGTTGAACACTTTCAGCACGGCGGCATAATCATCACGTTGCTCATAGTCATGGAACCGGCGACAGAAGTTATCATATAATCCGCGCGGATTTATTTCATATACAAGGTCGGAAATATGGTCTTCAAGGGCATTGATATTCTGGAACTTGCGGTCGATTTGCATCTCCACGCTGCTTTTCACGTTATGGCGCACGTGCATCAGTGCCTGCTGCTTGAGCATGGAGCGGAACATATTGAGCACCGCGTGCTTCACTTTCAGGAACACCCTGTTCTCGTCCTTATGATAATGGCGTG
Source organism: uncultured Muribaculaceae bacterium (assembly GCA_944321685.1). Lineage (GTDB taxonomy): Bacteria > Bacteroidota > Bacteroidia > Bacteroidales > Muribaculaceae > Avimuribaculum. The sequence goes on from CALUMH010000025.1 coordinate 34,360, forward strand.
CCACGGTTCGCACCACCCCTTCAAGCATTAATATATTCTCAATTTCGGCCACATCGGGCACGAATATCTTTTTTTGCCTCAAATAAGACACTTCGTGGTCGTTGCGGCGATCCCTGTCAACAATTCCGTGACTGTCAAGGTGATGAAACGCCTGCATATCGTTAAAAGCCCGCGTAACCTCTATCACCTTGTCACAACTGCCCACAGGCTTCACGGTATATTCGGTAAAAATAAGCGGATACAGTTTCGAGTCGATGCTATGCATCTCATCGCCTTCGACAAACAACACAGGCTTTCGGCTGCCAAGTATGTCGAAATATATCTCATCGGGGAAAGTGGAATTCGACACTATGCGGTAATCCCATGCCTCGCGCGTGTTGTCGTAACTGCGCACCCACACGCACACATTGTCGATGCGCGACGATGCAAATTCTATGTCATGTGTGTTATAGATAAACGTGCAGTCGGGACGCATCTCCTCAATCACATTCCACAGCGTCTGCATTATGCTGTGATGCAGGAAGATCTCAGGCGAATCGACAAAAATCACTGCGTCGGGCATCGCATACAACACCGCCCCGATGTAATAAAGCACCGCTTTTTCGCCATTGGAAAGCAATTGAGAACTGTAAGGCTCGTCGTCGCTTTCATTCGAGAATAGCAATTTACCGTCAAGCCGTTGCACCCTGTTTTGTGGGAACACCTCCATCCACCGGCGCAACACATCGTCGAGGCGCGTACGCGGCATCTCCACCTTCTCGCCCGATTTCAACCTGGCCTTGTAAGTAAGCATATCAATAAATTCTTCCTGCATCAACAGGAAGATGAGCCGTTCAAGCTCGCTCTCGGCCGCGCCCTTGAAAATGTGCGTCTGCGAGGCTTTGTCATTATAAAGCATATCAATCGACCCTTCAAGGTGGTTGATCGACGTGGTGGGGAATATAGCTTTCAATGCCGACAGTTTATAGGCCCGGTGTGGAAACATCTCGATAAGCCGTGTCGAAAAGCGCGTCTTGCCCGCACCGTTGGCACCTATCACAGTAACACGGCGTGCATCGTTGATTATATCGGGCTTTCCGCCGTTTATCTTGTTGGGCAGGATTATATTCATAATATGGTGGTTTTTTCGTGATACTTCAAATTTAGCAAATAAACCCCGCCCGTGCAAACTATGACAGTCACAATTTTTACGCGTCATATAATATTCGGAACATTTTACCTAATTTTGCGACAATCAAACAGGCATACAATGAAAGATTTTGTATTTCGTGAAGCATGGCCTATCGATGTCGATGCCATAATGGAGATTATCGACTATGCACGTTGCAGAATGCTCGATGAGGGTAAGCAACAATGGGACGAGCATTATCCTTTGCGCAAAGATATCGAGGCCGACATTGCTGCAAGACACGGTATGGTGTTATGCATGGCAGGCCGTGTGGAGGCTTATGGTGCCGTTATCTTCGGTGAAGAACCTGCCTACCGCCACATCGGCAAAGGCCGATGGCTTAGCGAACAACCTTATGCAGTGGTCCACCGTCTTGCCGTGTCACAGCGGCAGCGGCAAAAAGGTTTGGGAATGCTTATGATGCAACAAGTGGAGGAGATGGCGCACCGACGCGGTGTGTACAGCATAAAAATCGACACTAACTTTGACAATACAGCCATGCTGCACCTGCTTAAAAAAATGCATTTTACTTATTGCGGAGAAGTCAACTACAGCCGTGGCACACGCAAGGCCTATGAAAAACTGTTATCCGATTAACAACGTACAAATAGTGCCCCCGAGATGGTATTTTGGGAACAGCGGATTTTCCCGGTTGGTGGAACGGGGATTTCAGGAATATAGCTTAACTTTGTATCATGGAACATATTAAACT
>CALUMH010000026.1 GCA_944321685.1 uncultured Muribaculaceae bacterium
TAATATGTTCCATGATACAAAGTTAAGCTATATTCCTGAAATCCCTGCTCCACCAACCGGGAAAATCCGCTGATCCCTTTTTGTGAACAACAGCACCACTCCACACCAGACACATATACCGAAAAAAGCGATACCCGGTTTCACCGGGTATCGCTTTGGGGTGAAATAAGGGTCTCGAACCCTTGACCTTCGGAACCACAATCCGACGCTCTAACCAACTGAGCTAATCTCACCATCTCTGTTGATTTCGGGTGCAAAGTTAAGCACTCTTTTTCAATTATGCAACACCCTTGATAAAATTATTTTTCGTTTTTTTCAATTTCATTGTTACTGAATGAATTATACGGGCAACTGCATATGCGATTATCAGCACCAAAACAATTGTGACTGATGCGGGAACGCTCACAAGGTAAACACCAAAGAGGTAACTGCCCACAAGCCCGGCAACCGCACACGACAGCCCGAAAACCACCGACAGCAACATCATCTTACCGAAACGGCTTGCAAATTGCTCGGCTATCATCTGCGGCATTGTCAGCATCGACATCAGCAGCATTATGCCTATGAGCCTTATCGTAAGCACCACGCACACTGCCACGAGCACCGACATAACGCAGTTGATTGCCCGCACCGGCAATTGTTTGGTATAGGCAAAATCTCTGTCAAATGCGCAAGTCACGATAGGCCGGTAAAAAAATAGAAAGAACAGTGCCAACACCACAAGGAATATGGCAAATGCAATGATGTCGCCGCGGCTTATGGTCAATATATTGCCGAAAAGAAATGAATTCAGGTCGGGAACATACCCGGGTGTGAGAAATATGAACAACGTACCTATTGCCATGCCGAATGCCCACACCACAGCTATCGCAGAATCTTCCCTCACGTTTTGCCTTGCTGCCATCCACTCCACGCCGAGCGACGACGCAACGGCAAACACGCCTGCCGCCAATATGGGATTAATACCAAGGGAATACCCCAACCCGAGTCCGCCGAAACAGGCATGAGTGATACCACCGGTGATAAATACCATGCGGCGAGTGACAATGTATGTTCCTATCATGGCCGACGCAATACTCACAAGGAGCACGCCAAGCAGGGCATTTTGGAAAAATGTGTAATTGAAAATATCAAGCATCGGCATTGGCATGATTTAGCGTTTCGCGAGCCTCGGCAGCAAGCATAACCAGCTCGTCGCGCACGGCAGCAGGCAATTCTATCTGCCGCAACTGTATCGAACGTGCCCAACCGCCAATCTCCTCGGGACGTAACGTATAAAGCACGTCTCGAAACTGTTCCACCTGCTCGTCGGTATAATCATCGGGGCTCATTCCGCGGAAAGCGTCAAGCTCCTCGTCCTCGTAATACACAATCTGCTTGCTCACACAGGCGAGCAACGATTCTTTTTCACACACCAAGTGTTGCCCGCAACACCCTTCGGGCCGCTCGGCAGGCACGGCAGGAGTTTCGGTTTCGTCCTTGTCGGTAAGGCGATGATGAATATAAAGCACCACACCCGTCACCACCAAAGCAAGCAATATCCACAATGCCACTATCATATTTCCACCTCCTTTAATCCAAAACCGCAAGCGGCAAGATGCTTCCAAAAATCGGGATATGACTTCGACACCACACCGGCATCGGCAATCACCAGTCCAGGAAACTTGATTGCAGCAATGGCAAATGCCATCGCCATGCGATGGTCGTCAAATGTCTCGATAATCAGATGCTGCCCGGCCGGCATCTTTTCGCCGTTCCACGACAGGCTGCAATCGGCTCCAACATTTATTACATAACCAAGTTTCAACAATTGCGAACGCAATGCCTCTATGCGATCGGTTTCTTTTATCCTTAATGTATGTAAACCGGTAATTTTAAAGTGCATATCCAACAGGCAGGCAGTAACTACAATCGTCTGCGCAAGGTCGGGATTGCCCGACAGATCAATCCGCAGGCATCTGTTATCAACCGCAAAATTTGTCGCATTGCGCAAGTCGATATACGTGCCGCAACCGCACGACAGCACTCCGAAGCATTCATAAAATTCACGCACACGCGCATCGCCTTGCAGGCTATTGGCAAACAATCCTTTCAACGAAATGCGCGACGCGGGCAGCAAAGCCTGCATCGCAAACCAGTAACTTGCCGCCGTCCAATCATTTTCCACCACAAAGCACGAAGGCGGGTTATAACCACCGGCCTCAATGGTTATTATGTTTCCTGTAAATTGCGACCGTATTCCGAAATCGCGCATCACACCAAGAGTCATGTCGATGTACGGACGCGAAGTTATGTTACCTGTCAACACGATTTGCCTGCACCCAATGGCAGGAGCAATCATGAGTACCGCCGATATATATTGCGAACTCATTCCGGCATCAATCTCAATCGACTCACAATTGTAACTTCTCCCGTGTATTTCTAATGGTGGGAATCCTTCTTTTTCCTTATACCTTATGTCGGCACCGCAGGCATTAAGAGCATCTACAAGCGGCTTGATGGGCCGGTTACGCATTCGTTCCGAACCGTCAAGTACGACTGTGCGTCCTGTCTGCAACGAGAAGTAAGCGGTAAGAAATCGCATCGCAGTTCCCGCCGCACCGACATTTACATAACCGCCATTGTTGGAAAGGGCCGCAACCACTGCATCGGTATCATCACACCGGGCCACATTGCATATTTCACACTTGTTTCCCGACAAGGCATTTACCATCAATGCCCTGTTGCTGATGCTCTTCGATGCAGGCAAATCTATTTCACCCCTTATAAACGGCGGTACTGTTTCAATGCAATAATTCATAAGTAACGGCAAAATTAAAAACACTTTCCCTTTCCTGCAAAATTATTTTTAAAGGCTCAAGGCACAAGTCGGCAAAAAATTTTGTGGTTGTGGCAATTTGCTGTAATTTCGCACTACGTTTTTTAATTGACTTACAAAGTGTCGGAATTCAAGACTTTTTCGATTAACATACGTGGACGACTGGTTGAAATTTCCAGGCCGTGGGTTATGGGCATACTCAATGTTACGCCCGATTCGTTTTATGCCAACAGCCGCACCACAGGCAGCGAAGCAATTGCCTCGCGTACACGGCAACTACTAGATGAAGGTGCCGATATAATCGACATTGGCGGATACTCATCACGCCCGGGTGCCGATGCCGTCACTCCAGAAGAAGAATACACACGGCTGAAGCGCGGCATTGAAATCGTGAAAGAGACTGCACCCGAAACAATTATTTCAATCGACACTTTCCGTGCCGATATTGCCCGTAAGTGCATACTTGACGACGGTGCCGACATTATCAACGACATATCGGGTGGCGACCTCGACCCGGAAATGCACACCACAGTGGCTCAACTGCACGTCCCATATGTGATGATGCATATGCACGGCACCCCCGACACAATGCAACAATTATGTGACTATCCGCACGGAGTGACAGCCGACGTGATAGCCGAACTTGGCGTAAAAATCGACCACTTGCGCAGCCTTGGCGTATGCGACATTATTGTGGATCCCGGGTTCGGGTTTGCCAAAACCATCGAACAAAACTATGAATTACTCAATAACCTTGAAGAATTCCACCTGCTTGAATTGCCGTTGCTCGTGGGTATTTCGCGAAAATCAATGATATACCGACTGCTCGGCATCACCCCTGACCGTTCGCTAAACGGCACCACGGTACTAAATACCGCCGCCCTGCTGCACGGCGCACACATTTTACGAGTACATGATGTTGCAGCAGCCGTCGAAGCAGTAAAAATCACAGGAGCATTAACCCGCAATTATAAATATTAAACACTCATACATAATATGTCATTCGGAATTAAAGATGCAATCGACATAATAGTGGTGGCAACTCTCATGTTCTACACCTACCGCATGATGAAGGAGTCGGGCACCATCAACATTTTCTACGGCGTGCTGGCATTCATAGTGGCGTGGGTAGTGATGTCTGAAATACTCGATATGCGCCTCATCGGCACCATCATGGATATGTTTGTCAACATCGGGTTGATAATCATCGTCATATTGTTCCAAGACCAAATAAAGCGCATTTTGGTGGAAATAGGTTCGCACAAACGGTGGCAATGGATCAATGGCATATTCAAGCACAACTCCGATGACGAGACCAAAGAAAAGAAATGGATTCTTCCCGTGGTATATGCCTGCATGAACATGGCGAAATCAAAAACAGGCGCGCTGATAGTGATACAACAAAAAATGTTGCTCGACGACTACGAACACACCGGCGACATAATCAATGCCAATATAAATGCACGCCTTATTGAAAACATATTCTTCAAAAACAGCCCGCTCCACGACGGTGCAATGATAATAGCAGGCGAACGCATTGCCTCGGCAGGGTGCATCCTGCCCGTGTCACACGACACCAACCTGCCGCGCAACCTCGGGTTGCGCCACCGCTCGGCATTAGGCATAGCACAAGCCACCGACGCCGTGGCAGTAGTGGTATCGGAAGAAACCGGCAACATATCGATGGCATATCGCGGCAAACTGTTCCAAAAACTTACAAACACCGCACTTGAAAACCGGCTCTCCGAAATATGCCAATAAACGGTTAATTAAGACGCAGTATGATAGAATATATAAAAGGCACGATTGCCGAAATCACACCTGCCTATGCCGTAATCGACAACCACGGCATGGGGTACATGATAAATATCTCGCTTTATGCTTACGAACGCCTGCAACAGCAGCCTGGCGAAGCTAAATTATACATATATGAGGCCATACGCGAAGACGCCCACCTGTTATTCGGCTTCATCGACAAGCGTGAACGCGAATTGTTCTTGTTGCTGATTAGCGTCTCGGGAGTGGGCCCGAATACGGCCCGCATGATATTGTCGGCCATGACTCCCGACGAACTGAGCGCGGCAATTGCCACAGGCAACGACATTTCGCTCAAAGCCGTAAAAGGCATAGGGGCCAAAACAGCCCAACGCATAATTGTGGACTTGAAAGACAAAATAAAAACCGCCGATACTACGTTATTATCCAAGATGCCCGCCAACAACGAGGTATATGAGGAAGCACTGGCAGCACTTGTCATGCTTGGGTTCACGCAGGCTTTGTCGCAAAAAGTGCTTACAAAACTGCTCGCCTCTAATAGCAAGCTCACTGTGGAAGAAGCCATCAAGCAAGCCTTGAAAATGATGTGACACAAGAGGAAGCATACGCCGGCCACACACATTTCGCCACAGCAGCCGGTGCCATACAAACTCAGTTGTGAACAGCGGGCAGGCAGGATTGTAACTACTAAAATAGGATGATGAAGGGCTTTCGGGCAAAAAGCAACCATAAAATACGACTTTGGGCTGCGGCCGCGTGCATGATGCTGTTGGCATCGGCAGGCGGATTTTATGCCTACGGCCAATATTACTCAAGCCAATTGCCGCCTCCGCCGCCCACGGCTCCGGCAGGCAACGCAACGACCTCGGGCGATACCATTGTCACCCAATTCCCGGTGCGTCCCACCGTGCCCGACACATACGACTACCTTGAAGAGCGGCATAATTACGCCGCCGACCTCGAAGACCCGTCAAACATCACCACCGAAGCCGAATATGACTACGAAACGGGATGTTACATAATTCGCACAAAATTAGGCGACAAGGAAATCTCGACACCGTTCATGCTGTCGGCCGATGAATACAACAATCTTATGTTGCGGCAATCGATGCAGGAATATTACAGGCAAAAGAATTCCGACCTCGCACAGGAGAAAAAAGACCCGTTCAACTTCCTCGACATGAGTTTCGGCCTGGGACCGCTCGAACGAGTATTCGGCCCGGGTGGCGTGCAATTAAAGACTCAAGGGTCGGTACAGCTCCAGCTTGGCATGAAAATGAACAAAACCGACAATCCGGCATTGTCGGTCGATGCAAGGCGCAGCACATATTTCGACTTTGACGAAAAAATACAAGCCACCATCAATGCCTCGGTAGGCAGCAAAATGAAGTTCAACATGAACTATAATACCGATGCGACATTCGACTTCGATTCGCAAAACCTGAAGTTACAATACGAAGGCGAGGAAGACGAAATAATCAAGTCGATAGAGGCCGGTAATGTGAGCATGACCACAGGTTCTTCACTCATAAGGGGAAGCACCGCTCTGTTCGGTATCAAGACTACAATGCAATTCGGCAAGCTCACCGCCACCGCACTTGTCTCGCAGCAAAACAGCGAATCGCAAACGGTCAACACCCGCGGCGGTGCGCAAACCACCGAATTCAGCATCAACGCCGACGAATACGATGCCAACCGCCACTTTTTCCTCGGACAATTCTTTTATGACAATTACGACAACTTCTGTTCCACACTGCCGCTTGTCAATTCCGGCATAAACATCACACGCATCGAGGTGTGGATTACAAACAAACGGCAAAGCTACGAAGAATCGCGCAACCTTGTGGCATTCATGGACCTTGGTGAAAACCAACGCCTTGCCAACAGCCACTGGATTACCGACCCGACGCAAAGCAACCCGTCGAACAATGCCAACAACCTGCTTACCGAAATACGGAACGATTATCCCGATGCACGTTCCATAAGCCAAGTTACCACTGCACTGCAACCGCTTTCAGCCTATGGCATAGAGGGCGGACGCGACTATGAAAAAGTAGAAAGCGCACGGTTGCTCAGTTCTTCGGAATACACTCTCAACTCGGCTCTCGGTTACATATCGCTGCGCTCGGCATTGAGCAGCGACGAAGTGCTTGCCGTGGCATATGAATACACCTACCGCGGAAACACCTACCAGGTGGGAGAATTCTCGGGCGACATCACTTCGTCGGAACAATCGCTATATGTGAAAATGCTAAAAGGTTCCACCATATCGCCCTACTTGCCGGCATGGAAACTCATGATGAAAAACGTGTATTCGCTCGGCGCATATCAAGTGCAAAAAGAGAATTTCAGACTCAACGTGAAATATCTAAGCGATACAACCGGAACCGAAATTACTTATATCCCCGACGGGCCTATCAACGGCACTCCGCTCATACAAGTGCTCAATGTGGACCGCCTCGACTCAAACGAGCAACCGAACCCCGACGGACGATACGACTTTATCGAAGGTTATACCATACTTGCCTCTAACGGCAAAATCATATTCCCAGTCATAGAACCTTTCGGACGGCATTTACGCAACAAAATAGGGAACGATGCCATAGCCGACCGATATGTGTATGAGGAACTGTATGACTCCACACTCACCGTGGCACAACAATTTTCCGACAAGAACAAATTCACCATCTCGGGCGAATACCAGGCATCATCGGGGTCGCAAATCAACCTTAATGCAATGAACGTGCCGCAAGGGTCGGTGGTGGTTACTGCCGGCGGTGTAACCCTCACCGAGAACAGCGATTATGTGGTTGACTATAACATGGGTATAGTCACCATCATCAACCAAAGCATTATCGATGCAGGCACAAGCATCAGTGTGTCGCTCGAAAACCAATCGACATTCAGCACCCAGCGCAAGACGTTGCTCGGGCTTGATCTCAACTACCAGTTCACGCCCGACTTCAACATAGGAACAACCATAATGCACTACTCCGAGAAACCATTGACCGAAAAAGTGTCGATAGGCAACGAAGTGGTGAAAAACACAATTTGGGGGCTTAATTTTTCTTATAAAAACGAATTCATGTGGCTCACCAACCTGCTTAACAAAATTCCGACTGTCAACGCCACCGCCCCGTCATCGATAAGCATGGAAGGTGAATTTGCCCAATTGATACCGCATCAGGCTCATACAGGCTCGGCCGAAGGCAGCTCGTATATCGACGATTTTGAATCGACGCAAACGGGCATCGACTTGCGCTCACCTTACCAATGGTTCTTGTCGGCCACCCCCTACGACAACGGCTCGGGAGCATTGTTCCCCGAAGCTTCGCTTAGCAACAATGTAGAATATGGCAAGAACCGCGCACTGCTTTCATGGTATTACATCGACCGTATGTTCACCGAGCGCAATTCTTCGCTTGCCCCGGGATATATCAGGAACGACCTTGCTCAGCTATCCAACCCCTATGTGCGTGAAATAAATTACACCGAACTTTACCCCGACCGCGAACTCAGTTACGGGGAATCGACTACGATACAGACATTGAACCTCTCGTTCTATCCCGAAGAACGCGGCCCATACAACCTTGATGCAACCAATATCGACAGCGAAGGCAACTTGCTTTATCCCGAAAAAAGGTGGGGTGGAATAATGCGCAAACTCGACAATACCGACTTCGAGTCGTCGAATATCGAATACATCCAGTTTTGGTTGATGAGCCCGTTCCTCGACCCCGACAATCCCAATAACGAAGGTGGAGACCTTTATTTTAACTTGGGCGAAGTAAGCGAAGATGTGCTTAAAGACGGCTACAAATCATATGAAAACGGCTTGCCTGCCGACGGCAGCGACCAGTATATGCTTGAAACGGCATGGGGGCGCGTGTCAACACAAACGTCGCTCACCTACGCGTTCGACAACACAGCCGATTCACGCCGTGTGCAAGATGTGGGCCTTGACGGATTAAGCAACGACGACGAATTTACCCACAGCAGCTATGCCGCATTCGTCGAGGAATTGCGATCGAAACTCTCGCCTACCGCCATGGCTGAAATGGAACAAGACCCGTTCTCTCCATTCAACGACCCTGCCGGCGACAACTACCACTTCTACCGCGGATATGACTACGATGAGCGACAATTGTCGATACTCGAACGTTACAAGCACTACAACGGTACCGAGGGCAACTCTCTTTCAAGCGAAGAGGCTGGCGACGCATTATACCAGTCATCGCGCAGCGTGCCCGATGTGGAAGACATCAACGAGGACAATACGCTCAATGAATATGAACGTTATTTCCAGTACCACATTTCGTTGCGCCCCGAAGACCTCACCGTGGGACAAAACTACATTACCGACGTGAGAGAAACCACTGTCACAACACGCGACGGTAACCGCCAAGACGTGCGTTGGTACCAATTCAAAATTCCACTCAGCGAATACGAGAAAGCGGTAGGCTCTATTTCCGATTTCTCTACCATACGGTTTATTCGAATGTTCATGACAGGGTTCAAGCATACCACTCACCTGCGTTTTGCCACACTCGAACTGGTGCGTGGCGAATGGCGGACGTATGACTACAACCTGAACACCCGCGGCGACACTCCGGCCGAGGGCAACCTTGACGTGAGCGTTGTCAACATCGAAGAAAATGCAGGACGCACGCCTGTCAATTATGTCCTTCCTCCGGGCGTGACACGTATCGTCGATCCCGGCCAGTCGCAAGCCGTGCAGCTCAATGAGCAATCGATGTCACTTGAAATAACCGATTTGCAAGCCGGTGACGCACGTGCCGTGTACAAGAATTCAAGTCTTGATTTGCGCACCTACAAGCGGCTGCAAATGCATGTGCACAATGAAGCCGTGGTTGATGACGTGACAGGCCTTTCCAATGGCGACGTGGCAGTATTCATCCGACTGGGGTCGGACGTAAAAAACAATTATTACGAGTATGAAATTCCACTCGAAGTAACACCCGAAGGGCACTACAGCCAGGAAGGGAACGACCGCAGCATAGTGTGGCCCGATGCGAACCGCCTTGACGTGGAACTCGACCTGTTTACCACGGTTAAGAAAAACCGTAACCGGCAAAAAATGGCCGGCATGAGCAATGTATCCTATACCATGGAGTATTCGGAATATGACGACAAGCACAATCGCGTATCGGTGAAAGGCAACCCGTCGCTGAGCAATGTGAAGGTGTTGATGATAGGTGTGCGCAACAACTCGTCAACCACAAAGGATTGTATCGTGTGGGTAAACGAACTGCGCGTGACCGACTTCGACAGCGACGGCGGTTGGGCGGCAAAAGGCAGCGTAAACCTCAACATGAGCGACATTGCCACATTCAATTTCTCGGGGCATAAAGAAACTGTAGGTTTCGGTTCGGTCGATCAAAGCCTGGCTGAACGCAATCTCGAAGATTACTCGCAATATAACATAGCTTTCCAAATCAATGCCGGACGTTTCCTTCCCGAAAAGGTAAAACTGAATGCTCCCATATACTTCTCGATGACGAAGGAAAAAACCACGCCGAAATACAACCCGCTTGATGAAGACATTTTACTGAAAGACGCTCTCGATGCCTGCTCGACCGATGAGCAACGCGACTCGATCGAAGCATTTGCTGTCACTCGCAGCACGGTGAAGAGCTTCAGCATATCGGGGTTGAAATTCGATGTAAAAAGCAAGAATCCCATGCCTTGGGACCCGGCAAACTTCACGCTGAGCTATTCATCGAACAAGCAACAAAACGTAGATCCCGACAACGAATTTGAGAATACAAGCGACTATCGGGGCAGTTTCCAATATAGTTATGCACCATATTTCAAACCATTCAAGCCGTTTAAAGGCCTGAAAAGCAAGTCGAAAAACGTTAAGTTCCTAAAAGACTGGGAATTTAACTGGTTGCCGACATCGATAGAATTTTTCACCAATATATCACGCTATTATTACGAACAGAAGGAACGCAACACCACCGACAGTGATATTGAATTGCCTATATCGGTCAGCAAGAATTTCTTGTGGGAACGCCAGTTTGCTCTCAACTGGAACATAACCAAGGCTCTTAACGTGTCGTTCAATTCCAATACCACTGCCCATATAGAAGAACCTGCCGGAGCCGTGAACAAACGCCTGTTCCCCGACAAATATAAACTATGGAAAGACTCGGTGAAACAAAGCATCAAGAACCTTGGTACGCCATATGCTTACGACCAGTCGTTTGTAACCACCTATAAGGCACCTTTCAGTGCCATTCCGGCCCTCAGCTTCATGACTGCTTCGCTCACCTACAACTCGGCTTACAACTGGGAACGAGGCACTGCAATCAACGGTGTGGAAACCGGACACTCAATCTACAACCAGTCGTCGTGGAACGTGGACGGGCGCATCAACCTTGAACAATTTTACAACAAGTTCAAATACCTGCGCGAAGTAAACAAGCGTTTCAGCAACTCGCGCCGCCCGGCGGTCGAAAAGAAGCCCAAGCGATTTGAACGCACCATCATGCTGAAGGAAGATACCACAGTCATGGTAAGGCACAACCTGCGCACCAAGAAACTTAAAATAACGGCAACCGCCGACGGGAAACCATTTGTAGTGGAAACACGTGTCGTCGATGACAACAACATCGAAGTGCTTAACCGCGGCAAGCAAAATATAAAGCTCGTTGTCATAGAAAACAACAAAGAAAAGAAAAACTTTTGGAGCGAAGCCGCACAATATGCCACTCGATTCGGCATGATGGTGCGTAACGTGAGCATACGTTACAAGAACACCAAGTCGCTCTCACTGCCGCAATTCGTTCCCACCATAGGCGACGTATTCGGCCAGTCCAATGGCTATGACGTGCTTGCGCCTGGGCTCGATTTTGCATTCGGCTTCTATGACGATAGTTACATAAGCAAGGCCAAAGAACGCGGTTGGCTGCTCGGCGATGACACACAGACGTCGCCGGCCTTGTATGCGCGTACCGAGGAATTTGACCTTGAAATAGGCCTTGAGCCTGTGAAGGGATTGAAAATCACACTCACCACCAACCGCACCGACAGCCGTACCAGCCAAATCATGTTCATGTATGACGACATGAACACCACCTACTCGGGCAGTTACACCAAGACGCACTGCGCCATTCTTACCGCACTGAAAGGCTCATCGGCCAAGGACGGCTATGCAAGCGAAACATTCAACAAGTTCCTGCAAAACGTGCCTGTGATTGCCGAACGCCTGCAACGCCGCTACAATGGCACCACCTACCCCACCACCGGCTTCATGCAAAACCATTCCCTTGCCGGACAACCGTTCAACGCCGAAAACGGCGGTGTAAACCGGTCGGGCAGCGATGTGCTTATACCGGCATTCGTGGCCGCATATACCGGGCAAAGCCCCGACAAGGTAAACCTTGACCCATTCCCCGGCCTTGGTGCAATGTTGCCCAACTGGCGTATCACCTATGACGGGATAGGCAAAATCGAATGGTTCCGCAAATTGTTCCGCAGCTTTACCCTAACCCATGCCTACCAATGCACTTATTCGGTAGGATCATTTACCAGCTACTCCGACTGGATTTCAATCGGCGACGGGCTTGGCTTCAGCCGCAACGAACTCACACAAAACCCATATCCCACATCACCCTACAACATTTCGTCGGTGGCAATAACCGAGAAATTCGCTCCGCTGATAGGTGTATCGGCCACTATGTACAACAACATCACCGTCAATGCCGAATACCGCGACAGCCGCACCCTGACGCTAAACTCATCGGCCGGGCAGCTCGTAGAGGCAAACAGCAAGTCATTTGTCATTGGCGGCAGTTATAAAATAGCCAATTTCAATTCCATTCTGAAAATTGGCGGGCAACAGCAAGGTGTGAACCACGACATGACCATCAATGCCGACTTCTCACTATCGAACAACAATGCGCTCATTCGCAAAATAGAAAGCAACACGGCTCAAGCCACAAGTGGCACACGCACCATCTCGATAAACCTCACTGCCGATTACGTGTTGAGCAAACGCCTCACCGTGGGTGCATACTTCGACCACCAAATCAACACCCCGCTTGTGTCATCCACAGCCTACCCCACCACCAACACCAACTTCGGCATATCAATCAACCTCTCTCTCACACGGTAACCACACGAGACAGCTCGCTTATGCCCGATGAGCGGCAATTTTGGAATTGCAAAAAACATCCTTTTGCAGCCTGCGGACCGATTTAGGTTTAATTTATATTTATTTTATATATGTGTGTAATGCAAATTTTCGTAAGTTTGCCACATATTTCCATTTCATAGTATGATATGTTAAGAAAAATCATAGCAATTTTAATCGTTGCACTCCTGTTTACTATATCAACCGAGGCTCAAGAACTTGATTTCATTCGTACCGACATTAACAGCATCGAGATGAATGGCGATGACTGGAGCTGCCTCGAAAAAAAGATCGACAGCCTCGCATTGCCCGAAGGACGGAAGTTCAACATATTGCACATAGGCGATTCACATATACAAGCCGACTTCATGACCTCGGTCACCCGCCGCCTGCTTCAACAACAATTCGGTAACGGCGGGCGCGGATGCATAGCCGCATTGAAGCTCGCAGGAACCAATCAGCCCGATAACTATTCGCTCACGGCCGATGCCGCGCCCGCAGCCAAATGCCGTCTTACCAGGCCGGGCAAGGCGATTACACCGGGCATGACCGGCATAGGCGTGGCATTCAAGTCTCCACACAGGCGCATCACGGTAACATTGCACGGCGATGACAGCCTGTTCAGCCGTATTGCGCTGCTTCACTCACCGTCGAAAGGATACGACACGGCATACGTCGATGGCAATCGTCCGCTGCCCGGTGTACGTTTATCGGAATATGCAACCGGATACGACCTCGCTGCCGAGGTACAATCGTCAACGATAAAAGTTGACATCGATGGAACTTTTTATGGTGCATACCTCACAAACGACCAGGCCGGGGTAATATACAACACCATCGGCAACAATGGCGCATGTTATTCCGATTACCTGAAAATAAAAGATTTTGCCGGTCAAACCGAGATACTGGCACCCGACCTGATTATATTATCATTTGGA
The DNA here is from genome assembly GCA_944321685.1 of uncultured Muribaculaceae bacterium. GTDB lineage: Bacteria > Bacteroidota > Bacteroidia > Bacteroidales > Muribaculaceae > Avimuribaculum. The sequence continues at coordinate 13,691 of CALUMH010000026.1, forward strand.
ACAAACGAAGCTTTCGGACAAACCGACGACAACGAAATTTACGCAAATATCGACAGGCTGATTGCATCGTTAAAGGCATCGAACCCCGATGCAAAATTCCTCCTGACCACTCCCATGGAATGCCAACGGCGAATTCGCAGGGCGCGATATGCAATAAACCGCCGCATTGCAAGTGTGAGGAATGTGATAGTGAAATATGGCAAAGAAAACCACATCCCGGTATGGGACCTTTATGAAATTGCCGGCGGCGAAGGCTCGTCGCGCCGATGGCTTCAAAACGGGCTGCTTAGTGCGAGAGACCACGTACATTGCCAAATAATAGGCTACGAACTGCAAGGATCCTTACTGGCCGACGCATTGCTGTATCGCCTGTCTCCGGCATTCACCATGAATGAAACAAAAGTGACTGAATAATTTTTTTGAAAAAATATTGCAATAAATTTTGCAGATACAAAAATTAAGCGTACCTTTGCAACGCAAAAAACAAAAAGAGGGCGTTTAGCTCAGCTGGTTCAGAGCATCTGCCTTACAAGCAGAGGGTCGGCGGTTCGAATCCGTCAACGCCCACCACAAAAAAAAGGAACTACACAACGAAGTTCCTTTTTTCATATCTATCCAAGGTATTTCCTTCAATCTTTCAGCGAATAAGTTATCGTGGAAACAACACGTATTTTCTTAATATGCGGTGAATTATTGTCACGGTCGGATATGGTGAACTGCCCTTGTGTGGCGGTGATTATCTTATCAAGGTCACTGTTGCAATTTTCGGCAAACTGCTGCGCCGTCGATTGAGCATTGGCAATGGCTTCCTTCATCATCTCGGGTTTGATTTCATTAAACCCGGTGTATTCATACACAATGGGATTTTCATATCCGCCATCAATGATAGCCACTCCCTGCTTCAACAATTCGCCTTGCCGGGAAATAATATCGCGTATTTTTTCCACATCGCCCGATGTCACGGTTATCACCGATGTTATGTTATAACGGTTTACCACACGCTCGTTGGAATAGAGGTTGGCATTCTTGTCCTGCACCACAGGCGGATTAACCGATATGTCGCTGTCGGGTACTCCATTCTCTTTCAGAAACGCCCTGATTTTACTTGTAGTGGAATTAATTTTATTGTAAAGTTGCGGCAAGTCGTTGCCAAGTTCAACCGACACTATGGGCCACGTCACTTTGTCGGCCGCCACCTCGCGCTCGGCAAGGCCTTTGGCGGTTACTCTGCGATCCTTATTGGTAAAATTGTCGATGCCTGCCTTCAGGCAAAATCCCATCACCACTATTGCAATGGCAATAAGAAACGCTTCGGGGATACGGTTAGTCTTTTCCATGAGTAATTGTTTTTTGTAGTGATTAATTTGTTTATTTTGATAAACTCGGTCGGGAAAGGTTTAATGTAATATACCGCTTTTAACCTTTTTTCTCTATGATATTGCTACGGTAAGTAGATGGCGAAACGCCCAAACGCTTTTGCACATATCGGCTGAAATAAGACATCGACGAGAAATTAAGGCTTTCGGCAATCTCGGTCAATGTCAAATCTTTTCGCCCGAGCAGCCTGGTAGTTTCTTGAAGCGTAAAACGGTCGATCCAATAAGATGCCGGACGCCCGCAAATGCCACGGCACACTTCCGACAAATAATGAGGCGACACGCATAGCCGTGAAGCATAGTATTTCAAGTCGCGGTGTACCTTATATTCACCTTCATACAACATCTCTACGAATCGGCGCAACAAGTCTGTAGCATGTTCGGGAGCCTGCATCGATACATTATTTTCCCGTGCATGAATATCATAAAGGTCGAGTATATGCGCCGTCAACAGGCTGCCAAGCATTTCTTCGCGGAACAGGTGGCCGACATCCTTCAGCCGTTCCCTCAATCGTTCCATGTCACCACGGCAACGCCCGAAATCATCACCGGAAAGTTTCATCACCGGATTTTGCAGCAACGACAAATGTCCTATTATACCATAATTGCTGCGAATGGCAAGCGATGCGACAAAAGCCTCGGAAAGGCTCATTATGAGAGCATCGAAATCTGCCGAAAATGAAAATCCCGATGCAAGCGACACATTGGGCATTATAACATAATCGTGCGGCATGATATTGTAACGCACCTCTTGGTAAACGAAACTCATGCTTCCGGCTATGCACAATATGTGCAACACATCACCACCCCGCCCCGTAAACGGTACGGCAGCACCAATGTCGTCAAAGAATTCTATTCCGCAACCATCCATTACACATCACCGTAAAACATTAATACTGGCAAACTTATCAAACACACAGGAAATTTAATACGCGATTGACAATCACATATATTATTCCCTTTTACAATCACAAAATTAACCGATTCGTTAACACGATGCAACTTCAAGCATCGGATATTTTTCCACGAAAAGTGAAATTTTCACACCAATTATCACAACCATACAACGAATTGCTACCATTAATTTTGCACCAGTGATTTATATACACATAAAAAATTATAGCATTTATTTAAACCTCGCAATTAATAATTTCCCGGTAAAATATTGTACTTTTACATATCGAAAAAAAACTTACGACTACTATGGAGCAACTGACTGACCAACCTTCAAAGGTATATTTCACCACATTCCGATGCCGCCCCGACGAAGGCCCCATCGACAAATTGAAACGCCTCATAAAAGCTGCCGGAATAGGTGGCATCGACATGGACGGGAAGTTTGTGGCAATAAAGATGCACTTCGGCGAACTCGGCAATATGGCTTTCTTGCGGCCGAATTATGCACGCGCCGTGGCCGACACGGTTAAGAGCCTTGGCGGCAAACCGTTCCTTACCGACTGCAACACGCTCTACCCGGGCAGCCGCAAAAATGCCATCGAACACCTGTATTGCGCATGGGAAAACGGTTTCACACCGCTCACCGTGGGCTGCCCTGTCATCATTGGCGACGGGCTGAAGGGCACCGACGACGTTGCCGTGCCTGTCAACGGTGGCGAATACGTCAAGGAAGCAAAGATAGGACGCGCCGTGATGGATGCCGATATTTTCATCTCGCTCACCCACTTCAAGGGGCATGAAATGACCGGTTTCGGGGGAACAATCAAGAACATAGGCATGGGGTGCGGTTCTCGCGCCGGGAAAAAGGAGCAGCACAGCAACGGCAAGCCCATGATAGACCATGACAAGTGCCGCGGTTGCCGCCGCTGTATGCAGGAATGCGCCAACGACGGGCTTGTCTTTGACACGGAGAACCGTAAAATGAGCATCAATACAGCCAATTGCGTAGGTTGCGGACGCTGCGTGGGAGCCTGCAACTTCGATGCCATCAGCTTTGCCAACGATGCCGCCAACAAGGAGCTTAATTGCCGCATGGCCGAATATACCAAGGCCGTGGTCGATGGCCGCCCGCACTTCCACATCTCCATAGTGATGGACGTGTCGCCCACTTGCGACTGCCATGCAGGCAACGACACACCCATTATCCCCGACGTGGGTATGTTTGCATCGTTCGACCCGCTGGCACTCGACCAGGCTTGCGTCGATGCCTGCCTGCACCAAACTCCGCTCCCCGGCAGCCAACTCACCGACGAAATGGAAAGCGGCCACTTCTGCGACCACCACGACCACTTCGACAACACCAACCCTAACGCCGAATACCGCACCTGCCTGGCCCACGCCGAGCACATCGGCCTCGGCTCCCGCCGTTACGAACTCATAACAGTGAAATAGCACCTGCCGGGAATCTCGTTCCAATTTTCCCATAGGGGTATTTAAAAAATTCAGCATTATTATTGTAGAAAGTGTATCAAAATGCGTTTTGGGCTTCCTTAGAGACGCGATTAATCGCGTCTCTACAACCATTGCATCATATAACACATTGTAAATCAATCGTTTTTGTTATCGAGACGCGGCAACGCCACGTCTCTACAATATCAAGGTTGGAATTTTGATACACCCTCTACAACGCTGCTTCGAAAAGCAATGGAATTCCTAATTCTTAATTATAAACATCTCGTGCAGGTTTACTATCACGCGGCGGAAACGCTCAAGCAAGTCAAGGCCAACTGTACCATCAGCACCGCCATAGTCGGAGGCTTGGGCAGGGACTCGGTTCCCCATCTTGTCGATGCCGGTATTCACCGTCACCGAATCAAGGCAAGCTATAGAACCACCTATCTTGAAACATTTTCGAGGCAGGCGGTAACTGCGGGTTATCGACACGCCGCCCATTCCCGCCATGCGGAGCGAATCCACCTGCCCAACGGCCTCAACGGCAGCCTTGTTACCGTCGTAATACTTGGGCGACATCACGGTATAATAAGTACCGGTGTCGAAGTGCATCAATAGCGGACGGCCATCCTCATCTTCGGCCAGGATTTGCAGGTTCTCACTGTCGGTACGCATCAAGTTGTAGGAACCGAGCGGATTGGGTGTCGATTTTTCGGGTACCACCAATTCGCCACCATCGAAGTCAAATTGCATCTCACCCATCGAGAACATTATCGGCAACCCGATGACAGACGGCATCATATCGGTGACTTTATCCGCTTCGGGATGCCCGGTGGTATAATCTGCCACCACAAACGGAACATTTGCCCACTTCATACCACCAATGCTCAAAGTGTCGGCAACCATTATCTGCCCTTGCCGCACCCCTATTCCCTGCATCACGTAGGAACTATTCAACGGGCGCAAACCAAACTTGCCGACCAATTTATCGGGAACCACATTCACACCGGCACCGGTATCGAATATGCACGTGTCGGCAACACCATTGATTTGCACAGCCACTCTTATGCTGTGCGCCGCAGTATCGCCTGTCGCCGAGTGCATACTGTTATCGGCGAGTATAGGTATTCGGTACTCCCTCACCGGATGCAACGGGCGACAGATGCCGCCAATCGAATCAAAACTACGATAAGAGCCAATCATCTGCGGCACAAACCTGACAAACTCGGTAGTATCCATTCCTTGCGCTACCATCTGGTCAACAAGGCTCTGCAGCAAGTCGGCCGCCGCGCCATAATGCCCGCTACGGGCCAAGTCCACGCCAAGCAAATAGGCCATACTGAGTGTATTGCCTCCCATTTGCGCTTGATATTTTCCAAGCAACCGATTAAGCGCAGCCACAGCCGAATCGGGGCGATTGAAGTAATGATGTGCCAACGACTCGGCCATTCCGCAAATCATAGGATGAAGCGAATTGCGGACAGCAGTATCACGCATCTCCCTTTCCAATTCAAACCACCGTCCTTCATTCATCAGCTTTCCTATCCTCTCATTGGCACTCTGCGCCACCGCCATCAACGGCAACATTGCGGCCAAAACCAATATCAATAACTTATTCATAAATACCCATTTTGCAGTTTTATCCAAAGATAGTGCAAACCGAACGTAATACAAAACAAATTACTGTGTTTTTTATACAGCGTTTCATTTACCCCTTTGGTAAATGAAAGCCTTGATTACTCGAATATATTTATGATATTCCATCATTGGTATTGTAGGGTGTATCAAAATTCCAACATTGATATTGTAGAGACGTGGCGTTGCCGCGTTTCGATAACAAAAAACGATTGATTTACAATATGTTATACAATACAATGGTTGTAGAGACGCGATTAATCGCGTCTCTAAGGAAGCCAAAAACGCATTTTGATACACCATCTACAATAGCAATGTTGCCCCACTTTATTGTATAAGCTTCTCCGTCAGTGGCACGTAATACTCCCGCACTTCCTTTGCTGTAGGCGTATGGGCTCCGGGAAAGCGATACGTATGGGTATAGTATTGTAAGAATAATGGTTCAAAGTGAGCCAAATGGTCATTCTCTCCGAATAACCCCCAAATGCGATCGGTCATTTCCGGTCGGCAATCGTCCCCATTGATGGGCTTGCACCTCTGCAAATTCATCTATCAGTGACCGATCTATCACGAAATGTTGCCGTCCGTCTGCCCGTGGTGATTTATATTCATGCACCCCGATGCGTTCGGAAAGGAAGCGGGTCATTTCAAAATAGGGATTTCCCAACAAGGCGGGCACTCCTAAACGCGATGCCACTATCTGCGCCAAGAATGCTCCATTGCTATTGCCCACCAACACATCGGGGTGTTCACGTTCGCAAAAGCTTGTAATAAATGCCAACGCTTCATAGGGATGAAGAGGCAAGTCGGGGGTAATAACTTCCGCCTCGTTTGTAAATGCCTGTTTCAATGCTTGGGCAGGTATGCAATTGCCCGAAGCAAAGAAACCGTGGAGGAAAAGTATTCTCTTTGTCATCATTGTTCTTCTGTGATGAAAACCATACAAAGACAATCCCTAAAACAAACATAAGGAGCAAGGCTGCAATTCCTCACTCCTCATTCCTAAAGCACCCGACTATTTACAAGGAGAGCATTATATACCACCAGCCAATCCTGCTCAATCAATTGTTCGCAGCCACTCTATGGCACCTTCGTACCCCTGCGCAGCCGCCTTTTGCATCCAGTAGCGAGCTTTCTTCTTGTCGCGTTTAACGCCATATCCAAGAAAGTATTGCAAACCAAGCCTGTACTGGGCGTCCGCATATCCCTGCTCAGCAGCTTTGGTGAACCAGTATAATGACTCCTTGTATTGCTCGGCTCGGACATAGTGCGTCCCCAACCAAGATTGAGCTACTGCCAAACCTTGCTCAGCTGATTTCTGCATCAGCTGCCTCGCCTTGTTATAATCCTTGTCAAGACCTCCTTCGCCATCTAGATACATCCAAGCCAAGAAATATTGCGCTTCCACATCACCCTGCTCAGCCGATTTTTTAAACCAATATGCCGCTTGTTCTTTATCAATTTCAAGCCCACTGCTACCAAAATAATAGAAACTTGCTAAAATCTCTTGAGATTCTGCGTCGCCATTCTCCGCAGCTTTCCTGTACCAATAAACAGCCTTTGCATCATCTTTCTCAAATCCAAGTTGGTCATCTACAGTGCCAACTTCGTAATTTGCTGCCAACAAGAATTGTGCATCGGCATTTCCACCCTCGGCAGCCTTCAACGCCCAATATGCCGCCTGTTCTTTGTCCTTCTCAATGTCAATATAATACTCCGCCAACTTCATTTGCGACGCGACATAACCTTGCTCTGCCGATTTCCGAAACCACTGTGCAGCCTGTGCATCGTCTTTCCCAGTATAAACAATGCCTAAATTGTATTGTGCTAAATAGTCTCCTTTTTCAGCAGCTTTCTTATACCAAAATAATTTCTTTTCTACATCACCGAGTTCCATATAACAAGCACCAATATTTAACATAGAACTTACGTCTCCTTGGTCGGCCGCTTTACCATACCAATAAATGGCGATGTTGAGGTCTTTTGCTACTCCGTTCCCAGAAGAATAACAGTCCCCCATCATAAATTGCGCACCGGCATGGCCCATCTCTGCAGCCTGCCTGTAGAGTTCCAAGGCGCGCTCGCGGTTCATATACACGCTGTCGTTACCCTCCCAACAGGCTTCCGCCTCGGCATAAATCTCGGCGGCACTCCTTTCCTGCGCCGCAATAGCTGTTGGCGGCATTACTGCCAGTGCCGCCAACATTATCATTATAGTCCGCTTCATTTCACTTGGAGCAGTTAATAGTTCTTATACCTTTTTCCACAACTTGTGCATCGATATGCCACTCCTACAACATCGCGGAAGGTTTTTCTGCCATGGCACATAGTACATTCCACCCAATTCCCATTAATTCTGTGGCCTCCTTCGCCATCACAAGAAGGACACGGAATTGTCTTGTAAACGTAGTACGATTTAAGCCGTCCCCCACACGTGCAATGACCGCTCTTACGCCGCTGCGCAAGCAAGTCTTGCTCAATGCGTTCCACCGCAACATTTCCAGCTGCTGCGGCATTGCTGCCGCCATCGTCGATTTTCGCACAGCTTGCCACCGAAAGAATCACAACTATTGCCAAAAACAACCACAACAAGTTTTTACTGAAATTTTTCATAGTCATATCATTTTATATTGTTATGTTTCAATTATTTTGTCCACAGTTTCACAGCCACGCCAATCTGGAAATCCCAGCCAATCACGGGGTCGGTGGCCTCGAAGTCGCCAAGCGAGAACCCAAGCCCGCCAAACACCCCCACGCGACGGCTATCGCCGAAGAAATACTCGTAAGTCACCTCACAGGCCATCGCCTTGTTGACCACCACCGGCGTTTCGCCAATAGCGACGTTCAGCGTAACAGCCTGGTTGTGTTCGTCGCGCCAACCGCCAAATGAGATATACGCTCCTATGCCGACGTGCCATGCTAGCTTGTCGCTGTTTTCGAGCCCAAACACCCAGTCCTTGCCCACGCCACCAAACATATTAAAGCCGCTCATGCCGCCGAATTTCATCGAAAATCTGGCAAACTCGCCATAGAACCGCGACATACCCACGCTTATTGCGCCGTAAGGGTAGCCATCGACATCTATCCCGATTCCACCATCTGCTACGTCGAAGAAACTTGTTATAGCACTGCCTACGGCCTCGGCAGCACCGCGCCCCGCGGCCTCACCTACCGACTGGCTACCGCCATCGTCATAATATACTTCGTCGCCATCGTCATAATACACTTCGTCACCGTTGTCGCTGCGGCCATAAAGCCACGTAAGGTTGAAGGTGGCTATGACGCTGCCGCCGCGATGATCGGTCGAGGCATGCGACACGTTCACCTTGCGTCCATTGGCATCGGTGGCACCATATATCTGCAGCCACCCGTCATAGACAAATTGGCTATCATATATCGTGAATGTTCCTTTTGATGTTTTCAACGACACAGGTAAACATATTTCCGACCCGACAACATTCACAATCACCATGTCTCCCGTGGCGGCACACATAGCCGCCGAACCCGAAAACGCCACTAACAGCAATACCATAACCACACGCAACTGACTGAAACTTTTCTTCATGATTTTTTTTTCTAAAATTACCCACCGTACATTCAAACATGGCAACAAAATGCGTGGAAATTATTCAACAAAGCGTGGAAAGTTAACTGCGATTTTGCCAATTGCTGTATAATGCGTAACTTCGCATCGGCGAAGAGAAATGCGCCATCAACTTTTGGCAGTTAACTATTCCCCCCAATCCGAAATCTGGTAAATTTCAAGAACACAAGGGCATAGCTACGAGTCACTTGTATCGGTATGTGTAAAAGAGAACGCATGCGGTAAGTTTCACTATGGGCATCTGCAATGCCAATAGAGAGCGTGAATGCCGCTCCACATATACGCAATGCAAGTGTGGAGCTGTGTTTATTGTGTTTGGGCAATTACCAGGGCCTCGGATTGATAAACTCATAGTTCCACACTTTTTCTTTTATGGAGGCTCTTGACACAAACCTGCACATTGGACGGCTCATCAACCAGACACTCAAAGCTCGCAGCATGACATACGCGCAATTCGCGCGGCTGCTGCACTGCGACCGCACCACTGTATATCACCTCGTGCGCAGTAAAAGCATCGACACCGACCGACTGCTGCGCATCTCGAAAATACTCAACCACGACTTCCTACGGCACTACTATCCCAGCAGCACCAACGACGGGCAAATAACAGTGGAAATCACCGGTGACAAACTGTCGCAGCTCGCCGACAAGGCAATAGCCTCGATAACCATAGAAATCAAGACCACAAAAAAGGAGAAGTAACAAGCAATCAAAAGTGTTCCCTTGCCATAAATGTAGGGACGCACGGCTCGTACGTCAGCTCCAGCGACCATCGGCCTTGCTATACCACCTTCGGACGCACGAGCCGTGCGCCCCTATATTTCATTGCACCACATAAAAAACGACTAAAAAAGAACGAGGAGCAAGGCTGCAATTCCTCACTCCTCATTCCTAATTCCTAATTAAAAAAGGCTTACCCGAGGAAACCGAGCAGCACACCGGCTGCAACGGCCGAGCCAATCACGCCGGCCACGTTCGGACCCATGGCGTGCATGAGCAGATAGTTCGACGGATCGTACTTCAAGCCCATATTGTTGGAGATGCGAGCCGACATAGGCACAGCCGACACACCTGCGTTACCGATAAGCGGGTTGATCTTCTTGTCCTTGCTAAGGAACAAGTTGAAGAACTTCACGAACAATACACCCGATGCCGAAGCAATGACGAATGCCATGAAACCAAGTGCAAAGATAAGAATGGTTTCCTTCGTGAGGAACTCCGATGCCTGTGTGGAAGCTCCCACAGTAAGGCCGAGCAGCATGGTCACAATATCGGTGAGGGCATTACTTGCAGTCTTGGCAAGGCGGGTTGTAACGCCGCTTTCACGCAGCAGGTTGCCAAAGAAGAGCATACCCAACAACGGAAGACCCGAAGGCACGAAGAAGCAAGTGAGCAGCAAACCGAAAATCGGGAAGAGAATCTTCTCGTTCTGCGACACGGCACGTGCCGGCTTCATGCGAATGAGGCGTTCCTTCTTGGTAGTGAACAGGCGCATGATAGGCGGCTGTATCACCGGCACAAGTGCCATGTAGGAATAAGCCGACACAGCAATTGCACCCATCAAGTTGGGAGCAAGTTTCGACGAAAGGAAGATTGCCGTTGGGCCGTCGGCACCGCCGATGATGGCGATTGCGGCAGCCTGGTCGGGCATAAAGCCGAGCCACAAGGCCACCATGTATGCACCGAAGATACCAAACTGGGCAGCAGCACCCACGAGCATCAACTTAGGATTGGCAAGCAGCGACGAGAAGTCGGTCATCGCACCGATGCCAAGGAAAATGAGAGGAGGATACCATCCGGCACGCACACCGTTGTAAAGGATGTTGAGCACCGAGCCTTCCTCATAAATACCTATTTCATTACCCATTTGGAATGGGATATTTCCGACAAGGATACCAAACCCGATGGGAACGAGCAGCATAGGCTCGAAGTCCTTCTTTATCGCAAGGTAAATGAAGAACAAGCCCACGACAATCATTATCAGGTGCTCATAGGTAACATTGTGGAAGCCCGTAAATTCCCAAAACTGTTGGAAATTACTGGTCAAGAATTGCGCTAAATCCAGTTCCATAATGGGATTACTCTATTACGACGAGGTCGGTACCTTCAAGCACCGAGTCGCCCTTGTTTACGTTAATAGCTTTCACCACACCGCTCTTACCTGCGTGGATGTCGTTCTCCATCTTCATGGCTTCGAGGATAACCACCACGTCGTCGCTCTTGAGCGTGTCGCCCACCTTCACCTTGATATCGACAATCACGCCGGGCAGCGGCGACTTAATGGTAGATGCCGTTGTCGGTACCACCGGTTTGCTGATGATTTTTTGACCGCTCTCGGTACGAGGAGCGGCAACCGGGCGCACCGATTTCACAGTCGGGGCTTTCTTTTCCTCAAGCTCCACCTTGTAGGGTACGCCGTTAACTTCAATTTGAGCGATGTTGTTTTCAATATCGCCAACGGCAACCTTATAATCGTTACCGTTGATTTTATACTTATAAATTTTCATTGCGTAAGTTTCTTTTGTAATAAGTTTGACAATTAACGACGCACGGGAGTTTCACGCAAGGTGTAAATCTTGGAACTCCACGGCGAATAAGTGCGTTTAACCTTGTTGATGGTGAGAATAGTCTCTTCGAGGTCATGAGTGTTGAGATGCTCATACAAGGCCATCGCAATTGCAGCAATCTCCTCGCCCGAATCGTGGCGCATCTTGGCCGCTGTTTCAACGTCAACCTCCTCACCGTGGTGGGCAATCGCCTTCTTGCGCTGAGCCGAACGTGCATTCAAGTACCCGAACAGGTAGAAGCACAAACTGAGCAAAATAAGAGCCGAGAAAACTATGAGCATAGCCACAATGGTCATCACAATACCGCTGCTGTCATGCTCACGGAACTTATCGATATTCTCGTTGGTATCGATGATGATATTGTTGCTGCTTGGAGTGATGTATTTCTCGTCACTGCCGTCACGCACTTCCCAGTATTGCGGGTCGAATTTGCCATCAGGCGATGAAACGCCGTCCTGCTTCAAGGCATACGTCTGGTTAGCGCCAAGCGATGCAGGCACCACCACCTCATCGAGCAAGGTCTTGCCGTCGGTATCATACAACTGTATAACATTATCCTCGCCTGGAGTAAGGCTGAAACTTATATGGAACGTACCCTTGTTAGGTTCGTTGTCAGCAAAAAATATCACATGCTGACGAGCGGGGATATTAGTATTCACATCTCCACGCGGAACAGGATATTTCGTCGGGTTTGTGCTGTCGTTTGTAAGGAAAACGGTAGAGATTTCCATGTAGTTATAAGTAGAGTTATAAAGCTCTATCCAACCATGCCTCAAGCCGTAATCATCTATATAGTTGCTGTCGTTCTGCACCATAACTTCGTTGATGCGCAACCCGCGTCGCCCTTGGGCGAAAGAGGTTGCCGAGACGGCGAAGCACAGCAGCATCAATATTGCTATTCCTTTTATTTTCATTTTGACTTAAAAGTATGTGTGAATGTGAATTGTTACAAAGGAATATTACCGTGCTTCTTGGCGGGATTAACCACCTTCTTGGTTTGCAATTGCTGCAAGGCGCGAATGATGCGGAAACGGGTGTTACGCGGCTCTATCACATCGTCGATGTAACCATACTTGGCTGCATTGTACGGGTTGCAGAAGAGATCGTTGTATTCCTTTTCCTTGTCGATGATATATTGCTTGAAGTCGGCCATGATTTTTTCGGCTTCTTCGGGCTTGCCTGCTTCCTTGGCAGCCTTTGCGGCTTCCTTGGCCTTCTTTGCATCGCCGGCATAAAGCACCTCGGCAGCACCTGCGGCACCCATAACGGCGATTTCGGCAGTAGGCCAAGCATAGTTCATGTCGCCACGCAATTGCTTACAGCTCATCACGATGTGGCTACCACCATAGCTCTTGCGCAATGTAACAGTAACCTTGGGCACAGTAGCCTCGCCATAAGCGTAAAGCAACTTAGCACCGTGCAGAATTACGGCATTATATTCTTGTCCGGTACCCGGCAAGAAGCCCGGCACATCGACGAGCGACACGATAGGAATATTAAACGCATCGCAGAAACGAACAAAGCGGGCAGCCTTGCGCGAAGCATTGCAGTCGAGCACACCGGCAAGGAACTTGGGCTGGTTGGCAACGATACCCACCGACTGGCCATTGAAACGGGCAAAACCTATGATGATATTCTTGGCATAATCACGCGAAACTTCAAGGAACTCGCCGTTGTCGATGATTGCGCCAATCACTTCATACATATCATAAGCCACATTGGCCTGTTCCGGGATAATGTCATTAAGAGAATCTTCAAGACGGTCGATGGGGTCGGTACAAGTCACAAGCGGAGTCTCTTCAAGATTGTTTTGAGGAATGAAGCTGATGAGCTTGCGGATTATCTTAATAGCCTCTTCGCCATCCTCAGCCGCAAAATGTGCAACACCCGACTTCGATGCGTGAACTTCGGCACCACCCAATGCTTCTTGTGTAACATCTTCACCGGTAACGGTCTTTACAACCTTCGGCCCGGTAAGGAACATATAAGAAATGCCCTTGGCCATGATAGTAAAGTCGGTCAATGCAGGCGAATACACGGCACCACCTGCACACGGGCCCAGAATTGCCGAAATTTGCGGCACAACACCCGATGCAAGAATGTTGCGTTGGAAAATCTCGGCATAACCTGCAAGCGCATTGATACCTTCCTGGATACGTGCGCCGCCAGAGTCGTTAAGGCCTATTACAGGTGCGCCCATCTTCATGGCCATATCCATGATTTTGCATATTTTTTGTGCCATGGTTTCGGAAAGTGAACCGCCAAACACCGTGAAATCCTGTGCAAACACATACACCAGACGGCCTTCGATGGTTCCGTAACCGGTTACCACGCCATCGCCGGGATAAGATTTCTTTTCTTGCCCGAAGTTGGTGCAACGGTGGCGCACAAACATATCAAGTTCTTCAAAACTACCCTCGTCCACAAGTTGTGCTATGCGCTCGCGAGCAGTGTATTTACCTTTGTCGTGCTGCTTTTGGATAGCTTTCTCACCGCCACCCAAGCGGGCTTCTTCACGAAACCTTATCAGCTCTTGTACTTTTTCGAGTTGAGTGCTCATTTTCTATTGATTAGTGATTATTGTCCTTAAAATTATTTCTTGTTGGGGTCTTCGCAAAGTTCAACAAGTGCACCACAAGTTGACTTCGGGTGCAGGAATGCGATGTTAAGACCTTCGGCACCCTTGCGGGGAGCCTTGTCGATAAGGCGCACACCCTTGCCTTCGGCCTCGGCCAACGCGTTGGCAACACCGTCTTCAACGGCAAATGCTATGTGCTGTATGCCGCCGCGACCGCCATTCGATACAATATATTTGGCTATTGCGCTGTCCTCGGCAGTTGCTTCAAGCAATTCGATTTTGGTCTGCCCCACTTTGAAGAAAGCAGTCTTCACTTTTTGGTCGGCAACTTCTTCGATGGCGAAGCATTTAACTCCCAATACGTTCTCGTAGAAAGGTATGGCTTCTTCAAGGCTTGTTACGGCAATACCTACGTGTTCGATATGCGAAATATTCATAAGTTGATATATTTAAATAAGTTAATAAATTTTGTTTATGTTCATGTAAGGACATAGTCCTTGCAAATGTACTGCAAAATTGCCAATTACCAAAAATAAAATGCCGCTAAACCGTTACAAAAAGCATCTATGATTTTACATGCCGGTGCCATAATTTTTACGGTGCCGTTTTTGTTCCCACGCTGTGGTGTGCAATAAATTCATTAATTTTGCGCCGCCAAACACGGATCTGACAACCACAAAAAACAACAAAAATCAAAACCACGACCTACATATTCAATCCCGAACACGACCTTGCGCTCGCTTATGGCACCGAGGGCTACACAGCTCCGCCACGGGCACAGTTGTTGCGCCGCGATTTGCAGATGTTGCCAGCATGGTATTGCCGTGAAAACGCCGAAATACTGTCGCAAAACATTGCCGATGACACCGGCTGGCTCGAACAAATGGGATTAAATGCCACCCCGGTTGCCATCAACCGCCTGCAATGCCGCCACAACACATACCGCCCGTGGGGGTGGAACCTTGACTTGCGAGGGCGTCTGCTCAATGCCTGCGTGCCTGCCGACGACCTGCCGACACGCGAACAAATAATAACATTGCAAGAACTGTCACACCGCCGCACTTCAATCAAAATCCACCGACTTATGGCCGAGGCCATCGGCACAGTATTGTCGCCAATTCCTGAAGAAGTGTACAGCGTGGACGAAGTGCGCCGCTTCAACGCCGCGTATCCGCAATGCTACATAAAAGCCCCATGGTCGGGCAGCGGCAAAGGGGTTTACCGCGTACTCGATGCCTGCAACCGCAACTTCGAGACTTGGGCACAAGGCATAATCAACAGGCAAGGCTCGATATTGTGCGAACAACCTCTCGACAAGGTTATGGACTTTGCCATGGAATTCAAGTGTGATAACGGCACTGCCGAATTTGCCGGATACTCGGTATTTTTCAACGATAGCCATTGCTCATATGACAGCGGAGTCGTTGCCCCACGCCATGTGCTTGAAGAGTTTATTGCATCACGATTTGCCCACCCGGAATTATTATCCGACGTGCGCACGGCTCTTTGCAATATTCTTACGTCACTTGTCGCACCATATTACAACGGTTATCTTGGCATCGACATGATGATATACCGCGACAACGATGGCACATTTCGCATTAACCCTTGCGTGGAAATGAACCTGCGCATGACTATGGGCATGGTATCGGTCTTCATTGCCGACCGTCTGCTTGCACCCGACTCAACCGCCACATTCCGTGTTACATACCACAAGTCGCCCGAAGAAATGTCGGCTACAATAAAACACCTTTCACAAACCTGCCCGCTGAAAACATCGGGCAACAAAATCATATCAGGCTTCATGCCTCTTACTCCCACTTACGGCGACAGTCGTTTCCTCGCCGGCCTCATCGCCACCGAAACGGGCATCACAAAACCCTGAGCAATTCTGTTAAAAACTCATCAAGCCCCACGACTTTCACTTTTGGGAATGGTATCGTTTTAAGTATCTCGAAGTGAGCGTCTTCACTTACTATATAATCAGCATTAGCAATTATCGCGCAATCTACAAACTTATTGTCATCATAATCACTCTTAACGAGGTTAAACTTGAAATGAGGAGAATAAAACCGCGTATATGGACTGTTTACTATGGCTTCTACTATATTTTTTGCTACAATTGTATTGGTAACTCTTTCAAGGATTTCTTGATACTCATTCAGTATTTCATTACTTACACACAACAAATAGCCACAACACATGAAATTATCCCACACCACACGATACCGACTGCGATGCGAAATTGACTGCACTACACAATTCGTATCTAACACGACATATTTCATCTCCTGCTATACGGTGTCCTCAAATGGCTGTAACGCAACTTCTCCATTTTACTCTCATTGAGGGAGCCATCTTCCCACAATTTGTCGAGTTCTTCGTCGGCCTTGCGCATGAAATATTCTGAAATCACTTTTTTTATTTCAAGTAATTCCTCTTCACTGTCAATCCGAGACATCAAATCAAGCATCTCAATCTGAGCCTTGTTAAAAATTGCATTTTTCATAACATCTCTTTTCTACAAAGTAAAGTTTTTTTTATCTGCACAATATTATTACACTTGTTTTACAATCCAAACGAGCTCTTTAGCTGTATTTTAACACTCGGCGGAAAACATGGTAACAATATTATTACTAATTTCGCAACCTAATTATGGAACACGACAATCAAAACTTTATTCAGCGGCAGGTGCTGCGGGCATCATTCGCAAGCATAGCGGGAAACGGGGTGCTGTCGGTGGCTAAATTGGTTGTGGGCTTCATCAGCGGCAGTTTCGCCGTGGTGAGCGACGGCATCGACTCGGCTTCGGACGTGGCTATTTCAATCGTAATCGCAATCACGGCCAAGATCATAGGACGCAGCCCCAACACCAAGTATGCATACGGCTATGCCAAAGCCGAATCAATCGCCACCAAAATTCTCTCGATGGTGATTTTCTTCGCCGGGGCGCAAATGCTGCTTTCGGCCATCGAAAACCTGTTTTCCGACTCTCCTCGCGAAATGCCCGGCATAATCGCCATATATGTAACCGTGGCCTCAATTATATGCAAACTGCTGCTGTCTCTTTACCAAACGGCGGTAGGACGTAAAACCGGCTCATCGATGCTGATTGCCAACGGCATAAATATGCGCAACGACGTGATTATATCGCTGAGCGTGCTGGCAGGGCTGTTCTTCTCTTTCATATTGCATATGCCCATACTCGACTGTGTGACAGCTTTGCTTGTGAGTTGCTACATTATACGCTCTTCGTTCAAGATTTTCATGGACTCCAATGTCGAGTTGATGGACGGGGTGAAAGATACTTCGGTTTACCGTAAGATATTCGATGCCATCGACAAGGTGAAAGGCATTCGCAATCCGCACCGGGTGCGCTCGCGCAGCATCGGCGGCAAATACATGATTACACTCGACGTTGAAGCCAACGGCAACATGACCCTCTCACAAGCCCACACGCTTGCCAATCAAATAGAACAAAACATACGCCAAAGCATACCCGAGGTTTACGACATAGTGGTACACATCGAGCCATTCGGTACCCACCCCGAAGATGTATTTGGAGTAGAAGAAAAAACACATCGAAATAACTGAAACCGTGATGAGCGATAACCAAATAATAATGCTTGGCACCGGCCACGCAACAGTAACGCGGTGCTATAACACTTGTTTCGTATTAAAATCGGGGAACGATATGCTCCTGGCCGATGCAGGCGGCGGCAACGGAATATTATCACAATTGAAAAAAGCACATATCGACTTGGCCGACATCCACGATATGTTTATAACACACGCGCACACCGACCACATACTTGGTGCCGTGTGGATAGTGAGAATGGTAATCCAACGAATGAAAAACAACACCTATGACGGCTGCTTCTCGGTTTACGGCCACGATAAGTCACTTAACGTGCTTGACAGCATATGCCGCTCCACACTGCACGTTAGTTATCAGGCTTATCTCGGCAAGCGTGTGTTTTTCCATGAAGTGAAAGATGCCGACATATTTAATGTGGGCGATATGGAGATACAGTGTTTCGATATCAAGTCGGCAAAAGAGAAACAATTCGGCTTCCGCGCAATATTGCCCGATGGGCAAAAATTGGTTTGTTTGGGCGACGAACCTTATAACGAAGCAAACCGCCTATATGCCGAAAATGCCGACTGGCTCATGTGCGAGGCGTTTTGCCTGTATGCCGACAGGGAAATTTTCAAGCCTTATGAAAAACAGCACAGCACGGCACTCGAAGCAGGCATAATTGCCGACAAACTGAACGCCGGGAACCTGCTGCTATACCACACCGAAGACAAAAACTTGCCTGCACGCAAATCGAAGTACACGGCCGAAGCCTCGCAAAACTTCAAGGGCAACATCTATGTTCCCGACGACCTTGATGTAATCGACATCGCATAACTGCCTTGCCCTTTATCTGTATCCGGAACGGTGAACCGCGCAAATGGGTACTCGGCGGCACAGTTGGCAGCAAAGCGCAAATGCAATTAATTTATGCACTAACCACGGTCGTCACTGCGCAATATTGCCAAGTGGGCAGATTATTTTTAGCATATACAATTTCAGCCGAATTTTACTAATTTTGCATGACTAAAAACTCAAATTGGGGAATTATGGAACAAGCAACACAAATTTTCGACGATACCATTTGTGCCATCTCCACACCGCCGGGGCGTGGTGGCATAGCAGTGGCACGAGTAAGCGGCCGCGATGCAACCTCAATAGTGTCTCGTTGTTGGAAAGGAGCCGACATTGCCTCTATGGCAAGCCATTCCGTCCACTTCGGGAACATCATCGACACCACCACTGCCGACGGACAGGTACTCGACGAAGTTGTGTTGACATTGTTCCGTGCACCACGGTCATTCACAGGCGAAGACGTGATAGAAATTTCATGCCACGGCTCTACGTGGATACAACAACAATTGCTGCAAGTGCTTATCGACTGCGGTTGCCGCATGGCTGCGGCAGGCGAATTCACTCGCCGGGCATTTGCCAACGGGCGCATCGACCTGTCACAGGCCGAAGCCGTGGCCGACGTTATTGCCTCTTCGTCACGTGCAGCCCACCGCATAGCCATCAGCCAAATGCGCGGCGCCTTCAGTCGCCAACTGGGCAAACTGCGCGACAGCCTGCTTGAATTTGTGTCACTGATGGAACTGGAACTCGACTTCAGCGAGGAAGAAGTGGAATTTGCCGACCGCAGCCACCTCTTGACACTCGCCACAGGTATCCACGACACCATCAATAGCCTTGCATCATCATTTGCCACCGGCAACGCAATCAAAAACGGCATACCGGTAGCCATCGTGGGTGAAACCAACGCCGGAAAATCAACGCTGCTCAACTTGCTGTTGGGCGACGACCGCGCCATAGTGAGCGACATACACGGCACCACACGCGATGTAATCGAAGACACCATCACCATCGACGGGGTGCTGTACCGTTTCATCGACACCGCAGGCATTCGCGACACAACCGATAGCATCGAAACATTAGGAATAGAACGCACCTTCCGCAAACTCGATGATGCAGCCATCGTACTGTGGATTATCGACGGTACCGCTCCGACCAATGACATCGACACGCTTGCGGCAAAGATATTGCCACGATGCACAGGCAAGTCGCTCATAGCAGTTATTAATAAAAACGACCGTATGGACGATACTCAAAATGCATCGGTAAATTCGGCACTTGAACAATTACTCCCCCACGATGCCCGCCGCGTGAACATTTCGGCTCGCGACCATGCCAACATTACGGCCTTGCTCGACCTGTTGCGGCAAGCCGCCTCGCTCCCCGACAACGACCCCGGCGAAGTCATCGTCACCAACGCCCGCCATTACGAAGCCCTTACCCGTGCCGGCCAAGCCATAACACGCGCCATCGACGGCCTTCGCGACGGCCTCAGCGGCGACTTCGTGAGCCAAGACATCCGCGAATGCACCCACTACCTCAACGAAATCACCGGCGAAATCACCACCACCGACATCCTCACCCAAATCTTCTCCCACTTCTGCATCGGTAAGTAAATACTTGATTATCAAATAGTTAAATCGATTACAATCGATTAGTATGGCGCTCTTTACGGGCGCCTTTTTTGTTGCTCAAGTATCGTTGATAATCGTTGCTAAGCCTTTTTACGCCATTTTTTGTACCTCCTGTGTACCTCACCACGAAAATCCGAGGATTATCGTTGGCAAGGTCGTGGAGAACTTTTACGCCATTTTACGGGATTTTACGGAGTTATACAAAAATATTGGAGAAATAAGGAGAAATAACATGAGTAGCAACATTGAAATCAGACGAATCTGTGCGTGGTGCAAGCAAGAATTCATTGCGCATAAAACAACTACAACCTGTTGTTCGCACAGATGTGCAAACCTTCTGTATAAACAGAAGAAACGTGAGGCTTCTATTAAGGCTAACAACCAAATTGTTGAAAAAGTCATCAAGGAGAAGCCGATTGCAAAAATCAGAGACAAGCCTATTCTTACTATCACAGAAGCTGCCACATACATTGGAGTAACCCGACCTACTCTTTATGGCTATCTGAAAAGAGGTGAACTAAAAGCCACCCGACTTGGATATAAATTTCTATTGAAAAAAGAAGATATTGATAACTTATTCAATAAGTCTATAGAATTTAAGATTCCGGTCAGAGACAAACCTTCCATTAATGATTTCTACACCACAGCTGAAGTTAAGGAAAAGTATGGTGTAAAGGATTCCTGGATATTTCATATAGCTAAAGAGCATAATATACCCCGGACATTTAACCGTGGGAAAACCTATTGGAGCAAAAAGCATATTGATGATTACTTTGCAAAGAAAGCTCCCGATCCCGAAATCAAGGAATGGTACAGCACGCAAGACATACAGGAGAAGTTCGGCATGACACTAACGGCCATCTATTCTTTCGTATCAAAGAATGCCATTCCTAAAAAGAAAGTCGGCATTATGGTGTATTACTCCAAAAAGCATGTGGACATTGCCAAAGGTCTCATAGCTCCAGAAGAGCCCAAATACTACACCATTGCCGAAGCGATGGAGCGATTCAATCTGACACGAGATCAACTCTACCATTATGTGAAATACCATAATATTCCCCGTATCAAGGTCGGTAAATATACCAAGATTCTGCGGGCAGAGCTGGACAAGTTCTTTGAGCCTCCAAAGATAGAATGAGCCGAAAGTTATTTTCCGGTGATAAATACCACCATTAGAACA
>CALUMH010000027.1 GCA_944321685.1 uncultured Muribaculaceae bacterium
GGAGCGAAAAACGGGACTCGAACCCGCGACCCCGACCTTGGCAAGGTCGTGCTCTACCAACTGAGCTATTTTCGCATAATTTCAATCAGCATTACCAAAAGTCTTATTTGGTTTAGCGAGTGCAAAGTTAGGATAAATAGTTTATTCCTGCAAATTTTAATGTCATTTTTTATGCGGAATTTTCAGGTGACTTTGCCAACAGCTTAGTTCACAGATTGTTTAATGGCGATAAAAATATATGTGGCATCATCATCTGTACTATGTTATTCATTACATCCGGTCATGTCAATTTCAACATAAAATCCATATTTAATATATTTTTACTAATAAAGATGTGATAATTTTATAATTATTTATATATTTGCAATATATGTATCAAATAATAAATAACCGCTTTTGCGTTTCGCAGGCACTGGCTCATTGCAACCTTAAAAATAAAAAGCAAGGCGCAATCCGAAAAGCCTGAATAGAGTAGGAAAAACTATTGCAAATCTTTTACGTTATGGCACAGATTGAAAACATCTACGACGAACTCGACTATCGTCTCAACATCAGCGAAACTGCTCCGGAATGGTGCGACCGATGCGGCCAAGGCGGTGCAGCCCCGCTCGACTGAGGAACGTCCTCTTGAAAATTCAAAAAGCCTGCTTGACTTTGACTAAAGTCGAATTACAAAATGCGGGCAGGCTCCAAGAAATGAACTAACAATGCCTTGCCACACATTGCCGCTCGGCCAAGGTGGCAAGGCATATTTGCACAATATACCATGCCACTTAACATATACGTGACCATAAAAACCACCTTGCGCTGCAACTTGGCCTGCAAATACTGCTACGGGCGCGACAACCATGCTGCCGGCTCTGAAATGACCGACGTCGAGGTCAAGCGTGCCACAGACTTCACCGCCGAATACGCTAAGACCGTAGGGGCAAGGAGCGTCACTTTCTGTTGGCACGGCGGAGAACCTCTGCTGATGGCCGACCGCCTGCTAAGCCTGATTGACCACGCTAATGCCGCTTGTTCGGCAAGGGGGATAAAAGCATCGCACGGCACACAGACAAATGCCACGTTGCTCATCCCGTCAACCTACGGATTGATACGTAAGCACTTCGGCGGATACGTGGGCGTGAGCCTCGACCTATACAGCCCATACCGCACCTACCCCGGTGGACGCACCTCGACCGATGTGGCCGTAGGCAACATTGACCGTGCGTTATCTGCAGGACTGCAATGCGGCGCGATAAACTTGATTACAAAGGACAACCTGGGGCGCGTAGCCGATATTTATGATTTCTACAAACAGCGTAAGATGAATGTGCGCCTTGCCCGCGTGTTCCCAATATCGGCCGACGATGCCATGCAATCACCTATGTACGTGAGCGACGAGGAATTTGCCGCTGCTTTAATTGAATACTTCGACCTGTGGACCTCCGACCCGCAACCGGCCTACAACACCGACATAGTGAAACTTGTGGCCGACTTGCTGCTTGGCAGCCCGTCGATATGCCTGCGCGAAGCCGAATGCCACAAACGGTACTTGGCCCTAAGCCCGGGCGGTGACATATTCTCGTGTGCCGAATTCGACACGCCCGATGCCGTGATAGGCAATTTCCTCACGCAGTCGCCAACGGAGTTTGCCCGGTCGGATGCCCGCGAGCGGCTTGCGGCATGTGCGCCGCTGCCCGGCAAATGCCGCGAATGCCGTTATCTGCCCACCTGCAACGGCAGTTGCCTGCGCGAACGCTATGTGCTGGGCTACCCATACCGTTGCTTAAGCAACCGCCTGTATTGGGATCACGTGGTAGCATGGCTCGAAGATCGCGGCTGTTCATTATATATGCTGCGCGGGAAATCGCCTGCCGAGAAACGTGAAATCATCGACCGTATTTTCAAGAAACAATGAAGAAATTATTGATTATAATCCCTTGGACGGGTTTCTACATTGACAACCGTGATTGCACATTTGCTTCATCGCCCGAACGTGCGCCCGAGGGCGTAGTGGGCCTTGCCACATACCTAATCCGGAATGGAGCCGACGTGAGGATTGCCGACACCCTGGCCATGCTGCGCGATAACTGTGGCAATGTGCAGGTAACGCTTAACCGGCTGTGGGAGATTTGCACTGATTTCAGGCCCGATGTAATAGGATTCTCGTTCTTCACTGCGCGATTTGAATATGCGGCACAAATATTCGATGACTTGCGAGCAAGGTACGGCACCAGCAATGCTCCAATGTTTATAGCCGGTGGCGTACATCCTACATTGCTGCCACAAGTGACCCTGCAATATTTGCCTCTCGACGCGGTAGTGGTGGGAGAAGGCGAATACCCGCTGCTTGAGTTGCTTGGCGGAAAGCACCCGAGGGAAATAAAAGGCTTTTTCCTGCCGGGTGATACCCGGATTGTGAAAGCCGACGTGGTGAAGAATCTTGACGACTTGCCTGTGCCCGACTGGAGCCTGATAGACATAGCCCACTACACGCAGCCGTCATACCAAATTTCCAACACCGTGCTGCACCGTGCAATGCCTGTCACATTCGGGCGCGGCTGCCTCTACCGTTGCAACTTCTGCGCCCACAACTGTTTTTTGCAGGCCCGCCATCACTCGGCTGCATATTTCATACACAAGATGCAGCAAGTGGCAGGGCAGTGCGGCATCGACACATTTATAGTGCAAGACAGTTCGATAGGCAACTTCGCCGATGAATGGCAGCAGGTGTGCCGCCTGCTCATCGATATGGGGTCTCCTTTCCACTGGTGGGCCAACTTGCGGGTCAATCAGGCCGACCGTCAATTGCTGCTGTTAATGAAACAGGCCGGGTGCATAAAATTGTTTTTCGGGTTCGAGTCGGGCAGCCCGCGCATCCTTGAGCGCATGGGCAAGCGCATAACTGTGGAACAATGCCGCCGTGCCGCCAAGTTGTGCCACGAAGTGGGAATACCGTTTTACACAAGCTATATTATAAATTACTTCGGGGAAGAGGAACACGACTTGCAGCTCACCGAGGATTTGATACGTGAAACTTGCCCCACATCACTGTCGGTCAACACTTTCTCGCCAATACCCGGCTCGGTCGATTACGAGAACCATATCCACTTGATAGCTCCTTATATCAACACCATCCACGACTGGACGCGGCTTGGAATGCTGGCAGCACCGTTGAGGTTCGGAAATATGCCCGAAGAACGCTTCAACTACTGGCGTTTGCGGTTACGGTCGTTAAAACAAGAAATCAACTCGCATGAAACTACTCCTTGATACCATTGCCCCAATAGATGCAAGCAGGCACTGTGGCAAGCCGAAATGGTCGGTGTGGAACGACATTACCGCCATCGACGACAAGCGCATAGTGGTGTTCAACACATTGCGGCGCACGGCCATCCTCATGGACGCTTGTGAATATGCCGCCGAGATTGCGTCTATGCCGCCAAAGACCGTAGAGATGCTTACCGGGCTCGGCATGATTGTGGATGCCGGCTTCGACGAACGTGCCGAGGTGGAACGGCGTTTCGACGATGGCAAACGCGACATGAGCTATATAGACCTCACTGTGTTGCTGACGCATGACTGCCAACTGGGTTGCACTTATTGTTTCGAGGGAGCAAAAAGCCGCAAGTACATTGACGACGGTACTGCCCACGAGATATTGCGTTTCCTCGAAAGCATGAAACCTGTGTGCAGGCGGCTCCGGGTCACCTGGTTCGGCGGAGAACCGTTGATGGCCTATGCCCAATTAAAGCGGCTGTCGATGGCGCTGATAAGCTTTTGCAACGACAATGGCATAGATTATCGTGCCGACATGACCACCAACGGGTATGCCCTGTCGCCCTCGCGATGCAAGGAGTTGGTGGACGAGTTGGCCGTGAGACGGTACATAATCACCATCGATGGGCCGGCAGCCATGCACAACCGCCGTCGTCCGCTCACAGGCGGGCAGCCCACTTTTGCCCGCATCATGGAAAATGTGGCACAATTGGCCAGTTGCGGCGCACAAGTGACGCTGCGCATGACAATCGACCACGAAAATGCACCTGATATACCGCAGTTGCTCGATGAAATAGCCGAAGCTCCGTTCAAGAAGCAAGTGCGGCTCTCCTTTTGCCGAACCATTGACTATAATTTCACGCCCGACGCGGCCAAGGCAACAATATTCAGCCGCAAAGAATGGGTCGACGTGGAATGGGTATTGATGCAATATGCGCATCGCCTTGGATTATGGCAGTATGGTTTCCCATACGCCGCTCCCTCGGGCGGCTGCCTGCGCCAGGGTGACATAGTGGTGGATACCGACGGCCAAATTTACAAGTGCCTCGACACCGTGGATGACCGTCGCTGGCTGTGCGGCCACATAAATTCGCCCGATACCCCGGAATGGATGGCATTGTGGAACGCCTGGTCACCGGCCAATAGCATGAAATGCAGGCATTGCACATTGCAGCCCCTATGTAACGGCGGTTGCCCGCACAACGCCCTTTTTGATGAAAAAAAACACGGCTCCGAAGACCAATGCCCCGACTGGAAAGACAATTACAAACGCCAAATCATAGCCCTTGTATCAGAAATCGATGAAAACAACCAATAAGCCTTACAAGGCTGCGCCGCCTGCCGAAACCGTGGAGCGAATACGCCGCATTATCGCCGCCTGCCGCTTGCCTGTAGCCGAAGTGCCATTCGGCGACGGCAAGATGTTTTGCTCTTGCCGCATTGCCATAACCCGCAATGCAGGCGACACGGCAATAGGAACCAACGGCAAAGGCATGAACAACCTGTATGCCCGCGCCAGCGGTTATGCCGAATTCATGGAACGGTTGCAAAACCGTGTTATCATTTATCCCAATCCGGCAAGCTACGGCCGGCCGTGCCGTTTCTTTCCTGATGAGGAAATGCGCCGGCTGTCGATTACCGAGGTCGAAGAAAGCATTCGCCGCTATATGCCGCGCACAATGCCGGCCTGCGGCCATGTCAATCCCGGCATTGAGGCCGTGGATTGCGCTTCTCTCCCGTTCTATTACGTGAATGGCAGGCGAGTGGAGCAGTTGCCTTACTCCATAATCCGCTGGGTGAACGGCACCAACGGAATGTGTGCAGGCAACATACGCGAAGAAGCCCTCATACAAGGGTTCAACGAGATATTCGAGCGGTATTGCCTGCAAGAGATGTACCGCCGCGAGATTACCCCTCCCGATGTGCCGGCCGAAACTTTTGCCAAAACGCCCATAATGGAACGGCTCGAACAAATCAAGGCGGAATACGGAATGGAATACCAAATAAAAGACTATTCCCTTGGTGAAGGTTTTCCCGTCATAGGGTTGATGGTTTACAGCCCCGACCGTGGGAAATACATAATGCAACTTGGTTCCGACCTTGATCCGGCCGTGGCACTTGAACGCTGCTTCACCGAGGTTTTCCAAGGCTACACAGCGCAGACACTGACGTTTGAGAATGGTGTGAACGCTTGCGAGCGGCTCGATCTTTTCAATGAGTTCAAGCGCAGTTTCATGTACGGGCGCGGACGCTTGCCACAATCGTTCTTCGGCGGAAAGCCGTCATATCCCTATCACGGCCACACCACTATCTCAATAGGAAACAATTTCGGCGAAGACTTGCGTAACATCACTGGCTGGATTATTGGCAAGGGGTACGACATATATGTGCGTGACAATTCATTCCTCGATTTTCCGGCCTTGCATATCGTGGTGCCGGGGCTGTCGGAGATAAGCCGTACATTTTGCGACATCGACCGCCGAATACGCCGAATGCAACTCACCGAAAATTGCATCAACCCACTTTACCGGCTTAGGGAACTGGACAGGGAAGAATGCCTCGCGACCATCGACTACATAGAAGACACTGCCGGCGATGCCATCGACTTATTCTGCCACAACACCAACCCCGACAATCACGTTAACCGCCACCTGCTGCTGATGCTGCTATACGTGGCTACGGAACAAAACGGTTTTGCCCGGCGCAGCCTTGAGCGATATGGCGAATATTGCCTGTCGAAAGGCAAAACGCTGCCCCCCATTTTTGAAAGCATACTCATGTTACTGCAAGGCAAATCCCCGGTGGGCGACCCGCAAGCCGCCGCGCTTGCCAACAAGTTCCTCGCCTCTCCCGAACAGGCTATGCGGTGGGTCAACGTACCCACTTGTTTCGATTGCCGCCGCTGCCCGGTGGCGAAAGGGTGCCGTTACACGTTGATGCAGGAGGTGGAAGATATAATGCAGCGGCGCATGGCAGGCAATATGATTAACCAGGAAACACTTTCTAATATATTTTAAACTATTATGGACCACGGTAATTTTTCCTTCAGGCTCAACCCTCACACTTTTGTCAGGAATTTCGGCAGTTGCATATATATGGAGAACCAGGTGAACCATGTCAAAGGGTATTTCAACGGATGGGCATACACGTTGGCCCGGAACATATTTCACAGTTACACAACTTTCGGTTTTTGGAACGACCACCGGCTGCAATCATTCGACCACGGAAACAATGAAGCCAGGATTTCCAAAGAACAAATGGAAAAGTTCCTGTATTGGCTCAACGAGATGTGGCTTATCGATATTCATGATGACGCCGGGGTCAAGGGAGGAGACGACTTTTCCTATCAACGTGCTGCCGAGGTCGAGGCAAGATTTGCAGGAAAAATGTGCGGCTCACCCGGCAACCTGTGCACCGACACGCCGTGGTTGCAACGGCTGCAAATCAATATCACCGATGCCTGTAACGAGCGGTGCAGGCATTGTTACCTGCCCGGTCAAAAGAAAGACCGCGCCACTGCCATACCTGCCAGTACAGTAATAGACCTGTTGAAACAGTTTCGCAATATGAATGGACTGAAGGTGGTGCTGTCGGGCGGTGAGATATTCATGTACCGTGATTTGTTTGCAATTCTTGACGAGTGCCGCAAGCAAGACTTGATGATACTATTGCAGAGCAACATGGTCACTGCCACGCCCGACGACATAGCCCGGCTGAAGGCATTGGACTTGTTCAACATACAGGTGTCGCTATACTCCACCGACGAGGAGGTACACGACTCCATTACTCGGTGCAAGGGTTCGTGCCGCAAGACCATGGCCAACATAGAGCGACTTGTGGCTAACGACATTCCGGCCACGATTTCCTGTCCGGTGACGCAGGCCAATTTCGCATCGACCGACAGGCTCCTGGAGTGGGCTGCCAACTTGGGCATCGAAGCACATTTCGATTATGTGGTGATGGCGCAATGCGACGGCGGTGACGGCAACATCGGCAACCGTCTCACAGCAGAACAGACGCGCAAGCTAGTCGACATGGAAGTGAGAACCAAGCCAATCTTTGTCGATGCAATCGGCAAGGCGCAGTCGCTCGACGAGCTGTTATCCTCGCCTATAGGGTTGCGCAAGCAGGGGTGCAGCATATTGTCCGACAGCCTATGCATTGACTCCGACGGTTCGGCATATCCTTGCCCCGGATGGAACGGGATGAAAATTGGCAACATTGCCACCAAGTCGTTGCAAGAAATATGGGGCGTCTCTGATGCCGCAACACAGCTTAGGACGGTTGAAAAAGATGACTTCAAGCAATGCCGTGGGTGTGAACTGCAAAACTTCTGCAATATGTGTCCCACTTATAATTATAATGAAAACGGTGGCGATATGTTCAAGCCGTGCAGCCGATTTTGTGAAAACGCTGGCCTGTTGCGGCAAAGTCTCATCGATCGCTACAACGAGCTGCACCCACAACCATAGCTATGCTTACCATGCCAGCCGTCCTGCCACGTAGCCGGTGAAAATGACAGCGGTGGTGATATACAGAAAAATCACGTTGTAAAGGAAACGGTTGTTCTGCCCTATGGTGCGGGCATTGCGCCACAACGTGTAGATGCCGAAGTATGCCGCCGCAACGAGTATCATGCTCCATGTGTTGTTGCCGCCGTCGAGAGTGACGCTGTACATGCCTGCATTCAAAGTTGAGGTGTGTGCAAGGATGGTGAAAGCGGCAAGCAGTATCGCCACGCAGGCGGCAAATATGTAGCCGACACTTTTCCACACTTTGTGGTGGCGTCCCGACTGCATGAGCAGGTAGCGGCCTATGAGTGGCATATTGAAAAACATCGAGGCGATGAGCAGCACCACGGTGAGATCGGTGACAACGAAGAAGAATGGCAACGAGAACAGGAAAATTATTATGGAGTAGCGTTGCAGCAACGGCAAGTCAAGGAATTTCCTGTACAGGTTGCCCGGTCGCCGGGCTATCCACGGCAATGATATGATGATGGGTATCGACCACGGGAATATGGCAAATACAATGTAGTTGACAAACACATAGGCCATCGATATGTCGTTGCCCGGTGCTATTGACAGTTGTTGGCGTATGTCGAATATCGACATGGCTGTTGAAGTATCGCCCACTGTCACATATATTATAAAAAATGCGGCAAAGCAGGCAAGCAGCAGGGCGGCGGTGACAGTGACGAAATGCCGCACCGAGCGTTGTCGCGAAGCAAGCAGGAAAACATATGCCATAAGAGCAAGTGCGATGGGCGCCGTGGCACCTATCAGCACGGTGGCAATTGCAGCCGAGAAAACCACAAGCCAAAATGTTCGTTTGTCGCAAAGATGCAGCCAGTGGTACAGGCTCATAAGGGCGAATATGAATAATGCGGCAGGCAGTACCACCTCGGATGCGCAAAAGGTGAGGCGCATCACCAATGCGCTCGACAGGAACAGCAACGAGGCAAGAAACGATGAACTGTAACGGTCGATGCTGCCGCCGAAGCGGAACAGGCACAGAGTGAGAGCCATAATTGTAAGCGCACCCGGCAGGCGCAAGGCAACCAAGTCGTCGAGCATGGGCAACAGTCCGTGCAGCAACAGCACCAGGTGGGTGTAGGCTTCAATGAAAATGTTGCTGTCGCTGTCGAATATCCCGGCTATAGGCCCGGCTTTGGTGGCATGGCTTATGTGTGCCAGCATGGCCGCTTCTTCCTCGCTTGGCGGCATATTGCCAAGTATCGGGAATATTATTACGGCCACTATTGCCGACAGGAATACGAGCAGGGCTATGTCGGTGCTTATATTTCGAGCCATATATCGGGGGTACAAAACAGGTTACTTGAATGTCACGAACCGGTTATAGGCATAGTTGGCAAGCGTGTAAACCACCATGCCGATGCACACTGCGGCATATTCGCCGAATGTGTCGGATGGGATGCCTGCAGGTGTCAATTCAAGTGCTTTCATGGGATCGCGCAGGCACAATACGGTAACAAACTGCAATCCGAAACACACGAGGAACCCGACGACGAAGAGCAATGCCTCGCGGTGCAACCGCTTATTGTGCGACTTGAATACCCAGTTCTTGTTCCATATGAAACTGTTGATGAGGCCTGCTATGTATCCTATCACGTCGGCAAGCATCAGTTTCATGCCAATGACTTCATTGCACAGGTATATCACTATGAGTGTGATTAGCGAGTTGCTCACGCCCACTATACCATACTTTACGAGTTGTATTGTGGTGGTTTTTGCTTGTTGTTTGCTTATCATTATTACTGAATGTTTTCGTTATAATCGTGCATACTCGGTATCGACCATTTGCGCCGCACCGACAATATGCGCAACAATATCACTGTCACGGCGCAGGCTATTTGCGCTATCACGTCGTCAAGCCCGATGAGCAAAACGAGCCAATATATAACCCCGCCGGCAATGCAGGCGGTGGCATATACCTCCTTGCGGAATATTTGCGGCTCGACGTTGACGAAAATGTCGCGCAACACGCCACCCAGTGCGCCGGTCATGGTTCCCATGAATATGGCCGTCCACATAGGGAAGCCGAAGAGGAGGGTTTTCTGTATGCCTATAACCACAAACAGGGCGAGGCCTATTGTGTCGAAAAGCAAGAATGTTTGGTTGAGCTTGACAAGATATTTCTTGAACACAATCACGATGGCAAGCGACACGGCGGTTACGGCAAGGTACCAGCCGCTGTTCATCCAGAACGGTGTGGTGTTGAGCAGCACATCGCGCATGGTGCCGCCGCCTATGGCAGTCACCAATCCGGCCGAATAAGCGCCAAACCAGTCGAAATTCTTGGCTGCCGCAAGGCGTATGCCGCTGATGGCAAATGCCATGGTGCCTATGATTTCTATTATGAGCAAAAACAGGTCGTTCATCGTGTCATGCGTTGTCGGTATAGTATTTGCAGAAAGGGCGCAACCCGCATTCGTGGCACTTGGGTTTTCGTGCCGTGCACACGTAGCGGCCATGAAGTATGAGCCAATGGTGTGCTTTGCCTACAAGCGGTTCGGGAATATTGGCGACAAGAGTTTTTTCGGTGGCAAGCGGATTGGGCGAATTGTCGGTGAGGCCTATGCGGTTAGATACGCGAAACACGTGTGTGTCAACAGCCATAGCCGACTTATGGAATACTACCGAAAGTATTACATTGGCTGTTTTGCGCCCCACACCGGGAATTTTGGTCAGCTCCTCGATGGTATCGGGAACTTCTCCATTGTATTTGTCAACCAATGCATTTGCCATACCCACAAGCGAGCGCGATTTATTGTTGGGGAATGTGACACTCTTTATGTATTCAAAAATATCTTCGGCCGAGGCTTTTGACATTGCTTCGGCGGTGGGGTAGGCTTCGAACAGTGCAGGTGTGACCATGTTGATGCGTTTGTCGGTGCATTGTGCCGATAATATCACCGCCACGAGCAATTCGAACGGAGTGCGGTATTGCAATTCGGTTTCGGCCACAGGCACGTTTTTCTCAAACCATTCTATAACCCCCTTGTATCGCTGCTTTGTCGTCATAATTCCTTAAAATGGAGTGTGCCGTCATTTCCCATAGGGGGCGTAACGGCACACATTGTTATGGTGTATTGAACAAATTCAATGAACCGACTTGAATTCTTCAAGGAAACGAACATCATTTTCCGAGAACATACGCAAGTCTTTCACGCGGAACTTCAAGTTGGCTATGCGTTCTATGCCCATACCGAAAGCGAAGCCCGAATAAACCTTGCTGTCGATGCCGCAAGCGTCAAGCACATTGGGATCGACCATTCCGCAGCCCAATATTTCCACCCATCCGGTGTGCTTGCAGAAGTTGCAGCCCTTGCCGCCGCACAAGTCGCAAGAAATGTCCATTTCGGCCGACGGCTCGGTGAATGGGAAATAGCTTGGGCGCAAGCGCATCTTTGTGTCGGGGCCGAACATTTCCCTTGCGAAATATAGCAGTGATTGCTTGAGGTCGGCAAATGTCACCCCTTTATCCACATATAATCCTTCCACTTGGTGGAAGAAGCAGTGCGCACGGTAAGAAATGGCTTCGTTGCGATATACGCGCCCCGGGCAAATGATGCGGATGGGCGGCTGTGTGTGTTCCATCACACGAGATTGCACCGACGAAGTGTGGGTGCGAAGCAATATATCGGGGCTGCGCCGGATGAAAAATGTGTCTTGCATATCGCGGGCAGGGTGGTCGTCTGCGAAATTGAGCGACGAGAACACGTGCCAGTCGTCTTCAACTTCGGGGCCCTCGGCTATAGTATAGCCCAAACGGGAAAATATGTTGATAATTTCCTCTTTCACAAGTGACAGCGGGTGCCGTGTCCCTATAGCATAGGGAGCCGAGGTGCGAGTGAGGTCGAGCCCGGCACTTGCATCTGAGCTGTCTTCAAATGAAGCTTTCAGCGAATTAATCTTGTCGGTGGCAAGAGTTTTAAGCTCATTAAGCTTTTGTCCGATTTCCCGTTTCAACTCATTGGGTACTGTGCGGAAGTCGTTAAACAACAGGCTTATTTCGCCTTTTTTGCTTAAATACTTGATTCGTGCAGCTTCGATTTCCTCAATCGATGAAACTTGCAACGCCTCGATAGCATCCTTCAGTTCTTGTATTTTGTTTAACATCTTTATCTGTATAATTTTGCGATGCAAAGTTAGTGCAAGTCGAGCGCAAATGCAAATCATGCTTGCATGAATTTGCGATTTGCCAAGGCGCAGCCTAAGTTATGAAAAGTTAGTGCAAGTCGAGCGCAAATGCAAATCATGCTTGCATGAAATCTGCACATCATTATACACTGTGCGCAGGAATCGCTTTTTTTATATACTTTTGTATTACACTTGAAGAAAACATGAGGATGAATGATTTTATCGGTCGTGTGGAACAATATATGGCTCGGTGCAGTATGCCGGCGCCGGGTGCAAGGGTGTTGGTGACATTGAGTGGCGGAGCCGATTCGGTGGCACTGCTGCTCGTGTTGCGCAGCCTTGGATATGACTGCGTGGCATCGCATTGCAATTTTCATCTGCGAGGAGAGGAGTCGATGCGTGACGAGAAATTTGTGCGCGGCTTGTGTGCCGACCTGGGCCTGCAATTGAAAGTCAAGGATTTCAATGTAAAGGAACGGATGAAGGTCGATGGTGTTTCGGTGGAAATGGCTTGTCGGGACTTGCGTTACGAATGGTTTGAACATGAACGGCAGTCGGAACAGTGCTGCAACATTGCTGTCGCACATCATAGCGATGACAATGTGGAGACATTGTTGCTCAATATGCTGCGCGGAACAGGTATTGCCGGCATGGCAGGAATAAAACCTGTGAACGGATACATTATAAGGCCGCTGCTGTGTGTGTCGCGGCAAGAAATCGAAGAATTTTTGAAAGAGGTGGGGCAGGATTATGTAATCGATAGCACCAATGCTGTGGCCGATGTGAAGCGCAACCGCTTGCGCAATATTGTATTGCCGGTGATAATGGAGCAATTCCCGTCGGCAAAAACCGGATTGGTGCGTACGCTTGACAATATGCTGTCGTGCCATGAATTATACGAAGAGTTGCTGTCGCGTCGCCTTGCCGAGGTTGTGGCATATAAAAGTGATGATTGTGCCGAAATAGACATTGAGGCTATCTCGGCCGGACGTGGAGCAAGTGCGTTGTTGTTTGGGGTATTACGTCGGTATGGCTATAATTCGACACAAATTGAAGAGATGCTTTCGGCATACCGCCGTGGCAGTGCTGTGGGAAGAAGTTTCATTTCAGGGAATTATAAGGCAACGGTCGATCGTGGAAAAATTGTGGTGGCATCGGTGGTGTCGCAACAATGTGTACCGGTAAACATAAATTCAGCCGGCATAAACGAACCGGTAAGGCTTAAAATCGAACATTTGCCGATGCAAGATTTTAATTTGTCGATGTGCGACGGGCGGCGACGGGTGTGTTTCGGTGAAGAGATAGCCCGGTGCCGTGTGCTGGCGTTAAGGCATTGGCAAGACGGCGACCGTTTCAAACCGTTCGGGATGCACGGACGCAGCCGCCTTGTGAGTGACCTGTTCACCGATCTCAAGATTAGCGACGCCGATAAGCGTCGTGCATGGCTCCTCGAAGCCGATGGTGAAATAATATGGGTCTTGGGGTACCGTTCGGGCGACCTGTACCGATTGAAATCAGGTGATA
Source organism: uncultured Muribaculaceae bacterium (assembly GCA_944321685.1). Classification (GTDB taxonomy): domain Bacteria; phylum Bacteroidota; class Bacteroidia; order Bacteroidales; family Muribaculaceae; genus Avimuribaculum. The sequence goes on from CALUMH010000027.1 coordinate 13,452, forward strand.
AAGGTGTGTACTTTTTGTCGATGGAGTGAACTGCTTCGCGGTTATTCGAAAATCTGCCGCAGTACATCGGGCGACTTCATTGCCCCGATGGTGGAATTATGCAATTGATAATAATTCAATGCTATGTCGAGGATTTTGTTCCGTTGTGTACGGTTGAAACGGAACAGGTGCAAGTTGGCAAACGTCATGCGCGACAACAGTTTCATCACAGCTGCTTCGCGCGGTGCAAGTACATGGGTATGCATGGGGTGTGACGGGGTGAATACGCCATTTTCCATGTCGAACCAGTAGCCGTAGCGATAAGTAGCCGTGTCGGGCTGTATGCCCAGGAAAGGCCCAAGGTGGTAAAGGAAGCAAATGTGGAAATTGGCAATTCCGCGGTCGAGCGAGTCGAGCAATTGTACCGAGGTAGTAATATAATCAAACAAGGGTTTGTTGCGTTCGCTTTCCTGGATACAACGGCTAAGCAATTCGCTGATGAACATTGCTATCGCACTTTTCGCAGGGTCGGCATAAATTCCGGCGAGTGGAACCATGCAACGGCAATCTTTGAACGAATACAATTCTCGTCCGGCAATGATGCGGGCTTCAAATTCCACCACCGACAGCGGCAGGAACATGGCGTTGCGCATCCGTGCCGCGCGTGTGGCACCTTGCGGCAACAACAAAGCCATGCGCCCGCGCGTATCGCTATAGATGTGGGCGATGGAATTTTTATCGCTATATTTCATGACGTGCAGCACAATGCCGCGTGTCGTTTCATACATAATATATAATGTGCGTGATGAGTGTAAAGCCTTCAAAAGTCATGCGAATTTACACACTCAACGACAGAAAAAGCAGAAAAAACAGAAAAAAATGCGGTTGAAGGCTCAAAAATTTTGTCAATTCAGGAAAAGTGCCTATATTTGCACTCGCTTTTGAGGCACAGATGTTATCAAGGCCCATTCGTCTATCGGTTAGGACGCAAGATTTTCATTCTTGAAAGAGCGGTTCGATTCCGCTATGGGCTACCAAACAATTAAAGAACAACATAACTGAAAATGGCAAATCATAAATCATCGCTTAAAAGAATCCGTCAGACGGTTACAAGAAATCTTCATAACCGTTATTACGCAAAGACTTCGCGTACTGCCGTGCGTCGTTTGCGTGCAATGACCGACAAGGATGAAGCTGCCGCAGCTTTCATCAAGGTTTCTTCTTTGCTTGACAAACTTGCTTGCAAGGGTATCATTTCGAAGAACAAGGCTGCCAACTTGAAGTCGAAACTGCAACGCCACGTAAACAAACTTGCAGCCGCTGCCGCCTGATTTGGAGCGCAGCCGTGAAGAATAGGCACATATCATTGTTCCCTTTAACAGGGAGTAGGATGGATAAGATATACGATATGGCCCATTCGTCTATCGGTTAGGACGCAAGATTTTCATTCTTGAAAGAGCGGTTCGATTCCGCTATGGGCTACGAATGCCAAGCAAGGTTAATTCCCTAGCTTGGCATTTGTTGCTATATATGCTTCCGGGCATAGATGGCTGTAATTGTATCAAAATTGTGAATTAGGACTATTCGTGGCGCTTTGCCACATTCGTCCTCTTTGTGGCCGCCTGTTAAATGATTATTCTATCCCGACGGCGAGGTTGCGCCTTACACGTCGGTTACCACAAAATTTGGGAGGTTTTGCCGGTGAAGTAAAATGCACCATAAAATGTATGATGAGTAGAGACGCGATTCATCGCGTCTCTACATTTATATTGGTTCGTTTTCAGAGAATCCATCGGGATTTGCTGTAAAAAATAAGGGCAACATAGGCTCACGCCCTTGTTGCCCTTGACATATTAGAATTGAGTACAGAATATGAGCTGCTTAATAGTCGCGGCGCGGACCACGGTTTCCGCCGCCGTTTCCTTCACGGCGCGGACCACGATTGTTGCCACCGCCATTGCCATTGCCGCCTTCGCGACGCGGGCCGCGGTTATTGCCACCGCCATTGCGATGTCCGCTGTTGCCACCATTTCCGCCGCGACGTTCCTCATACCCTTCGGGTTTTTCTTGAAGAGCCTTCATCGACAAGCGGTATTTTCCGGTTTTCTTGTCGATTTCAATCAATTTCACAGTCACTTGGTCGCCTTCCTTCAAACCGGTCGATTCCATATCTTCGATACGGTTCCAACTGATTTCTGATATGTGGAGCAAGCCGTCACGGCCGGGCATGAACTCAACAAATGCGCCAAATTCAAGTATGCTGCGCACGGTGCCGGTATATACCTTGCCTTCTTCGGGTACGGCAATGATTTCCTTGATGCGGGCAACAGCTGCTTCGATGCTGTCCTTGTTGGCTGCTGCGATTTCAATTTCGCCCTTGCCGTCGATTTCATCGATGGTGATGATTGCGCCGGTTTCTTCCTGTATGCCTTGTATGGTTTCACCGCCCTTGCCGATTATTGCGCCGATGAAGTCTTTATCGACTGTCATCTTCACGATGCGCGGAACATGAGGCTTATAGTCTTCACGCGGTGCCGGAATGGTTTCGTTTATTATATTCAAGATGTGCAAGCGGCCTTCGCGAGCCTGGTTAAGAGCCTGTTCAAGTATTTCGTAAGACAAGCCGTCGCACTTGATGTCCATCTGTGTGGCTGTGATACCGTCTTTAGTACCGGTCACCTTGAAGTCCATGTCGCCAAGGTGGTCTTCATCGCCAAGGATATCGGAGAGTACAGCATGTTTTACGTTACCGGTGTCGGAGATAAGTCCCATTGCAATGCCTGCCACCGGCTTTTTCATCTTCACACCGGCATCGAGCAGTGCAAGTGTGCCTGCGCATACTGTAGCCATCGACGACGAACCGTTAGACTCCAATATATCGGAAACTATGCGCACGGTATAAGGGAAATCGTCGGGGAACATGCGTTTCAATGCACGATGAGCAAGGTTGCCATGGCCTATTTCGCGGCGGCCTACGCCACGCTGGGCTTTGGCTTCGCCTGTGGAGAATGGCGGGAAATTATAGTGAAGCAAGAAGCGCTCGGTACTGTGGTTGAGTACGTCATCAACGAGCTTTTCATCAAGCTTGGTTCCCAATGTGACGGTGGCAAGAGCCTGAGTTTCACCACGAGTGAATACGGCCGATCCGTGAGGCCCCGGCAGATAATCCACTTCACACCATATGGGGCGTATTTCGGTGGTTTTGCGGCCGTCGAGGCGTACACCTTCATCAAGCACGCAACGGCGCATTGCTTCTTTTTCCACATCGTGGTAGTAGCGTTGCACGAGAGGCGTTTTTTCTTCACGCTCTTCTTCGGGCAGCGATTCAATGAATTCGTTGCAAATGGCCTCGAAGCTGTCGTTGCGCCAATGCTTGTCGGCCGAACCGGCTTTTGCAATGGCATAAGCCTTGTCGTAGCACACTTCCTTGACCTTGGCACGAAGTTCTTCGTCATTCACTTCGTGGCAGTATTCGCGCTTAGTCACGCCAAGTTCTTTTGCGAGTTCCATTTGAGCCACGCATTGCACTTTAATTGCTTCGTGTGCGGCTTTGAGAGCTTCAAGCAAGTCGGTTTCGCTCACTTCGTCCATCTCGCCTTCGACCATCATAATATTGTCGTAAGTAGCACCCACCATAAGATCCATGTCAGCTGTTTTCAATTGGTCGAAAGTAGGGTTGATGACGAATTGCCCGTCGATGCGAGCCACACGCACTTCAGAAATCGGGCCGTTGAAAGGCACATCGGAAACGGCTATTGCAGCCGATGCTGCAAGCCCGGCTAAAGCGTCGGGCATATCAACACCATCCGAAGAGAACAAGATAATGTTGACAAAAGTGTCGGCATGATAGTTGTCGGGGAACAGCGGGCGCAATACGCGGTCAACGAGGCGCGCCGTCAGGATTTCGTAGTCCGATGCACGGCCTTCACGTTTTTGGAAGCCGCCCGGGAAACGCCCGAAAGCCGAAAATTTTTCTTTATATTCAACTTGGAGAGGCATGAAGTCAACTCCTTCGCCGGCCTCCTTGGCCGACACCACTGTCGCAAGAAGCATGGTATTGTTCATGCGCAGTTCAACCGCTCCATCGGCCTGCTTGGCAAGTTTGCCTGTCTCAAGGGTGATCACTCGTCCGTCACCCAGGTCGATGGTTTTCTTAGTAGGTGTTACCATAAATATTATTCTACATGTAAAAATTCCTGCAAAGATAAGCAAACTTTCTGATAAATAGGGTAACTGCAACCGATTTATGCCTGATAAAAATCCGATTTGGTTTTAACTATGGCAATAGAAAAGGATTTTTGCGTATCTTTGTATCATAAGTAAAAGTAATGCAGTATGAGATACCTTGACCCGAAAGCCGACTTGACATTTAAAAAAGTATTTGGTGGGCACATCGACCTTGTCATCAGTTTCCTTAATGCGATGTTGCCGTTTGAATCTCCCGACGAGGAGATTACCGAGGTGCAATATCTTAATCCGGAAATGGTTCCGAACACTCCTTTCGGGAAAGACAGCATTGTTGACGTGCGTTGCCGTGATGGACGCGGGCGGCAGTTCCTTGTGGAGATGCAGATGATGTGGACATCGGCCTACAAGCAACGTGTGCTTTTCAATGCATCAAAGGCTTACGTGAGCCAATTGGGCAAAGGCTGTGATTATGATTTGTTGCAGCCCGTGTATTCACTTAATCTTGTAAATGACACATTTTCGGAAGGCGAAGGCTATTACCACGATTACCGCATAGTGGAAGATGCCGAAACCAAAGAAGTAATCGAAGGCTTGAGATTTATTTTTATAGAATTACCCAAGTTCACGCCTAAAAGGTACAGTGACAAAAAAATGCAGGTATTGTGGCTGCGGTATCTTACCGAAATCGATGAACACACGAGAGAAGTGTCGCAAGATTTGCTTGAGAATCCCCAAATCAGCAAGGCCGTGACCGAATTGGAGGAATCGGCATTCACCGAAGAACAATTGTTGGGGTATGAAAAGTTTTGGGATATTGTCAGTACCGCTAAAACGAATATAAGCAGTGCGCTCCGCGACGGACATGAGAGGGGCATGAAGCAAGGCTTAAAGCAGGGTTTAAAGCAAGGCATGGAACAAGGCATGAAGCAGGGTATGGAAATCGGCATACAAAAAGGCATACAGGAAGAACGGTTGAAAATAGCTGCCGGAATGAAATCGGCCGGAATGAGCATTGAGACCATTGTGCAGATAACTGGCCTTACAGCTGATGCCATAACAGCATTGTAATCGACCACAAAAATGGATAATAGCAAAGTTTCCCGGTTGGCGATAATAATACCGGCCTATAAAACCGAATTCTTGCGAGAGACTTTAGAATCGCTCGCCAACCAGTCGTGCAAGCAATTCAATGTTTACATAGGTGATGATTGCAGTCCTAATGATGTGCAAAGTATCGTTGACGAGTACATCGGCAGGTTGCCAATGACTTATAAGCGTTTTGACACCAACCTTGGTGGAAAGGATTTGATTGCGCAGTGGCAACGTTGCCTTGAAATGTCGCAGGGGGAAGAATTTTTTTGTATGTTCTCCGATGACGACGTGATGATGCCGCAAAACGTTGAATTGTTTTATAAAAAATTGGAAAGCGATGATACGGCCGATGTGTATCATTTCGACATTGATATAGTTGATAGTAATACTCGGTTGCGCAAGCGGCGTCGCGATTTCCCGGAATATCTCACAGCTTCAAAGTTTTTCAAATGGCTGTATTTAGGTAAAATAAATGCCCGTATGCCTGAATTTATATTTCGTCGGCATACATTCGATGCAAATGGTGGTTTTGTACATTTTGATCTTGCATATCGTTCCGATAATGCCACGGTAATGATAAATGCACTTCGACATCCCATATGTTCCATCAAAGGTGGACGCGTGTTATGGCGAGACAGTGGAACCAATGTTTCGTCTGATCCTGCATTGAAAGAGCGCAAAGTAATGGCAAGCATAGACTTTTTCAATTGGCTTGAGGATTATTTCCATGATAATGGTTTGAAGTATCCTATGTCGCCGGTTCCACATATGAAAACATATGTGCGTGAACTCATGGTGCTTTATCCCATGTTCAAGCGGGTTGAAATTCAGCAATTGCTCGACCGCATAAGCCTTTTCCGTAATAACCCGAGAATGATGATGCTCGGTAAGATGTATATAGTGCGGAAAATATTCAAGAAACGATATAATATATAAGTGGCAATGTCGGCAAAAATCAGTGTTATCATTCCCGTACACAATACCGCCAAATATCTTGACAGGTGCATGGAATCGGTACTTGGACAAACATTCGGAGATATAGAGGTGATACTTGCCGAGAACCTTTCGACCGACGGTTCGGCAGATATGTGTGACGATTATGCACGTCGCGATAGCCGTGTGCGGGTGTTGCACCTTGATCGCGCCGGCTTGTCTCATGCCCGAAATGAAGCTTTGCTTGTTGCCGAGTCTGATGCTGTATGTTTTATCGATAGCGATGATTATGTTGATAAGGAAATGCTTGAGCAACTTTATTCCCAAATGGTTTTGTACGGTGCCGATATTGTGGGATATAATCTTGCTCAAGAGAAAGACGGCATCACGCAAATTGCTCCAGGCGATGATGACGGGAGCGTGATATCCTTAGATAAGGTGCAGCTTGTAACCGCATTTTTATTAAATGTCGATAATTGGTCATACACATCGGCTTGTACCAAATTGTTTCGCAAATCGTTGTTTGATAATTTGAAATTTCCAGAAGGAAGGTTTCATGAAGATCATGCCGTAATGCACTTGATTGCAGAAAAGTGTACTAAAGCCGTGTGGCTGCAGCGTGCATTTTATCATTATGTATATCACAGAGAAAGTATCACTCACACTCCTACACCGCAAAAGTTGTATGATTTCTTTTGTGCGGACTATGACCGCTACCGTTTTATAGAGGAACACAAGCCGATGCTCACAAGCGATTATACCGAACTTGTAAACATATATGCCGTGCGATGTTTCAAGCACTTCCGCATTTTCATGCGCAACCGCCAGTCTGTGGGTCAGAAAACGATGAAAAACGATATGATTTCATCACTATCGTCAATGGCCGGTAATGAAGCATTAAATTCAAAGATTGGATTGCGCTTGAAAATAATCAAGTATGCTTATCCGCTGTTTTTCCTAATCCATATTGCGTTCCGACGAAAATGACGAATATTAAAAAGATAACATTCCTGCACAATTATTTTCCTACGGGCGGGGCAGATAAGGTTACGGTGAATATTGCAAACTTTGTCCGCAATCATGGTTATGACACAGTGGTGCTGGCACATGAAAGCTCTTATGACTTCGGGGTAACTTATCCTGCTTTGGTTAAACTGCCCGATGACGGGGATTTAATATCAGATGCAAATATAGAGTTTGTCATTAATTACATTAACGGCAACGGCATCGATATTTTTGTAGTTCCCGGGCTTGCCGGGCGAATATTGGAAAAAATTCGTCCTAATATTTCTTGTAAAGTGGTATATGCTTTGCACAGTATCCCGTTTTGGGAAGCGACTTATCGCTTGTATGAGAAAAAGGTTGCAGCACGCGGGCATATACTTAAAAAGCTGAAGTGGCAACTCATTACCTGTCCGAGAGAACGATTGGTACATAAGTATTTGAAATCGACATATAGGGATTATCGTAATGTATATGCCAATTGTGATGCCTATGTGTTTTTATGCGATGGCTATAAACAATCGTTCGTGCGCACGTTGGGCATTGGGGATGAAGAAGGCAAATTACACGTCATTCATAATTCTGAACGAATTCCCGAAACCGTGTGCTTTGACAAGCGGAAAGAAATAATATTTGTTGGTCGGTTGACGTATGAGGATAAGCGTGTTGACCGCTTGCTGCGCATTTGGAAGGTAGCGTCGCCACAGTTGCCTGAATGGCGACTGCGCATAGTGGGATCCGGACCCGAACAAGAATTGTTAATGGCTTTGGCTTCCCGGTTGGAACTTGAAAGAATAACGTTTGAAGGATTTCATGGCAATGTGAAGCCGTTTTATGATACGGCATCGATTATATGCCTCACTTCCACTTTTGAAGGTTGGCCATTGTGCCTTACTGAAGCTCAGGCCAACGGTGTGGTGCCTGTGGCATTTGGCTGTTCCGATGGTGTGAAAGAAATCATCGGCCCATCGGGAGTTAATGGTATTGTGGTATCGCCATTCGACATAGATGCTTTTGCCGGCGAACTTGTTGCACTGGCATCCAATGAAGATAAACTCAGACAAATGAAACTTAATGTGATTGAGAAAAGTAAGACATATTCGCCTGAAGTGTCCGGGAAAAAATGGGTAGAATTGTTTAATTCGCTATGTAAAACCAAGGTATTATGAGTGGGGAACTGAAGGATAGTATTATACGGACAGGTAGTATAGATGTGGTGGCCAATAAAGACGACCTTGACAACGAGGTGTTTATATTTGACGACATAAACGGGGTGAAAATCAGTGAGAACCCAGTTATGCTCGATATGCCGGTGTTTGCCGTGTGCCTGCAAGGAAGTGCCACTGTAAAACTTAATCTCACCGAATACCATGTGCCTGCCAACAGCCTGGTTACTTTTATGCCCGACCATATATTGCACGGGTATAGTTCCTCGCCCGACTTCAAGGGGATATTCGTGGCCGTTCGTAAAAAATTTGCCGAGGAAATGCTCCCCGACTTACATTCGATGTTGCCGCTGATAATGAGCTTCAAGTCGGCTCCGGTGATACGCCTGGATGATGCCGAGACCGAAAGCCTGCGTGAATTTCATGCATTCTTGTGGAGGCGCATAAAGTGTGAAAACGGTGTGTATCGCCGCAATGTCATTCGTGGATTGTTGCAATCGATGCTTTATGAGGTTTTGTCGATTTACCAGGAACATTATAATTATATCGCTTCGCGGCGGTCGCACAACGAGGATATCTTTTATAATTTCGTGACGTTGGTCGAGCGGAACTTTCGCCGTGAACGTGCCGTTAAGTTTTATGCCGACCGTATGTTCATCACACCAAAACACCTGACAACAGTAGTGAAGCAAGTGAGCGGGCGCACGGCAAGCGACTGGATCGATAACTTTGTGATACTTGCTGCCAAGGTGATGTTGCGGTCATCGTCGCGCACGGTGCAGGAGATAAGCGGTGATCTCAATTTTGCCAACCAATCGTTTTTCGGTAAATACTTCAAGCAGCGTGTGGGGGTGTCGCCCAGCGAGTTCCGCAACAGGCAAGGTTCCGATACCTCTGTTCAGTGATTTTTTAGTTCGGCTGAGGTTTGGCGGCTGCGTAAGGCCGAGGCTGTTGATTCGGTTGAAATCACGTGCAGTGCTATTGCACGTGTCATCACCATGTCGTCGTGTCTGCCCGTCATTGCACCGTAGCCGCCTTGCGGCTTGCGTTCAAAGCAAGACATTTCGTTGACGGCATCGGCCGAGCGTTCTACATACAGCCCGTCACGCACCTGCCGCATCAGTTCGTTTATTGCAGCGCTTTTGGTCGAAACATTGGTGTGGAACCCTGCTCGTCCGCCCCGGCGGCGGTACAGGTGGTGGTAATGGCGTGACAATATTTCAAGGATGTAGCTTCCGCTGTCGTCGGTGTATTCGGTTTCGAGCGTGTTGCTCTCTATTACGAGCAATGCCCGGCGGTACCATAGTCCTATTTGTGCCGCTTTCCATGCAAGCAAGTCGTGGTAGATGTGTCCGCGCCATTGTGCCACCACCTCGGGGTAACCGTCGATGTTGCATATGTCGAAAACAGTTATGACCGAAAAGTCGGCTTTGTCGCTCAATCCGCCGACATCGACAACCGTCATGTATCGTTTATCATGCGGTGATGCCGTCAGGCATGGTTCGTTCCACACTTCAAGCATACCTTTTGTTGATGGTGCTGGGTGAAGTCCTTGCAGCGATGTTGGACCCGACACGGCATTGCCTTCCAGTTCGCCGCGCCATAATGGTGGACGGCAATTGCGGCGCAGGCGGTCGAGATGCGCTGAATCGAAAATCGAGAGCGATGTCGATGAGAAAGCCTCGATGTCGTTTCCCGGATATTCGGCTTGCATAAGTGCGTGTGACGAGTATTCCTTGCGTTTCCGGTGGTACCAGCAAATCATTTCAAGCGTGAGTCCCTCGTGAGTCCACAATCGGCGTTCATATTCATCGAGGCTTGTCCATAGTTTCCACACGTCGTCCACCGGGCACCGGTAAATTTCTATTTCATGCCACGGCACGAACACCGGTATCTTGTCGCTAAGCCCGGCTCGTGCCCTGAGCCATTCGCCGTGGAAATAGTTCCCTGTGCCGTTGGCCGTACTTTCCATGACGACCACTGTATCGGGGAGCAATGCAACCGAGCCGCACACCGAGCGAACAAGGCTGTCGGGCGAATGTCGTTCTGATGTGCGCCAAAAAGCAACTTCGGTAAGGTGTGCCATCGCTATGTCGCAGCCGCGAATGGCTTCTTGGCTTTCGGCCGACCCTATTACCACCAGGCAACCGCGCCCTGCGATTATGCTCACGTTGCGGCTGTGCTCGTATGCCGCGAATCGCGGTTCGCATTCTTCTTGCCACAAGTGCCGTGGATATAATGCGAGCAGCCGAGAGTACATCCCCTTGATGACGGCAGCCGTGTCTTTCAAGTGCCCGCATATAAGGCTGTTATGGTTGCGCCGCAGCACTATCTGCATCCACGCCATATACATTTGTACCAATGTCGAGCCGCCCCATTGCCTGGCTTTAAGCATTATAAGGCGAATGGGGCGGTGTTTGAGGCGCATATCTTCGAGCATTGCCGCCACACGCCGTTGCGGGGCATTAAGCACAAATGGCATTATGCGGGCTGTAACTTTGTCTTTAATCTTCACACAAGTGGCGCACCAATACTCGAAATCGTGCCTTATGCGGCAGCGGTCGTGTATCTCCCGACTCATCACCGTGGAAAAATTGGGGTCGGCCGTCATGGACTGCGGTACTGCCACCTCTCCCAGCCCTTCCACCCGGCATGGCACACGCTCGCCCATGCACCCACGGCCGGTCACAGGGTCGTAAGGCACATTCAGGCGGCTGTTGCGCACGGTATTTTCGGAAATAAGTTTCTCGGCAGTCCATTCTTCACAGGCATTAGCGTTATCGTTTTTCATGGCAATAAACAGGTTTTATCGCCGCAAAATTACCATTGCCGTTTACGCCGGTCGCAATCGAAAATGAAAAAACGGGGTTATTCTTCTTGCCGGTGGTATTCTTTGGCGAGGCCGCCTTCGCCGGTTTCCTTGTAAAGTGAGGGAAGGTCGTTGCCGGTTTCCTTCATCACTTCCACCACGCGGTCGAATGAGACGCGATGCTGCCCGTCGGTGAATGATGAGTATAGGTTGGCATCAAGCGCACGGGCAGCGGCATATGCATTACGCTCGATGCATGGTATCTGCACCAGTCCGCACACCGGGTCGCAAGTCATGCCCAAGTGATGTTCAAGCCCCATTTCGGCGGCATATTCTATTTGCGACGGACTGCCGCCAAATAGCTGGTTGGCTGCCGCCGATGCCATCGAGCAGGCAGTTCCCACTTCGGCCTGGCAGCCGGCCTCGGCTCCCGAAATCGATGCATTGTGCTTCACAATGTTGCCCACAAGTCCGGCTGTCGCCAATGCACGGAGTATGCGCATATCGCTGAACTCGCGACTGCGCTGCAAGTGGTAAAGCACTGCCGGAACCACGCCGCACGAGCCGCACGTGGGGGCGGTGACTATCACGCCGCCGGCGGCATTTTCCTCGCTTACCGCCAGGGCATAGGCAAACACCAGTCCGCGCGATTGTAACGATGCTCGGTAGCCGCTTGCCTTGATGTAATAGGTCGAGGCCTTGCGCCGCAAGTTGAGCGGGCCGGGCAACACCCCCTCGGCGTCAAGCCCACGGCGCACCGATTCCTGCATGGTTTTCCACACTTCGCGCAGGTAATCCCAAATGTCGCTTTCCTCGCATTCCTGCACATATTCCCAGTAGCTGCGGCCTGTGCGTTCGCACCATGCGAGTATTTCCGACATACTGTTCATTTCATACACTTCGGGTGTATTGACCGATGTGCCGCCGTCGTTCTCCTCGGCAAGTGCTCCGCCGCCAATGCTGAACACAGTCCATGGATCTTGCTCGTTTCCCTCGTGGTCGAGTGCCACGAATTTCATCCCGTTGGGGTGGAAAGGCAGGAACACTTTGGGCTGCCAAATTATCTCTACCGGTGCCACAGGCCACAGCACGTCGCTTATGGCCACGTTGGTCATGTGTCCTTTGCCGGTGGCAGCAAGGCTGCCATACAGGGTGACACGGAACCCATCGGCTCGCGGATGCCGCTTGAGGTAAATTTCGGCGGCTTTGCGCGGCCCCATGGTGTGGCTGCTCGACGGCCCTGTTCCTATCCTGTATAATTCTTTAATCGATTTCATGATTGTTATTCATGTATATTGTTTCTACAAAGTTACGCCAAAAAAGCCCACGATTGAGAAAAATCAGGCGATAAAACTTTTTTTAAGTATAATAATAAGTTGAACTTGGAATTTTATTAATATGTTTGTGATTACTATGCTGTAGTGCGTCTTTATTATGTGTGCGATGGCAAGGATAATAGTTGTAAGAAATTATGGAAAATATTTCATTTGACGATATATTGAGGCACGTTTACGAGCTTGAAGGCTTGTTGATGGTGTCGCGTAGGGAAGATGCCGACTGCGAGATGCTTTTGCCGATGATGCGCGATAAGGTGGAATTGCTTGGGAAACTGCTTGCAGGGCAGCGTGAAACTGTGGCTGTTGCAGCAGGGCAGCAACAGGAAACTCCGCAAACGTGCGTGGATGTCCAAGGCGGAGAGCAGCAAGAAGAACAACCGATAAGCACCGGTGACGACCATGTCATCGAGCCTGAACCTGTCCTGGTGCCCGGCGATGCTGAGACGATTGCAGCCGACAGTGATGACTTGGAACCCGAGCAGGAAACGGGTGATGATTATGATGGAAGTTGCCATGACAGCAATGAAGAGCCTGCCGCAGAAATGACTTTCGATTATGTTGAACCGCAAAAAGTGGTTAACGAGGAAGATATTGACGAAACAAACAGTACCGGGACCGAAGATGATGTGCCGTGTGGCAACGAGGAAGCCGATGAAAGACAAGCTGAAGCCGTAACTGTGGATGACCTGTTGCAGCGCAGCATGAGCCGCGACCTGAAGCGCGTGTTCACCATAAACGACCGTTTCCGTTTCCGTCGTGAGCTTTTCGGCAACAGCGACGTGGAAATGAACGATGCCATCAATCTTGTCGAGGCAATGCAGTCGTATGCCGAGGCCGAGGAGTATTTTTACGATATGCTTAACTGGAATCGCGAATCGCCCGAGGTTATCGACTTCATGGCAATAATAAGGAACCATTTTTATGCTAAATGACCGATGGCCGGTAAATTATACATAGTGCCGACACCTGTCGGCAATCTTGACGATATGACCCCTCGTGCCGTCGAGGTATTGAGGCAGGCCGATTGCGTGCTTGCCGAGGACACTCGCACGTCGGGGGTATTGATGAAACACTTCGGGATAGAGACACGTATGCAGAGCCACCATAAGTTTAACGAACACGACACTTTGCCTGCGCTTGTTTCTCGCTTGCAAGGTGGCGAAACTATAGCGTTGGTGAGCGATGCCGGTACTCCTGCCATTTCTGATCCTGGATTTTTGTTGGTACGCGAATGCCGCCGGTATGGCATTGAAGTGGAAACCCTTCCGGGAGCCACTGCGTTTGTTCCCGCACTTGTAAATTCGGGATTGCCGTGCGACCGTTTCTGTTTTGAAGGCTTCTTGCCACAAAAGAAAGGCCGTGCCACAAGGCTTTCCGCACTGGAAGGCGAGACTCGCACCATGATTTTCTATGAATCGCCGATGAGGCTGCTCAAGACGCTCAAGCAGCTTGCCGAGAGCTTTGGAGGCGACAGGCAGGCATCGGTAAGCCGGGAAATATCGAAGTTGCACAATACCACCCACAATGGCACTCTCGACGAACTTGTGGAATATTTCACTGCCAACGAGCCTCGTGGCGAGATTGTGATAGTGGTGGCAGGAAAAGAGCCTGTCGAAAATGTGAAGATAGACAAATATGCACAATTTAAAAATCATAACATACAAAACTTTTAGAACAATGAAAAAGAGTATCCTATTATCGGTAGCAGCCTGCATGATGTGCCTTGCAGCCTGCAACAATAGCAACACTGCCACCGGTGGCGGCGAAACAGCCATCGTTGACCGCCTTAGCGACTCGCTGCTTGTGGCAAATGCCGAGAAAGACAGCCTGTTGAGCCTTGTCAATGACATTAACGACGGAATGATGCAGATACGAGACATGGAGAAGATAATCTCTACTACTAACCTGAATGGTGAAACGCGCAACAAGAAGCAGGAGATTATGGATAACATGAAACTTATACAGCAGGCTTTGCAAGACCGCCGTGAAAAACTTGCGGCACTTGAACGCCGCATCAAAAACTCCCGGGGTGATAATTCGCAATTGCAAAAGACTATCGAGGGGCTGAAAAAACAAATCGCCGAGCAGGAGGCCTCGATTGCACAACTTACCGAAGAATTGCGAAAGGCACATATCGAAATCCAAGTGCTTAACACGGCGGTGGATTCCCTGAATGTGGCAAACCGGGCCATCTCGCAGGAAAAAGACTCTGCCATAGTGGAGTCGGAACGGCTTGCCAACGAACTTAATACTTGCTACTATGTGATAGGGTCGAAGAGCGAATTGAAAGACAATAAAATCATTGAAACGGGTTTCTTGCGCAAAACCAAGGTGATGGAAGGCGACTATGAAATAAACTACTTCACCAAGGGCGACAAGCGCACGTTGACTGAAATTCCGTTGCATTCAAAGAAAGCCAAGATATACACCAAGCACCCCGAAGGTACTTATGAAATTGTTGATAACGGCGGTGTGAAATCCATCGTGATATCCAATCCCGAAAAATTTTGGTCGCTCTCGAATTTCCTGGTGATACAAATCGACTGACGGCAGAAGTGCCTATGGTTGCTTAAAGGTTATTCCGAGAAATAGTCAAAGCAGCAGGGCATAACAAGGTATAACCGGGTGGCAACAATTAATGAACACATAGCCAGATTCTGTAAGATATGTTCATTGATTGTTGCCACCTGTTAATTAAGCGTATTGCGGTACAACGTCCTGAAAAAGGCCGGTGAATATTAAGAAACTGTTTAAATTTTATTCAAAAATAATTTTATGGCAGCGATATGCATCATGGCTTCGTGCGTATCGGCCC
>CALUMH010000028.1 GCA_944321685.1 uncultured Muribaculaceae bacterium
GCTAAGATACAAATTTTATATTACATTGGCAATCAATTCATTATAAAGTTTTATTCTTTTTACGACAGTCCCTAAATTAGATAAACAAATATACGTCATTTAATTTGCATCTACATCGTTCCTTTTTAAAAATCTGACGGATATGGGGGTGCAATCGGAAAGTGTTGCTTATTTTTGCGCACTGAATACATGCACACACATAATGGGAAACATCAAAGAACGCTTTTGCACACTGCACAGGGAATTCAAGTCGCGCACGGGATATGCGCTGATTTCGGCCGTCACCGTGGCCACTCTGCTGCTGCTCGTGAGATACTCGGGAATGCCGTCGGCAAGGGATAACGTGAGCTTTTATGCCATTGCCCTCTATGCCGCTGCCGCCGTAGCCACGCACCTCGCAGCCGACATTACCTGCTACATGGCCGCAGGCCTGGAAATGCGACGCGTCACACACTGGCAAGGCACATTAAACGCCGTGATTGCAGCCGCAGCCATGGGCTCTGCGTTTTATTACATCGACATGGCCACGCCGCCGGGATACACGTTCGTGTTCAGCGAGGCTGCGGAGCCTGCCCTGTGGATTGTAGCCACCTGCAACGGCCTGCTTGCCTGCACGGCGGTGGCCATAACCACGGCGTTTGCCCGCGGCAGCGTACACAAGCAGCTTGCCATGGACATCGACCGGGAATGTGAAGAAATAAACCAGCACATATCCCACACAGCCGCCGAAAAAGCCGCAGCGCACGGCAGCCCCATAATAATGGACCAGATAATAAACTTGAATGCCGTGGACGGCGGTCAAGCCGAAATAGCGGTGTGCGACATGATATATGCCTGCCGCCGTGAGGGAAAAGGGAGCGTGACAATTGTTTACAGGCTCGGCACAAAAACGTGCCGCACGGCCATCGACGGAAGCCTTGTCCACTTGATGCAGGCTTTTGCCAATTACCGCCAAGTGGTGCGCTGCCATGCCGACTACATTGTCAACACCGAGCGCGTGACCCGTGCCTGCCGACGTGCCGACGGATATGAGCTGCAACTGCGCGGCACACGCCACGCAGTGCCGGTAGGTGGCAAATACCGCAACGACGTTTACAATGCCTTAACCGCCACTGAACGATGAACCGCCGCATACTTGCCATAGCCCTGCCGTCGATAGTGACCAACATCACCGTGCCGCTGCTGGGCCTTATCGACATCACCATAGCCGGGCACCTTGGACGCACCGAATACATAGGGGCGATTGCCGTGGGTGCCATGATGTTCAACCTCATTTACTGGAACTTCGGGTTCCTGCGCATGGGCACCGCAGGCATAACGGCGCAAGCCTACGGGCGCTGCGACCACCCCGGGGCCGCAGCCGTACTGCTACGCGCCGCCTCGCTGGCTGCCGCCATAGCTGCCGCCATACTGCTGCTGCAAGTGCCGCTGCAATGGCTGTTGCTAAGCGTAGTCGCCCCTTCGCCCGATGTCGAGGGGCTTGCACGGCAATACTTCTACATCTGCGTGTGGGGCGCACCGGCCATGCTCATCGACATGGCCATAAAAGGGTGGTTCATAGGCATGCAAGACTCGCGCACTCCCATGCTGATGGCAATAGGCATCAACGTGGCCAACATCGCCGCAAGCCTCCTTGCGGTGTACGCCTTCGATATGGGCTTTGCTGGAATTCCCGTGGGCACGGTCATAGCCGAATACACAGGCATGGCATTCGGGATAACCATCATAGTGCGCCGCCATGGCCACTTGCTGCGCAGTGCAGGACTGCGCACGGTGGTAGTGGCAGCCGAGTTACGCCGCTTTTTCGGCATCAACGCCGACATATTCCTGCGCAGCGCGTGCCTTATGGCAGTCAACCTGTTCTTCGTGTCGGTGGGTGCCCGCAGCGGCGACATCACGCTTGCGGTCAATGCGCTTATCATGCAGCTGTTCACGCTATTCTCCTACTTCATGGACGGGTTCGCTTTCTCGGGCGAGGCACTTGCAGGCCGCTATGCCGGGGCGCGTGACCACCAAAGCCTCTACAGCTGCATACGCCACATCTTCGCATGGGGCGCGGGGGTGGCCGCAGCGTTCATGCTGGCTTACATGGCAGGAGCCGACATAATCTTCGGCCTTATCACCGACGATGCCGCCGTAGTGGCAGCCGCCCTGCAATACCACTGGTGGTGCGTGGCCATCCCCGTGGCGGGAATGGCCGGATTCGTGTGGGATGGAGTGTACATAGGACTCACGGCCACGCGCGAGATGCTTGCAACGATATTGGTTTCAAGCGCAGTGTTCTTCGCCCTCTACTTCCTCCTGCCCACGGGCATGGGCAACGACCGCCTGTGGCTGGCCTTCGTGGCCTACTTAGCCATGCGCGGGCTGAGCCAAACGGCAGTTTACCGCTACCGCCTGTCAACGCGCATCAAACAATGGGAAATGTGATTTTTACCACGAAATCTGCGTTTTTTGCTGCAAAACGGCTATATTTGCACTATTGTTAAATACCAATGTGATTACTGCTGTGGGAAAATTCAAGACATACATACTTTTTTCAATCTTTGCCTTACTGGCTGCCGCCAACACCTCATGCATCGAAGAAGTGAACATCTACCAAGACCCGCTATGGGGCAGCTGGATACTCACTTATGACGATCACGGCCCTGTAGATCCATACTATGCTGAGATTTTTTATTTCGGCTCGGACGGTTACGGAACACTGAACTGGGTGGACGAATGGGGGCGCGAATACGTCGATGACTTCCAATGGTCGGCAAGCAGCAGGAACATCGACATCTTCTATTACAACGGCAATTACGAATATTACGACTATTACTTCCGCAACGGCAACCTTGTACTCGACGACGGATATTATTACCGCGAATACAGGCGTTATTGAGCGTCGGCCATTATAGCGACACCTCGCCGCAAAGCGAATAACACAGATACTTTTTCACATTTTCGGGCGGTAACCCCATACCGAAGAGGTACATCATCTTGGTAATGGCAGCCTCGCTGGTGATGTCATGCCCACTCACCACACCGGCCTGCGACAGGCGGTTCCCGGTGTCGTAAAGCGAAGCCCTTACACCGCCGTTAACGCACTGCGTCACGCTCATAATCACTATTCCCCTCTCCACGGCCTTGCGGATGGTGTCGATGAACCAAGCATCGTCAGGGGCATTGCCTGCCCCGTAGGTGCGCAGCACCACTCCCTTCACATCGGGCGTGGCGAGCATATAGCGCAGGGTACTCTCTTTCATTCCGGGGTACAAGTCGATGAAAATGACATTGGTGTCCATGTTGTAGCGCACTTTCATGGGTCGCCGCGACGGCACCCGGTAAAGAGCTTCCTCGTTAAAATGTATTCCAAGTCCTATTTTTGCCAACGGTGGGTAATTGTTGCTCTTGAAAGCATTGAAATTGTCGGCACTCATCTTGGTGCTACGGTTGCCTCGCCACAAGTAGTTTTCAAACAGTATTGCCACCTCGCGTACCATCGGTTCCCCCTCCTTGTCACGTGCAGCAGCCACTTGCAGGGCGGTAATGAGGTTTTCTTCGCCGTCGGTACGCACCTCCCCTATTGGCAATTGCGACCCTGTGATAATCACCGGCTTGTGCAGGTTTTCGAGCATGAAACTCAACGCCGATGCAGTGAATGCCATGGTGTCGGTGCCGTGCAACACCACAAACCCGTCGAAGTCGTCGTAATTCTCTTCGATGGTGGTGGCAAGCTCGCGCCAATGGGCGGGCGACATATTCGCGCTGTCGATTGGCGGATTGAACTGGGTGTTGGCAATATCATAATCAAGCATCTTCACCTTTGGAACATTGTCGATAAGATGCGTGAAATCAAACGGTTGCAATACGTGCGTTTCGGGGTTCTCAATCATGCCGATGGTTCCACCGGTATAAATAATCAATATTTTAGGCTTTTTCCCGTCCATCTGAATTACTTGTTTATGCAAATGTAATTAGAAATTAGGAATTAGGAATGAGAAATTAGACATGAAAAATGAAAAATTGGTCTAATCAGGCCAATTAGAGACCCCATTAGACCAATTCACAACTCAGAATTTCCTTTTCCTAATTCTTAATCACCTTTACCGTTTCGATGCCGGTAGCGGTAATGATGCGCACAAAGTAGGTTCCGGCTGTCAGGCCACCCATGTCGATTTGCATCGCAGTAGAGCCGTCGCCATCATATGCAGCCACGCGCGTACCCGATATGCCATATACCATAATCCGCTCAATGGCGGCTGCCGCGGCAATATTAAGCATTTGGTCAACAGGATTGGGATAAACTCCCCAAACGGCTGAAGCTCCATTTATACCTACGGTCTCAGGTACAGTATATTCCACATAAGGCAACATAAGAGTAATGCCACCATTAATACTGAAATATATGCGGTAATCCTTTCCGGGAACACCTTCGGGGAACGAGCCGCTAAACGTTATCGTGCCCGATTGTTCTCCTGCGGCAATTACAACCGACTGCGAATCGAGAGATTTCACATGTTCGTCGTCAAAGATTTCTGCTGAAATCGATCCTTCAAAATCAACCCACTCGGCTTTGTTTTCAAACACGGCAGTAACCGTCAACTTGTCGGGATCATCATCGGTAATTTGCGGAACACCCGAGATTGCCACATCAGGTTGCTCTACAGTGTAATCAAGACTTGCAAGCATGGTACCCGACTCATCGTCATACAGACATATCAGGTAAGTGCTGCCCGGAGCACCCTCGGCAAATGTACCGGCGAAAGTGGTAATTTCAGATTGTCCACCCACCGGGATTGCCAATTCCCGAGAGGCAAGTAACGCTATACGCTCTCCGTTCGAAGCATTATGTATCGAGGCACTTACCGTACCTGCATAATCAATCCACACTGCCCGGTTCTCGAATACCGCCGTTACTGTGAGGCTCGCAGGATCGCCATCGGTGAGTTCCATTTCCCCGACAACAGCGATTTCGGGCTGTTCAACTGTGTAATCAAGGCTTGCAAGCAACGTCTGCGACACATCGTCATACAAGCGTATTTGATAGGTGCAGCCATATACGTAATCAACAAATACTCCGTCGAAAGCAATTGCTTCGGTTTGTTCGCCGGCAGGAATTATCAATTCATCGTCATGAGAATAAAGAGTACCGACGATTTCTCCGCTCGTTATATCGTGTATCGAAGCACTTACCATGCCCTTATAAGGCACCCACTTAGCCTTGTTCTCGAATATAGCCGTCACTGTGAGGCTTGCAGGATTTTCATCGACGAGATTTATTTCACCCACTATGGCAACCTCGGGTTTTTCAATCGTATATTCGATACTGCCGAGCATGGCTTCAGACACATCGTCACACAGGCGTATTTGGTAGGTGCAGCCCGGTGTACCCTCGGAGAACGAGCCACTGAACGTGACAACTTGTGACTGTCCTTCGGCAGGGATTGACAATTCTTGAGTATCAAGCGTCTTAACAAATGCATATCCGCCATTACCATCAGGTTCATAAATTTTCGCACTTATAGCTCCCGTGTAACTCATTACACCCGGGTTCTTAAATGAGGCTGTCAGGGTGAGGTTTGCAGGATCTTCGTTGGTAATTTCCACATTACCGGCAATTACCGGCACAGGCTGCTTTATTTCATATAGGAAGTAGCCAAAATCATGCGAATTGCTGTATATGTTAATATAATATGTTCCCGGAGCTAAATCGGTCATTGCCCCTTGAAGCGTCACAGAACCCGAACCACCGGCAGCTATTTCCATCTGCTCGGCATCAAGCATCTTGATATACCGAGTCGATGTTGCTTCATCTGAAACAGGTCCGAACACCAAGGCACCCACAGTTCCTGCATAATCGGTCGATGAAGTGTTATTAAAATTCATGTTTATCGTAAAATTACCCGGTGCATCATCGGCTACTTCATAATCTGCGATCTCGATGTCGGGATTATTGACATTGATGGGCGTATATACCGGTTCAAAGGAATCTAAATTTGTGTCATACAACGTCATGTAATAAGTTTCCCCATCACGGGCAAAATCGGTTATTGGCTGCGTGAACAATAAAGTCTTGGTTTCACCGGGAGCAACCGATACGAATGAAGACGGATAATAAAAATCTGCACTGCCATCATTTACAGGATATGCTATATTACCATTGCCGTCCATAAGTATCAGACACACGTTGCTGTTGTAATATTCCGTTCCGGTATTGGTCAGGTTCACAAGGATAGTGGCATATTCATTGTTATTAAACTCATCATTTGAATACACAAGAATGTCGCTTTTTATTATATTACTCAATGCATTGGCTTGCGTGGCAAGTGTCACCTCATCACCTGTTACGGTTATATCTACATACCCCGAACCAATCTTGCGCGCGGCTATGCGCGTGGGAGACTCGTCACCTTCGGCAATGTAACACGGGTATGCTCGGTAATGCCCGTCGGCATAATCTCCCATAGTGATGTTACCCACAATCATCGACAAAGACCATCCATAATTGCTTGGAACACCACCTGCTACTTCAGAAGTATAAACATTGACAATCTCCCCGTCATCGTCTTCAACATACACACCAACAGATCCATTAAAGGTCTGTGGACTACGATTATAACAACGTTGAAAAACAAAACCTGTCATGTCGGCCTTAGATACCGTAGTAGTCCCGTAGTTCACAAAATATTCCCCGTTTTCATTAGCCACGGCAAACAAGAGTTGGTCGATATAAAACAAGGTCTCAGGCTCATATTCCACACCATCTTCCGGAATATGAAGATTGAATATGGCATCCTGGTCGTAGGCAAAACCGCTGTCAGAGCCCGCGCCGGCACCTTGTCCTTCATATGGGTTAAGTGTGGCTATTTGATAATATCCGTCCGACAGTCCGCCCCAGCCCCAGTTGACATGGAAGTAACCGTCGGTATTGTAACCGTCAAGCACGAAAGCATGGCCTCCGCTTGTCGATTGAGCCGAATAATATATCGGCCGACGAGCGTCTATTTCGGCTTTCAACATACTGAGCCATTCGTTGTAGGAGTAGTAGTCGCGACTCTTAAGTATGACATCGGATGCATAACCGAAGTATTCGACCAGTGCTACTGGCACGTCCATTGAAAACGCTCCGCTACCACCATTAGCCGAAATATCATAATTCATATCGACCGACACACCGCAATGGTACATAAGCGTGGCTACGGCATCGTTCTCGGCATCGCTGTTGGTGCCGTCATAAATGTCGGCCATGTTGTTCCAATCATAAGTGGTTGAGCCGAAGTCGGCACTCAACGTCTGCCCGTTCCACTCATAAGAGTGGCTGCCGGTACCCTGCTTGGGCCACTCATAGTAATTTATCACTTGCGCCATTGCCGTGGCCACGCAACCTGTTACCACGCGTTCATTTTGTTTGATCGGACACAAATTGTTATAAGGTTCATATTGGTTCCACCGGGTGGTGATGAGCGGCCCGGCGTTGCTCTCGAAGGTGGGAGCTGGTGCCGAAGTTATGTCGTGTGTTGTCATATACTCGATTTGCCGAGCATACTCGCCAAGCCACCACTTAAGATTATCGGGTATTTTGTCGTAACTGAATGAACCGCTGTCGGTATAGCCGAGTACAGGATTGGCCACCGCATCGTCGCCCGCCACAACGACAAATCCGTTGTCACGGTCACGATTAATAACGTATAGCAGGTTGTCGGCCGAACCGTTGGAAGAAGTGGCCGTATATGCCACCGTCATAGGAGCCGGCTTGGCATTATTGCCAATGATTTTCGGAACGAAACTCCGTATGTCCGAAAAATTGCGGGCTATTGCCATTGCTTGTTGCGGGCTTATGGGGTCGGCATTTGCAAACGGTGCCGACAAGGCAGCAAAGACTGCAGCCAATAGCAGGTAATAATGTTTCATAGTTTTTATAGTTTAACAGATGAATAATGATATTATTGCAAATTTAATCGTTTTTTACCACTTTCTACATTTAAAAAGCAATTAATTGTCAATGACACAATAAAAAATTGAGAGTGTGTCGAAATACAAATTCAAGGGGGGGGAAGGCGGCGCAGCGACCGCCGAGGACGGGTCGCAAGCCGTCGGTAAGACCAAGTATCAACAAGTCCGGCCTCAAAGAGGCCGAACACATTGAACCGTAATGCATTCGACCTCTTTGAGGCCGTTCCCAATATGGTGGTTTCATGTTCCGACGGTTCGGCTTCGCCTCACACATCGGTTACCTCAAATTGGACGGCTTTGCCGCCCAATCTGCATTTCGACACATCTTCGATATGAATAAAATGCGGTGTGTCAATTTCTATTTACCGGTCAGGAGCCGAATACTTCTCACCCATATTATAAAGGATGAAACTGTAGATGTCGGTGTATTCGTCGATGACTTTCGCAATGGGCTTGCCGCCACCGTGGCCGGCCTTGCTATCGATGCGAATAAGGTGCGGCTTGTCGCCGATATTCGAAGCTTGCAACGTGGCTGCATACTTGAACGAGTGTGCCGGTACCACACGGTCATCGTGGTCGGCGGTGGTGACAAGTATTGCAGGATATTCGGTACCGTCATTTTTAATGGTGTGCAACGGCGAGTAGCCACGCAGGTATTCAAACATCTCGGGGCTGTCGTCACTGCGTCCGTAATCTCCAGCCCAGTTCCAACCGATAGTGAAACTGTGGTAACGTAGCATATCCATCACACCCACTTGCGGCACAGCAGCGGCAAACAGGTCGGGACGTTGGTTGACAACCGCACCAACGAGCAGGCCGCCGTTGGATGCTCCGTTACAAGCAAGTTTTTCGGGGCAAGTGTAGCCTTCCTTAATAAGGTACTCGGCTGCCGCGATGAAATCGTCAAACACATTCTGCTTGTTCATCTTGGTACCTGCCTGATGCCATTCTTCGCCATATTCCGAACCTCCACGCAAGTTAACCGAAGCGAATATGCCGCCATTCTCGATAAACGGCAGGTTACGCGGGTTGAAACTCGGCGTGAGGCTTATTGCGAAACCGCCATACCCGTATAGCAACGTCGGAGTCTTGCCATTCCGTTCAAGCCCCTTCTTGTGGGTGAGGAACATACGGATGATTGTTCCATCCTTGCTCGGGAACTCCACTTGCTCGGTCACATATTGGTCGAGGTCGATGTCAAGTGACGGGCGCCAATACTCCTTCGACGTGTTTGTAGCCTTGTCGTAAGCATAGATGACACCGGGCATGGTGAACGACGATATGGCATACATAACCTCGTCGTGCTTGGCACTTGCGTCTATCGAAACCGACCCTATTGCAGGCAGCTCTATCTCGTTGAGCATCTTGCCGTCGCAGTCATAGACGTATGCACGGTTGTAGGCATCCTTCTCATATTCCACAATCAGGTTGTCCTTGCCCGACTGAGCCACGCCCACAAGCATCTCGTCCTTCTCGGGCAATATGGTCTTTGTGGGTTTCAGAGTGCGCAAGTCGTATGCCACGAGCTTGCCCATGGCTGCATCCTTGTTGGTATATACATATATCAGGCCGCGGGCGGCATCTACACCCACCACGCTGCACTGGCAGTCCATTCCATCCACCACCGTGCGGTACTTTGCCCCCGGCAGCTTGGAGTCTTTCATAACGATGTTCACATTCTGCCCGTCGGAAGGGTAAATGAACACGTAACGGTCGTCTTCGACTTGTGCCGAGTAGAACATCAGCGGTTCTTTGCCCTGGTATTCCACGCGGTCGGACGATTGCGGTGTGCCGAGTTTGTGGTAGAACACTTTGTGGTATTCATTCTTGGTGGAATATGCCTTGTCGGCATCCTTGGGAGCATCGTAGCCGCTGTAGAAGAAACCGTCGCCAAGCCATTCGACCGAAGTGAACTTTGCCCACACTATGTGGTCGTCGAGCAGCGAGCCGTCGGCAAGGTCCATCACGTAAATCTCAGTCCAGTCGCTGCCGCTGCGCGAAATGGCGTAGGCCATATATTTGCCGTCGGGGCTGAAGCTGATGCCGCCCAGTGCCACCGTGCCATCATCACTCAGCTTGTTGGGGTCGAGCACAAGGCGCGGCTCGCCCATGAGCGAGTCTTGCACATACAGCACACTCTGGTTTTGCAACCCGGTGTTACGGAACGAGTAATACTTGCCATTGCGCTTGAACGGAATGCCCATCTTCTCGTAATTGAACAGTTGCGACATACGCTCCTTCAATGCACCTCGAAATGGAATACGCTCCAAGTAGGCATTAGTGACAGCATTCTCGGCCTTTACCCATGCCTCGGTGGAAGCCGAAGTGTCGTTTTCGAGCCAACGATAAGGATCGGCGACACGAGTACCGAAGTATTCATCAACAACAGTCGTGTCCTTCATTGTCTCGGGATAATCGATTTTGCCCGAACCGCCGGTGCAGCTCGCAGCCAAAACAACAGAACCCATTGCAATATAAACGATTGGTTTCATATAAAAAGTTATTTTTGTAACATTTAGTAATTATAAATCACATTAAGCATCGTCTGCCCCACGGCTTTAAGCGTTGCAGTATCGATAATGTCGGGAGTATCGCCGGTGGTATGCCACTGCTTGAAAAAGCCGGTGCCGCCGTCACCGCTTTGGTCTATGATGTCGATGCACGGAATGCCTGCGCGGTTGACAAATATGTGGTCGTCAGTTATAGCGCCACCCGAATCATCGACAAAATAATCGCCATATCCGGCAGCTTGCGCCACA
The DNA here is from genome assembly GCA_944321685.1 of uncultured Muribaculaceae bacterium. Lineage (GTDB taxonomy): Bacteria > Bacteroidota > Bacteroidia > Bacteroidales > Muribaculaceae > Avimuribaculum. The sequence continues at coordinate 10,698 of CALUMH010000028.1, forward strand.
CGCCACACCTCATCGACAATTCCCCTGGCATAATACGTGGAAAAATATTCACGTGCAAACACTGCACCACCGGCACCCACCATGTCGAGCAATATACCATACATAGGCCTGTAACCAGGTTTGTGTGGATTGGCTGCCCAATATTGCGTGCCAAGTGCCCAAGTATCGTCGTTGCCTGCACCCGAATCACCCCAGTCCTCGGCATCGGTCAACAGTATGTCAACGCCAATTTTCGGAGCATTTACCGACAGTTGGCGAGCCACTTCAAGCAGTACCGCCACACCGCTCGCACCGTCGTTGGCACCCGGTACCGGCTCGCGGCGGCGGGCAGGGTCGGGATCGTTGTCGGCCCACGGGCGACAATCCCAGTGGGCAAGCAGCAACAACCGTTTCGACGCATCGGGATTATATTCGCCTATTATATTACGGCAATTGATTTCAGTGCCATCGAATGTTGTCAAGGTCATGCGCTGTTCGGTAACTGCCGCGCCATAGGAACGCAACCGCCCGGCAAGGTAATCGCCGCAACGGCGATGAGCTTCGCTCCCCGGAACACGCGGTCCGAAGGCACATTGCTCCACCACCCGTGCGTAAGCCGAGTCGGCATCAAATTCCACTTCGGGCACTGCGGCTTTTGCCTCCACGGCAGCCGCTTGCGTCTCAGCTCCCTGCTTCGTTCTCGAAGAACATCCCGCAAGTGCCATGACAGCCATTATCAAAAAACAGAAATATTTCATTGTTTATTACTTTTAACGCCAAAATTAATTATTTCCTGTTCAATTGCCAAATGTATGTTTCCACACATTAATCCCTTTTGGTTATATAAACTAACCTCGGCGCAGGGTAACTTTGCATCGTGAACTTTTAAACGACAGATATCATGGAAAACATCGAAGAGAAAAACAACGAGACCCGGTTGTCCGATAACCGGGAAAACAATTCTTCGGGCGAAGAACCGCTACAGGCCGACCTTGCAGCACTGTTTGCCCGATGGGCAGACAATCCGCTTGTAGCTATTGCACTGAAAGACTCGCGGCTATGCCGCTTCATTGGCGACTTGCTTGCCGGTGACACTGCCGACTGCGCCGCACACCGCAATTTTCCGCAAGAGCCACCCGAAATGCCAAAAGATGTAGCCACGCGCTTCAACATGGACAAAGCGGCAGCACGACGAGTAGCCGACTACGGGCGCACTGTAATGGCAGGCGACTGGAACGACAAAGCCGTGAAAATTTTACTGGAAGCCGCCAATCACGACACCGATGTGCAAAATGCCGATGCTGCCGGTTACCTGCGTGGCCGCAATGCGGCAATTGAAGCCAAACGCCGCAACAAAATTCCGCAATTTTCTTAACCAAATACACAAAAAACGCATGAAAAACAACATCAATCCTGCCGCAATACAAAGTTTGTGGCAAACCATCAAAGAGAACCGCGGCACCGTTATTATGCTGCTACTGATCGCCGCAGCCGTAATAGTGCTGCTGACGGGGTGCGATGCCAACGCGGGAAGTACAATGGCACTTGCAACTGTGATTGCAGGCACCGACGGCGGCAGCCACGTGGTTGACGGCCCCATAACCACCGACACCGTACGCCAATCAGGCAGCGAATTGCTGCTCAACGAAATAGACCGCCGCATAGTGAAAATACGCCCCATGGCCACACCCATCGACCAAATTTCAAGATATGCACGGCCGCGGCACTCGAAAAGCATGATCGTGGATTATTACATGGTAGATACGAAACCCACCGCGTGCCGTCTAGCAACGGCATACTCCCCGTCGAAGGAAGGTACCGAGGCTCAGCGTGTAACCATAAAAACCGACAACGACGATATGCTTGCCGTGAGCGACACCCTGATGCTGCCCGAAGTGCCGGGTTACGAGGCCGATGGCTCAACGCAATCGAGCAAAAGCCTTGTGCTTTATGTGGTGGCAAAGGACGATTCGGGAATTACCGTAATGGCGATAAACGGCTCGAAATTAGGTTCTACTGCCGACTGCGTGCCTGCCCTGCCGCTCAATACGCCCATCATAAGAATGGGGCGCGCGGCCGCCGAGCTCGATGTGCAAACGCCGCAATTCGAGTCGCTGCCGCAAAAGGCTCAAAACTATTGCCAAATTTTCAAGATGCAGGTGGAGCAAAGCACCCTGATGAAAATAGCCGACAAGGAAGTGGAATGGACACTGAGCGACCAGGAAGAAGCCGCAATATATGACATGAGGCTCGGCATGGAAAAAAGTTTCCTATTCGGCACCAAGAAACAAATCTACGACTACCGCAAGAAAGAAAACGTGATGCTTACCGAGGGGATATGGCACCAGGCCGGTAAAGACTTCAGCTACGACCCCGACACTTTCGACCAAGACACCCTGATAAGCCTCATGCGCACGGCTTTCACCGGCAATGCAGGCTCCAAGCGCAAGGTGCTGGTGGGCGGCTCGGCGCTTATCGAAACCATCAACAAGCTCGACTACACCAAGGTCGTCAATGCCCGCGACACCGTCACGCGCTGGGGTATCGACTTCACCGAGATATGCAGCAAGTTCGGGCGGCTTTATGTGCTCCTCTCCGAGGTATTTGACGAATGTGGAATGGACACCGCCGGAATGATCATCGACCCGGCATACCTGCAAAAATACAGCCATCTGCCATTCGGCTCCGAAGCTCTCGACCTGAAGAGCGCGGGCTTACGCAACACCGACGCAACAGTGCTCACCGAAGCTGCCTGCCTGGTGCTGCGCTACCCCAAGGCCCACGTCCGCATCACTCCCGAATAAAAAACGCAAAACAGGGGTGGTGAAGGTATATCAAAATGCGATTTAGCCACCGTAGAGGCGCAAGATTTTGCGCCTCTACAACTGTTACATTATATAAAACATTGTAAATCAATCGTTACCGTCAACGAGACGATGTGCACATCGTCTCTATTACTTCAATGTCGGAATTATGGTACATCTACGCTCGCTTTGCACTATCTTTTGATAAAATAGGCTGCAGCTTGACAATGCAAAAAATCAGCAAGCTGTTTTTTTGTCATTGCACTCGCCTTGCACTATCTTTGCCACGGGAATTAAAAACGGTATGAATTATTAATGGTTTATATGTAAAATTCAAATGGAAAAGAACTTCAGGAAACTTTCGGCACAGGAAACAGCCCGGCTGCAATCACATGGTTGCCGTGCCGAGGATTGGCAAACGATAGAGATAACTGATGCAACCGACCTTGCGCAAGTGGAGAATGTGTATTTCTCGGGCCTGGTGCGGCTGGGAGTGCTTGACGAATATTTCGACCTGCCGGGCGGACTGCGGCGGCGCAGCGGCGTGCGCAACGCCACGTTGCACAATGTGGAGGTGGGTGACAACTGCCTCATCGAAAACATTCGTGGACACATAGCCAACTACCGCATAGGCAGCAACACGCGCATAGGCAACATAGGGCTGCTGGCCGTGGATGGGCGCAGCAACTTCGGCAACGGCATCGACGTGGCCGTGCTCAACGAGACGGGTGGCCGCGAAGTGATGATGCACGACTGCCTGTCGGCACACCAGGCATATTTCATGGCTCTGTACCGCCATCGCCCACAACTGATAAAGAACATGAGGGAGATAATAGCCCGGTATGCCGACGGGGTGAGCAGCAACTGCGGCACCGTGGGCTCGCACGTGGTGATTGCCGACTGCGGCGAGCTGCGCAACCTGCGCATAGGCGACTACAGCTCGATTGAGGGTGCCGGCAAACTGGTAAACGGCAGCATCAACAGCGTGCGGGAGGCACCCGTAAACATAGGGCGCGGGGTGATTTGCGAGGATTTCATAATATCGAGCGGCTCGACGGTGACCGATGGCGCCATGCTGTCGCGCTGCTTCGTGGGGCAGGCCTGCACCATAGGGCACGGCTACTCGGCCAGCGAGTCGCTCTTCTTCGGCAACTGCCAGGAAGAGAACGGCGAGGCCTGCGCCGTGTTTGCCGGCCCCTTCACCGTCACCCACCACAAATCTACGCTGCTCATAGCCAGCCAGTTCTCGTTCATGAATGCCGGGTCTGGGTCGAACCAAAGCAACCATATGTATAAGCTCGGCCCCATCCATCAGGGGGCGATGGAACGCGGGGCGAAAACATCGTCCAATTCCTACATACTGTGGCCTGCCCGCATAGGGGCGTTCTCGTTGGTGATGGGCAGGCACACCGACCACCCCGACACGAGCGACCTGCCATTCTCCTACCTCATCGAACACGAGAACATGACCTACTTGTACCCTGCCATCAACCTGCGCAGCGTTGGAACCATACGCGACGCACGCAAATGGCCCATGCGCGACCGCCGCACCGACCCGCACCGGCTTGACCAAATAAATTACAACCTGCTAAGCCCTTACTCCATACAGAAGATGATAAACGGCTGCCGCATACTGAAGAACCTGCAACGGCTGGCAGGCGAGACATCGGTGGTGTATTCCTACCAGAGCACGCGCATCAAAAACAGTTCGCTCACCCGCGGACTGGAACTCTATGACATGGCCATCAACAAGTTCCTGGGCAACTCAATAATAAAACGGCTCGAAGGGCTTGTGCCGTCGTGCGACGAAGAGATACGCCGCCGTCTGAAGCCCGAAACTTCGACCGGCATGGGCGACTGGTGCGACCTGTCGGGGCTTATCGCCCCCAAAAGCGAGGTGCTGCGACTTATCGACGACATAGAACAAGGCCGCATCGACTGTGTGGATGCCATACATGACCGCTTTGCCGAGATGCACCAAAATTACTACCTGTATGAATGGACTTGGGCTTACGACAAAATCCTGTGGTATTACGGGCTGAAACCCGAAGCCATAACCGCCGACGACGTAATCGACATAGTGGAACGCTGGAAAAAGGCCGTTGTGGGCATCGACAACCTTGTTTACAACGATGCAAAAAAGGAATTCTCGCTGTCGTCGATGACCGGCTTCGGGGTTGACGGCGACCGCACCCAGCAAATCGAGGACTTCGAGCAAGTGCGCGGCGTGTTTGAGCGCGACCAGTCGGTGCAGTCAATCCTTGACCATATACGCGTGAAGACCGCCCTCGGCGACAGCATCATAGCCGCCATGCGTCAAGCCCGGTGAAACCATAAAGGAACTCAGAATAATGTGGCGTGCCGTTTTTGCTTTCGGCACACCACATTATGCCATTTTCTCACACACCAAGCACAATGGCCGGGTCGATATTAAGACGTTTACTTATGATTCTGGCTTGCTTCAGTGTAGGTTCTTTTCTGCCTGAAAGATATTCACAAATGCGAGATGCATTTATACCAAGAAACTTTGAAAGGGCAGCCTGAGTCAATCCCATTTCATACATACGCAATTTTATAGTTTCAACAAGTGTCGGAGTACCTATAGGATAATGTTCTTCATCATAATCTGCCACCAAATTACCAAGAAGAGTAAGTTCTACCATTTGAGGGTCATCCGCAGGTGTATCTTCAGGAAGATTTAACATTAGTTCTTCCACGCGTTTTAATGCTACCTGACACTGAGTTTCATTTTCAATCTTGGTCATAGCATAGTGTCTTATATGGTTGCACAATCTATTTTATCATATTCATATCCCTGAAAATTGTTGGCTTATTGGCGAAAGTTACCTAATTTTGCCACAAACAGCCGACAAGTATGCCATCAAAGTTTGAACTTAACATATTGGGATGCGGGAGTGCCACGGCATCACTGCGGCACTTCCCGTCGTGCCAGGTGCTGAATATCCGCGACAACCTGTTTATGATTGATTGCGGCGAAGGTGCGCAGTTGCAACTGCGCAAAATGTCGCTCAAGTATGCCCGGCTGGGGCATATATTCATAAGCCACCTGCATGGCGATCACTGCTTCGGCTTGCCGGGACTTGTTTCTACCATGGCATTATTGGGAAAAACGGGGGAAATCACCATACACACATTCGATGAAGGCCGGCAAATCTTCGGCGAGATACTTGGCTTCTTTTGCCGCGAACTGCCATTCAACGTGCGTTTCAACGTAGTCTCCCCCACCGACCGGCAAACAATATATGAAGACGATGCCATAACCGTGGAGTCGTTCCCGCTTTTCCACCGGGTGCCCACAGTGGGTTTCCTGTTTGCCGAAAAACCGAAACCGAGACACATACGCGGCGACATGGCAAAATACCACGCAGTACCGCACTACATGATGAACGACTTGCGCATGGGAGCCGACTTCACTGCAGCCGACGGCACGGTAATACCCAACGAGGCACTGACCACAGCAGCCGACCCGTGTGTGAGTTACGCTTACTGTTCCGACACAGTCCGCTCGCGGCGCGTGGCCGAAGCTGTCGCAGGTGTAGATTGGCTCTACCATGAGGCCACCTACGACGCATCGCTATCCCAAAAAGCCCGCGCACGCGGCCACAGCACAAGTGCCGATGCTGCCCGCATAGCACTGGAAGCCGGCGCGAAACACCTCATACTGGGGCATTTCTCGAAACGCTACATTGACACCGCTCCACTGGTCGCCGAAGCACGTGCCATATTCCCCTCGACCATTGCCGCCGAGGAATGCCTCACCATCGACCTCACCACTCCGCCGCGGCTATAGCCGTCAATTCTTGTTAAGGATTACCAATGCCCCTATCACACCCGGTATCCAACCACAGCATGTGAGGATAAAAACTATCAACATGGAACCGCAACCGCGGTCATACACGGCAAGCGGCGGGAAAATAATGGAAAGCAATACTCTGAATATCGACATAGTACTACAACGTTTTTTTAAGCCGGAACATAATTTTTCTTGATATACTTCACCCCCTGCATCACATGGCCGAGCATGGTGAAGAACTTCAACGGATTGCGGCACGAACGCCATGCCAGCCTGACGTAGCGCAGCGGTGCCGAGCCGTCCTTATAGGCAAGATGTATGTAAGCGGCAATTGCCATTACGCGCCGCGGGTCGCCATCACATTGCCCGGTTGCTGCCGGATGGTCGTGCCGTACAATGGTGTAAGGAAAATAAAACCAATTCAACCCTTTTTCAAGCGCATCGAGCATAAACACGTTCTCCTCGCCCGAATCAAGCACCGGCGCATTGGCTCCAAACAACCGGTTGAACCACACTTTACCCTGCACCGACTTGCGGCGGAATGCAATCTCAATGCTCGACAGGAAATATCCATCGGGCCGTTGCCGCAAATCAAACGAATATGACGGGTAATCCTTCGGTGCCACACGAGATTCATACTTAAACGAAGCTATATCGAGCGTGGGGTGCGACTCGAATATATCCACGATGTGGGCAACATGATTGGGGATATACTCCAAATCATCGTCGGCAATAAGGCAAACGTCGCCCGAAGCGTGACTCATGGCATTATTCCGGTTTCCCGACAAGCCTTTACCCACGGTTGTCACAACTTTCACATCATCGCGCTGCAATACCGGCGGCAATTGCCCTGCAACAAAATCGTCGCTTTGCTGCCACGATACAAGATATGATATGTTATGCATCGGCGGCATAAGCACATCGGCCACGCCGGCAATGCGGTCGTTATACGTGCAAATTAAAATTTCAAGCGTCATTTATATTCCTCCCCGGAAAATATACAAAGTTAACTATTATTCCTCCAATACCAAGGCTGCACATGAAAATTCATCTTGACGGCAGCAATTGTGCCATCAAGCTTGCCACCGCCGATGAAAATTCATCAAGGGTTTGGTGGCGGCATTCGGCCAGGCGGGCATAAATCTCACCGACAGGCAACCGTGACTCATCGGTTTCGACAAGCAAGCGGTCGGCCGGGGTAATATTCACGGCATCGGGGTTAAACCGTTCCCCGTAAGAAATGAAAAAACCCGCATCGAGCAACTGCCGCGCCACACGTGAATTGCCGCGGAAACCATGCAAAATCCACGGCATCGACGGTTGCAACAGCCGCCGCAACCGGCACAATTCGTTGCTCGCCCTCACGCAATGCAACACAAGCGGTTTCCCCACACGCTCGGCCAGCACAGCGTGCCACTCTGCAACTTCCGTCTGGCGGCTTATGTCGCCGCCACGCAACTTATCGATGCCGCACTCCCCCACCATTACCACATTGTCGCAAGAAACCAAAGCCTCGACCTGCATAAAACAGCCTTCATCGGCCCGTCCAAGCTGCCAAGGGTGGATGCCCACAGAATACAACTTGCCTTCCGTGGGAACAAATTCCCATGGATTCACGCTGATAACGGCATCGGCGGCATCAAGACGGTGTGTGTGAATATCGGCAATCATGGCACAGGGTCATACCCGCTGCCGCCCCACGGGTGACAGCGGCAAATGCGCTTCACCGCCAGCCATAAGCCACGCACGGGGCCGTGCTTGCGCAACGCCTCGATGGCATATTGGCTGCAAGTGGGCGTAAAACGGCACACCGGCGGAAGAAGCGGTGATATGCAATATCGGTAAAATTGTATGGGGATTATAAGCACCGCCACTATCACTTTTCTAATCCACTGCATCATCCTTGGCCTCCTTTACCGTACCGGCAAGTGCGGCAATCTTGCCAAGTATCACTTTCATCGCACCGTCGATTTTTGCATAACCGGCAATATTCGAGTCCATATACAGGAAAGCCACCTCTGCGCAACACCCCATGTCGGCAAGTGCCGGCAACAGCAACGGCCTGTTAAGGCGGTAAGCCTCGCGAATGCGGCGGCGCAACAGCACCCGCCCCACTGCAGTGCGTATCTTTTTCTTTGGCACGGTTATCATAAACCGGGCAACAGCAGGAGCATCAGGTTCCTCGTGCAGCATGACAACGGCACGCAACGGATATGCCACCACGTTGCGGCCATTGGCAAAAAGCCCGTTGATGGCAGTGCGGCTGCACAATTTCTCGCATTTATATAACCTGTTGCCTTTCATTTCGCTTGTAATATTTTTCCGTTCTTAGGCATAACACAATATTTAAACAAAAAAGGCAGCCTGCTCTTGTGCCACAAGTGCTGTGCTACCTCTGTATATCTTAAATATCGGTTGCGCTGCTTCAATTACGCCCTTGCACTTTTTTCAAGTACAAGTCAAGGGCAGCGGTCATCGACGGAGCCTCGGCAGAAGGTGCGCTAAGGTCAAGCCTCAGCCCGTCGGCTTCAACGGCTTTTGCCGTGGTTTCTCCGAAACAACCTATTTTTATATCACCTTGCCTGAAGTCGGGGAAATTCTTCAACAACGACTTAATTCCTGCAGGGCTGAAAAAGATAAGCATGTCATAGTCAAACGGTTCGTCCTTGCCGAAGTCATTGCTCACAGTGCGGTACATCACAGCCTTGGTATAAGGAATCTTGTTGGCATCAAGTATGCTCAAGTTATCGCGATGCACATCGGAGATGGGGAACAAGAATTTCTCCTTGTTGTGCTTTACAAGGTCTTTAAGCAGTTTCTCGTCATCAAGCTTGCCCGATACACCATAGAAGATTTTACGCTTGCGATACACTATATACTTTTGCAAATAATGCGCGATGGTCTCGCTGGTGCAAAAATATTTCATCGTATCGGGGATGGTGATGCGCATCTCCTCGCACAGGCGGAAGAAGTGGTCGATTGCGGTCTTTGCCGTGAATATCACTGCCGTATAATCGGAAATTGAAATCTTCGACTGCCTAAACTCTTTTGAAGTCAATCCCTCGACTTTTATAAACGGCCTGAAAACTACTTCCACGCCATATTTTTGTGCAATGTCATAGTAGGGGGATTTGTCCGATTCCGGTTTGGGTTGCGAAATCAAAATTTTCTTAATATCCACTTTAGCTGTGTTTTTATGACTGTAAAACTCTACATAAAAATATCGCCCCGGTGAAAGAGAGAATGACGGGTACAATTTCAACGCTGCAAAGGTACAAAATAAAATAAAGCAACGACACCAAATTGTTGAAAAAAATCCTAAAACCTTTGCAAATAAACACGATACGGCATGATATATAAATAATTACGCCAATCCACAGCATCGGCACAATGGTACCGGGCGACAGTAACATGATGAATGCCACAGGGCACAACAGCAACCCCAAAACCGACTGCGAGGCATTGAACCCCTCTACAAGCAACCGTGCATATGCCTTGTCGGCAAGAAACGTGTAACCCAGTAGGCGGTATAAAAGCCATTGGCCAACATAAAATGCCAAAGCATAGCCGGCAAATGCCCATATAAGGGCGGAAACCGACAGTCCGATGGTATATTGCGGATACAGGTAACCCATGACAAGAAAAATAATCAAGCCTTCCATGGCACAAGTGTTGGCTATGAGCGACAACATGAGGTTGGTTTCACTCACCGTGTAGTCGTCAAACGTGTTTTGCCTGCGTCGTACCGAGAACAAATAATTGCCCAAATGTGCAAAATACTTATGCCCTTTCTTGAAGTTCAACGCAATCGACAAGAATACCGCAAGAATCAATGCTATCGTGCCTGTATCGTGCAACGGCGATACAGGACGCACGTCGGCATTAACAGCCGCACAATCGGGTACCGCCACATATTGCCCCAACGAAGAATGGGCAAATGCCGTGTCGTAACCGCAATCGCCCGGCAACGAATCGAAATATCCGCCACCGCCGCTCCCTGTCATTATCAAGCTGTCTGCCCGCACCGCTACTGTCAGTATTTTGATTCCACTTTATCGTCTTCCGCAATGTCTATCGAAGCGAGCACTTCCATTACCCCACTTGCAGTATCGGCAACGTGCCACAGCCGTCCGTGCGACTGTTTCATGAAATGTTCTGCCACACATTTACCCAGCATTGCAAGCAACGGATCGAAAAATCCCGCAACGTTAAATATGACTATCGGCTTATGAAACAGCCCCAATTGCTTCCATGTGATTATTTCAAGCAGTTCTTCAAGCGTTCCGCAGCCGCCGGGCAACGCAACCATTGCATCGGCACGTTGTGCCATTGTTTGCTTTCGAGTGTGCATATCGGGAGTTACAACCATCTCGCTCAAGCGGTCATATTGCCAACCGTTATCCACCATGAACCGCGGGATAATCCCCACCGCACGGCCACCGCCGTCAAGCACGCCGTCGCTAACAGCCCTCATAAGCCCCTCACGCCCGGCACCGTTGACACAAGCAATCCCGGCAACGGCAAATTCCCTGCCAAGCCGGTAAGCGGCATCGACATACCGCTCATCGACATTGCTGCTTGAAGCCGCAAATACACATATTTCTTTGATATTATCCATTGCGCCTGCAAAGTTACTCAAATAATCCCAAAACAATCACACAAACACACCCAAGACTCACCGCAACAAAAAAAGCAACCTCCCGTAATGAAAGGTTGCCTTGATGCTATTTGTTATGTATATCTCTTTATCAGAAGAACCAACCGATGCGGAGGGTCGGAGTTACATGGAAACCAAAGCTGCTGACTTTTTTAGAAGAATTGCCATCGGTTTCGGTTTTGTCTTTACCGCTCTCGAAAACCGAAGAAGAACGCTTGTTGTTGGTGAGATTATAACCCAAACCAAGTTCAGCACCTACATAAAGACCTTTGCAGAGATATACGTCAACACCGCTTACTGCATTGATGGTAAAACCGAACAACGGGTTCTTAACCTCAGAACGAGTATCGGCATCCTCATTTTCATCAACAGTCTTAGTAGAACCTGTGCGGAAACCAAGCTCAGCACCTACATACGGAGAAATCCTGTCAAAGTTGTTGAAATGGTATTCAAAACCGGGCATGATTGAGAATGTAGTGGTTGTTTCAGTGCTTGTAATCTCAATTTCTTCATCATCGGCATTTGTGTCGTATGTGATATCTTTGTTGGAATTTACTCCAAGACCAAGGTTCAAACGAACTACCCAATTGTCATCCAAGAACAAACGAACCTTTGCACCATAATTAGGCAATTGAAATCCTGCATCGGTGTTTGCGCCATCAAAAGCATAGTTGATTTCAGTTGCAACGCTCATTGCTTCAGGTTTGTAGTTGTTTTCAGCTACAGCACTGGTTGAAATTGTTGCCAACACGGCAACAGCCAAAATAAATTTTTTCATAATTTAAATAATTTAGTTGTTATATAGTTTAAAACTCTCAACCTCTATTAATCTTAACACGATGCAAAGGTAGCCATTTTTTGCTACACAACATAAAATTTACATATTTTAACTATATAATTTTGTATATTTTTTGACAACCATTTTATACCCAACAAGTTACAGCATCCCCATTAAGTCAAGGATTGTCGGTGTCAATAACGCGGTGAAAATACCATTGATCGTCAACCCAAGGCTCGCAAACGCACCATACTTGCCACTAACGTCCATTGCCCGCGATGTACCCATGGCATGAGCGGCAGTTCCCATCGACAAGCCTTGAGCTATGGGCGAGCCGATGTGTGTGAGCTTCATCACGCGGAATCCCGTCATTCCGCCGAATATGCCTACGCATATCACCACCGCGGCTGTAAGCGACGGTATGCCCCCCACTGCACGAGTCACTTCCATGGCAATAGGTGTGGTAACCGACTTGGCCGCAAGCGACAGCACCACATCTTGCGTGGCACCCAGCAACCTTGCCACGAGCACAACCGAAATAATGCCCACCACGCAACCGGCAAGTTCCGACATGAGCAACGGCAATAATTGCTTGCGGATAGCCGACAATTCCTTGTATAGCGGGACACCAAGTGCGACAACGGCAGGTTTCAACCAAAATTCTATCAGGCGGCCACCCTCGTTATAAGTCTCGATGCTCACGCCTGTGATTTTAAGAAAAGCAATAAGCACCACGGCCGACACAAGTATCGGGTTAAGAATGGTCCACCCCGTGCGCAATTGCAAAATCTGGCTTGCGGCATATACAATAAATGTCAATGCCAGCAAGAAATACATATTATTTAGATATTCCATGGTTGCCCCCTCCCACGAGCTTACGCATGAGTTGGTGAACCCAGCCGGTGACAACTATCACAAGCATGGTGCTTAGTGCCGAAGCCAGCAAAATGGGAATCCACTGGGCACGAATGATGTCGAAAAACAACATGAGCGACACTGCCGCCGGAACAAAAAAGAATCCAAGATTTTTAACCAGGAAATTGGCCATGCCCTCAACCTGTTCGAGGCGAATTACACGAAAGTGCAACAAGGCCGTAAGCAACAACATTCCTATCATGCTCGAAGGCAATTTTATGCCTGTGAGCCACACTACAAGTTCTCCGAGTGCAAGGCACCCGAAGATGATTGCGCATTGAATAACCATAAAAAACAATCTTTCTAAAAACCGGGCGCAAAGTTAACCGTAATTTTCAGACAAGAAAGATAAAAAGACAGATTTTTTATCAATTATCTTCTATGACAGCCAAATGGCGAAATCCTGGCGGGGTAGTTTGGGATTAATAACTATTACTGCCATCTTCTCGTTGGTGAAAGTCATGCCATACGTCATTGCCTCTCTGCACCGTTTCCACAACGATGACATACGACGTGATGAATCGATATTGCGCAACACCACCACGCCGGTTTCCGCCACCAACGCATCTATCAAACCCGCGGCAGCATCCGCATCATCATCGGCAATGTTGTTTATCACCACAAAACGGCAATCATCGCCTCCAAGCCGTTTTTCATAATCGGCAACGGCAGCTTGCAACCCGGCATGGTCGATTATGCGACCCTTGTATTCGTCAAGCACTTCACAAGCAGCCGCATTTTCGGTAACGGCAGGGTCGTAAACCACTGCACTGCTTCGGCTCGACACCATGAGCAGGCTCGCAACAGCCACTCCATAGCTGCTGCCCACCGACAAAAACAGTGCAGGATTGTAATGATTGGCAACACGGAACAGCGCAGCAGCTTCGCTTATCGAAATCACACGCGGCTTGTAACCTTGCAGCACACGTGTGCGCTCCACCACCGACAACCGCATCTGTTGCAACCGTTCATAACTGTAATACCCGTATTTTTCGTCAAGCACGTCGGTAATGAACCCGAACGCAAACGGCGAATGCACGCCAAAGCCCTTGCCGGTCTGATAACGCGACAGAGCCGAACCTATGTGTTTCAATTTGCCCATTGCTTGCGGTATTTTAAGATTCCCGTGGCGACAGCCGCAACCACAGCCACATAAATAAGAATTATGGAAATATATGCAAGCGCCTCGGTCACCGTCACCGATTGCGGTTCAAAACTGAAATCGATGGTATGGCTGCCTGCCGGAATATGCAACGCACGCAACACGTAGTTCACACGCCCTATCTCGGCCGGTTCGCCGTCGATGGTCGCTTTCCACCCCCACGGGAAATATATCTCCGAGAACACAGCCAATCCGCCGTTTTGGCTATTGGCATGATAGGTGAGCCTGTTGGGCGCATAAGCAGTCTCAAATATGGTGTCACCCGGCATTTTGGCAGGAACCGTTGAACCGAGAACCGCCTCAAACCTGCGGTCGGCCACAGCCCCGGTTGCCGGATTGAAATTATCCAGGAAATCCATCTCCTCGCTCGGAGTTGACACATAGTTCACACTATCGACAAACCAAGCATTGCCCAATGCCTCGGGATTAAACGAAGCCTCGGTGTCGCTCGTGATTATATACTTGGTGTTAAGCATATTCAAAACATCGAAATTGACACGATTGTTGCGGAAGTCCATTTGGCAGCTCATCAGGTCTTGGTAGCGCGTCAACTTGGCGGCATGGTAACCTCCCACCGACTTATGGTAATACGACGGCATGGCATCTTCAAACAGCGGCACATCAAGCACACGGTAATTCATGGCCGTGTCTTGCAATATCTGCTCATCGACAGGCCGCTTTGCAAAAAATTGCTCTTGGTCGTTTACCACAGGCTTGGTAAACGATTCACTGCTCAGGTAACGCTTATTCACCGTGTACAGGTCGATAAGCACCACCACGCCGATAAGGGCGGCTGCAACACCGGGCTTTATTTTTCCTGCCTGCATAACAAATATCACGCCGGCACCGAGTGCTATTATTATGAAACTGCGAATGGCATCGGCCGATATCATGGACGAGCGCACCTCTTCGATAGCTGCAAACAATGTGGGCAACTGTTGCGCAAAACCCTGGTCGAGCAAGCCTTGTTCCTGTTCGGAATACAGGTTGAAAATTCCCGGGAACCAATATACCAAGAGGCATATAAAGGCACACCCGCCAAGCGTGGCATAAGTAACGGTGCGTTGCCATGGCTTGAATTCCTTGTCAAACAATATCTTCTGTAATGCAAGCATGGCCATGAGCGGAATAGTGAACTCTGCCACAACGAGTATGCTCGACACGGTGCGGAACTTGTTATACATGGGGAAATAATCGATAAACAAGTCGGTAAGCCACATCATATTATGCCCCCATGAGAGCATTACCGTGAGCAACGTGGCAATAAGCACCGCCCACTTTACAGGCCCCTTGATGATAATGCACCCCACCACAAACAGCGCAAAAATCAGCGCACCCACATATACAGGCCCGTTAGTCATGGGCTGGTCGCCGAAGTATTGCGGGAACTGCGACAGGTATTGGTAATCCTGTGCCGAGATTTTACCCTCGTTCAACAGCCGCTTGGCCTCATCGGTTTCGGCAAGCGTAAGCATTTTGTTTCCGCCGTCCACAGGTTTCAGCGTAGCACCGCCGTCCACATTGGGAATAAGCAGCGTGAAAGTTTCCGACTTGCCGTAACTCCAAGCCGTTATATAATCGCGGTCAAGCCCGCCCTTGGTTGAATTCGGAGTAGCCGTGGCAAGTTCCGAATGTCCACCGCGCATTGTTTCCTTGCTGTATCGGTAAGTATTATAAAGGTTGGGCGAATTAGCCAACACGGCAAGCATCGCAGCCACGGCAAGCGTACCTGTGGCAATGCCCCACTGCTTTACCTGCTTTTCACGGCAAGCTTTTACCAGGTAACCTATGGCAATGGCTGCAATGAGGAACAGGAAGTAATAAGACATCTGCGGATGGTTCGATGAAATTTGCATCGCGGCAAACAGTGCTGCAACAGCCCCTCCGGCCAAATACCGACCGCGGTAACACAAGATAATCCCCGCAATAGTGGGTGGAACATAAGTGAGAGTCCAAAACTTCCATATATGCCCTGCACCGATGATTATTATAAAATAAGTGGAAAAAGCATATGCAACGGCTCCTATAAGGGCTATGTGCCACCTTGCGCGGCAGGCAAGCATCAAGATGAAAAAACCCACCATCATCATAAACAAGAAGTTGGCCGGAGCCGGCAGCCACAACCCATACACGTCGTTAATCCATGACAACAATGCACTGCTGCCATATGACGGAGCAATCTGGAACATGGGCATTCCCGAAAAAAGAGAATTGGTCCACCACGTCTTCTCGCCGGTTTCGGCAGTAAACATCTTTGCCTCCTGTCCATTGGCCACACCTTGTGCAATATCGTGCTGGCGCAACACATTCCCTTCAAATGCGTCGGGATAAAAATAGCACAATGAAATTGCCGCCATCACGACTATGGCAATAACAATAAATATAGCTTGCGACCTTTTCAGCCACGCCACCAAGCCTCCTGCGGCCGGTGCTTCGTTACCTTTTTCCATGAAACTATTCCAAAATAAATATGCGCGGTAAAGTTACAAACAAATGAACAATTGCGCAAACCGCCATGTGGCAGCTTGCGCAATAATGCATTACATGATTATTTATTTATCAATACTGTTCCTTTTCGTTGGGGAAATCACCGCTCTTCACATCGTTGATGTAATTGCCCACGGCCTCGATGATTGTAGAGCCAATCGAGGCGTAACGGCGCAAGAAACGCGGCGAAAAGCCCATATTGATGCCCAGCATATCGTGCATCACGAGCACCTGTCCGTCAACACCGCCACCGGCACCTATTCCAATAACAGGTATCGTCAGCTCATCGGCAACCTGCTTGGCCAGCGTAGCCGGTATTTTCTCAAGCACAAGGGCAAAGCAGCCTATTTCCTGCAACATACGGGCATCCTTGATAAGTTTTTCGGCTTCGGCTTTTTCCTTGGCCCTCACGGCATATGTTCCAAACTTGTTGATTGATTGCGGAGTAAGCCCCAAGTGCCCCATTACCGGAATGCCGGCACACAAGATTTTCTCGATTGATTCACGTATCTCGGCACCACCCTCCAGCTTCACACAGTCGGCATGGGTTTCCTTCATTATGCGCACTGCCGACGAAAATGCCTCCAGCGGGTTGCCCTGATAAGTTCCGAAAGGCATATCCACCACCACAAGGGCGCGGTTAACCGCCTTCATAACCGACTTACCGTGGTAAATCATCTGGTCGAGAGTCATCGGCAAAGTTGTTACATTTCCTGCCATCACATTCGATGCCGAGTCGCCAACAAGAATTACATCCATTCCGGCCTCATCGATAAGTTTGGCCATCGAGTAATCATAGGCAGTGAGCATCGAAATCTTCTCACCGCGCTGTTTCATTTCAATAAGGCGGTGAGTGGTAACTTTACGCTTGTCTTCAGCTGTATAAGTTGACATGATTATAAATGTTTTATGAAAATTGCTGCAAAGATAGTGCAAGGCGAGCGCAATGACAAAAAAACAGCTTGCTGATTTTTTGCATTGCCAAGCCGAAGCCTATTTT
>CALUMH010000029.1 GCA_944321685.1 uncultured Muribaculaceae bacterium
GCAAAATCCTGAGCAACTTTTTGTTGCTCAGGAACTTATAAATAAAGTTAAATCAAAGTGTTGCGGAATTAAGGTAGAACAAAATTATTCCGACCTTACCAATGACAATGGTTTCTGTCACGCTTTTTCCTTTTGCATTCACAAATGTAAACACAAACCACATCAGTACCACCGCCCGCAATAAACTTCTTTTTTGTTTGAATTATTTGGTATTTTAGTTTCAAATTAATATCTTTGTCACAATTAATGCAAATATTCTACAACAACCATTGACATATAACTTGCATTCGCAAACCGCAATAAATTACGACATATTTTTATAATTATATAATTTTAAGATTATGATGAAACATTTTACTCAATTTGCTTTTACCATGGTGACGGTGATGTTGCTCGGTATAGTTCCGGCAATGTCACAAGAGGGATACGCAACCTCTATCCCATTCACCGAAACTTTCGACGACGAGAGCCACTATGCGCTTGGCGGCAGTTTGCCCGACGGGTGGGCCACGACATCGGAGGCAGAGCCCGCGACGGGCAATTTCGCAAGGACATCCTTTTACGACACAATGGTAGAGCCTTATTCGGGCGACTACTTCGTGACGAGCTACGGGATGTCGCGCGACCGTCTCGACGTCCTTTACACTCCGCTGCTTGAGATGGAGGCCGGGCGCGAATACACCATCTCGTTCTATGCGTTCAGTAGCGGTCGCAGCAATCCTATGTACATACCCACCTGGAAGGTGACAGTCGGCGGCGGCCAGACGGTGGACTTGCAGACGGTGGAAATCAGCGAAGAGACACCGCTTGAATTTTCGGGATGGACTAAGGTCGAGGCCAAGTACACCCCCGAGGAAAATGGCCAGTACAGTGTGGCCGTCCAAATAGGGTCGGGCGGTTGGTCTATGTCGGGTAGCGTGAACATCGACGACTTCTCGATTGAGGCAGGCGAGGCGCCCGAACCTCCCGCCGAGGGATATGAAACCACTATCCCGTTCACCGAATCATTCGATGACGAGACGCACTATGCGCTCGAAGGCTCGCTGCCCGACGGGTGGCTGTCGGAGAGTGCCACTGGGTCGGCATTTGCCAAGTCGGACATGGCGGCTAATTCCGGCGATAACTGTGTCATGAGCTATGCAATGTCGAGTGGCAGGCAAGATGTGCTTTATACCCCCATGCTCGACATGGAAGGTGGCAAGGAGTATGCAATATCGTTCTATGTAATGAACGAGGGCTACAGCACCGGGCGCAACCCGTCGTTTGAAGTGACTGCTGGCACGGGACAATCGGCTGACGAGCAGTCGGTGTGGCTGCGGTCGCGCGAAACGATGCTCTTCTCGCAATGGACATTGGTTGAAACCACTTTCACCCCCGAAGAAGACGGGCAGTATTGTATAGCAGTGCAGGTGAGTTGCGCCATTTCATCGTCGGGACTCGTTTATATTGATGACTTCACCGTGGAACCGTCCGGTCGGGGCGAGGAGCCTGGCGGCGATGAGTGGGAGCCATCGATACCTTACGCCGAGGACTTCGATGATGCCTCGCATTACGACGGGATAAGCAACCTTCCGATAGGGTGGGTATCGACTGGCGAAGACCCATTCTTCACGGCCAGCTCCGATGCGCGTCCGGCCATCTCGGGCAGCTACTACATGGTGGCGCAGGAAACCATCATAGCAAGCCGCAAGGACATTGCCTATTCGCCGCTACTTGAGATGGAGGGCGGTGTGGAATATACCGTTTCGTTCTACTTGTGGATGCCTGGCGGCGACGGCGGCGCATCGTCGTTCAAGTTCACCGTGGGTGCAGACCAGTCGAGCGACATGCATACCCAGGTGCTTGCCGAGGTTTCGGGCGAGCGCATCACCGACTGGCGGCGCATGGAATACACTTTCACCCCCAATGCCACGGGCGAATATTGCTTTGCCTTCTGGGCATTGAGCGAGAGTGCTTATTGCGGCCACATTGGCATCGAGAACTTCCGCCTTTATCGCACCGATGCAGTGCTGCCGCCCGATGCCTCATTTGACTTCGGCAACACGCTGACATCGGTATTCAGCGGCATGCAGACGGTGTTCCCGGGCCAGTACGTAAGGCTTATCAACAATACCAGCGACGCACAAAGCTACTTGTGGAGCGTGAGCGGCACCGGTGCCACTATCACTGACCCCACTGCGGCAGCCCCGATGCTCGTGGTTGAGGAGAGCGGCAGCTACACAGTGACGTTGCAGGCCACCAATGCCGGAGGAACGAGCGAGGCTACCGGCACACTGCGTGCCACAGTCCCTGCCACAGGCGACGAGGATGCGGTGCAGACCACCAAGGATTCTGGCGACCGGATAATGGGCCAGTCGGATACTCCGGCTTTTGCCGAAGATGGCACCGTGATTGAGTCGGGAACTTATGAAACCTACTACGACTACGTGTCGGGCGTTAACCCGTATTATCGCGCATTTGCCGAACGGTTCGAGATGCCCGAAGGGTGCGATGTCGAAATATCGTCGATCAACTTCGGCTCGCAGAACTTCTACCTCTTTGCCGAAACCATAGGGATAGGCAAGGATGAGAACGGCGAGGACATTTACAGCAACTTCGATGCCGACAAGGAGATGACCGTGGCCATATATGGCGAAAAGGACGGCAAGCCCGACACTGCCAACCCACTTGGCTCGGTGACAGGCCGCATTGCCGACATGATACAACAGGACTACTATGAAAAGCGCATGAATGTGGAATTCGACTCCCCGGTAACGGTGGACGGCACATTCTATGTGGCATTCGAGTTCGACGAGTTGCAAATCACCCCGTGGGATCCTTCGGCCGAGCAGCAGGCGAACAGGCTTACGCGCTCATACATCGGGTTCCAGACGCGTGTACATGCCAACGGCGAGACCTCGCTGTGGGTACGCCCCAAGAAGGCTATCGCAGGCAGCGACTTCAAGCCTACGGGCGAATACTGCCGCGCCGACCTGTTCTCGCCGCAATTGCGCGGTTACAGCGTGTGGGTGGTTGCATGGCTCACTTACGGCGACATGAATCCCGAGCCGGTCGGTGTTGACGATGTGGCTGCCGATGCGGCTGTAAAGGTATATGTGTCGGCCGACGGTGAAAACTTCAAGCTCGCAGGCTTGCAAGAGGGCTGCCCGGTAAGGGTTTGCTCGGTGGGCGGTACTGCTTTATTCGCAGGCGAGGCACAGGGTAGCGAAATGGTAATCCCGGCATCGGGGTGGAACCGCGGTGTTTATGTGATTTCGGCAGGCAACCAGTCAATCAAGGTCATAAAATAAAGACATATAGCATTATACATAATTATAACAGATGAATCGACTGATAGTATTGATGACGGTCATCTGCTGCTCGATTAGTTTCTTCCGGGTGCCGGTACAAGCTGTGCCGGCATTCCCGGGAGAAATTTCCTACGTGCAGCCCGATGGCTCGGTGGTGAAATACCACTTGCGCGGCGACGAGCGTCGCCACTGGATGGAATCGACCGAGGGATACCTGTTGCGCCGCGCCGCCGATGGCTACTTGAAGTATGCCATACTCGACGGCGACACGCTTGCGGCATCGCAGCTGCCTTATACGGGCAACGATGCCGCTGCGCGTGGCAAGGCGCGGCTGTTGCGGCTTGCCGACGTGCCGCAGCGCAGCTTGTGGGGTTTGAAAGCGGTGGGCGACCCGTCGCTCAACAACACAAGCTCGTTTCCCACCAAGGGGCAGCGCAAGTTGCTGATGCTGCTTGTGAACTTTGCTGATACGCAAACTTCGGTGCCGGTGGCCAATTTCGACGAGATGATGAATGGCAGCGGGTACAACGGCACTGGCAGTTTCCGTGATTTCTACCTTGAAAATTCCTACGGGCAGCTCGACGTGGAGACTACCGTAGTGGGGTGGATACAATTGCCCATGAGCAAGCTCGATTACGGTACCGACGACATGACGGCTCTCATACGCGATGCAATTGGCCTTGTGGACGATGAAATCGACTTTAGGCAATTCGACAATGACGGCGACAGCATTCTCGACGGCCTGTCGATTATCCATCAGGGGTATGGACAGGAGGTGACGGGCAGTACGCAGGATATATGGTCGCACAGTGCCGACTTGCTCGCCGACGTGCAGGCCGACGGTGTGCGAGTGCGCACCTATACCATACAGCCCGAATTGCTTTACGACGACATACAGATGACCGTAGGTGTGTTTTGCCACGAGTTTGGTCACAACCTTGGCGCACCCGATTTCTACGACACCGACTATGAAAGCAGCGGAGGCAATTACGAAGGTACGGGCCAATGGGACTTGATGTCGGGCGGCAGCTGGGGCATGGTAAATGTGTCAGGCGACAGCCCGTCGCACATCAATATGTGGCAGAAGATGCAGTTTGGTTGGGTGGAACCGCGTTACCTCACTGAAGACTGCACCGTTGGCAACATTCCTGCTGCGAGCGATGAGCCTGTGGGTTACATAATGAACACGCAGCGCGAGGGCGACTATTTTGTGATAGAAAACCGCGTGAGGGAGGGCTTTGACCGTTCCCTGCCGGGCTCGGGGCTTGTGATTTACCATGCCGACGAGCAACGCATAGCCTCGTCGGTTTATTCCAATTCGGTGAACATCGATTATCGGCAGGGGCTTTACACTGTGTGTGCATCGGCGACTACCGATCCTGGTACCACGCCCGGCTCATACGGCGACATAAATAGCGACGGGGCTGTGTTCCCGGGTACATACGGCATAGCCGAGTTTTCCGATGCCACCACCCCATCGGCGCATTCCAACGACGGCAAGTATTCATACGCCGCACTGCGTAACATCGGTTTTGACGGGGCCGAGGCTTCGTTTGACTTCGTAGCTGGCGATGTGCCCGACACGGTGCGCAATTTCACAGCCACCGCCCGGCGCGGCATAGTGACGCTGACGTGGGATGCACCGCAGGCAGGCTCCGTGGAAACTTACCGCATCTTCCGGGGCGACAACGAGATAGCCCGCACCGGCGAGTTGCAATACATCGATGAGGGACTGACGGAAACCGTCGCTACCTACAAGGTGGATGTGTTGTATGCCGACGGGCAGTATTCCCCCTTTGTGGAAAGTACCGTCAAGGTGCCCGAGAACCGTGTCGATGCCATCAATGCCGAATCTACCGCCGACGGGCTGGCACTCACATTCGAGCTTGACGACAGGCTCACGCGTATCAATAACGATATAGAGGAGGCAATGAACAATTCGCTCTTAAATAGCATCGACGGCAGCGAAGTGGAAGTGGCGCAATACTTTAGCGCAGCCGACCTTGCCACTTACGTGGGTTATAGCATCGAGCGGCTGTCAATCTTCCCGTTCACGAGCCAGCGGCAAGTGACTTACAAGTTGCGAGTTTATCGCATTGGCAGCGACGGTGAGGAATTGATGAGCGAGCGTAATGTGTCGGAGTACGGGTCGAGCCAGTGGACTACGTTCAAGCTTACAACGCCCGTGACCATCGAGGCCGGTTACGGCTACATGATAGGCTTTGCGGCGCAAAGCACCTTAGGCTACGTGGCAGTGGCATGCGATGGGTCGGTGTTTGAGGAAGGGCTTGGCAACCTTGTGCGCGTTGACGGCGAGGACGAATGGCGCATGGATCTGCTGGACGGCAACGTGTTTGTGTATGCCACGCTCGGCTCTTGCGTGCCTGCCGTCGGCGACTTCGTGCCAGGCGAGGAGCCAGTGTTTGACCCCGGTTTCGACCCTGTCTTGGACGTGGCTTTCCCCATAGGTTTCAATGTGTACCGCAACGGCGAATTATTGGGTTACACCTCTACTGGCATTTATATCGACGACGATGCCTCGGTGGGTGATACTTACACCTACGGCGTGGCCTGCCTGTATCAAGGCAACAATGAGTCGCGGCTCTTGGAGCGGCAAGTGAACGTGTCGCCTGTGGGCATTGCCGATGCTGAGGCCGATGGCGGCGTGCGCGTGTCGGCCTCGGGCAGGGAGATACGTGTGGTGTCGCTTGATGATGCCGGGCAAGTTGCCGTGTATGCAGCCGACGGCACGGCTGTGGCTGCCGACAAGGATATTGTGGCAGGCAGCACGGCCATCATAGGCGTGGCAGCACCGGGAGTGTATATTGTGAAATTTACGAATAACGATGATTTAACTACAACCTATAAAATAATAGTAAAATGACGAATTACTTATCAAAGATGATTATCCTTCCGGCCATGGCACTGTGCGTGGCCGCAGTGGGGCAGGCAGCCGGGCAATACGCATGGAGCAACCGCAGCATGGTGCGCAACGACGTGCATACTGCCGTGCAGCAGCCGGTCGGCACGGCAGCGGAGCGTTTTGCATGGAAACCGCTTGGTGAGGCAAAGCCGGCCGGTGTGTCGCCAAAGAGCGAAGCCACGGCCTCGACAGTGCTTTACGAGGACTTCAGACTGATGACCGCCGGCGAGGAGGGAAATCCCGACATGACCAACATACTTGACTCGAACGGGTATATATATTATGACTACGTGCAGACCTACGGGTGGGCAGGAATCAATGTGTATCAGGCCGGTGGCTGCTGCTACCTGTCCGACGGGTATCAGGCATTGCTGAACACGCCTGTGCTCGACTTGACAGCCGATGATGGGCGTTTTACTGTGCGTGTCTCGTTCAGGGCGGCATCGGGCAGTACCACTTTTTACGTTGTGGCAGGCTCGACGAGCGGAATGCTTGGAGGTGGCAAGACTACTGCCACTGCCGAATGGAAAACTGTGGAAGTGGATATGACGTGTGGCGTGTCGCAAACCATAATACAGTTTGCAGGCGATGCCCCAGTGTATATCGACGATGTGGTTATCACGCAGGTGGTGGAAGAGGAGGAGCCGACATCGATTGATGCTCCGGGCAACTTGTCGGCTACCGACATCACTGGCACGTCATTCACTGCCAATTGGAGCGCGGTGACTGGGGCAACGGCTTACTTGCTCGACGTGTATTATTACACCACCGGCAACGAGAAGGTATATGCTCTCACCGATGAGGAGGTGACGGGAACAAGCTATGCTGTCGATGGGCTTGAGGCCGGGCACATATATTTCTTCACTGTGCAATCGACCAATGGCACTCTCACCTCGGCAGAGTCGCAGCAGGTGCTTGTGAAGGAGGCGTCGGCAAGCGTCGGCACGCCCACGGCGCTCGACGCGACCGAAGTCACCGCCGACGGTTTCCGCGCCAACTGGACTGAGGCCGAGAATGCGGCATGGTACACGCTCTATGCCTACAGTTACCGCACCATGACCGGGGCTGGCAGTTATGTGCTTGAGAATGAGACTTTCGATTGCTTTGACCAAGGCACCACGTCCAATCCTCTATATAACGATATGGACGTAATGCTCGACG
Source organism: uncultured Muribaculaceae bacterium (assembly GCA_944321685.1). Lineage (GTDB taxonomy): Bacteria > Bacteroidota > Bacteroidia > Bacteroidales > Muribaculaceae > Avimuribaculum. The sequence continues at coordinate 7,375 of CALUMH010000029.1, forward strand.
GTTATACCGAACACCCCAACTGGGAGGCTGTGACCACCTTGGCGTGCGACGGCATGATAGGGCTGAAGAATTACTATTCGGTCATGGGATATTACTCGGCTCTATACAGCCCCATTTACTATGTCAGCAGCCCCACACCCGGAAAGGTGACCATAAGGATTACGGCTTACTGCGATGCCGATTGCTCGAACAATACGTTGCTCGGCGTGGGGTGCATCGATGCCGCTTCGGAAGAAGGTGACGGCGAATGGCAGGACGTGACGCTAAGCCACGAGCCTCAGGTTTACGAGTTCACTTTTGATACATACGAGGCATATTATCTTGGCATCCAGTTCATGGATCAAAACAATGCCGACTATGGTATGTCGGGCGTTGTGTGGATTGATGGTGTGGAGGTGAGCCAGCAGTTTGCCCCGGGCGACCTGCTTTGCCGTATGTATTCGAGCGATGACGTGTTTGGCGGAACATCGTTCTACGTCGATACCCGTGATGACGACAGCGACGCTTATTCCTACTTCGTGTATGCGTTCACCAATGGTGCCGAGGGTACGCTTAACTCCGACCCGTCCAACGAGATTATGGTGGGAGAGATTTCGGGCATAGAGGATGTTGAGGCTGCAAAGGCCGATGCCGGCGCGGCTATCCGTGGCACCGTGGGCGGCATTGCCGTTGACTTGGCTACAGGTGCGCGTATCGATGTTTACACCTTGCAAGGCTCGATTGCTGCCAGCATCGACGGCCTGGCGGGCAGCAACAGCATCGCCATGCCGCAAGGCATCTACTTGGTGAAGACCGGAGGCGCGGTGGCCAAGGTGATAGTGAAGTAGCCATCATTTCCAGTCTTTTTTGATAAATAACGTGGCGCAGCCGCTTTTGCACACCGTTTGCAAAAGTGGCTGCGTTGTCGTAACTTTGCACTCCAAAGTAAAAGCAATAATTATATATGGTAACACAAGAACAAGTAAAAGAGACGCAAGAGCGCAAGGATGCGCTTAGGAGGTATCTTTGACATCGACAGCAAACGTGTCGAAGTAGAAGAAGAGGAATTGCGCACCCATGTTCCCGACTTTTGGGAAGACAAAAAGGCCGCAGAGGCCCAAATGCGCAAAGTGAAAGAATTACATTACTGGATTGACAGCTACGATGAGGTTGACAAAATGACCGAAGAGCTGGCCCTGGGGTTCGATTTCATAAAAGACGAACTTATCACCGAGGAAGAGCTTGATGAAATTTATGCCAAAACCATCGACAAAATCGAGAAACTCGAACTGCGCAATATGTTGCGGCAGGAAGAGGACAAACTGGGTGCCGTGCTTAGAATAAACTCGGGTGCCGGCGGCACCGAGGCACAAGACTGGGCCCAAATGCTGATGCGGCTTTACTTGCGCTGGTGTGAAAAACATAGCTACAAGGCCACTATATCACAGTTGCTTGAAGGTGACGATGCGGGCATAAAATCGGTAACGATAAAAATAGAGGGTGATTTTGCCTATGGCTACCTTAAAAGCGAGAACGGCGTACACCGCCTGGTGCGCGTGTCGCCTTACAATGCCCAAGGGAAACGTATGACATCGTTTGCATCGGTTTTCGTCACTCCGCTCGTTGATGATTCCATCGAAATTGTAGTGGAACCTGCACGCCTGTCGTGGGATACATTCCGCAGCGGCGGTGCCGGCGGACAGAATGTGAACAAAGTGGAGTCGGGAGTACGTTTGCGCTACCAATATAAAGACCCTTATACCGGCGAGGAAGAGGAAATATTGATAGAAAACACCGAAACCCGCGACCAACCCAAGAACAAGGAAAATGCCATGCGCCAACTGAAGTCGATACTGTATGAAAAGGAATTGCAGCATCGCCGTGCCGAACAGCGCAAGGTAGAGGACAGCAAAATGAAAATAGAATGGGGGTCGCAGATACGCAGCTACGTGTTTGATGACAGGCGCGTGAAAGACCATCGCACCGGACACCAAACATCGGACGTGAATGCAGTGATGGACGGCGAAATCGACGGCTTCATCAAGGCTTATCTGATGGAATTTGGCGGTAAGGCATAACAACTTATTGAGACCACACAATGGCAGAACAATTGACTATAGTAAAAGTCGGGGGCAAGATAGTCGAAGCCCCCGACACTCTTGCTCGCTTGCTTGCCGATTTCGCTGCATTGCCCGGAAAGAAATTACTCGTTCATGGCGGCGGACGCTCGGCAACACAACTTGCCTCGCGGCTTGGCGTGGAAACACACATGGTGGATGGCCGCCGCATCACCGACGATGCCATGCTTGAAGTGGTGACAATGGTGTATGGCGGACTCGTAAACAAGCGTATTGTCGCAGGCTTGCAGGCTGCCGGAGTCAATGCAATGGGCATGACAGGTGCCGACATGGACATAATTCGCAGCGTGAAGCGTCCGGCTCGTGAAATCGACTACGGCTGGGTGGGCGACGTGACCAGAGTTGACGGTGACGCGCTTGCCCGTGTCATCAACGACGGCATAGTGCCGGTAATAGCTCCGCTTACGCACGATGGACACGGACACATACTTAACACCAATGCCGATACCATGGCAGGAGCCACAGCATCGGCACTGGCTCGGCATTATGCAGTGCGCCTCATATTCTGTTTCGAGAAAGACGGTGTGCTTCTCGATGAAAACGATGACAGCACAGCCATTCCGCACCTCGAACGCAACCGCTACGCCGACCTGAAAGCCAAAGGAATAATTGCCGGAGGCATGATTCCGAAACTCGACAATGCTTTTGCAACCATCGATGCAGGCGTATCCGAAGTAATAATAACCAAAGCTGCCAATATAGGCAAACCGGGCCACGGAACAGTAATCAGTTGATGGCAAGGAAACTGCGGCGATGCCGCGGTCCGTATGAAATATGCAGCCACGTGCAATCTTGCTCGTCGATTACCTGATCGACGGGCAATTTCATTTTCTTGACAAGGGCAAGCAATCGGCGATTTTCACGCTTGCTGCCTGCGGTAATGTCGGCAGCCTCGCCGGTGAGATGTTGGCTCGACGACACTCCCCCAACAGCCCGATTAAGAGCCGCACAACGATAACCGCTGTTCACATAAATGGGATGCCCGTATGCCTCGCGTAACGGGTCGAGCACATTAGCAACCAATTGCCGCAAATTGCCAACGGCCTCGGTTGTCGGAGTGTTGTCGATACCGAGCCGTTCGGCAGTAGTCGAAACCGTCAATTCTTTAATCGTAAAATGTTTCATAGTCATAAAGTTATATTATTGTCTTTAAGCAGCTTCAGGCATTGTGCAAGGGTGCGTGCAGCATCTTCCATGTTACGCTGCTCTTTTTCCTCGGCTTTTTCATAAATGCTTTTTACCTCGATTATGGCTATACCTATCGAGCCAAGCAACGTCATGGCAGGCAACAGCGGCAAATCGCCATACCCACAGGCCACACGCAAATACACTATTGCCGACATTTGCATTGCATCAATCACAGTGAGTGCGATAAGGGCGTTGTAATATGTGGCAAGTTTCTCCACGGTGCGGCGCAAAGCCTTGCGCATGCCGCTCGCAAGGTCGGCAAGCACTGCGCACAATACAAGCAGATATTCACCGGCAGTAAAGGCGAGTGCAAGCATCAGCGAAGGCATTTGTTCGGTAATAACATCGGTCATGCTTCTTTTTTCCGACAAAATTACCTCTGCCCCATCCTCAGCCGACTATCAAAAATGATTACAATAAGACCACCGGAATTTGTTTTTATAGGCCATTAGATTTAACTTTGCACATACCAAACGATATGAACAATGAAACTCCCTTACCTGCGCCAGTGCCACCACAAGTGCGGTTGCATGGCATTCAAGCAAGGGTTTCATTTAATAAGTTGCTATGATAATGAGTGTACTTAGGGAAAAAACACACATATATTTTACATTTCAATCATAAATGATTTTTACACGGAAATGGGGTGGAACACAACACGTGCCACCCCATCTTTTTCCGTCCGAAGTCTGTGCACATCGCACAGGCTGCACCGCGCTTATACAAGTGCAAATTCCAGTATGGCAAATACTGCCACCCATGCCAATCCCCACAGCACTTGGCTTGCCCTGAAATGGTTATCCATTATGTAATAAGCCAATTCGTGCTTCGGCAGGCGTGCCGGCTTGGCTGTGGCACAACGACTTTCAAGGTCGGCTGCCTGGGCTGCCATATCGTCGATATAGCTTTTTGATTCTTCGCTAATCATAACATTTATAACTTTATTTGTGACAAAGATAATGCAAGTCGGCGGCAATACAAAACAAATTCATTTGTTTTTATCACCGCCCGACCTTAAAACTCTATCGTCATTCTTTCACGTGCAGCAATTCGAGCATCTTGTCAAGCGCAACCGACAATCCGTCGATACTCTTGCCACCGGCTTGGGCGAAATGTGGCTGTCCGCCGCCTCCGCCTTGTATCAATTTGGCAGCCTCGCGCACCACGGCAGCTGCATTCAACCCGTCTTTCACAAGGTTGTCGCTTATGGCAACGGTAAGCATCGGTTTCTCATTTTCGTGTGTTGCTGCCACGAATACGAAGTCGGTGGGATTTTCTCCACGCAATGCAAATGCCACACCTTTAACCAACTCGGCAATACGCCGGCCGTAGCAAGTGGCCACTGTGACACCATGCACCACACGGGCGTGTTCAATCACCTGTTTCTTCACTGCGGCAATACGCTCCTGCATGAATTCTTCGGCCTGCTTGCGCAATCCTGCATTTTCGGCAAGCGAACGTTGCAAGGCTGTAACCACATTTGGGGCATTGTTGAGCAACGCCCTTATTTGCTCCATCACATCTTTCAGTTCATACATGGCCTTTTCTACACCGCCGGCCGATATGGCCTCGATGCGGCGTATTCCGGCAGCGATACTGCTCTCGGATATGATTTTCACCATACCTATGTTTCCGGTATTCTTGACATGGGTACCACCACACAACTCAACCGAGTCGCCATACTTTATAACACGCACGTCGTCACCATATTTCTCGCCAAACAATGCCATTGCACCCATCGCTTTTGCCTCGGCTATGGGCATATGACGGTATTCGCAACGATCGATGGCCATGCGTACCTTGCGGTTCACCAACTGCTCCACACGGCGTATTTCATCATCGGTCAGCTTCTGATAATGCGAGAAGTCGAAACGCAAGAAATTGGCGCACACATACGACCCTTTCTGCTCAACGTGCGTTCCAAGTACCTCACGCAAAGCTTCATGCAACAGGTGCGTTGCTGTGTGGTTGCAACTTATGGCCATGCGTGTTTCCTTGTCAATTGCGGCAGTGAAAGTGGCAGTCACGTCAGAAGGCAGCTTCTTGGCTATATGCACCGGCAAATTGTTTTCACGCTTGGTGTCGGTGATTTCAATCACCTCATCGCCATTGATAAGTTTACCGGTGTCACCCACTTGTCCGCCCATTTCGGCGTAGAACGGAGTGCGTGCGAGCACTATTTGGTAAAATTCGTAATTCTTCTGCTTAACCTTGCGGTAACGCAATATTTCGGTCTCGATTTCCTCCACATCATAGCCCACAAATTCGCATTCGCCATCACGCAGCACCACCCAGTCGGTGGTTTCCACGGCGGCGGCATTACGGGCGCGCTGCTTCTGCTTGGCCATCTCTTCATCGAATTCCTTGGTATCGACAGTGAGACCGTTCTCTTTCAAAATAAGCTCGGTAAGGTCGAGAGGGAAACCATAAGTGTCATACAGCACAAAAGCATCACGGCCGCTCACCACATTGCGGCCATCGGCCTTAGTGTCGGCCATTACTTTGTTTATAAGCCGCATACCGGTTTCAAGAGTGCGCAAGAAAGCCTCTTCCTCTTCCTTTATAACACGCTTTATCAATTCGCTCTGTTGCGGCAATTCGGGATAAGCCTCGCCCATCGACTCATCGAGCGTGTCGATAAGCCGATACATGAATGCACTCCTCAACCCCAGGAATGTGTAGCCGTAACGCACGGCACGGCGCAATATGCGGCGAATGACGTAACCGGCCTTGGCATTCGATGGCAATTGCGAGTCGGCAATGGAGAATGCTATGGTGCGCACGTGGTCGGCAATCACACGCATAGCCACATCCACCTTTTCATCCTTGCCATATTCCATGCCCGAGATTTCACCCACTTTATTGATAAGCGGTGTAAACACATCGGTATCATAATTCGACTTCTTGCCTTGCAATGCCATGCACAAGCGTTCAAATCCCATGCCGGTGTCGATAACCTTGGCCGGCAGCGGTTCAAGCGAGCCGTCGGCCTTGCGGTTGTATTGCATGAACACAAGGTTCCATATTTCTATCACAAGCGGATTGCTCTGGTTCACAAGTTCACGTCCGGGCACTTGCTTACGCTCGTTGTCGTCGCGCAAGTCGATGTGTATTTCCGAGCAAGGGCCGCAAGGGCCGGTTTCGCCCATTTCCCAAAAATTATCGTGGCGGTTGCCATTGATGATGTGATCCTTGGGCAAATGAGTTTCCCAATAAGACGCAGCCTCGTCGTCGCGTTCAAGATTTTCGGGAGCGTATCCCTCGAAAACAGTCGCATACAGCCTGTCGGGATCGAGCTTTAGCACATCCACGAGATATTCCCAAGCCCAGTCGATGGCTTCCTTTTTAAAATAGTCGCCAAACGACCAGTTGCCAAGCATTTCAAACATTGTGTGGTGGTAGGTATCAAGCCCAACTTCCTCAAGGTCATTATGCTTTCCGCTCACACGCAAACACTTTTGCGAGTCGGCCGCGCGGCGGAACTTAGGGGTAACGTTACCTAAAATAATATCTTTGAACTGGTTCATTCCGGCATTGGTAAACATCAATGTCGGGTCGTCTTTAATCACCATCGGAGCCGAAGGCACAATAGTGTGCCCTTTGCTGCGGAAAAAATCCTTGAATGATTCCCTGATTTCTTTTGCTGTAAGCATATGTCTCTATGAATTTATATAATCTATACCTGCTGGCGCTTTAGCACATAATAAACCGCAACTGCTTAACACGTTGCCTCTTACACCTTTCGCGCCATACTTTTCTCTAAATTAACCCACAAAATTACTCCATTATTGTTATTTTTGCAACACATAACGCAAATCCCTCAACACCGATGCCCGAAAATAACGATCTGACAAAAAAATATTACAAAATAGGCGAAGTGGCCGAAATGTTGCAACTGCCCGTCTCCACATTACGTTTTTGGGAACGTGAATTCAGCATCATTCGCCCAAAGCGTAGCGACGGCAACACGCGCTACTACACACCCCACGACATAGAAAACGTGCGACTGGTGCATTACCTGGTAAAAGAAAAAGGCATGAAAATCGATGCTGCCCGCGCCGAAATAAACCGCAACCGCGACAACGTGTCGAAACGGGTAGAGGTAATCGACCGCCTGCGCGGCATTCGCGACCAATTGCTACACATCAAGGCAGCAATGGACTCGATACGCTTCGACCGCTAATCATCACGCAGCATATTCCTGCGATGAGCCATCAAGCGCAAATAATCACCCTTCAATTCCTCTGACAAAAAAGAACGATGCACCAATCCCTCGGCAAGACTGTTTTCCGATGCAAAACGATCTAGTTCACGTACAGCCAATTTTTGAGGAATTCCTATACGATTTGCAAATTCAATAAAATCGGCCCTGCCGACCGAACGGACGTCACTAAACGACATACCCTCTTTAAACAAACCTTTATCGAGCGCAAAAATACGAGGTTCGTAAAGGTGTAATGATGTGTTCATTAAATCATATGCCGGAGTAAGGCGATATTCCCCACCGAGATTTATCAATGAGAAATTTTTTAAATGAGCATCATCGTTAAGCGTAATAAAATTAAACAATATTACTCTGAAAAAACGTAACTTATCGATAAGGGCAGCCTTGACATAACGATCTATGACCTGGGCACATTCTTCATAACTGCCATTACAATATTTAAAATCACTCCCGCCATTCTCCTTGGTATATCCAAGCAATGAAGCAAAATCCTCTTGTTGATATTTACCCGTACCAGGCAACACATCAAAACGACGTGTCAAATATGCAACTTCGTTGTTTGAAAAGAAGCAAAGTCCGTTAGCCGCCGTTTCTATTTTATATGCTTGTGAAGCAATTTGCATAGTAAGGTGCTCATTTGCAACACAATATTCACGATTTACAATTTGATAACTTGTAGGCCGTAATTTTAACATATGAGTTCCTTGTTCCCCTTTGGTGGTATATCTCAAATGCAAATCATCACCAATGATCACGGCAAACTTTGGTTGTGCTCCCGACAATGAAATTCTACCAACATTTTTCACTGCTTCTTTTGCATCCTCACTATCAACATCAGGACTCGGAACAGGAATGTAATGTGACACACCTTTCCCATAAAATAATTCGTTTCGAGCAGTTGGCGAATATGTCGAAAATCCCTCGGCAAGAGTTGACGGACAAACTTTAAGCTCTATCATGGTTCGATGGGTTTAACAGTGACAGCCCCTATGGTGTCATATTGGGCTGTGGCAAGCAATATGCCAAAATCATCATCGGGGTCAATACGCAACAGTTGTGATTGCATCTGCCGATTCTCGCCTTCTGATAACATATTGAAGAAAAACGGGAACAAATGCGGTGAACGATATGGCTCATTCCTTAACGGCATCGCAAGACAAACCGGCGGATTTCCATTATTTTGTAAATAATCGGCATCGTATTCAAACACATACCCATCAGGAGCCTCGGTGAGAATTCCTGCCTTTATGTTATGCACGTACACTTCGCATCTTCTCATATCACGGTCAATCTTTCAGTTTAATATCAAATTGCAGCCCCAGCGTATCAAGCAAGGCAAGCAATGTTTCAATTTTCGGATTTCCTTGTCCGCGTTCTATTGCGACAAGCGTATTTATGCCTATGCCTGCCAATTCCGAAAGTTCCAGCTGCCTCACTTTCAGCAACCGCCTGCGAGCTTTTATTATATCTCCTATTTGCTTCTTATTCACAATGCACTGTGATTTTAGCACAAAAATAAACGTTAGAACCCAAAAAAACAAGCAAAATCACAATAAATTGTGATTTCAACCGATTTTACCACATTACAATGTAAATTTTCGGTCTAAATCACAGTGCACTGTGATTTTTTTTGATATAAACGAGAGGCCCGCCTGAATTGGCGAGCCTCTGCTATTATTAATTCAATTATTTGTTTCAAGCATTCTTAGTGCGGCTGCCTATGAGAGCATAGAAGAGCTGATAAGCTGCACACACAACCACAAGCCAGAAGCTAGTAACGTAGTCGGCTGCATTAACTATTGCACCTTGAACCACCGGCCAGATGCCACCGCCAACAACCATTACCATAAAGATACCCGAAGCAACCTGAGTGTATTTGCCAAGTCCGCTGACCGACAGGTTGAAAATGGCACCCCACATAACCGATGTACCAAGACCGCAAAGAATAAGCATCAAGATACTGATAGGCACTTCGGTACTGATAAATTCAAAGCCACTGGCTCCGCTTGAGAAGCCCGGAACCGAAACAATCATATCCTTGGGCAGGAAGATGGCAAGCAACAACAGCACAATAAGCAACGATGCAACTGCCGTAAGCATGGTGCGGCTTGAAATCTTGCCGCCAACGAGACCACCTATGAAACGGCCTACCAACATAAGCAACCAGTAAACACCCACAATGGCACCGGCTACCGACATTTGCACACCCAGGCCGTTCATTTCAACACCCTTGGTAAGGTATTGTAATGTAAAGTTCGACACACCTATTTCTATACCCATGTACATGAATATTGCAATAACACCAAGTGTGAAGTTGCGATATTTGAATGCACCTGAAATGGCGATTTTTTCTTGCTTTTGTCTGAGTGTCGGCGATTCGGGCAGTTTTGAGAAATAAAGCACAATGAATGCCACTGCAAAAATACCCATGGCAAGATAGAATACCGGGTTGGCATCGGCAATATTGGTAGCTTGGTTACCCATGAGAAGACCTACTACGGTAGGAGCAAGTGTTGCACCCAACGAGTTGCAAGTACCACCGAATTGCACAAGCTGGTTGCCCTGCTTGTCATCACGGCCCAAGCTGTTGAGCATGGGGTTAACGATGGTATTGAGCATACACATTGCAAAACCCGAAATGAACGCACCTATCACATATACGATGATGGCTGTGGTGTAGTTGCCGGTGATATATCCCGAAAGATAAGAAATAAGCACGCCCACAAAACCCACCGTCACGGCCAACATCGACGAAATGCGGTAGCCGCGCTTTTGCAGTATCATGCCGGCAGGCAGACCCATACACAAGTATGCAAGGAAGTTGGCAAGCGTGGGCAGCTGCGACATCACGGCGTTGTTACCCGACTTTGCTTCAATTACGCTGCCAAGGGGGTTTTGGTAACCTGTTACGAAAGCAATCATGAAGAATAGCGCAAACATTATGGCTATTGGCAAGGCATAATTAGGCCTTGGAGTAGTTTGAACTTTTTCCATTTTATTGGTTTAGGTTGGTTTATTTAAGTTTATTATTAATGATATCTTCTTCGGCTGTTGCAAACTTGGAATACATAAGCCCAACAGAATTGTAATTTGAGTGTAAAAGTACATCAAATCAACAAGAAAAACGACTTTTTTTCAAATATTTTCAGTCTTTAGCGTTATTTAACTCAATCACATTATTTGTTCGGCGCAATACGCAAAATCTGTTTATTTTTGTTGTTTTAAAGAAATTTACTACCTTTGCAGCCTGATTTGATGTAACCAAAAGAGTAATAACTAACACTTTTAACGTAATGAGTTACAATTTATTGAAAGGCAAGAAGGGCATAATTTTCGGTGCCCTAAATGACAAGAGTATTGCTTGGAAAGTGGCTGAGAGAGCCGTGGAAGAAGGTGCAACAATCACCCTCAGCAATGCTCCGGTAGCTGTTAGAATGGGTGAAATCTCGGTTCTCGGCGAGAAGCTGAACGCCGAAATAATCCCCGCCGATGCCACAAGCTACAGCGATCTTGAAAACGTGTTCCTGAAATCGATGGAAATCCTTGGCGGACAAATCGACTTCGTGCTGCACTCTATAGGTATGTCGCCCAATGTACGTAAAAAACGCACTTACGACGATATCGACTACGACATGATGGCAAAAACTTTCGACATCTCGGCCATCTCGTTCCATAAAATGCTGCAAGCGGCCAAGAAAAACCACGCCATTGCCGATGGTGGCAGCGTGATTGCATTGTCTTACATTGCCGCACAGCGCACCTTGTTCGGATACAACGACATGGCCGACGCTAAAGCACTGCTCGAATCAATAGCCCGCAGTTTCGGATACATATATGGCCGCGAACATGGCGTGCGTGTCAACACCATATCGCAGTCGCCCACTATGACAACTGCCGGTAGCGGCATCAAGGGCATGACTTCGCTCTTCGACTTCGCCAACCGCATGGCTCCGCTTGGCAACGCCACAGCCGAGGATTGTGCCGACTATTGCATAGTGATGTTCAGCGACCTCACACGCAAGGTGACCATGCAGAACCTTTACCACGATGGTGGCTTCTCAAGCATGGGTATGAGTTACCGTGCCATGAACCAATATGAAAAGAGCCTCAACGAGGACGAATTCCTCAATCCCGACGGCTCAGTCATCTACGGATAAACGACATCAAACTTCGAGAACGACAAAAATTCGTCTCGACACCATACTTCCCAACAACGACTTCGGAGGCCCTGATAGAAGCATACAATACATATCGGGGCCTCCGAAGTCTTAAATTGACATTCACTCATACATCGTCAGCGCAGCCGCACCTATGCTGTCGAGCATATGGTTGATAGAATCAACCATTCGTTCGGTACTGTCATCCAAGCTAAGTGGGTAATAACATTTCATGTTCCCTTTTAAATCCATTTCATAAAGCAGCCCACTATATCGCCGGAAATACCCTACCGAATTACCATTGTCATCAAACCGGCTATATTGCTCTGACAAAACTTTACGGTCTGCATCATACGATACTATGTAAATTAAATCACCATAGTCATTGAAAACCGATTTTTGCATAGCACAATAAACAGGACCCATCGCACCATTACACAACTTGCCGTCCTTGTCATAATATGCCAACATAAGCAAGGCTCCATCCTCGCCATACACCCATGACATCTTATGAATGCCACTGCCATTGTTCACCGGTTCCCCATCCACGCCATAAACACAGAACGATAACAATTGCCCTCTTTCATTATACTGCATCACACTATAAGCAAAACCGACTCCCGGATATTTATTCACGGCAAGATTGCCATCCTTGTCATAATATCTCTGTTCGACTATAAAACCTTGGTCGGAATATTTATTTACGCTGCGCGCCACACCATAACTGTTATTTTTCAGGTTCCCGTCAATACCATAGTAACATTCTTCTTCAAGCTGTCCCCTGAAATTATGTTTCTGCTCCACCTTCCAAAAGCCTGTAGTCACCGACTGCATGGGCCTGTCAGCAACATCCCACAATGTGGTGGCAATGGCATAGCCACGACTGTCATATTCATACCGTGCCTTGTAACAACCTGCAGTCTTGTCGATCGATGGATTGCCGTCTGCATCATAAGTGGCCTCCGCCACAAGCCGGTTATTTTTATACTCCATCTTCATCTTGGCCCAACCATAATTGTTGACAACAGGATTACCATCGGCATCATAAGTGCGACGTTCCACTACCATACCATACCTATCATACCCAAATTCTTCAATAGAGTACCCCATAGAACTTATGGCCGGAACACCATCAGCTCCATATAAACTTTGCCGCACCAGTAACCCTTCCTCGTTATATATATTACGGGCCATGGCTACGCCATTCACACCGGCCACAGGCTCATCATCTGTATCATATAAAACATATTGCACACAATTGCCCGACTCGTCATATTTCATTCTGGCCCTGGCAAACCCATTTGAACACATGGCCAAATCCCCATTTGCCGACAGCATGGATACCATAACAGCATTACCTCCGTCGTCATATTCGATTTGTAATTCATGCGTACCCAATATCTCGGCCGACACCGCAGGTACATCGCTGTAATCATAATATTTGCGATCAACCAATTTGCCATTTTCATAAGAAGAAACCATTCTCGAATATCCGAAAATTGAATTCACACGCTTCCCACGGTTGTCATAATATATCATCTCGGCAATTTTGCCATCGGCATATTTGCTCTCTATTTCACACACATATGTTGACAAATTCACCTTCCGGCCTTTCGTGTCATAAGCTATAGTACGCACCGGCAAGCCATCTTTACCATTGACATAAACCACCTTGTTATATCCTGGCTGCACAAACACAGGAACCGAATCTACGCCAAAATATTGAGTGCTTTTTACGCACCCTTCTTTATCCAACAAATGGGCAATCATGTGATAACCACCAACGCCCATTACAGGATCCCAATACAGCGCAGCCTTATCGGATACACCGAAAAATGTTACAACAAGACTGTCAGCCGAAAATTTAATCTGTGCATGATGGTAACCATAGCGATTAAGGCATGGAGTGCCATCGATGCCATAATGGTATTCGTCTATAAGACGACGCGCCGGGTCGGCCTTGATTTCAGAATGAGCATAATGCAACTCATTGAGCACCAAACCGTCATCATCGCCAATGAAATTTTCACTGCATATAATACCGTTGTCATCATATCCATATTTACGTCCTACCACTCCGTTACGGTCGGCCGCCACATCGCCATTCTCGTCGAGATAATACAATTCTGTCACACGATGCAACTCATCTCTCACATACGAGAAACCGCACACACCGTTGTTATCTTTTCCTACATGGCTGTTGTCTCCGTTATATCGTTTAAACAGCTTACGTATGGCATACCCTTCATCATCATACTCTATCACATATCGTCCTATCTTAGCTTTACCCATCGACATCAGTTCTGCCAAGTTGAAATACTTCTCCTTTTCCTGCTGTAACGAACTAATTGACGTATATGAACCTTGAAAATTGGAAGCATCCCCGGTATATATGTTTTTTAAGTCAACTTTATCGTAATATGGTGGATTATACACCTCCTTATATACAGGTATATTCAATGCATTGCGCATTGTTACCGAGTTAAACACGCCATTCTCATACCCTATTTCCTGTATGGCATAACGGTCAGTCATCGCCGTGTTGCTATGATCGATTATTTTCCCGGTAAAATTACAATGCACCACACGATTAAGTTTCCTTTGCGATGATTCAAACCGATAATACGAATAGTATCTACCCACTTCATTTTTCTTTAATGGTAGCACTCCTACAGGCATACCTCGACAAACTACATAATCGGCATAATATTCGGTTTTTGTACGGAAAAAATCAAAAGCGGCAATACAAGCTGCACACAGCAATAAACACGCAACAATAATCCACGTGCGACGTACAGCGGCACGACGTTTGTGCCTTTGCCACAACAAATCGAATTGTACCCCAAGCATCATGGCCACCAGACGCACAAATGCACGGTTCTTGCCCACCTCTCCCACATTGATGCCCAACAGCTCCTGCTCCACAGGCACATCAAGAAGCGACTTAGGGAAACATTCACGCATCGGATCTGACGAATGAGGTTCACCATCTACTATAAACGGTATTATATTGCCTAAGCGTCCATCGTCAATAAAAGACTGCACTTCCTTGTTAATCCATTCCGATTGCGTAGCTTGTGGCGAACACACCACTATCAAGAACTTCGACCGCATAAGTTCTTCATTAAGTCGGTCGGCAAGAATTCCACCAGACAAATCGGTACTGTCACGAAACACAGGCCTTATATATTGAGGCAATTGTATGTGTTGCTTGCGTATTATCGATGGCAGCCTGTAATTCTCCAACTTACGCTGAATCCACTTGGCCCAACGTTCATCTTCTCTCTTGTAACTTATAAATGCATAATTGGTGTAGTGGCGTTCCATAACAAAAACAAATCAATATCATACAAATACAAAAATAATAAAAATTTCATAACACAGAATTGCCGCCAACCAATAATCAATTGTCACACACCAGCAGCAATCATTTCATCGATGGCAATAAAGGCTGTTTCGAGAATAGTGTCGCGACCTATTAATATATCAGTCTCCGACATATCCACTTTGTATCCTTCCGATGGTGCCGTGCCGAATTCTGTTTCGTTACCATCGGGGTCGAGAATAGAACAAGCCGAGAAGCGGACATTCCATCCGTTTGGCAATTCCGATGTAAACGGCATACCGCTACCGCCTCCGGTAACATCACCTACAATCCTCACATTAGGCAACGACTTCATTATCGACACAAAATTATTCGTAGCACTGAACGACGCACGGTTGGCAAGCACCACAACAGGTTTCAGAAACTTGATGCGTGTGTCATCGGCAGGGTCAAAATAATAAGCATACGGCTCGGAAAATTCATCATGCCCCGGACCCGTCTTGTGCGAAATATACCCGGCATGGACAGGTTCGGTTATAAATCGTCCGACAAGAGTTTCCACATTGGTCAGGAAACCGCCGCCATTGCCACGCACATCAATCACAAGCCCGTCGCAAGAAGCAAGGTACGACAGAATAACATCAAGATTACCCTCGCCTATACCGGAACCGAAATCGCCATAATACATATATCCGATGTTGTTGCTAAGTATTTGGTACTTAATACTTGAAGCCTGTTTGTAATTAAAATTCAAGTAATGCTCATCAATGATACGCTCGTCATAATTCTCGGGGTACTGCTCCCAAATCCAGTAACGTGACACATCCCAAGACGAAATCAAGTTGGTATGCCCATCTTTCAATTCTTTAAGCATACAGGCACACACGTCAAACAGTTCCTCACTCGTCATCTCCTCGCGCACCTGAGCACGGTAACGCTTGCCCACTTCCTCCCAATCAACATCTTTATACTCGAAAAAACAATAATGCTCATCGATGATAGTCCACAATGCATCGAAGTTGCCATATGGATCGTTGGCAAACTCCTCATACTTATGACAAGAGCCAAGTAGAATTAATACACAAGCCGTTACCGATAACAATATTACCTTAATGTATTTTTTCATAAGCATGAACAATTTAATAAAGTGCCGAAATGATACGTGCCCGCTCGGTTTCGCCCGCTCTCGGCTTCATTGAAAGCCACTCGCCGCCAATTCCTATTATGGCACTGTGGGTGAAAAAATGGTAATTAAGATTGTTGACATAACTTGTCTCTATCTGTCCGCGATAACCTATGCGAAGCGACGTGCGACCAAAGTGCAAATCCACCGTCAGGAGGTTACGCATATCAAAACGGTTACCCCACCACCCGCAATGCACTATGCCATTACGATCGCCGAGATAAATTTCATAAAACGATTGCCCGTACTCGGGCGAAAAGAATACACCCAAAAGTGGCAAAACAGCCTGATATCGCAATGTCACCGGCAGCTTCCCGAGCCGCATATTATACACGGCCATGCCTTGCAGCCCGATGCTCCAATGAATTTTAGCCGACACCGGATTATTGGAATTATTGGCATTATAAATCACCCCACCGCGAAAGCGGGTTTCTCCTCCGGCCATCAATTGCAACCCCGGCACACTGCCTATGTGCCACCTGTGCATCATGCCCCATTGGAACTCACCCATTAACGAGTGCATTGTGTGGTTACCCACAGGATTCTTAACCTTTTGGTAATCCACACCTGCTTCTATTTGCGATACCCACCGCCACGGGCTGAATTTCATGGCCTGCAACCGCTCGTAGCCAAGCCTTAAATTCAATCCCTTGTATTTAATCGGAGTAAGGTATGTGTCAAGAATTTGAGCACCGCCTATATCGAACATGAACGACGAATTTACCGGGCGTTCTATGCATAAAGCCACAGCAACACTGTCGGCACAAGATGCTTTATCGGCCGCCCGGGCCATCCAAGGCAATACAACCGAAAGCACCGCAACGATAAAACGCACCGGAACACACTTAATCGTTATCGCCGCCATCGGGTTCAATATCAAAAAGTTTTTTTTGTCCTGTAAGTTCATCAAGCACATCTTGCTGACTTATGGGTTTCTCTTCATGGACTTCATCTTCATCATTTATTTCAGTCCCGACAGGTTCGGTATAGTCTTCAGGCACCTCACGCGGCTCGATTTCTGTTACTGACTCAATCACGTAATTAGAAATGCGTTTGCCTTTGGCCTTAAAACTTTTCACGCCTATAAATTCATCGGCATCAAGAACTATATTTTCCCTGAAACTGTCACCACCACCGAACTTTACCTCAAAACGCGGATAACGTTCATCGGTAAGCAGCATCAGGTGCGAAGCTGCATTTCCGCCTATGAAACTTTGACGGCGGGCTGATATTTCAAATTCAAAACGCTTGATGTAAACAAATCCTTGGTCGGCATCAAACAAAACTGCCGTCCACACGGCATGAGGCCGAAACTTCTCGATACGCAGAATATCATCGCTGTAATGATTGCCCGAGTCGAACGAAGTAGTATAATATTCACCATTATTGCACACTACAAGCACCTGGTCGGTACCGGCAAATTCTCCCAACGACTGACCGCGCCCGTCATAATTAAGCCGCAACACATCGGGGTCGAACCACACTTCCCTTCCTCCAAGGGTTGATGTTCCTCGTTCTTTGAGCGAGATACGGTGCACCTCGTTCTTGGTAACTACATTGCCACGCGATTGCTTACCCTTGATTGCAAGATCGGCAAGGTCAATGTCGAATTGCAACACCTTCAGGCGGAACTTTGGTTTGAGCGTAATACGCAACACCTCGGCTTCACCGTTGGGATTAGCCGTGAACCACAACACCTTCGAGCCGGGTTTCCCTTGCGTGAGATCATATTCCTTGTCACGGGTAATTCCGGTGACGGCAAACCGTTTCATATATACCACGCCGCCTTTTCCGTCTTGGTAAACGGCATTGTAAATAGTACGTGTATCATTACGCTTAAATACATTAAGATATAATATGTTCTTACCGACATATATCTTGTCGGCCACTTTTATCACCTTGTATTTTCCGTCTTTATAGAATATAATCACATCGTCGATGTCTGAACAGTTGCACACAAACTCATCTTTCTTAAGCGACGTGCCTATAAACCCTTCTTCACGATTGATGTAGAGCTTCTCGTTGGCCTCGGCTACCTTGGTTGCCTCGATGGTATCAAAATTGCGGATAATGGTGCGGCGAGGATACATAGCACCGTATTTTTCCTTTAATCCTTCAAACCATTCAATGGTGTAATCCACCATATGCGCAAGTTCATAGTCGATTTTTTTGATGCGATCGTTAAGCGTGGCAATATATTCATTGGCTTTGTCGCTATCGAATTTAGTGAAACGGCGAGTTTTAATTTCCAGCAGTTTCAATATATCGTCACGTGTAACATCTCTGTAAAACGATGGCTTCCATGGTTCGAGACGACGATCGATATGTGCAATTGCCTCATCAAGGTCACGACTGTCTTCAAACTCTTTATCTTTGTATATGCGTTGCTCGATGAAAATCTTTTCAAGTGAGGCAAAATGAATTGCTTCAAGCGTCTCGTTTCGCTGTATTTCAAGTTCTCGGCGCAACATATCCTTGGTGTGATCCACATTGTTGCGCAATATATCGCTTACCGATAAAAATTTCGGTTTCTTATCCTCTATTACACAGCAATTGGGCGAAATGCTTGCTTCACAATTGGTGAAAGCATAAAGTGCGTCTATGGTCTTGTCGCTCGATGTTCCCGGTTGCAATGTTACAATAATCTCGGCTGTCGAAGAAGTATTGTCGTCGATTTTCTTGATTTTTATTTTTCCTTTACGCTGGGCAAGCAATATCGACTCGATGAGCTTCGGTGTGGTGTAACCATATGGCAAATCGTTTATAACAAGCGTCTTGCTATCGCGCTTCTCTATTTTGGCACGGGCGCGCACTTGTCCGCCACGTTCGCCATCGTTATACCTGCGCACATCCACATATCCGCCTGTCGGGAAATCAGGATATAATTGAAACGGCTCTCCACGTAAGTAAGCCACGGCGGCATCTATTATTTCATTGAAATTATGAGGTAAAATCTTGGTTGACAAACCTACTGCAATACCCTCGGCGCCATGAAACAGCACCAACGGGAATTTTACAGGCAACGTGATAGGCTCTGGTTTTCGACCGTCATACGACCGACCCCAGTCGGTAATTTTAGGACTGAAAGCAACATCGAGAGCAAACTCCGACAACCGGGCCTCTATATAACGTCCGGCGGCAGCATCGTCACCTGTAAGTATGTTACCCCAGTTTCCTTGAGTATCTATAAGCAGGTTCTTCTGCCCCAACTGCACCAATGCATCTTTTATCGACGCGTCGCCATGAGGATGATACTGCATGGTGAAACCCACAATATTGGCAACTTTATTATAACGGCCATCATCGAGTTCTTTCATCGTGTGCAATATACGGCGTTGCACAGGCTTCAGCCCATCTTCAATGTGCGGTACGGCCCGTTCAAGTATGACATATGACGCATAATCAAGGTACCAATTGCGGAACATTCCCGACAACTGCATCCGGTTATCCTTTGGCACATATGTCGAATGCGCCTGCGTTGCCGCAGTTTCTTCGCTATCATCGCCATTGCTTTCTTGCCACGGCTCGTCATTTTCCAATTCTTCTTCAGGTGTATCGTTATCTTCTCTCATAATTTACGGAAAGTAATAATAAGCCTTTGTATAGTAATTGATTGTACACATATATAGAATTGGCACCGACATAAGCCTTGCCACACAATCACGTTATTATTTCCACAAAAGCCGAAACTTAGCTATGCAAAAATACAAAATATCAAAAAAAAGCCTGCATAATTAACGTTAAATCACCTGCTTTTCCAGTCACTTATGGTGCCGGTTTGCGAGGAGAATACAGCTCCCACCTTGTAGAGCTTGCGGCTGTCGGCCTCATACGGTCTGGCATAACCTTTCTCCTCTATCTGTTGTAACGCCTCGTCTGCTGTGCCGTCGAGCTTGAATTCAAAGATATAAACATAATCTGGAGTCTCAACTATGCAGTCAACCCTGCCCTCGCTCTGCTGCTTCTCGCTGTAAACCGTGTAAACACTCACCAACCGGAATATCAGGTAGAACGTGTAATGGAA
>CALUMH010000030.1 GCA_944321685.1 uncultured Muribaculaceae bacterium
GCCGATACGCACGAAGCCATGATGCATATCGCTGCCATAAAATTATTTTTGAATAAAATTTAAACAGTTTCTTAAAAACGTTTTGCAAGTGCAAACTTACACAAAAATAACGTATTATTATGTATTAACTGGATACAATTATACCTTCGGGCAATCTATTTCTTCTTGAACAGATTGTGCAACTTCTCAATTATGGTCGGTTTCCAGCTGTGTGCACAATAATGAATTGCATATGATTGCGATGTTACTTCGTGCTTGTTGCCGGCGAAAATTTCCGAACGGAATATCTTCATGTTGCCTTCGAGGTCTTGGTCACGGTCGGCATATTTAAACCCGTAATGCTCGGCAATGCGTGCATAAATGTATGGCGACAGCACATCGGTTGCAAGGCTTCCGTCGGCTTTTATGAAACGCTTGTCGGCATACCAGTCAAGTATTTCTTTCAAAAACGGGCAACCGGCCTTGGCTCCCATCACGGCTGCCTGTATTTGTATTCCTGAAATGAAAGCATCAACCTTGCGGTTGCCGTTTTCATCAATCAGGTTCATTATCCCGTTGCGTTCTATCTGCTTGGGGTGATATTCAAGGCTTGAAATAAAATCGAATTTCCTGAAATCGTCAAAAGGCTTTAACACAATTACATCCGAATCCATATAAAATCCACCTTCGGTATATAGTGCATAAATCCTGATATAATCGGCAGCAAAAGCCCATTTCCGGGCTTTTATGGCTTCTTGTACATACACCGGGGCCGAAGCCGCATCGAAATTTTCCAAACTCCAGCGTTTGATTTCATATCCGGGCATGACTTTACGCCACGAGTTCATGCAACGACGTATATTATGAGGAAACGGATCATTGCTGAGCCAGCAATAATGAATGACTTTAGGTATCATTTATAATGCGGATATATTAAACGGGGTAATTTCAAAGTATATTTTCGAATGGGAGTAGTGCTTGCAAGGTGTGACAGAGAAACAATCGAATGACCGCATACCGTCTATTACAAGTTGTTGCCCGGAAATGTCATTTATTTCAAGTGCGGCACGCATGAACATATACTCGTCTTGCACGCAAATAACGCAGAATGCCGATTGTGTGGAAGCTCCGTCGCCGGTTGATGCTATGGCTTTGAGCAGGCGAGTGAACCTCCATGCCGCCACTTTCCATATATCGTGTTGTTGGGGAACTATGCGTAATAACACGTCGAGTGCATCAAGGTTGAAAGGATTGCGGCAGGCCATATCCCAAGCCAGTCGTAAGGCTCCTTCCATGTCGCCGGTTTTCATCATGGTGTCGAGGGCCATGCGATTGAAATCAAGGTCGGAACAACCATCGCCGATGTAAGCCTGTGCTATGTATGCACGTGCCGTGTCTTCGAGCGTGAGCGTGTCGTCTAGCATTTCAAAACGTTTGCTCATGGCAGCCACTTCATCGGGTCGGGTGTTCACCCATTTTTCTATTTCAAAACAATCCAAGGCCATCCCCCCTTGCTTTACCTGAATATCCACGTTATATAACCTATTGCTTCTCCGACGGTACCGGTAGGTACTTTAAACCGTGATTGCCTTGATGCCTGTTCGCAACTGCGGCGCACGTCCATATCGCTTGCTGCAGTTCCGCTGCCGCTGTCATAGTTAGCAGCAATTACTTGTCCGCGAGAATTTACACGCACCCTTATCACTATTGTTCCTTCGACAGGGCTGCTTGGGTTGCCCCAATGCTCAAGCGTATAGCCTGCCGACAACCCCGATACTCCGGGGGAACCTGAGCGCACACCGGTGGTGCTGTTGCCGTCGGGTTGGCCTTCGTTTCCGCTTCCTTTACCGTTAGAGTTATTGAAAGCTCCTTGCACAAGTTGGTTGGTACGCCTTTCGGTTTCTTGGCGGCGACGTATGCGTTCTTGTTCGGCAAGTTCTTCTTGAGTGGGGCCTGCTTGTTCCGATTCACGTGTCGCCTGCATGGGAGATTGCTCGTCGGTAGACAAAGCAGGTGTGGCCGATTGGCCTGCCGTGCCTGCATCGTCGATATTGTCGCCGGTATTTGCCTGTTCCTCATCGGCAGCCGATGTTGCCGCTTCGT
Source organism: uncultured Muribaculaceae bacterium (assembly GCA_944321685.1). GTDB lineage: Bacteria > Bacteroidota > Bacteroidia > Bacteroidales > Muribaculaceae > Avimuribaculum. The sequence goes on from CALUMH010000030.1 coordinate 2,083, forward strand.
CGCCCTGCTGCATCAAGGCATTCCCCAACATTACATATTCTCCGCCGAAAAACGTAATGTCTTGCCGTGTGGCATCGTCCTCAGTGGGAATGTCGGTGTAATGCAGGTATGACAACACAAGAATAAGCAGCACTGCAATGTGAAACACCACAGTTGCCGCCAATGCCGTTTTTTTATTCTTGTTCGGGTCGCTCATTACGGTTTTGTGCTATTATATGTTTTTTGTTTTGCCCGGAGTGGCATAGTTTGGAGATGCAGGAGTGGTTGCCAGCACAATTTTCAGGTTGTTGCGGGCACCTTTGTCAAGCACTTCCACGATTTTCCCATAGGGAACCGATGCATCGGCATACAAGGCTATGAATTGCTCGGGATTGTTATTTTGAGCCAACCGTAAGAATGTAAGCAGTTGGTCTTCGGGCAAAGCTTTGGGCTCTTCGTCGCCAAAAGCCCCGTACATTACCATGTCCTTGTCGATATATATGCGTGTGCCGGGTTTCAATGCCGTCTGTTGGCTCGACTGTGGCAAATCCACTTCAAGAGCCGACGGGTAAACAAAAGTCGATGTTACCATGAAGAATATGAGCAACAAGAATATGACATCGGTCATCGATGCCATACTGAACATCGACATCATGTCGTGTTGCCGTTTGAGTGCCATAGTTGCGTTCTCCTCTTAATTATTTTGCGGCCGGCTCGTTGAGCAGGTCCATAAATTCCATAGTTTTTGCTTCGAGCTGGTTCATCACCTTGTTGAGGCGGGAAACAAGGAAATTGTAGGCAAACAGGGCAATGATACCCACAATAAGTCCTGCAACTGTTGTAACCAATGCTTCGTATATACCGCTTGCAAGTACTGCAATATTGGCATTGTTGCCTGCACTTGCCAATGCGAAGAATGCCCTCACCATGCCCGTCACAGTTCCAAGGAAACCAAGCATGGGGGCGCCGGCAGCCGTGGTTGCAAGCCAGTTAAATCCTTTGCCGAGAGCCGTTATTTCCATATTGCCGGTGTTCTCGATGGCCACAAGCACATCGTTCATCGGACGGCCGATGCGTGAAATTCCCTTCATGATAAGGCGAGAATACGGGGTGTCGGTCTTTTTGCACAAGTTCATGGCACTTTCTATTTCGCCATCGTGTATATAATCCTTTATGCGTTTCATGAAAGTCTTGTCTTCCTTGGCGGCAGTCTTGATTGCAAGGAAACGCTCGATGAGTATGTAGATGCTTATTACCGACAATATTGCGAGAGGTATCATTATGATACCGCCTTTAAGCGTGAGTTCCCACACCGACATTTCTTGTGTGGCGGCAGTCTCTACAGCCTGTTGCAGTGTGCCGAGCGTGTCGGCAGGCAGCAAGTCGGCACCTGCGGGCTGAAGGGCTGCCATGATGAAATTAAGGATAGCCATAATAATGGGATTTCAATGTGGATTATTTTAAACAATTTTTATAAGCGGCAATAGTTTTTTCAAGACCCAAATACAAGGCATCACAAATAAGGCAGTGACCTATCGACACCTCGTTAAGGTGCGGCAGGTTTTCATAAAAGTACCTTAAGTTGACGAGGCTCAGGTCGTGTCCGGCATTCACACCTAATCCCACCTTATGGGCGGCCTCGGAGGCTGCCACAAACGGTGCCACGGCAGCGGCTGGGTCTTTGGGGTATGCCACGGCATAAGGTTCGGTATATAATTCTATACGGTCGGCACCCGTTTTGGCTGCAAGTTTTATATTCTCTATGTCGGTGCCGACAAATATGCTTGTGCGGATACCGGCTTCTTTAAGGCGGTCAACCACCGAAGTGAGGAAATCAAGATGGTCGGCGACATCCCATCCGGCAGTCGAAGTAAGGGCATCGGGTGCGTCGGGAACAAGCGTTGCCTGTTCGGGTTTCACTTTCAGCAGCAAGTCGATGAAATCTTCCGACGGGTATCCTTCAATGTTAAATTCGGTGCGGATAATGGGGCGCAACGCATAAACATCGCTGCGGCGAATGTGCCGTTCGTCGGGGCGTGGATGAACTGTTATTCCATCGGCACCAAACCGTTCGCAATCTATTGCAACTTTTTCAACATCCGGAATATTTCCGCCACGAGCATTGCGCAGGGTGGCAATTTTGTTAATATTAACGCTTAAATTAGTCATTCTCTATCTCCTATAAAAATGCATCTTTAAAATGATTACGGTTACAATAAAAATATCGTATATTTGTAAGTGCATTAATTTTGCTGCAAAGATAGTGCAAGGCGAGCGCAGAACAAAACAAACTTGTTTGTTTTTTCAGCCGAGCCGCAGCCTATCTTATCAAAAGATAGTGCAAGGTTCCCATTATAAACAAACTTGTTTGTTTTTTCAGCCGAGCCGCAGCCTATCTTATGTGCAAGCCGTATCAAAAGATTGTTTAGACGATGAAAATATTACTTTTCGGAAATGAATATCAACAACACTATGCCAATGAGTTGCGCCATCTCGTAATGGTGTTGCGTCGCAATGGGGCAGAAATAGAGGTGGAACGCAGTTTCTACCAATATCTTAGATATGTGCTTGGCATAACGATAGATAAAGACGAGAGTCGGCAGGCTTGTAAAATGGATGGTAATGTGGCGTTGAGTATAGGGGGTGACGGCACATTCCTTCGCACGGCACGGGTAGTGGCGAAAAAAGGAATACCAATTTTGGGCATAAATACCGGACACCTTGGTTACCTTGCTGCAGCCAATGTGACAGATGTGGAACGGGTGGCCGATGAACTTTTCAGCAGGAAATTCAAGGTGGGGTGCAGAACCATGCTTGAAATAAGTAATAAGTGCGGTATGGAAATCGATAATATGCTAGCCTTGAATGAAGTCTCGATATTGCGTCAAGACAATTGTTCGATGTTGGCAATGCACACATGGGTCAATGGCATAGACCTTACCACATACCGTGGTGACGGATTGGTGATTTCCACACCTACCGGTTCCACTGCCTATAATTTGAGCGTTGGCGGGCCGCTTATAGAACCCACGGCGCAGGTTATGGTTTTATCTCCCATTTCACCGCATTCGCTCACGATGCGTCCGCTCGTGTTGCGCGATGACTCGGTTATTGAAGTCGAGACAAGTTCTCGGGCGGGGCAATATCTCGTAAGCCTCGATGGGGAAGTTTATTCGTTCCCTTCGGGTTCGTCCATAATGGTACGCAAGTCCGATACTTTAATAAAAGTAGTGGAGCCTTTTGACCACAATTATGCCGATACGTTGCGCCAAAAACTTATGTGGGGACAATAACAGCAACGAAATGGGGCAATATTGTTTTGACGACAAGGAATTTGGCAGTATTATTATTTCCACACGCCGTGGCATGAAGAATATCAGGTCGTGTGTGCGTAACGGCATGATTGAACTGCATGTGCCTGCCGGGATAAACTATACAGAACTTTGCAGAATTATTGACGGGAACCGTGCCCAGTTAAGGCAGATGATTGCTCGTAACGAGAAAATTAAGTTGCGTTACCATGATGGGCAGGAAATAGAATGCCTTGGGGGATACAAAATTATCATAGGACTGCAGCAGTTGTTTCCTGGCAGAGCTGTATTTGGATATGAAGGAGAAAAAAAATTCAGTGTGAAAATATACAGAGACATGGATTTTAATAATGAAAATGTCATCACACTAATATCCAGAAGCCTGAAACTTCTTGCAAAACGTATTGCAACATCGACTGTGATAGAATTGGCCGAAAAGACGAGTATTGAAGTAGGAATTAAGCCCACAAGGTTTGTAATCGGCAGCGGATTGCGCAAACTTGGACATTGCACACCGACCGGAGAAATACAATTGTCAAGCAATTTGATGTTCCTCCCCATGCATCTTGCAAAATTCGTCATATTGCATGAATTGGCACACCTTACTCATTTCAACCACAGCCCGCAATTCCATGCATTGCTTAACCGATATTGCAGTGGCAATGAGAAAAAATTCGATGCCGAGCTGAAACATTTCTGTTGGCCTATTTAATTTGCCAATCAAACTTTTTTATTGTATTTTTGTATCAAAATGAATTGAGTTATGAGATACTTAGACCCGAAAGCCGACTTGACGTTTAAAAAAGTATTTGGCAAACATCCCGATTTGGTGAAAAGTTTGCTCAATGCCTTGTTACCGTTTGAAAAACCTGAAGACTTTATCGAAGAACTTGATTATATGCCGGCTGAACTGATGCCGGTTACCCCGTTCCGCAAATATAGTATAGTTGATGTGCGTTGCCGAGACAAGCGTGGCCGCCAATTTATAGTGGAAATGCAAATGATGTGGACCAAGGTTTTTGTTCAGTGCGTCGTGTTCAATACGGCCAAGGCCTATACATATCAACTCGGTAAAGGAGATGACTATGGAGAAACCGAGGAAGTATATTCGCTCAATTTGATTAATGATATTTTTGAGCCTGACATTGAAGATTATTATCATTATTATCGTTTGCAAAATGTGAAATATAGTGATCATTTTTTCAAGGACCTTAATATTATATTTGTCGAATTGCCTAAATTTAAGCCAACTACATTCAGTGAACGGAAAATGCAGGTCTTGTGGCTTCGTTTCTTAACCGAGATAGGCAATAATAAGAAAGAAGTACCGGAAGAAATGCTTGACAATCCCGAAATAAACAAGGCTCTTGGAGAAGTGGAAGAATCGGCATTTGATGATGCACAACTTTTAGGATATGACCGATTTTGGGATTCGGTAAGTACTGAACGAAGTTTCTACAGCGATGCCGAACGTACCGGTTTGGCCAAGGGGATGGAAAAGGGCATTGCAGAAAGTATGGAAAAAGGATTAGCCGAAGGGCGAGCCGAAGAAAAAATAAACATAGCCAAAAACTTGAAATCTTTGGGTGTCTCGATAGAATCAATATGCAAAGCTACAGGCTTGTCGGCCGAGGAGATAGACAAATTGTAACAATCATATTTTATTATCATCATCTATAGGAGGCTTGGCAGGTGAATTGCCTTGTATGGTGAGCCTTACGGTGTTACGGCCGTATTTTACATTCAGACGGTCGGTTACTTCCATGAGTCGGCGTTTTTCCGACGTATTCACTTTGTCGAATAAATCGAGTTGCCATCCCTCGTCTTCAACAAGTCCTCCAAGCACTATGCCCATACGCTTGTATTTGTAGCCGTTCACAAACAGCTTGTCGAGCAGAGCAAGAGACACACGCACTATTTCTTGCGTATTGGATGTTGCCGTTTGCAGCTTTGTCGTTTGGGCATTGGAATATTGTGGCAGGTCGGTGCGATGTGGGTTAGTGCAAATAAACACCGTAACAGTGCGGCACAGGCAATTTTCACGTCGCAAGTTCACTGCGGCATCGGCAGCATAATTGCTTAACAATTCATGCAAACGGCTTAATTCGGTTTCCATAAACGCAAATGTACGGCTGTGCATGATGGACTGTTGATGTTCCGGAGCCGACAAGTCGATTGACGGAATGCCATGCAATTCACGCCATGTGCGCACTCCGGCAGTGGTCATAAGGGAATCAACAAGAGATTCTCCAAGTTTGGTAAAGTCGTATGCCGTGGCTATGCCCAGGTGCTTCAATCGCGGAACGCTGCGCCGGCCTATTCCCCACACATTTTCTATCGCTATTTTTTTCAATGCTTTTTCTCGCACTTCGGGAGTGATTATACAAATACCACCGTATGCTTCATAACGTTTTGCAAACCACGTGGCAGTTTTGGCCAAAGTGTAAGTGACCGAACATCCGCAACTTACAGGAACTCCGCAACTTTCGGATATTAGGTTTATTACTTGCTTCATGCATTTGCGCACGCACTGTGGGTCGTCGTCGGGTATGCGTCCGAAAAATTCATCCACGCTGTATTGTAAAAAGTCAAGGACTATTTCACTGTTTGTCACCGCATTCATTATGCGCCTCGATACCTTGCGGTATTTATATAAGTCGGCTGCAAATACTGCAACATTGTTGGTTTCAAGTACCTTCCGTATTTTGAAAATAGGGTCGCCGCGATGTAAGCCAAGTTCTTTCGCCTCTTTGGTAAGGGCGAGAATGATGCCGCCACCTGCTTCATTGTCATTGGCGACGACCACAGGGTGGCCCGAAAATTCAGGATGCTCGGCTATCTCGACCGATGCATAGAATGAATTGCAGTCAAGGTGTATTATCATGGCATATATATTCACTTATGATTATAGCATAAACATAGTGCCGATACCTTCATCAAGCGTAAGAGACCGGTTATGCTTGAAATGGTAGCCGGTACAATTCCCACTGCTTGAATGTCCAACTTCAGGTAGGCTTTCATAAATTTGAAAATTTGCTGTTACAAATTTAGCATATAGGCATTACAAAGCAAAATCTGTTTTTTCAGGTAAACTTTTCTTTTGAATGAACGAATGGCGGTTCTTTAAAGAATTATTGAGAAAATGACAATTTTATAAGATATAAAACGGCAATGGGGCTAAAAAACAAACAGGTTTGTTTTGTTCTGCCCTCGCCTTGCACTATCTTTGCACGTGAATATTGTCAAAACTGCAACAATGAGCAAAACATTGCATAACAACGCCGTGCTGCTGATGCATTGCCCCGACCAACCGGGCATACTTGCTGTGCTTACCGAATTCATCAACACTAACGGCGGTAACATTCTTTATCTCGACCAATATGTCGATCGCGTCAACGGCATTTTTTATATGCGTGTGGAATGGGATTTGGACAAGTTCATTATCCCGAAAGAGAAGATCAACGATTATATTTACACGTTGTACGCACAACGGTACAACATGGAATACAGCCTTGCCTTTACCGACAGGCCACAACGCATGGCATTGTTTGTATCGAAAATGTCGCACTGCCTTTACGACATCCTTGCCCGATACACAGCCGGAGACTGGGATGTGGAAATTCCGCTTATCATAAGCAACCACCCCGACCTTGAAATGGTGGGCAAGCAATTCGAAATACCGTATTTTACAATTCCCGTGAACCGCGACAACAAGGCCGAGATGGAAGCCCGTGAGTTTCAATTGCTCGACGAGTATGGCATAGATTTCATAGTGCTTGCACGGTATATGCAAGTGTTGTCGGAAGATTTCATCAACCGCTATCCCAATCGCATAATCAATATACATCATTCGTTTCTGCCCGCTTTCGTCGGAGCGAAACCATACCATGCAGCATATGAGCGCGGTGTGAAGTTGATAGGTGCCACAAGCCACTATGTGACTACCGAACTTGATGCCGGTCCCATCATAGAACAAGATATCGTGCGCATTACGCACAAAGATACCGTTGCCGACCTTATCCACAAGGGACGCGACCTCGAAAAAATAGTATTGTCTCGTGCCGTCGAGAAGCACATCCAACGCAAAATTCTGTCGTTCAGAAACAAAACCATAGTTTTCAGCTAAAGTCCGCAATGGATGAAACCGTAATCATAAAATACAATGCAGGCAATGTGTTCTCGGTGGTATGCGCCTTGCAGCGCATAGGTGTCGAAGCCGTCGTGACCGATGATGTGGAACGCATTCGCCGTGCCCGCAGGGTGATTTTCCCTGGTGTGGGCGAAGCATCATCGGCAATGGCTTATTTGCGAGAGCACAGGCTCGATGCTGTCATCAAGTCGTTGCAATGTCCTGTGCTGGGCATATGCATAGGTATGCAACTGCTTTGTTCGCACTCGCAGGAAGGCGACACCGAGTGCCTCGGTATATTCGACGTGCCGGTGCTTCGTTTCGACAATTCAGCCTGCCCCGACATGAAAATTCCGCAAATGGGATGGAATACCATTTCTTTGCCGCAAGGCAGCTTTATTCCTCGTGAATGTGACGGGCGATATGTATATTACGTGCACAGTTATTATGCCCCTTTGTGCGACCATACTGCGGCTGTAACCGATTATATAACTCCTTACAGTGCGGCATTGCAAAAGGATAATTTCCATGCCACGCAATTCCACCCTGAAAAGAGTGGAGACATGGGCGAAATTATATTGAAAAAATTCATCGAATTATGACAACCATTATCCCGGCAATCGACATAATAGACGGCAAGTGTGTGAGGCTCACACAGGGCGACTACAGCCGCAGCCGCGAATACGGCAATCCGCTCGACATGGCTATGGCTTTTGAAGATGCCGGATGCCGTCGGTTGCACCTGGTCGATCTCGATGGCGCAAAGGCAAGCCACATCATCAACTACCGTGTGCTTGAAAACATTGCCACACACACCGGTCTTGTGATAGACTTCGGCGGCGGCGTGAAAAGCGACGAAGACTTGCACATCGCATTCGACAGCGGAGCTGCAATGGTCACCGGCGGCAGCATTGCCGTAAAGCAGCCCGATGTGATGCTGCGATGGCTTGCCACGCATGGCAGCGATCGCATAATACTTGGTGCCGATGCTCGCGATGGCAAAATAGCCACCAATGGTTGGCATGAGAGCAGCGACCGCGACGTCATCGACTTCATCGAGGAATACACCGGCAAAGGCATAACACAAACCATTTGCACCGACATTGCTTGCGACGGTACTTTGCAAGGCCCGTCGGTGGAATTGTATCGCAAGATACTTGAACGTTGCCCCGGATTGCAACTTATTGCAAGCGGAGGCATTGGCTCGATGGCCGACATGGAAAAGCTTGGCGAAGCAGGCATAACGCAGGCGATAGCAGGCAAGGCCATATATGAAGGAAAAATTACATTGAAAGAAATAGAACAACTTAACTTGCAAAATTGACGGCACAATGCTTGCAAAACGCATAATACCATGCCTCGACGTGAAAGACGGCATGACGGTGAAAGGTGTAAACTTCGTTAACCTGCGTTCGGCAGGCGACCCGGTGGAACTCGGCCGCCGCTATAGCGAGGAGGGTGCCGACGAACTGGTTTACCTTGACATCACAGCCTCGGTCGAAGGGCGTAAGACATTTATCGGCCTTGTGCGGCGAGTGGCCGAAACGGTGAGCATACCGTTCACCGTGGGCGGAGGAATAGGTTCTGTGGCCGACGTTGACACGTTGCTTGGTAATGGCGCCGACAAGGTGTCGGTCAACAGTGCCGCCATCAGGCGACCTGAACTCATCGACGAGATTGCCGGCCGTTTTGGCAACCAAGTATGTGTAGTTGCCATCGATGCACGGTTCACCGCCGGGCAGTGGGTGTGCTACCTGAAAGGCGGCCGGGAACGAACCGACCGTACTTTGCTCGAATGGGCACATGAAGCACAAGAGCGTGGAGCCGGCGAAATACTTTTCACCAGCATGGACCATGACGGCACTCGCAACGGCTACGCCTGCGATGCACTTGCCGAGTTGCACAATCGGCTGCAAATTCCCGTCATAGCTTCGGGCGGCTGTGGCTCAATGGGCCACATAGCCGATGCTTTCACCATCGGGAAAGCCGATGCCGCACTTGCCGCCAGCGTCTTCCACTTCGGCGAAATTCGCATTCCCGCCCTCAAGCAATACCTCGGCGCCTGCGGTCTCCCCGTGAGGATATAAACTGTAGGCTGTTTTTATTACTATTTTCAATATATTCCCTGTGTTACACTGCAGGGAGGCTCATGCCGTTGAGCTTGCGGTATAGGTCGAGGGCATACACATCGGTCATGCCGCTGATGTGGTCGATCACGGCTTGTATCTTTTCAAACAGCGTGGGTGCCTGCACATCATATTGTTGAGGAAATTTGCTGAGCAACAGTTGCGAATAGGTGCGTTCCGGATAAAGCACGGCTTCGGTGAGCTTACGCAGCAATTCGGTGATAATTTGGTGCCCGGCAAGGTCGATGTCAACCACATCGCTCGCGCGGTATATCTTGGCATATGCCGTTTCGCTGCAATTACAATAAGCCCGGCGTGTACGTTCCGAAAGGTGGTCGATAAGGCATCCTTCAAATTCTCCGCGCAATATTTCCTCTTCATGCTCGACAAAGATATCGCAACACTCGTTGACAAGCACACCTATGATGCACGAACGCAAGTAAACAATTTTCTCGTTCTTGTCGGCCACGTGCGACATCACGCTCTCGATGTGTGCTTTGCGTTCATCGTCAAAGAAGCCGAGCAGCAGCCGTATCACATCTCCGGTGTTCAGTATCTTCAATTTATGGGCATCTTCTATGTCCATTATCTGATAACAGATATCGTCGGCAGCTTCCATCAGGTAAACCAGTGGGTGGCGGCAATAGCGTTCTTCCTCGATTTTTATAAGCCCCACTTCACCGGCTACACGTTCAAACAGTTCCTGCTCGGTGGTGAAAAAACCGAATTTCCCCTTTTCTCCGCACTTCGACGATGAAAACGGGTATTTCACTATAGATGCAAGCATCGAATATGTCATTGCAAAGCCTCCCGGCCTGCGGCCCTTAAACTGGTGCACAAGCAACCTGAACGAATTGGCATTGCCTTCAAAATGTATCAGGTCGTCCCACTGCCGCGTGGTGAGATGTTCCTTGAACTTCAGCCCGTCGCCTTCACTGAAAAACGCCCCAATTGATTTCTCGCCCGAATGTCCGAACGGCGGATTGCCGAGGTCATGCGCAAGACACGCCGCAGCCACTATCTCCTCGATGTTGTGGAATTTCTTTACCCATGGTTCACCGGCATACTTTTGCCTGAGTCGCCGTGCTACCTCACTTGCCAACGATTTTCCCACGCTCGACACTTCAAGACTGTGTGTCAATCGGTTGTGCACAAATATGCTTCCCGGCAGCGGGAACACCTGCGTCTTGTTCTGCAACCGGCGGAAAGGTGAAGAAAACACCAACCGGTCATAATCGCGCTGGAAATCGCTGCGTATCGTCTCGCGGTTGTCATTGTAATGCTCAAGCCCGAGCCGCTTGCCGCATATCAGTCGGTCCCAGTCCATCATCGGACGGGTGACATCACTTGTCATATACATTGCCATAAGTGATTTTTGCATGCTTTACAGGCGTGATTCCTTTGCGCTTGAAAAGTTCGCTTACTGTGACAAGCGTATAGCCCTGTTTTTTCAATTCGGGAATGATGGTTTTCAACGCCTCGGCGGTGGCATCGTTACCCTCGAAATCGTGCAACAGCACAATATCGCCGTCTTTCACCCGGGCGAGCACATCGCGGCTGCGGTCGGCGGCAGTCACGGCAGGTTCCCAGTCTTTAACGTCGAAACCGCCTATAAACGTCAGGTCGATAGTCTCATACATCAAGTCGCTTGTGTCCAAGTACGGTGCACGGAAGAATTGCGGCATCCTGCCCGATACCTGCCTTATCACATGGGAGGTGAAATTAGCCTCCATGCGCACTTTGTCGGCCGTCATGCCGCTCATGTGCGAGTGCGACCGGGAGTGGTTTTCAAGTTCACACCCCTGGGCCACGGCACGTTTCATCACCTCGCGCGTGGAAGCATCTATATTTTTGCCACACAAGAAAAACGTTGCCACGACATCGTTTTCCTTCAATACGTCAAGCACTTTCACGGTAGTAGAAACATTGGGACCGTCGTCAAAAGTCAATGCAACCAGTTTCTCCCCGTCGTCGGCCATGGCCGAAATGGCACACATGGCCACCGCTGCCAACATCATAAAAAATTTTTTCATAACCGTCATGATTTTATATCCTGTTGCGAATATACAAAAAAATCGCAAACCGTTTTTCCTTGTGTTATAAAATCCATGAAACAATCGTGTGCAATTCAGTCAGTGCATTAACACACAGTGGGTTCGGCATCTTTGAGTCAGCCATTATATATGCATCGCCTTTTTCCCCCGACGGTTGGTATCCTTTGCAGTTACTGCATCGTCGGTTATTCCAGGTGGGGAATGAAATAGCGCGGCATTAACGCAATTTAATGTGTGCCGTGTTATGAATTATACAGTATAATTCGTATATTGCAATCGTTTTTTAATTACCATAACACACATAGACCTTATGAAAAATACACTGCCATTCATCTCTCCGGTGGAACAGGCCAAGCGGCAACCGGTCCGCCGGGAAGTTTACGAACAGAGCGTGGAACTGTATGACCAAAAGCAATACGTCGAAGCATTCCATTGCCTGCTCGATTACCTGAACGACGGCCTGCGGGCCAAATATGGCAACAGCGAAGGTACCGAGTTCCATATCCCGCACGGTTCGATAGTGGTGAACATCAATATCGCCGGCGACACGTTGTGCATCGAGGCCGATTTCCTGAACCTGCCAGAGAAGGGGCGTGTGGCCATGCTGCGCCAAGTGGCCGACCTTAATATCAACCGCCTGTTGCTTGCAGGTTTCGTCAAGCAGGGCGACCGGTTGAAGATGCGTTATGCCTGCCCGTTGGCACAAAGCCATCCGCACAAGATATACGGAGTTTTGCAAAATATATGCTATGTGGGCGACCGTTTCGATGATGAATTTTGCTCTAAGTTTGGCGCGACGCGATGCTATGAGCCGCAAGTCACGCCATACTCTGCCGAAACCATCGAAAAAGTGTATGACGGGTTGCAGCAACTTGGGAAGGCCACGCTCGACGCGCTTGCCGAATACAACTCGATGCGGGCATACGGCTACTCGTGGAACGTGCTTGACACCACTTTCTACCAGATAGCATATTTTGCCAATCCGCAAGGGCAGTTCTATAACGATCTTGAAAAAGCCATCGACGACATGGATGCCGAACGTCCGGTAGAGGAACTTGTCGTCAAGGGAACCGATTTCTTGAAGAAATTACTTGCCACACCTCGTGAAAAATTGGCCGAAGATCTTTACTTCGTCGATAAATTGGTGTCGAACCGCCGCAGTGCATCGTTGCAGAACCTGCAAGAGGTGTTCAAGAGTGTTTACGAGGAAGCTACCGCCGCCATGCAGCACGATGACTATGAACGGGCAGCAGTGAGAATGTTATACATATTTTATGAGGCATACTTCTACAACGATATCCCCGATGATGTGAGTGCAGTAATCAGGCAAGCACTAAAGGCTGCCGGCAACCTGCCGGTGGAGCAGGCTTGTGAACCGCTCTACAATGCTCTTGACGATATAATGGAAGGCGACCTTTCAAGCGGCGCAATGTCATCGTTGCAGGAGTCAAATCCGGCTGTGGGGCAAATGATGGAGCAGGCTACCGCCGCCGCTGCCGAAATGCAAAAGAAGATGATGGAACAAATGGGCGGTGCCGACATGGCCGAACTGCAACAAAAAATGACCGAGGCAATGGCTCGTGGCGACATGGCCGAATATATGCGCCTTGCCGGAGAACTGCAACAAAAAATGATGAGCAACCTTTTTAATTAAGAAAACACACACAATGGAACACAGCATATATAACTTGGTATTCAAAGTGACGCACGCCGGCGGGTCGGGAAGTTGCTTCTACATGAAATCGTGCAACTTGTTTGTCACAAACTATCACGTGGTCGAAGGCTTCCACTCGGTAGCCATTCACGATAGCGACCGTAACCCATACTTGGCACGTGTGGTGCTGGTAAACGCGGCTCTCGACATTGCATTGCTCGCAGTCGATCATGATTTTTCGCAATTGCCAAATCTCAACCTTGCCGATGACGACTCGCTTGCCATAGGCGGCAAAATCAGGGTTGCCGGATATCCCTACGGAATGCCTTTTACCGTGACCGAGGGTACTGTATCGGCTCCAAAGCAGCTGATGAATGGGCAATACTATATCCAAACCGATGCCGCAGTCAACCCGGGTAACTCGGGCGGCCCCATAATCAACGACCGCGACGAAGTGGTGGGCATAACCGTGAGCAAATTCACCGATGCCGACAACATGGGTTTCGGCATACGTGTCGAGAACCTGCGCAAGGTGCTTGAGTCGATCGACGGACTTGAACGCGACTGTTTCCATGTGCAATGTGAAAGTTGCGATGAACTCATTTCCGACCCTGACGAATATTGCCCATCGTGCGGCGAACAGCTGCCCGAGGGGGTGTTTGAGGAACGCCACCGCTCGTCGCTTGCCGAGTTCTGCGAAAGCGCAATCGAGCAGATGGGGATAAATCCTATACTTGCCCGCGACGGATATGAGGCATGGCTGTTCCACAAGGGAAGTTCCGAAATACGCATATTTGTGTGCAATGGTGCTTACTTATTCATGGTAGCCCCCATCAACTTGTTGCCAAAGAAAGACGTGGAACGTGTGCTCGACTATATGCTGAGTACCGATTTCACTCCCTACAAAATGGGAATAGAAGGCCGGCAGATTTACTTGATGTACCGCATACACCTGTCGGACATTAATGAGGAATATGAAGACATAATCCGCAAAAATATTGTCAACTTCGCCCTGAAAGCCGACGACATGGACAATATGCTTGTGGAACAATTCGGCTGCGAGTTCTCGGCCTATACCAAGAATCCCGAGTGACCCATCCTTATTTCAACGAAAGAGTGATGAAATATGAAATAAAAGGAGTTTCTTCACGCATCGGTTACCGCAAGTAAAGGGTGTGTCAAAATTGTATTTTGACACACCCCCTAGACTGTTATATTGCATAAAATGTTGTAAATCAGTAGTTATTATAGAGGCGATGTGCATATCGTTTCTGTAACTTCAATGTCGTAATTTGATACGCTCTCCCGTGTTTTCACTAAGTTCTTGTATTTTAACGCTCCAATTTCCTTGTTTGTTTGGCGATTTTATTAACTTTGTTACCGATACAGGTAACAAGCGGACCGCAGAGGCGGCACATTGCCTGCACTTTAATGACTTTTATTGACAAAAGGTGTTATTGAAATTATCTTCCGATATCGAACTTGGCGGTTTGAAAATGAGATGAAGATGATTGACAATAGCACCTGCATCGGGTTGCTTATACCCTGCGCCACAGCAGGGGCAGTATATGCAATATCGGTGTGGGGGTTATTGTTTTATCCGTTGCATTGGTACGCCAAGACCAGATATCGGGATAAAACAATAGGCAGTCTCCACACCTTTTTTCGTACCTACATGTAAAACCCGTTCCGCATCGGAGGCTTGTGGAACACGTTTCAAAATCAAATTCATCATGAAACAAAAACTACTCTTACTGCTGTTCGGCGCACTGATATCCCTGCTGCCACTCCGCGCCGAAATCATCACCGGCAGTTGTGGTGAAAGTGCGACGTTTACATTAGACACCTCCACTGGAGTGCTTACAATTTCGGGTTCTGGGGATATGCATGGCGATATCACATGGAGTGATTATGAAATCAAAAGTGCAATAATTGAAGAAGGAATTACTTCCGTTGGTGCGTACTCGTTTGCGAAAAATAATACCCTTGAAAAAGTGACATTGCCATCATCTGTGGCTGAAATTGGTGAAAGAGCTTTTGACAGATGTGAGAATTTGAAACAAGTAGTTTTTTCTGATGGTTTGGAGATCATAGGGAAAGATGCATTTTATGAATGTAACAATCTAAAAAATGTTGAATTGCCTGCCACCATCAAAGAAATAGGATATGGCGCTTTTTGGGGTGCTGGCGTGAAAAATATATCAATTCCAAATTCAGTGACAGTTATAGGAGACTATGCATTCCGTGACTGCTATAACCTACAATCGATTATAATACCAAGCGGTGTGATTACAATAGGAGATTATGTGTTTGAAAGTTGCCTAAATTTACAATCAATTGTAATACCTAATAGTGTAACAAAAATAGGCGGTTACTGCTTTATAGATTGTGATAATTTAAGGTCGGTGACGTTGGGTTGCAATACCGCTGTCGGTATGGTTATTGCTGAGCATTTTGGTACTCTCTATTATAATGTGTTCAATGGATGCAAATCTTTGGAAGAATTGATTATAGGGGCAGAAGAAAATTCTGTAAATGGCAGGATCGAACTGAACCATGGTTCGTATGGCAATTTCTTTTATGAGTGCAATCCGTTAAAATTAATCAAGTTCAATGCTTGTTCTTCTTTTTATTATGACAGGGAAGAGCCGAAGAAATGGATTAAGAATGTTTCGGAGTTGCTGTCGGCTGCTGGGAATGTCCGAGATGTGGTTATTACCGATAAGGTTCAGTCTATTCCTTTGGGGTATTTGAGTGATTGTGACAGCCTGCAATCGCTTACGTTGCCATATATAAACAGTTGTTTTGGTGCGCTGTTTGATTACCAGAATAATGATTTTATTGAAAATCGGGAAAATATGAAACCTGTAGTGCAGGAACTTCGGAACGGGGAGCAAAAGACTTACTACCTGCCTGCCGGACTCGACAGCATAAAGATTTTAGAGGGGTGTGAGGAGATACCGTGGGGATGCTTTTACAACTGCTTGATGATGAAGAAAATAGTGTTGCCCGCATCGCTTTACTCGGTTGGGGAGAAGGCTTTCTTCGGCTGCGGAGGCTTGGAAGACATCTATTGCCTTAGCACTAACCCACCTGCCGCCTACGACAACACTTTCGACGGGGTGCGCATTGCCACCTGCCGCCTGCACGTGCCTGCCGGCACTGCCGACCTTTACCGCCGCAGCCCGGGTTGGGAACGTTTCTTCGAGATTATCGAAGATGCCGAAACGGCCGGCATCATCGAGACTGCTACCACCGAACCAACGCAAAACTGTTATGGCACACATGGCGGAATAAAAGTGACAAATGCCGAGGGCGAACGCGTGGCAGTATATAGCCTGCAAGGCCAATTGCTGCACAATGCCATAGCCGCCGAACAGGAGGAAACAATAGGCATTACGCCAGGTATTTACATCGTAAGGGTTGGTGACCGCGCTGAGAAAGTAGTGGTGAAGTAACCAACACCCACCACGCCAATAGTGAGGACTGAATGTGCAGTACTGTAAGGCTCATTCAGTCCTCGGTATATTTTTATTAAAAGGAATAGCCTAATTGGCTGATTGATTACTTTGCAATACTTTGTGTATTAGTTAGCTGTCGTGATTTTTGTTATTTATGGAATATTCCAATTGTAGGTTAATTCTCATATCAGAGCAGAGCGATTGCGTTGTATAATTCCAAGTAGGCTTTTGCGGCAGCGCGCCATGAGAACTTTGTGGCATATTGGCGTATTTCGTCGGCTCTGTTTCTTGTGTGGAAATCGGCCAGCCCGGTTTCAAGTTCCTTTCTCATGGCTTCACCGTCAAACTCTTTGTTGAAATAATAGGCTTTGTCGGCTCCGATTTCGGGCAAAGAGGTGTACCGGGAAATAAAAACGGGTTTACCGCACGACATAGCTTCGATGACCGGCAATCCGAATCCCTCGGCAATCGAGGGGAAAACAAATGCCTCGCAATTGTTGATGTACCAATATTTGTTTTCATCGGAGATTGTACCCACTAAGTGTACACGGTCGAGCACTCCACACGTGCGGGCTTCTTCCCTGATGCGTTCCACGTAATCAAATTGCTGCCCGGCTATCACCAGTTCCAAGTCATTGCCCATAAGCAGTCTTGGCAACACATGGAAATTCTTCTTGGGAAGCCCCATCCCTATGGTGAAAAGGAATGGGCGTTCCGGCTTGATTGCGGGGGGAGTCACTGGCCCGTCATAAATGTTGCACCCGTTGTATATGACGTGTACCGGTTTGCCCCGCATGTCAACATGGGTTTCAAGGTCGTGCCGTGCGTATTGGGAGATGGCAACTACGGCATCCGATCGGTCAACATTTCGTTGCAGCACCTTGATATAATGTTCCTGCTTTTCCTTGCTTTTTTCGTAAAGGAAATTCAAGTCGTGTACTGTAAGCAAAATATGCGGTCCAGCAGGCCAGTAAGCAGTTGTTTGGTAAGTGGCGTGCCAGACCTTGGCATTGAAAACAGGGAAATATAATTTGTATAGAGGATTAACGGTCTTATATCGAGCTTCGTTTCCGAAGTATCCTTTTAGTTTCCCGGGCACGAAGAATGTTATGTCGTTTTTGTCGGCAGCTTCTTCCAACAATGCCTGCCCCAGTTGGGCGCAAAAATAAAACAGGCCCGAATTGGCGTGTTTCATTCTTTCACAATCAAAAATTATGGTTCCTTGTGCCATGTATTTTGTTTTTTCTTGTTCAGGTTGAAAAAGTCGGTTGTTGCAAATTTAATAAAAAAATCATAGTCAGATGTAAACTTTATACGGGCTTTTGTTGCGGCTCACGTGGCAGTGTGCTGTATTTTGTGGGAAAATAGGGTTGTAAGTGTGGGGAAATTTGTACCTTTGCAAATTATAAGATATTAAGACTTAATAGGACATGAGTTTACTTGACCTGAGCGAACAAGAGATAGTAAGGCGCAACAGCCTCGACGAGTTGAGGAAGATGGGCGTGGAGCCTTATCCCGCAGCCGAATATGTGGTAACAGGCCACACCGACGAGATAAAGGATAATTTCAGCGACGATGCGCCGCAACGCCAAGTGAGCATAGCAGGGCGCATAATGAGCCGCCGCATCATGGGCAAAGCTTCGTTTATGGAGTTGCAGGATTCCAAGGGCAGGATACAGGTTTACATCAGCCGCGACGACCTGTGCCCCGATGAGAATAAAGACCTTTATAACGTGGTGTTCAAAAAGTTGCTCGACATAGGCGACTTTGTCGGCGTCGAGGGATTTGTGTTCCGCACACAGATGGGCGAAATCACCGTACACGCACAGCGGTTGACGGTTTTGAGCAAGTCGATACGCCCGTTGCCAATCGTCAAGATGAAAGACGGTGTGAAATATGACGCTTTCGACGACCCCGAATTGCGTTACCGCCGCCGCTATGTCGATTTGATTGTAAACGACCATGTAAAAGATATTTTCATCAAGCGCACCAAGGTTTATAACTCGATGCGCGAATATTTCAATTCCAAGGGGTACCTTGAAGTAGAGACCCCCATATTGCAATCCATTCCGGGCGGTGCGGCTGCAAGGCCGTTCATCACTCATCACAATGCACTCGACATACCGTTGTACCTGCGCATTGCCGACGAACTTTACTTGAAACGCCTCATCGTGGGAGGTTTTGAGGGCGTATATGAGTTTGGCAAGAACTTCCGTAACGAGGGTATGGACCGCACACACAATCCCGAATTCACATGTATGGAAATTTATGTTTCATACAAAGACTACAACTGGATGATGAAGTTCACCGAGCAAATGCTCGAAAAAGTGTGCATGGACGTGAACGGCTCATATGAAGTGCAAGTGGGCGACAATGTCATCAATTTTAAGGCTCCTTACAAGCGTGTAACCATGCTCGACAGCATAAAGGAATTTACCGGCTATGATCTCACGGGCAAGAGCGAAGATGAAATCCGCGACATTTGCAAGCAGCTGAAGATGGAAGTTGACGAAACAATGGGCAAGGGCAAGCTCATCGACGAAATATTCGGCGAATTCTGCGAGGGCAACTACATTCAGCCCACGTTTATCACCGATTACCCGGTAGAGATGTCGCCGCTCACCAAGCGTCACCGCAGCAATCCCGACCTTACCGAGCGTTTCGAGCTTATGGTCAACGGCAAGGAACTGTGCAATGCCTACTCGGAACTTAACGACCCCATCGACCAGGCCGAACGTTTCAAAGAGCAATTGCGCCTGAGCGAAAAGGGCGACGACGAGGCTATGTTTATTGACCATGATTTTGTGCGCGCCCTTGAATACGGTATGCCGCCGACATCGGGCATGGGCATAGGCATGGACCGCCTTGTGATGCTCATGACCGGGCAATCTACCATACAAGAAGTGTTGCTTTTCCCGCAAATGCGTCCCGAAAAGGTGGAAAAGCGCGACAAGGCTGAGGCTTTCACTGCCGTGGGAGTGCCTGCCGAGTGGGTTGAGGTTGTACAAAAGGCAGGTTGCCTCACCGTAGAGGCTCTTGCCGGTGCAGGTGCCGGAAAATTGCACCAAGACTTGTGCGGACTTAACAAGAAGTACAAACTGGGGCTTGCAAATCCCTCGATCGATGACGTGAAAGCATGGATTGAGAGTGCAGCCGCCAAGTAATCATTTATAAAAAAGATAATATCATGACGAAAAACCTGACGGGCAAGATCGCAGTCATGGGTGGCGGCAGTTGGGCCACGGCTCTTGCCAAGCTGTTGTTGCTTGCACAAGACGACGACATATTGTGGTATATGCGCCGCGACGACCGTATTGCCGACTTCAAGCGGCTAAGCCATAATCCGGTTTATTTGTCGGACATACGTTTCGACACCGACCGCATATATTTTTCGAGCGACATCAATGAAATAAGCTCGATGGCCGACACGCTGCTGCTTGCCATACCGTCGCCTTACCTGAAATCGCATCTTGCCAAGCTCACCGCTGACATAAGCGGCAAGCAGCTGGTGAGCGCGGTAAAAGGAATGGTGGCCGACGATAACATTGTGGTGTCGGAGTATATGCAGCAGTTCTATGGTATCGATTCAAGGCGCATTGCCGTTGTCAGCGGACCGTGCCATGCCGAGGAGGTCGCGCTCGAACGCCTCAGTTACCTTACCATAGGCTCGAAATCGGCCGAACTTGCATCGGCGGTTGCCGACCGCTTCAATTGCAAGTCGATGCGCACCATCTTGTCGGATGACGTGACCGGCATCGAATATGCCGCCGTGCTGAAGAATGTGTATGCCATAGCATCGGGCATAGTACACGGCATGAAGGGGGGCGACAATTTCCTTGCCGTGCTGTTGTCGAATGCCATACGCGAAATGGATGCCTTTGTGTCGGTGGCAAGCCCGTGTGAACAACGGCGCAACATTTGCGACTCGGTATATTTGGGCGACTTGCTTGTCACCAGCTATTCTCGGTTCAGCCGCAACCACAATTTCGGCTCGATGATAGGCAAGGGCTACTCGGTGAAAGCGGCGATGATGGAAATGGAGATGGTGGCCGAGGGATATTACGGCACCAAGTGCATCTATGAGCTTAACTGCAAGTTGCAAGTGCCCATGCCCATTCTCGACGGTGTGTATGAGATACTTTACAATTACCGCCCGGCAACCAAGATGATTATGGAAATAGCGGCAACTTTCCATTGACCCCCGATTATAAAAAAGATTGTTTTAAATAAATTACATAAGACGATGAAAACGATAGAAGTTATTAATCGCAACGTGCTCGGAACAGTTTCCGAAGCCGACATCAACAGTTTGCAGGCTCGTGCCGACGAAGCAATGGAAAAACTCCACAAGGGCACCGGTGCAGGTAATGATTTCCTTGGCTGGTTGCACTTGCCGAGCGAGACCCCCGAAACCCTGCTTGATGATATCAATGCCACAGCCGCACAGTTTGCCGACTGTGAGTATGTGGTAGCCATCGGCATCGGCGGCAGCTACCTTGGCGCAAAGGCTGTGATCGAGGCTCTTAGCGACTCGTTTGCCGCTTACAAGCCTGCCAACGGTCCGCGAGTATTGTTTGCCGGACAAAACATAGGCGAAGATTACTTGCATGAACTCAAAGGCTTGCTTGCAGGCAAGAAGTTCGGTATTATCGTAATTTCGAAATCTGGTACGACCACCGAACCGGCAATAGCATTCCGTATGCTTCGGGAAATGCTCGAATCGCAAGAGGGCAAGGCTTTCGCCGCCACCCACATTGTGGCCATCACCGATGCTCACAAGGGTGCTTTGCGCAAACTCGCAACCGAAGAAGGTTACAAGACCTTTGTCATTGAAGATAACGTAGGCGGCCGTTTCTCGGTGCTTACTCCGGTTGGCTTGTTGCCTATTGCAGTTGCCGGATTCGACATCAAGGCTTTGATGGCCGGTGCACGCTCGATGGAAGCTGCGACAGCAGCCGCAGGCAACATTGCCGAAACTTATGCCATGACGCGCAATGCACTTTACAACGCAGGCAAGAAGATTGAAATACTTGTGAATTTCAACCCCAAATTGCACTATTTCGCCGAATGGTGGAAACAGCTTTACGGCGAGAGCGAAGGTAAGGACGGCAAGGGCATTTTCCCGGCTGCCGTTGACGATACCACCGACCTGCACTCGATGGGGCAATGGATACAGGAAGGCGAACGCACCATATTCGAGACGGTTATATCGGTCGGTGATGTACAATACACCGAGGTTATTCCGTCGGACGAAGCCAATCTCGACGGACTCAACTATATCGCAGGCCGCCGCGTTGATGAGGTGAACAAGATGGCCGAGCTGGGTACCCGTCTTGCTCATGTGGACGGCGGTGTTCCGAATATCATAGTAACCATACCGTCGCTCACCGAGCAACACCTTGGCGAATTGATTTACTTCTTCGAGAAAGCTTGCGGCATAAGCGGTTATATCCTTGATGTAAATCCGTTCAACCAACCTGGTGTAGAGGCCTACAAGAAGAATATGTTTGCATTGCTCAACAAGCCCGGTTACGAGGCCGAAAGTGCAGCCATTCAAGCCAAATTGAAATAATAAATTCAATTACACAACATATTGTGCCGCCCGGCCGGCAGTTGTTAACCGGCCGGGCGGTAATGTTTTTATTAATCAATTTAATTCAAAGTTATGTTAAAACATTTTTTATCCCGTGCTGCCATGCTTGCAGCAGTGGCAATGTTATCTGTAGTGTCGGTATCATGCTCCGATGATGAAGAACCTCAAGAACCGCTCCCAACTCCCGAAGTGATAGGCATGATGGTGACTTATGAGGCGCAAATCGACTCGGCCATGCTCAATTTCCTTGATGTAAGCGTTGAATATACCGACTTCGACAACCGGCAAGTTTCGGCTCCTGTAGAAGGAAAAACATGGAGCAAAATGGTTGCATTCGAGCGCGACAATGGCGGTCTGCCCGAATACTTGGGAATATTCTTGAAAATCGCAAAGAAGCAGTCACCTGTTTTCGAAGGTGAAGCAGCAAGGCTCGAAGGTTTTGTGGATATACGCTCATATTCTATTATGTCGGACAGTTCGGTAATTCAAAATGCAATAAGTAGCGTCGGGATACCGGAAAAGATAACATTCAGTGCCGACAAACTTGATGATTACATTGAGCGAATCAATGGCATATATACCGATTATGAGGTTAATTTGCAATATGACGAACACGGCAAGATTATTTTGAACCCGTAAAACGTTATCTTACCATACGCATGAATGTACCCGATTGGGATATGGCAAGGCCATTCCCCAACCGGGTACATCATTTTTTTCACAGGCATTATGTACAAACATACTGCATTTTACAAAAAAAGCAGTATATTTGTACATAAAATAATAAACTCATGGATAAATTAAACGAATTGATGCGTAACAATGGCGGATACATTACTGCCAAGCAAGCTAAAGAAGCCGGTCGCTACGTATATTACCGTTTACTTGAAAAGGTCAAGAATGGTTCTGTAACACGGGTTCGACGTGGGGTGTTTGCAGATACATTGGAATTGGCGAATACAATGATTGATGTGGAAAAAATAGTTCCCGGTGGAGTAATATGTTTATA
Source organism: uncultured Muribaculaceae bacterium (assembly GCA_944321685.1). Taxonomy (GTDB): domain Bacteria; phylum Bacteroidota; class Bacteroidia; order Bacteroidales; family Muribaculaceae; genus Avimuribaculum. The sequence goes on from CALUMH010000030.1 coordinate 25,399, forward strand.
CTCGGCTTGGATTTATCACGGTCTCAGCACACAAGTTCCTTCTTCCTGTCATGTGGCTATTGAACGAATAAGAAAAGTTTCTGTGCCCGATTATCCTCCGATTATTTTGTATTACTGGAATGAAAAATCATATAGGACCGGCATTATGCAAGCCGAGGTGGGAGGTTTTTCAGTTCAAATTTACAATATTGAGAAGTCTGTTTGTGATGCCATACGGTATCGTAACAAAATCGGCGTTGATGTCAGCTCTGAAGTGGTTAGAAATTATCTTTCACGTACAGACCGCAATTTATCGAAACTTATGCGTTATGCACAGGAACTGAGGATTACAAACACAATAAACAAGTATTTGGAAATAGAATTATGACAAAAGCTGATTACGGAAAATCAGTACGTGCCAGATTGTTAAACTTGGCTCAAAAGGAGAAATATGATTATCAACTGCTACTTGTCAGGTATATCCAGGAACGCCTTCTTTACAGGCTGTCACAAAGTAGGTTCAAGCACTGTTTTTTTTAAAAGGAGGAGCGTTACTTTATGCTTATGAGCGTTTGAAGGCTCGTCCGACTTTGGATATTGATTTTCTTGCCGACAGAATAAACCGAGATAAGAACTACATAAAGATTGTTTTTCAAGAAATCTGTAGCCTTGAGTGTCAAGAAGATGGTGTGTTTTTTGATACAGATACACTGGAAGCGAAAGAAATAACCATAAATAAGGAATATCATGGTGTAAGTGTGACAGTAATTGCGCATTTGGATTCTATCAAGCAATTTATCTCGATTGATATTGGTTTCGGGGATGTAATTGTTCCCAAAGCTATGAGTTTGGACTATCCTATGCTGCTCGATGAAATACCTGAGGTGAATGTGATGGCATATTCTTTGGAGACTGTTGTGGCAGAAAAGTTTCAGGCAATGATATCTTTGGCCGGGGCAAACAGTCGCATGAAGGATTTTTTTGATGTGTACAACAATTGACCCGCAACGTAATTAATAATGAAGTGCTTTTGCAGGCAGTACAAGCCACGTTCAAAAATCGAAAAACAGTTTATGTGTCAGGACATGAATTGTTTACTGATGAGTTTGTCTCTGATCCGGTTAAGAATACTTATTGGAACGGCTTTCTTCGCAGAATTAAATTTAATTATTAGTGTCCGGTAAAACTTTTTATGTCCAATAGAAATTAGGGCTGACTTCCAAGCGAGGAAATCAGCCCTTT
>CALUMH010000031.1 GCA_944321685.1 uncultured Muribaculaceae bacterium
GAGATAGTCGGAGGGCGTTATCCCGAAGACCAGGAGAAGATGACAGGACTTTAATCCCGGATACCTATGGAACGACGAGAATTTCTGAAGAAGTCTGCACTCGCTGCTTTGGGTACAGCCGTAGCTGGAACAGGGATTGTGCAGGCTTTCAACCACATAAATGATAACGAATCAAAGACAGAAAAAATGAAGATAGTAGTATTGACGGGCAGCCCCCGTAAGAATGGAAATTCTGCTTATTTAGCGGAGCAGTTCATCAAAGGCGCGGAAGAAAAAGGGCACGAGGTGTTCCGCTTCGACTGTGCTTTCAAGCAGGTGGAGCCGTGCCGCGCCTGCAACCGTTGCGGCATGGACGGGCCATGTATTTTCAACGATGACTTTCAGGAACTCCGTCCGCACCTGATAGAAGCGGACATGGTGGTGTTCGCCACGCCGATGTATTATTTCAGCATCTCGGCACAGATGAAACGGGTGATAGACCGCTTTTACGCCATCAACGGACAGATAAAGGGCGCACGGAAGAAGGCCGCCTTTCTGATGACCTACGCTGATACCGCCAAGAAGGAGGCAGAGCCGATGCTGGAGCATTACCATACGCTGATGGATTATCTCGGCTGGACAAGCGTGGGCGAAGTGGCGGCTTCGGGCGTATGGACGGCAGGTAGCGTCAGGAATACGGATTATCCGCAGCAAGCCTACCAGTTAGGCAAGAGTTTATAATCTTTTATCAGAGAACCAGATGAAAAAAGTAATAGGTATAATAGTCTTCGCACTGGCAGCAAGCCTGTCCGCGATAGCACAAACAACAGACAATATGGATAGAATCGAAGTATGCAAGCAGAATTACCGCACCCTGTTCGGTGGCGAAGCCCTTACCGGGCAGGGCACGGACCCGGAAATGATGGACATCCTCCAAAAGTTTATCTTCGGTGAAGTATTCCAGACGGGCGAACTGACGTTGAAACAACGCGAAATGATTACCTGCATCACCCTCGCTACGATGCAGACGCTTCCGCAACTGAAAGCCCATGCAGGTGCGGCACTTAATGTGGGCGTCACCCCGGAAGAACTGCGCGAGGTGATATATCTTACCGCCCCGTTCATCGGCTTCCCCAAGATGCTGAATGCGTTGGCCACGGTAAATGAGGTGTTCAAGGAGCGTGGCATCTCCCTTCCGTTGGAAAAGCAAGGCACGGTGACGGAGAAAACACGCCACGAGACGGGCAAAGCCATTCAGGACAAGCTCTATCCCGGTGGCATCGCCTGTATGCCCGGTGATATGGGCAAGAACGTGGAGCAATTCCTCACCGACTATTTCTTCGGAGAGATATACAGCCGGGGCGCACTCGACTTGCCGACGCGCGAGTTGCTCGGCTACTGCGTACTGACCACCTTGGAAGCTGAGAGCCAACTCCACTCGCACTATCACGGCAATATTAGCGCAGGCAACTCACCCGAAACATTGACCGCCGCCGTTATCCAGTGCCTGCCCTACATCGGCTTTCCTGCCGCTATCAAAGCGTTGCGCATCATTAAGCAGGAATATATCAAACCTATCGCTGCCGAAAACTTGGTACGCCTGTCAAAGATTACCATTGCCCCTTCTCAATTGTATTCCTACAATACCTTTCTGAAAGAAGAAATCGAAGCCTCAATGCAGTTGGAGCCGGGCGTACTGACACTTTATGCCACTGCCGAGAAGAATGCTCCACACAAAGTGACCATCCTTGAAATCTATGCTGACCGTGCCGCCTATGAGAGCCATTTGAAAACACCGCACTTCCAAAAGTATAAGCAAGGTACGCTCACAATGGTGAAAGAACTAGAACTTGTGGACGTGAAACCATTAATACCAGGACTTAGGATCAAATGATAATTACAATCCACCAATAATCTTGCTATTCAACCGATAAAACGGATATGGTACGGTGGGGAACATCGATTGCATAAAGAGCTACACGTCCGTTCCCTACCTTGCCCAATCCATGCAAAAAAGATACACATTTCGCAGTTTCTGCCTCTGACATTCTTATGCTCGTTTCCAAATCACTGACAAACATGGACTCCATATTTGCCGACACAACGAGCACTCCGGGAACAAACGAAGTACTTTCAATTTCTTGTTCAAATGGTTTTACCGATTTTAAAATACCACCATCGACCGAAACAATCGATAACTTCGACACCCCGGCAGCCGTGACAACATAATTTGACAAATAATGCTTTACCATCATTTCACACTGTCATTTGCCACCGGTTCATCGGGTCGAACCCTGTAGTTACGACGTTGTACACGACGTTGTGCGTCAAGTTCGGCTTTACGTTTTTCTTCGGCAATTGCCGCAGCCTCCTCAGCTTTACGCTTTTCACGATTGGCATTCACCAATGCCCTATATTCCGGGTCAAGATTATGAGGACCGACCCACTTTTGCTGTTTAAATGTATTATATTGCGATGAATTAAAACGTGTGCGCAGCAATTGCAAACTGTCGATAAAGCAAACTTCGCTTCCCATAGGAACTGCCTTTATATATCCGAAAACGCGTCTCACTTTCTTTGTCGAGTCACCTTGCAATGTATAACGATTTATTCCTTCAGTTCCCGACTCACGATATACATAAGACAAAGTTCCGTCATAATAATCCGCGCCCAAGAACACTTCCAAGCGATTGTTACTGCTATTTGTAAATTTGAACGACAAGTTATAACGGTCTCCATTTTGGTTATCTGATTGCGTCTTGAAATCAAAAAAAATAGTATTGTCACTGCACCCTTCATTAGAAACAACCCACACTCTGCGCTTGCTCCATACATCGGCACTGTCTCCGGCCGACGGATAACGCTTAGCCATAACCATACCTTCACGCATCACCGGGCCTTTCACATCAGACAATTCCTGTTTTTCTTCATCAAGCAGCGCAATCACATCTTCATACATCTCATCATACTGCTTGGCGTGATGCCCATACCATACAAGAGTGGTATCGAATTGCGCCTGTGTAACACCATGCTTCATAAGAACCGACTGTCGCATGGCCTTCTTAAGTGAATCATTATTGAATTGAGCACTATTCATGTCGATTACAGCTTCTGCTTTATGCATATCGGCCATCAGTTCCACCATCTTACTTTGTGAAACCACACCATCGGGTTGCGAGCTGCATCCACACATAATAAATAATGCCGCAACAGCAACCGACATCAATAACAACGATGATATGTGCCTCATTCCTTTATACTTATATTTTTATCGTCATTTTTATCAACAACTCTTTCTTCCTCAAAAGTCAAATGCTTTGAAAAAAAGAATATCAATATTATGACACCGACACTTAGTGCGGCATCGGCTATGTTAAATACCGGTTGGAAAAACACAAAATGTTCTCCCCCCACCCAAGGCATCCATTCAGGCCAATACCAATCAACTAACGGAAAATAAAACATATCCACCACTCTGCCGTTAAACAGTGTCGCATATCCACCTTCGGGCGGGAATATCGATGCCGTCTGCGGTATCATTGGATCATTGAAGATAACGCCATAAAACACACAATCAATCATGTTGCCAATGGCTCCTGCAGTTATCATACACACACACGTGAGATAGCCCAAATTAACGTGACGACGATGCACAAGCCTTGTTATATAATACACAAACAATGCACTCACTATTATGCGGAACCATGTGAGCACAGGCTTGCTGCCAAACTCAAAGCCAAACGCCATACCGTTATTTTCGATAAAATTCAAGCGAAACCAGTCGGTGATGATATATTCTTCACCATAGTAAAAATTGGTTTTAACCCAAATTTTCAATATCTGGTCGGCTATGATTATCACTGCGACTATGACCGTTGCCAACCAACCTTTAGATAATCTCATTTATTATTCTTATCCTGCGTGTGTTAATAAAATAGGGAGAGGCCGCGTAATACATATTCACATTGCCACTCCCCGATTTTTTTAATGTCTCTATTTATGGTTGCCTGAATTTTTTGCCTCGATAGCCAATGTTGCATGAGGCACTGCTCGCAACCGTTCCTTGGGAATAAGCTTTCCTGTCACACGACACACCCCGTAAGTCTTGTTCTCTATACGCACCAACGCCGCTTTAAGTTTCTGAATAAATTTCAATTGACGTTGGGCAAGTTGACCTGCTTCCTCCTTGCCAAGTGTATTTGCACCTTCTTCAAGGACTTTAAAAGTAGGAGATGTGTCAGTTGTGTCATTCCCGTCAGAATTCATCACGTTCGACTTTAACAACTCATAGTCTTTAGTCGCCTTCTCAAGCTTTGCAAGAATTATCTCTTTAAATTCCTGCAATTCTTCATCGGAATAACGGGTCTTTTCACTCATAGTAAAATATAGTTTTAGGTTATTTAAAGTTCTTTTCCACAAGTATCTGCAATGCTTCGTCATCGAGTTGAACAGTTTCACCTCCCTCAAGCGTCGGTACAACTGCAATTTCGGTGGCAAGCACCTGTTTCGATATGTAATCCTTAAAATCATCCACGGCAGCCGCAGTAGCATCGCTGCACACAATCTTAACATCGATGCGGTCGGTAATTTCAAAATTACTACTCTTGCGCAAGTTTTGTATGCGATTTACAATTTCCCGGGCAATGCCTTCTCTCTTCAACTCTTCGGTTACGGTGATATCAAGTGCCACTGTCAACTTGCCGCTATTGGCAACAAGCCAACCCGGAATATCCTCGGAATAAACCTCGGCATCATCGGCAGTAATAACTGCTGCCTGTCCGTCAATATCAAACTCGAAACTGCCATTTTTCTCAAATTCGATAATATCCTTTTGGCTCATGCCGGTAATCGATTTTGAGAGTTGCTTCATAATGGAGCCGAATTTAGGGCCGAGTTTCTTGAAATCGGGTTTAACCCGCTTTACCAATATTCCATCCTCGTTACTTACAAACTTTATGCCCTTTACATTTACTTCACTCATTATAAGCTGGCTCATCGACTCCACATCCTGTCGCTGACGTTCATCAAGAACCGGCACCATTATCTGCGACAACGGTTGCTTTACTTTCAAATTCTTTTTACGGCGCAACGACAACACCATTGAAGTAATATCCTGTGCCACTTGCATTTGTTCCTCAAGTTTACCATCGATTATACTGTTATCGACAACAGGATATTGCGACAAATGAACCGACCCAGTATTACCGGTAAGATCTCGATAAATGCGATCAGACACAAATGGCGACACCGGAGCCATCAATTGTGCCACTGTTTTCAAACAACTGTAAAGCGTCTGATATGCCGACAACTTATCGGTAGTCATTTCTCCGCCCCAAAAACGTTTACGATTCAAACGCACATACCAGTTGCTCAGATTATCGCACACGAAATCTTGTATTGCCCGAGCAGCTTTAGTGGGTTCATAGTCATCCATTTGCTTATTGACTTCCCTCACAAGGCTGTTGAGCAGCGATAATATCCAACGGTCGATTTCCGGACGCTCGGCATATGACACTTGCGGCTCGTTGTAATCGAAATTATCCACATTGGCATACAATGCAAAGAACGAATAGGTGTTATATAATGTTCCGAAGAATTTACGGCTCACTTCAAGGACACCATTTTCATCGAATTTCAAATTATCCCACGGCGATGAATTGGAAATCATATACCAACGCACGGCATCGGCACCATATTTCTTTATTGCGACAAACGGATCAATGGCGTTTCCAAGTCGTTTACTCATTTTATTGCCGTTCTTGTCAAGGACAAGTCCATTGGAAATAACTGACTTGAATGCCACACTGTCAAATACCATGGTCGCTATTGCGTGTAAAGTAAAAAACCAACCACGTGTTTGGTCAACACCTTCAGCAATAAAATCGGCCGGATACAATACCCTGTTGTCTATTTCATTCTTATGTTCAAACGGGTAATGTTCCTGCGCATACGGCATCGACCCGGAATCAAACCATACATCGATAAGATCGAGTTCACGTTTCATGGGCTTACCCGATTCCGACACCAAAATTATATCATCGACATATGGACGATGCAAATCAATCTTGTGATAATTCTCTTCGCTGTAATCACCTACAACAAATCCCTTATCGCGGAATGGATTACTTTTCATTATACCGGCTGCCACCGATTTGTCGATTTCTTCGCATAATTCGGCTATGCTGCCTATACACTTTTCTTCACCGTCCTCACTACGCCATATAGGTAGCGGAGTACCCCAATAACGGCTGCGACTGAGGTTCCAGTCGTTAAGATTTTCAAGCCAGTTGCCAAAGCGTCCGGTTCCTGTCGATTCGGGTTTCCATCGTATGGTTTTATTCAGTTCCACCATACGCTCTTTACAAGCTGTAGAGCGGATAAACCAACTATCGAGCGGATAGTAAAGCACAGGTTTATCGGTACGCCAGCAATGCGGATAACTGTGCACGTGCTTTTCAATCTTGAATGCCGTACCGGCCTGTTTCATCTTGATGCATATGTATATGTTCAAGTCCTCGGCTTTATTGGCTGCAACTTCATCATATTTCCCACCTTCGTTGAAACGCGGATCATATGCATTTTTCACATATGCGCCTTCGTATTCCTTATAGAGGTCGGCATTGATACAGTGCGACACAAAGTCGGCATCAAGATCCTGCATCAACCAATATTTACCCGTAAAGTCAACCATGGGGCGTGTTTCGCCCTTTTTATTTATCATAAACAACGACGGTATTCCGGCTGCTTTTGCGACAAAAGCATCATCGGCACCGAATGTTGGTGCTATGTGTACAATTCCGGTACCTTCTTCGGTAGTAACATAATCTCCCGGAATTACACGAAAACCGTTATCGTTTACTTGTATTTTGTCATCAATCTTATCAACCGGTTTCACCCATGGGAATAATTGTTCATACTTCATTCCCACCAATTGCGGTCCTGTATATTCGGCAATTATGTGATACGGTATCACTTTATCACCGTGGGTGTATTCATCAAGAGGCATATCGGCTCCGTCGGTATTGAAATAAGTTCCCATACACTGTTTGGCCAGGATATATACACCCGGTACTCCGGTATAAGGATTGTAGCTTTCCACTGCCACGTAGTCGATTTTCGGACCTACGCAAAGTGCTGTATTGGAAGGTAAAGTCCACGGAGTCGTAGTCCATGCAAGGAAATTGATATTTCCCTTGAACTTTTCACCTGCCTTGGCTTTTATTTCTTCCAAAATGGCATTACCGTCGTCTTTCACACGGAATTCAGCCGTAACAGTAGTATCCTTGACATCACGGTAACACCCCGGCTGATTTAATTCGTGAGAACTCAACCCAGTGCCGGCAGCAGGAGAATAAGGCTGTATGGTATAGCCTTTATACAGCAATCCTTTATTATACAGTTGCTTCAATAACCACCATAATGTTTCGATATAACTGTTCTCATAAGTAATATACGGGTGTTTCATATCCACCCAATACCCCATCAAGTGCGTTAGGTCTTCCCACTCTTTGGTATATTTCATCACCTCCTTGCGGCAGGCTGCATTGTAATCGTCAACCGAAATTTTTGTACCAATGTCTTCTTTTGTAATTCCAAGCGACTTTTCCACAGCAAGTTCAACTGGCAATCCGTGAGTATCCCAACCGGCTTTACGCATCACCTTATAACCCTTCATGGTTTTGAAACGGCACACTACATCTTTAATTGTACGAGCCATTACATGATGAATACCCGGCATACCGTTGGCCGACGGCGGCCCTTCAAAAAAGACAAACGAAGGAGCACCTTCGCGAGTGAATATGCTTTGGGCAAACACGTTTTCGCGATCCCATTTCTCCAAGATTTCATTGTTGATACTTGAGAGACTGAAACCGGTATATTCGTTGAACTTTTTCTCCATTTTATGCACTTTCTAAAAATTTTTGCAAAGTTAGGAACACTTTTGTTTTTCTACAAATATTTTTAGAGCCTGTTATGATTTATTACACCTCTTCCGTCTTCGCCGAAATCAAAAAACATCCGTTACTATATTCCATAGCAAGAGTGCCTATGCGGCACAATGCAATAATCAATTCCTCGGCAACCGACCGTGATATATGCATTTGTTTCATGCACTCGGCGACAGTCACACTACCCGCTTTTTCCACATAATCAACTAATCGCCTTGACACCTCGCTATATGTAAATTGAGCTCCATCATCGGCCGTGCTGCATTTCCACAATTTCACATGGAGCGGATGTGCAAGTATGTTCTCGTCGGCTACTCGATAATATGCCCGCCACTTGCGATCATCGTCTTGTGCCTGCACAGGGCGCACCACAGCCGGTTTTATATCCACCTTTAAGACATTTTTCCCTTCCAATCTGTATATCGAGAAATCTACTTGCTGAGGCGGCCGGCAATACATCGTTGCAGCTTGCTCTATCATATAAATTTCCTCGTCGCTCTCTACTCCTGATATGTTGCCGTTATCTTTAACCCCGACAAGCAATCGGCCACCGTCGTTATTGGCAAAAGCCGAAATACTGCGAGCTATCTTCCTTGCATCTGAGATTTGGAACTTGAAGTCTTGATGCTCATGCTCACCCTCTTCAATAAGATTTTGTATATAGTGCTTACTCCTAATGGCTTTATATAAATTCCCCATATCAATAACCTTAGAACCTTCCGGTATTTAAAAATCTTGCTAAACTTGTTTTCTGAGCAAAATTCAAACAGCCTCGTAATGGCAATACAAAATTAGTAATTCAATCTGATTTTTCAAGATTCCGACACCCGCCTGTACCCGACAAAAACGGGAGTACGCAAAACTATTGCACACTCCCGTTTCTTATAATACTGAAAAATTTTATGACTTTTCGTTTATTCCACTAAACCGTAACTGCGGAATACCTTGTGAATTTTCTCAAGTGCTATGGTTACTTGCTCTTTAGTATGCGTAGCCATAAGGCTGAAACGTATAAGAGTGTCATGAGATGCCACTGCCGGAGAAACTACAGGATTGACAAATATACCCTCGTTCAACAAGTCGCGAGTAATGGCAAAAGTCTTATTGTTATCGCGTATGAACAATGGAATAATCGGCGTTGACGTGTGACCTATTTCACACCCCATCGAGCGGAAACCATCGAGTGCATAATGAGTCAAGTCCCACAAATGTTGTTGACGTTCGGGTTCGGTAAGCATTATGTCGAGTGCTGCATTGGCTGCAGCAGTCGATGCCGGCGTAATGCTTGCCGTAAAAATATAAGAACGTGAATGGTGACGCAAGTAATTGGTTATCGACTTATCACAAGCAATAAATCCTCCAAGCGATGCAAACGACTTGCTGAAAGTTCCCATGATAAGATCAACATCGTTGCTCACGCCAAAATGATCGCACGTACCACGACCCTGCTTACCAAACACACCTATACCATGAGCCTCGTCAACCATTATTGTTGCATCATATTTCTTGGCAAGACGTACTATTTCGGGCAAATTTGCCACATCGCCTTCCATCGAGAATACGCCATCAGTCACAATCAGCTTGACTTTATCGGGAGCGCACTTTTGCAATTGCGTCTCCAACGAAGCCATATCATTGTGCTTATATTTGAAAGCCGTGGAGAACGACAGGCGACGGCCTTCGATAATCGAGGCATGATCCTGCTCGTCGAGCAAAACATAATCTTCACGGCCAGTAAGGCACGAAACCACTCCAAGGTTTACCTCAAACCCCGTAGAATAAATCATGGCATCCTCTTTTCCCACAAATGCTGCGAGCCGCGCCTCAAGTTCCTTGTGGATATCGAGAGTTCCGTTTAAGAAAGGCGAACCGGCGCAACCGGTACCATACTTTTTAATGGCCGCAATTGCAGCTTCTTTCACCTTGGGGTGATTGGTCAGGCCCATATAACTGTTCGACCCGAACATCAACACTTTCTTTCCCTTGATATACACCTCGGTGTCTTGTTCACTCTCAATTTCCCGGAAATAAGGATATATTCCTAAAGCCTTCGCCTTTTGAGGCTCTTGATATTGAGAGAGTTTAGCTTGTAATAGCTTCATAGTTTATTGTTAATTGTCTTTTTTAATGTTATAAACTATCTGCATTCGTACTTTCTGTTTTTATAATCTTGCAGGCTGCAAAATTACTAAATTTTTTCTAATTTCGTCGCACATGCAAATATTTATTTGCTTCCTCATTCACAATTTAATTTCCACGACACAATCAAGGTTCAAATTCGGCTTAAACCAAATCAACAATTCCAGTAACTGTTTTCGCAAGATTTTCAGCACGTATATCCCCTCCTTTTACACAAAAAACACCGACTTTCTGCTGTTCACGAAAATCGGTGTTTATATACTCGGGTGGAGCCGGAGGGAATCGAACCCTCGTCCAAACATGGAACCAATGTGCTTTCTACATGCTTATCCATGACACATTTGTCGGCCGAAAGCAAGACTCATGGCTGCCAACTTGCGGCTTATTCCGTTAATTTCAAAATCGCTCCCGGACTCAACGATTTCTATCCCCGATTTACGAGCACCACCATATCGATTGGCTTCGGAGAAAGAGCAATCGGGTGATGTCTTGTCCCTGCCACTGTGGCGGGGATTAAGCCAACTTACTATACTTCGGTTTAGGCAGCAAGAGCGTAGTTATTTTCGCCAGATAAATTTTTGATGTCGAATATATTATAGAGCTAAGGCATCATTGCTCTGCATGCTTACACACCGCCTCTACACGCTGTCAAATCCAGTCGACCCCATATCATAGAGCGATGTCGAAAATGTTTGCAAAGATACACATTACAATGTCATTTATACCAACACACACTGTTATATAACGTTAATTTATCTAAAACATATATGCGACCTGCAAGCGCCAATATTTGTTTTTAGCTTCAAAGTCATCAAGTTTCATTGTGGACAATGTTTCATTGATTCCCCACGTATAACTTGCCGACACTTGTACCTTGCGGAAAAGCTCACACCCCAAACCCACATGGATGCCCACAGCTATACGCTTATAACTTACAGCCGATGCACCATGGCTGTTGTCACCGACATGAACCGTAAACGACGGCCCCACATATGCAAGAGGCGCTATCACATTTTCCACGCCATTAAGATTTGTGTATTTAAATTTCAAATTAAGAGGAATATCAATGGTGTGATTCTTTAGCCTTTCGTTAGCAAAACCGTCATTTTGCCATACTTTTCGATCTCCAAAATGAACATTTGAAGTATATAACGAATATATTACCGAACCATCAACGGCAAACCCTATACCGGGAATGATGATTTCCCCAATAAGCCCGACACCACCACCAAAGCCATGATCAACACCAATAAGATTTTGGTTAAACTTCAACGTCGAATAGTTACCTACGGCAACCACGCCCCATCTCGGCTCGGCTGCAACCTTTACGGCTCCGGATAATATGCAACACAGCACAAGAGCAAAAACAATTCTCTTCATATATGTGACAAGTATAATTCTTTTTTAATTTTCATGCAAAGCTACCACATTTTATCGCAAACGACAAAAAAAATCGGCATTCTCGTACATTACAAAATAAGTAACGACCGAAAATGCCGTAGTATTGCAATTATTTAATATTTTTCAATTCTTCTTCAATTAAAACAAATAAGCCGCTGTAACGGTCCAATAACGGTTTTTACCTTCGATTTTGTTACCTTTATAATCACCTATAAATTCAAGCGTATTGGTCAAACCTAGACCGTAACTTGCCGCAACTTGCACGTGTGAAAAAAGTTCCACACCGAAACCGAAATTCCAAGAAATGTCACACGATTTGTTCTTAACAAAGTTGTTAACCTCTTTTTTGCTCACAAGGAAAGCAAAACTGGGGCCTGTGGTAACAAACGGCTTTACCAAACTGCCAACTCCCGGCAATGATAATTTATATTTTAAATTGATAGGAATATCAATGTAATCACGGCCAAGTGCATCACGCTGCTCTTCGGTTAGTTCTTCATAACCTTCGGTATTCTCGATATTGACGGTACGATGAACATACATAGCCGAAGCATCAAATCCCAACCCGATTACAGGCACCGTAAATTCAAGCATCAAACCACCGGTAAATCCCGCGCGGTTTTCTTTACTTAAAAAGTCCTCATTAAACTTCAAATCATTAATCGCAGCACCGGCCTTAATACCAAATTTAATTTGTGCGTCGGCCGAAACCGGAATACATAATACAGCGACTGCCATTAATGCCGCAAAAATCACACTTTTAATCAATTTCATTTGCTTTTAAATTTAAAATTGTTACACATTGGCCACCCAACGCACACTTACAGCTTTCTATAAAGCCTAATCGCAGCATTGATGCCTTTTATCAATTACAAATTTAAACAAACTTTCGCAATTTGCAAACATTTGCATCGATTTGCTCAAATTTATATCATATATGAAACCAAGCATTTTAAAACGCTTCGGAGAAACTGATATACCACAATGTGTCATCGTCGATAGGATTATGAGCCACATCGAAACGGAAGTTCAATCGGTCGCGCAAAGCGAACCTCACTCCTACCCCGGCTTGAGGCAACAAGTGGTCGTAACGCACCATGTTTGTTCCCATTGCCCCGGTTCCGGCCCATACGGCAAAACCGAATCGATTCAATAACACACCCCACCCTGAATTGACTTGCAGCCAATAACGATATTCCACTTGTGCAGTCAGCATCGACTTATCACGGTATTGATAATTATAATATCCGCGAAACATATTGACACCACCGATTGTGGCATATCGCATAAAAGGCACATGATTGCCAAACACATTATTGCTCGTGACATTCCAAGCCAAGACCTGCTTGCGGCCTCGCAATTGCACATATTGGCGATAATCGATGACAAAAGTTCCATACTTCACATTTCCGCCAAATTTTGTCGTGTAAAGCATGGCCTCGGTGGAAAAATATACGCCGCGATACGCATCATCGGGCACATCACGCGAATCATAATTTAAATTTATGCCTACGCCCGTTCCCGTGGCCGAATAAGAAGCATCATTTCCTGCCAATTCCAAAAAATGGGCATCTCCGGCAACAAACGTTTCCGGATTTTTCACATTCTCATGCCACACATCGGCAACTATGCCTCCATACAGATTTCCAGCACCGGCCAATCGCAACTGCACATTTGGTTTAAACCGCATAATGCGGCTTTCATAGGTGTATCGTTCTTTCCCGTAAACAGGTGCATGATTAAGCGAATACCCCACACCGAAATAATATTCAAGCCAATCCCTGTAAGAGATTTCGGCACGCAGCCGCAATGCATTGCTTGCAAAATAAAACACGGGGTCGCAACCTATACTGTAAGAAAACGGCTTGGTAAAAGCAACGGAAAAATACAAAGGAACTTCACTGCGGTTTAACTGCAAATTGGTCTTATCGGTATAAAAAGACACAGCCCCACCCAATCCGAACGAAAAGCCGTAACCCGGTGTACGTCTAAGTGACGGTAACAACTTAAACATCGGCTTCCTGTCAAACACTGTCGTCTCCTTGAATACAAAATCGCTCACATCGCTTTGCAATTTAAGCAACTTATCGAGTGCAGGGTTCTCATACAACAATGTCGAATCAACAGTTGTATTGCCATTCGGTTGTTGCGCGACAACCGGCAATGCCGCACACAGGCATAAAAAACATATTATAGAAAAACACTTCATCATTCTGCATTAATGCCGCCAAAGTTACTCAAAAAACAAGACATCAGCCGTTTTTTCACATTCTAAAACTTTGCCCGAGTGATTAAAAATTGTAACTTTGCGCCCGCAATTGAAAAATGCATCGCGTCAATGAGAATTTTTCGTACAAATATGTCGATATTCATAGAAGGTAGAGCAGGCGAAGTGCTTTACCGCATTGCACGTGTACACTGGTTCAGCGGATTTTTCCAACGATGATACCAATGCGCCGTCAATCTTTAAGCGGCGCCACACATATCACCTCAAAAAAGGAAAATCACCATTTATCCATGTCACAATGCTTACGTTATGATTATTTTAGTCTTAATTCTCATTGGAATTGCGGCGGGATATACCTTGCGCCGCATAAAAATTCTAAAAAAAGTAAACCGCACTATATCGATAACCATCGGTACAATGGTATTCCTGCTTGGAATGACCGTAGGAAACAACCACGAGCTGCTTGGCAACATTGGCAATTATGGTTGGCAGGCGTTACTCATATGCTGCGCCGGACTTGCAGGCAGCATACTGTTCACCATCACAATCAATGCAATCTTCTTTAAAAACACAAGCCACAATAAGGAAGGAGGCCACAATGAGTAATTTGCTTATTCCCGGCATTTTTGCCGCAGGGTGCATTACAGGTATGCTGCTTGGCAGCATAGATGTCACACTGCCCGACCTTCACAACATTTCACTATACGTGTTGTATGCACTGATGTTGCAGGTTGGTTTCAGTATAGGCTGTAGCGACGACTGCTCGAAAATACTGCGCACCATGCGCCCTAAGTATCTGCTTATACCCGCGGCAACCGTTGCTGGCACTCTCACATTCTCAGCTGCCGTGGGGCTTATGTTGAGCCGATGGAGCGTGGCCGACTGCCTTGCAGTGGGTTGCGGCATGGGCTACTACTCACTGTCGTCGATATTGATAGTGCAATTGAAAACTCCGTCGATGGGTGTGCAACTTGCCACCGAACTCGGCACCATTGCCCTGCTTGCCAACATATTCCGCGAATTGTTTGCCTTGATGGGTGCCCCCATATTCCGTCGTTACTTCGGCAAATTGGCTCCGATTTCAGCAGCCGGAGTGACATCAGTCGATGTTGCTCTGCCCACAATCATGCGTACCTCGGGCAGTGAAATGGTTCCGATAGCCATATTCCACGGTCTGCTTATCGACATTAGCGTACCTTTCTTCATCTCGATATTCTGCAACCTCTGAAAAAACGATTTTGGAGATGCTATACAGGTACTCCCCGTTTAGCATCTCCAAAACCTTGTTCTTACAATATCACCATAACCGCAAAATTCCGACATACGGGCAGATACTCAAATTACCTTTATTTTCCCAGTTCTTATCAGTTCATTGAATTTTGCCTCGGTCATACCGATGACATTCCAATAGTCACACCCATAAAATCCACTGACCCATTATTATCAGTTTTTCATGGGAGAAAAGTCGAAATTGTCAGGAATGGTAATTGTTACCGTGAATATTGCCGATTTGCCATTTGCTCCCGGCTTGCATTTCATGTCAATATCCATTTTGCTTGCATTCCGCTCATTAAGCAAATTCACGGTTTGAGTCACGACCTTCATTCCCGTTCCCGTACTGCCCGAAGCATCGGTGCGTGGCGACGGATTGCCTTCGTTTTCAACAATTATCACTGTGGCATCGCCACGTCTTTCAACTGCAATACCAAGACATTTTTCACCATTAAAGCCGCGCAACCCATGCTTTATTGCATTCTCCACAAAAATCTGCACCATCATCGACGGTATTATCACTTTACTCGGCTCCACCTCGGGAGCTATATGCTTGGTATAAACAAAATCGTTACCAAGTGAAGGAGCTTCGGCCGTCACATATGTATCGACGAATTCCAATTCTTCTTGCAACGACACTGTGTAGCGATCACACAATTGCAAATTGGTCCTTAACAACTTCACAAGATTTTCAATGCCCGGATTATCGTTCTTCAATTCCCTGTTCAATACATTGAAAACAAAATGAGGAGAAATGCGGTTACGGATATTGGCAAGTCGCATAGCATAAAGCGACTGACGCAAATTCATTTCGGCCATGACACGGCGGCGGCGTTTATATGTGGTATAAATGACAATACTTGAAATTATAAGCATGGCCATCAACACAATCAGGAAGATTTGCACTTCAAGGGTTCGCACCTCGGTTTCCTTTTCCGAAATCACAAGGTGTTGTTGCATTATGGTAGTGTCTTGCCTGTAACGCAATTCTATTTCTGCAATCTGGTTGCGTATGCGGTCGTTATTTATAAGTTTCTCATAATGATTGGCACGCTTCAAATAATGATAAGCCGCGGCATAATTATGCAACTGCGCGTGCAGGCGTTGCAACCGCGAATAGTGCAACGACATTTCCCGCGGGCCTATAATCGACGTATCCCCAGCCTCTATAAAATAACGGCTTGCACGACCAAGGTCGTTTTCGTTCAAAGCAATGTCACCGGCAAGACTGTATATGTAAAACCGCGACAAAGCATCATTCGGCAGCTGCCTGAGCCACGACATGGCCAAGTCGAGATACTTGTGCGCTTCTTTTATGTTACCTAACATAAGATTTACCTCACACATATTGGTGGCGGCGATACACCGTGCCGACGGGTGGCGCAATTCCGAAGCATAAGCCGCGGCACTCTCGAATTGCCGCAAAGCATCGTTATATCGATGTGCAAAATACAGCTGGTTACCGTAGGAATTATGGTAAAAGAATTTGTCATACACTTCCACGCTGTCGAGCATCGTACCGGCCAACTTAAAATAACCTTCGGCTTCGTCATAATTGGCTATCTCGGCATAAGTTTGCCCAAGCCCCACATACACGTTAAACAAATTTTCGGTAGATCCCACCGAATCAAGCCACGATAATGCCCTGCGGTAATAAAAACTCGCACGTGCCGACCGGCCGATGGCACGGTATGCATCGGCAAGATTGATGCACAGGCCGGTAAATCCTGACCTGTTACCGGTCTCTTCCATCAGTTTGTATGCCCTCTCGTAGCAACGACGCGCCGAGTCTCGTATCCCAAGGTTGAAAAGCACATAATTGCCATAATAGTTCCAATAATACATCTCCAGCTCTTTATCGCCATTGCGCAAGCAATAACCATGAACGTTTTCATATGCATCCACACCTTTGTCACCTGAATTATCCCCGTTACACAGCACATCGGCACGCAACAATTCAAGCTTATAATAATCGGCACTGTCGTCGGCAATATCATGCTGCAAGCTGTCAATTTCAGCAAGCACATATCCCGGGTTGGTAAATATGGAATCGCGCAATCGCTTATACGTATCATCAGCCAATCGACCGGTTTCCGGCCGTCCGCCCCCTTGCTTCAGTCCACAGGAAGTGCATGATGGGATTGCAGAACAAACAATAAATACGGGGAACAGCAATGCAACAATCGAAGAAGGTTTTAATCGGAACATAATGTGTAGCGTAATTTAAAAGGCAGTCAGGTTTATGCCTGCAAAAATAACATTTTGAAAACAATTATGCAAGCTCATGATTTCACTATCGCCATATCGCAACATGGCAAAATTTGACAGAATAATTTCATAAAAACACATCATTGCATTAACTTTGCAATAGTTTTTTCCAAGCAACCGATAAAATGGGTGAAACGTTAAAGATAGACGTATCCGAAGTTTTAAAAGCCAAGATGCCCGGCAAATACCGCTACATACCTCGCTTTGTGGTAAAGTGGCTCGAACGCATCATACACCAAGACGAACTCAATGCACTGCTTTTGAAAAACGGAGACAAAAAAGGTGTTGGTTTTGCCGATGCCGTTTTAAAAGACTTGGAAATAACAACCGAAGTAATCGGTAAAAACAATTTACCGCCCGACGGCAGCGGACGATATATATTTGCCTCAAACCATCCTCTTGGCGGCCTTGACGGCATTTCTCTCATTGCCTTATTGGGACGCCATTAC
This sequence comes from uncultured Muribaculaceae bacterium, assembly GCA_944321685.1. Lineage (GTDB taxonomy): Bacteria > Bacteroidota > Bacteroidia > Bacteroidales > Muribaculaceae > Avimuribaculum. Next base: position 17,685 of record CALUMH010000031.1, read on the forward strand.
AATCGCCACCTAAAGTTCATCGTCAACGACATGCTCATGCAAGTGACACCATTCCGCAGCATATTTCTTCCTGCCAATAAGGTGGGACGGCAATCACGCGAAGTGGCACGTGAAATTAACGAAGCTATGTCGGGAACTGAACAAATTGCGACATTCCCCGCAGGACTATGCTCGCGACGGCAATCGGGCGGTAATGTCTGCGATTTAAAGTGGACCAAAGGATTCATACACAAAAGCATCGAATACCGACGCGACATTGTACCAATATATTTCGACGGCCTTAACTCCGACTTCTTCTACAGGATGGCCCGTCTGCGCGAACGATTGGGCATAAAATTTAACGTGGAAATGATATTACTCCCCGGTGAGGTATTCAAGAACCGCGGAAAGAAATTCACCATATACATAGGTAAACCCATAAAATGGGAAACATTAACCTCCGACGGGCGATCACCTCTTGAAATTGCTCAAGGCATAAAAGAAGTGGTATATAACCTGAAAACAAACAATTCATAGAAATGGAACACATCATCGAACCTGTTGACAAAAAGCTGCTTATTGCAGAACTCTCCAAGGACAAGTTCCTACGGCACACCAACAAAGGCAAAAACGAAATATACATTACCGATGCTCATACATCGCCGAACGTGATGAAAGAAATAGGAAGGCTGCGCGAATGGGCTTTCCGCTCGGCCGGTGGAGGAACAGGCAAATCATGTGACATTGACGAATTTGACACAATGCCGCGTCCTTGTCGGCAATTAATAGTATGGAATCCCGAAGAACAAGAAATTGTGGGCGGATACCGTTTTATTTTCGGAGAAGACATCGAGGTAAAAGGCAACATACCACACATTGCCACATCACATATGTTTAATTTTTCCGAAAAATTCATTCATGAATTTTTGCCCATAACCATGGAACTAGGCCGCTCGTTCGTAGCACTCAAATATCAATCGACAAAAGCAGGAAACCGAGCCATATATTCACTGGATAACCTTTGGGACGGACTTGGAGCACTGACGGTGTTACACCCAAGCACCAAATACCTGTTCGGAAAAGTAACCATGTATCCTAATTATTCACGGCAATGCCGCGATATGCTGTTATACTTTTTACATACCTATTTCCCCGACCCCGACCGGCTTGTATGGCCCATCGTACCTCTTGAAACCCATTTCAATATCGACGAGATGAAACAGGTTGTGATAGGAGGTGATTTCAAAAGCGACTATTGCCGGGTAAACAAATATGTGCGCGAACACGGTTACAATATTCCCCCATTGGTAAACGCATACATCAGCTTGTCACCGACAATGCGAATGTTTGGCACTGCCATCAATCACGAATTTGGCGAAGTGGAAGAAAGCGGCATATTCTTCTCGATAGCCGAAATAACCGAAGAAAAGAAAAGTCGGCACATCAACACATTTGACTGCCGCGAAGCTGCATCATACACACAAAATTTCAATAAATGAAAAAAATAAAAGCACTGATATGCACAATTGCCATAAGTTGCATGGCAGCATATGGCGAATTACCCATAAATTACCGTGTTTCACTTATAGCCAATGCCGGGAGCGGCGATTTTGCTCCATATTACATGATGTCAAACGTGCATGGCACACTCTCGCAACCCTACTCCACCCTGTTGCGTGCATCAGCCGAAAAAAAGATGGATAAATCTACACGCTTCAGTTACGGTTTTGGTGCAGACATAATCGGTGGATATACTTCCAAAACAGAATACCGACGTTACGACAAATCTACCTCTGCATGGGTTCCTAATAAACAAGGACCGGCACCGGCGTGGTTGCAACAGTTGTATGCCGAAGTAAAATACCGCAGCCTGTTCCTGTCGGCCGGCATGAAAGAACGCGGCTCGGTGTTCTTGAACGATGCACTGAGCAGCGGTGACATGACCTATTCGGCCAATGCACGTCCCATCCCGGCAGTGAGAGCCGGTTTCATCGACTTCCAAGACATCCCCCTTACTCAAGGCTGGGTGCAAATACGCGGAGAATTAAGCTACGGCATGAGCACCGACGAAGATTGGCGTATCAACCATTTCCACCACGGCGGTTCTTCTATAACAACAGGAAAAATATGGTACTGCTACAAATACCTTCATTTTCGTACCAATCCCGACAAGCCTTTCTCATTTCTCATCGGGATGCAAACTACCTGCCAGTTTGGTGGCATTTACAAAGAATATTTGGAAACTGGTGAAGAATATTTGGAACGTCACACCGACATGACGCCATCTGTCGGTTCATTCTTCAAAGCCCTGATTCCGATGGCTGGCAATTCCACATACTACGAAGGCAACCACCTTGGAACATGGGATGTGATGGGTCGATACAAATTCCGCAACGGTCACGAAGTGAAAGTGTATTACCAATCGCCGTGGGAAGACGGCTCAGGCATAGGCAAACTGAACGGCTGGGATGGGATGTATGGCATTGAGTTCCGCAACGCAAACCCCAAAGGTATAGTGAGCGGTGCTGTAATAGAGTATATCGACCTTACCAATCAAAGCGGGCCACTCCATTGGGACCCGGCCGACTTTGAATATGGTTACCTGATTCCGAGCGAGGCCACCGGCGGTGACAATTATTATAACAATGTTGCTTATAACGGATACCAATTGTTCGGACAAGCCATTGGTTCGCCTTTCGTAAAATCTCCAATCTATAACACAAGTGGCTCATTACATTTTTTCGACAATAGCATCCGAGGTTTCCATATCGGTGTTACAGGTAATGTGACAAATTGCATCGGCTATCGAATAATGACCTCCTACCGCAAGTCGTGGGGAACATCATTATCTCCTTCCATAAAGCCCACCGATAACCTGTCGATGATGCTTGAAGGCAGCTACTCGCCGCAAACGATACCTGGCCTTGACGTAAAAGCCCAAATAGCATTTGACAAAGGGAACTTGCTCGGTGACAATTTAGGTGGGTTAATCAGCATAAGTTATAACGGATTATTCAATCTATAAACACGACATCTCTATGCAAAAAACTATAAGTAAAATAATTGCCGCATCAATATTGTTTATTCTCTTATCAATGTCAGCCTGCACTCAAAACAATGGAAACATCGGCATATGGTTTGGTCATTGGAAGGTAACCGATATCTTAATAAACGGTGCACCCGTTGATAATTATAGCGGCAACGTATTTTTTTCATTTCAAAGCAAAGTTTTCGCACAAATGCAGAAATGGGGAGAAGCATACGATCAACGGTTTGCCAATTTCGAAGACTGCGGAGACCATATCATAATAACATTTCCATACGTTACCGACGAAAATGGCAATCCTGTATATGACGAAAACGGCGACCTGCTCACCGAGGACAGATTCTTTCCTCTTGAAATAACCCGTATGTCGATGGGTGAAAATATTTTAAATGTTGACCAAGCCAATGGCGACAAGTTACAACTCTCAATGATTGATGCCGCAGGCGAAACCGTTGTTTTCCGACTCAAAAAGTGGAAATAGCCCGCATCATACACATAAAAATGCCGGTACGCCAAACGCATACCGGCATTTTTTTATTCCTCATATCAAGCTTTTTCATCAGAACCAACCATACGCCAGATAAGGGCAGCAAGAGCCGCTCCCACAAACGGGCCTATGATGAATATCCACAACTGGCTTAATGCAACACCGCCATCAAACACAGCAGGAGCAATGGAACGAGCCGGATTGACCGATGTACCTGTAATAGGAATGCACACAATATGGACAAGCACAAGCGACAAGCCTATTGCAAGTCCGGCAAAATTGCCTGCACCGCGCTTACTGTCGGTAGTTCCAAGCACAACAAGGACAAACACGCAAGTAAATACAATTTCGGCAATCAACCCGCCTACTTCTGAAACTCCGGCTTGGCAGGCATTCGACCCCGTAGTGGTTGCAAATGCCCCTCCGGCGGCAATATAGCTCGCATCGGCGGCAGTAATATTCTGCACTATGGCATACAATATCGCTGAACCAATGAATGCACCTATCACTTGGAAGATCATGTACATCGCCGCATCTTTTCCGCTCATGCGCTTACTGAGCCACACTCCAAGCGTAATTGCGGGATTAATGTGGCAACCTGATACCCCACCTATGGTGTAGGCCATAGCAACAACCGACAAGCCAAAGGCAAACGCCACTGTCAACACTTGTGCCGTGGTACCACAACCGTGGTTGAAAATTGCACTACCACACCCCATCAAGACCAGCACCATTGTGCCGACCATTTCTGCTAAATACTTTTTCATTTTACACCGGTTTTATAATTAAAAAATCCATTTTTAATCGCATTAGCATCTGCAATATTCATGACAGCATGAAAAACAACCGAAATATCGTAATATTTTATTATAAATGCAAAGTTTCGACCGTTTTTATATTCTTTTTTATTCGACATAGTTAAGATTGTTTTTTATCAAACCCGTGTCATATTTAGCATCATTTGACTTAATCGGGCAATATATATGCCCATTGGGCGACTAATTTTGCCTAAAAATAAAGGAATTATGGAACGCATGGAAAAGAAAATATCGCGCAGCGACAAGATTTTTGCCACACTCACGCACAACGGCACTCGACTTGCCGACATCGATGGTTCAAACTTCGGCAGCATAGCCGACGTGGTAAAACGCATATTCACAGCCACCGGTCAATGGATAGGCATAGCAGTGCTCACAATCCGCAACTATAACCAAGGCTGGCGCATCGACCTGCCCCTTTCGTTCAAGCCCACTCGCCGCACATCGGCCACCATACCGCCACACGACGGCCGCCAGTACACGCTACCCTTGTTCATCTGATAATTTTTCGGACTGCAGCATTTGGCAGTGTGCAGGGGCTGCTGTATATTTGTGCATCAATTCACAAAATTATGGCCGATTGCAACGAAGATAAGATTGAGGTGCACCCTTTTAAGCCGTTCCTGCCACAAGGGGCTCGGGTGCTAATGCTTGGAACATTTCCACCAAAGCCCGAACGGTGGGCAATGCCATTTTTTTACCCCAACAAGATAAACGATATGTGGCGTGTGATGGGATTGGTGTTCTTCGGCGACAAAGACCGTTTCATTGCCACTGATGGCAACGGCTACCTCCTCGCCGACATAAAGCAATTTCTGCAAGAGAAAGGTATCGCCATGTATGACACAGCCGAAAAGGTAATACGCGAGCGCGACAATGCGTCCGACAAATACCTGTGCATCATAGAACCTACCGACATCGTGGCAATGCTTGCCAGCTGCCCTACGATAACCGCCGTTGTCGCCACAGGCGAAAAAGCTGCCACAGTGGCAGCCGCACAACTTGGCATCACTACACCTGCAACAGGATGCTCCACGCAAGCTGCCATAAACAACCGCGAAATCAACCTTTACCGAATGCCATCCACATCGCGGGCATATCCTCTCGCCCTGGCCAAGAAAGCCGAGGCCTACCGTGCCATGTTCCATTCAATCGGCCTGCTGTGAGATGTCTCGGTATTTTTTCCACCCGCGCATAGGCAAACATTACGAAAAAGGATTCCGCGGATACCGCACACTCGTCCTCGGGGCATTCTTCTATTGCCCCATAAAGAATTGTAACCATCGCGCGGAATGCCTGCAAGATAGCCGCCCGCTCGACCGCCAATGCCCTTGCTACACCGACCGTGCAGAGCAAGATTACTATTACCTTGCAAATTCTTGTAACATTGAAATAGACAGTTACCTTGAAGACTGCCCCTACCCTACCCTACATTTTCGATGTTCACCAAATACATGACCGGCCGCAACGACCATCTTCCCAAGCCGGTCAAATACCGCTTTTGGGAACACGTGGCTTTCTACAATTACGTTCAGCATTACCTGCCCGACGGTAACGCACCTCGCTATGAAGAAAGCCGGGAAATGCTTGATGCCGACTGGCCAGCGCTGCAAGACGTACTCGATGAGTTAAGGCCTGAGATCATATACGTGTGGAACGAGAGCATAAAAGACACCATCATAGCCAACAACCACACACTGTCCACACAGCTCACATTCCTCGGGCAGACCGATATGCAAGGATTAACCACATATAGGTTTCTATACCGCCATAAGCAGTGCTTGCCACCCGGTACCATTGCCGCAAATTTCAAGGAGCAATTCCATGACAGCCTTCGCGACACGCCTTATGTGGAACGGCTTATGATAGACATCATGCAGGCCATTCGACACGGCAACCGATCATACTCTTTCGAGGCCTTCAATTACGTTTCCCGCTCGGCGCTGCGCCGAATGGCAGTAAACCTTCTGCCCGTAGCCTGGTACCTGCCACTCAACATTCATCTTATACAGGAATTTGCAACAACGATTTTAGGTGACGGAAATGCCGACCTGAAAAAATTTATTCCGATAATAGTCTCTGAAACCAAAGGCCTTTCCCCGGCATATTCCACGTTATACTTGCCCGAAATCCAGGCAAGCCCTATCGAAATCATGCCACCCTATGAACTATCGTGGTTCAGCCTCACCAAACCCGAAAGAACACCTGCCGGCTCCATCATCACCTACCTCGACCGTGGCAGCGACCACATTGGCTCATACTTGCTGCGCCTGCTTGGATTACCGCTCGGCGAAAATGCACGCGTGGCAATAATCGCCCGCGCCGCCAACATCGACAGTTTCATAAACATCATAAAAAACAACAGCCACGGCCTTGCCATAAAAAGCCTACATGAAGAAAGCCTTATGGCAATGGTCGTTTTGACCCGTGAACAACTCCAATCCCGCAAACCGATACTGTATTACAAAGGCACAAAAATAAAAAACATAACACCGCTCACCGAAACTCTGCGCCCGAGCAACTACCTCGAAATAGAGAAAGGCGACGTGTCGGAATATTGGTTTGAAGATCTGGTAAAGAACGCTTGCGGTGCAAAAGTCAAACTGCTGCCCCAATATATGTTCGGCCTATACAAAAACGGTCTTATAAAGTGCTACAATGGCGGCTGGATAGGTCGCGGCTGCCTTGACGGCAAACCGCTCGACACCTACCAATATGCCTACCTGCGCAAATTAATCGGCGACAAATTTGCCGAACTGACAGGCCAACAACTACAAAAATTGTTCCACGACAAAAACATCAACAAAAACACGATTTCCCCCAAAAAGCTCTCGGAAAAAATAAAAAACATATCGGCAATCAATGCCATCTTCACCCGCATACACAACCAACACAAACAGCGCGCCAAAAAAATTTCGGATATTTCCGGAAAAAAACGTATTTAAAATACTGTTTTGCAACAATGTAACCATCTAAAATTCCTTATAGCTTATTTTTGCCGATTCAATACCATAATTTTGCAACGTCATTCAAAATGAATGATGCAGATTCAATCTGCACATTATTAAATAAATTTTAAAATTAATTATGTTGAGTAAAATCGTTGGAACAATCACCAACAAGACTTCAAATTATTATCAATTTTACGCCGCAGGCGAAAATGAATTTTCTATCCCGGTTCATATAATGCAATATTGCATTTACCCACACGAAATGCTTGATGAGGACGGAACGCTCAAAACAGGGCAAGAGATACAATTGCGCAAGAAGATTCGCACAGATGGCAAAACATACTACTATCCTGCCCATGATATATATCCGCCACAGCAGGTAGCAAAACCATGTGCAACAAGCATGGCCGACAATTTCGGCAACATTACAAAAATAGATTTCAATTCACCCGACAAATTGAAAGAACTGGTAGCCGAATTTGGCCAAAGAATTTCGGAATTTGATACTGAAACACGTAACGAGGCTTTGAAAATAATTTCAGAACAAAATGTGGCCGTAGCGTGCCCCTATCTGCGCAAACTGTTGCATAAGCCTGCATTCCCTATGGAAAATGAAACCATCGAATACAAGTCGAGTTTCATCAACCCTCCCAATCCCGGGAAAGACAATGACCCCACATTCCAATTGCGGAAAATAATCAGGACACTCGTCGGCTTTGCCAATAGCGACAAACACCGTGGCACCGTGTTTGTCGGGATAAAAGATGACGGCGAAATTTGCGGCATCGAAAACGAGTTCCAGCACTTCGCAAACGGTTACAACGGATCAGCGGATTTTCCCGGTTGGTGGAGTAGGGGATTTCAGGAATATAGCTTGGCAAGCCTGAACATGAAGAAG
>CALUMH010000032.1 GCA_944321685.1 uncultured Muribaculaceae bacterium
CTTCTTCATGTTCAGGCTTGCCAAGCTATATTCCTGAAATCCCCTACTCCACCAACCGGGAAAATCCGCTGATCCGTAAATCAACAATGTGCACACCACTTCACTATTGAAGTAGCTGAGAGAACGAGATAAAAATAACGAAGCAGGGCATATCCGCTTGGATATGCCCTGTTGCCATTGTGTGACCCATACAGGATTCAAACCTGTAACCTTCTGATCCGTAGTCAGATACTCTATTCAGTTGAGCTAATGGGCCTTATTGCGACTACAAAGGTAGGCACTTTTTTTATATCTGCAAAATTTTATGCAATATTTTTCTGAAAAACATAAAAAATACCGGCATTGCACCAATCTTGATGACTGCAATGCCGGCCTGTATTAAAGACATACTTCTTACCAATTCACCTGTTTTACAGGCGTATGGTTCTCTATGAAAGTGTTGGCTGTGGCGAGAGCCTTGGTGATGTGGTCACAAATGTGGTCGGCTCCCACCATCTTGTCGATGCCTGCATGTACAAGCACTTCTTTTACCTTGTCATTTACTCCCGACAACACCACATGGATGCCTTCACGTTGCGACAGATTAATGAGAATTTCAAGGTTATGAATACCGGTGGAGTCGATAAACGGCACCTTGCGCATACGTATTATCCTCACAACCGGCTTGTCGCCCATGCTTCGCATAAGGTCGTCAAACTTGGTTGCAACGCCGAAGAAGAACGGGCCGTCGATTTCATATATTTCCACCCCTTCTGGTACCGAAAGCACCTCATGTTGCGACACCTCGCTGCCGTCGGCAATGTCGATTTGGTCGCTGAACACCTTGATTTGCGTGTTCTCCATCACACGTTTCAGGAACATAACTATAGCAAGCAGCAAGCCTATCTCGATTGCAATCGTAAGGTCGAAAATCACCGTCAACAGGAATGTCACCACCAACACGGCGATATCCGACTTGGGATTTTTAAATATTCCCACCACCGTGCGCCAGCCGCTCATTCCATAGGCTACCATCACAAGCACACCCGCAAGGCAAGCCATGGGCACATAATTGATAAGCGGCATCAGCAGCAACATTATCAGCAGCAACACCACAGCGTGTACGATACCGGCAACAGGCGTGCGTCCGCCGTTGGTAATATTTGTCATGGTGCGGGCTATTGCACCCGTAACAGGGATACCACCGAAAAACGGCACGGCAATGTTGGCAATGCCCTGCCCTATCAGCTCGGTATTGTTATCGGTGCGACCACCTGTCGCACCATCGGCCACGGTGGCCGATAGCAACGATTCTATCGCACCCAGCATTGCTATAGTGAATGCCGACGGCAGCAGCACATTGACGGTAGTCATGTTGAACCCGAGCCAGTGCGGCATGGGCATCTCGGCCGGCAACTTGCCGAAACGGTCGCCGATGGTTTCTATTCCCGACACTCCGACAAAGCGTTCAAGCAAGAAAACCACCACAGTCATAAGCACTATGGCAATAAGCGCACCGGGCAGCTTCTTCGACACTCGCGGCGTGAGCGCAACAATGGCAATAGTCACAAGCCCGACTAATAATGTGGCTATGTTCATAGTGTCGAAATTGCGTATATACACTATCCACTTCGAGATAAAATCGCCCGGAACCCCTCCGTCTATCTTCAGCCCGAACAAGTCAACAATCTGTGTCGAAAAAATAGTCAGTGCGATACCGCTCGTGAATCCCACCACAATCGGATAAGGAATAAACTTGATGATGGTACCAAGCTTGAACACGCCCATAAGCACCAGTATCAGCCCAGCAAGGAATGTCGCAATGGCAAGGCCTTGCAACCCGTAAAGCTGGACAATATTGTAAACAATGACGATAAACGCACCGGTCGGGCCGCCTATCTGCACACTGTTGCCGCCAAATGCCGACACACAGAAACCGCCTATTATGGCCGTTATCAATCCCACTGTGGGAGTTACGCCACTGGCAATACCAAATGCAATGGCAAGTGGCAACGCTACTATACCCACCACGATACCGGCCACCAAGTCTTCCTTGAACTTGGAAAAGCTGTAGTGCCTTAATGCACTTACCAGCTTCGGCTTAAATTCAATCTTCCTGCTAAAGTTCATTACAATCTTTTTTACCTCGAAGCCACAGCTTCTACTAAACACTATTTAACCTAATTACAGAATTAAGCCGCAAAGATAGCACCTCATCTTAAAATATGCAAATTTTGCAATCGCAATACCTCCCGCAAAAACAGTAATACGGGCACATATGCCTGTTAAATTGGTTATTACAGTTCAGGCCAAAGCTGTTATTTTTGCATCGTGATAAAAAATACACTTTTACCATTATGAAGCATTTTATAATTACAATTACTGCAAGTTTATTTGCCGCAGGGGCAATTGCAACTGCCTTGGCTCAGCCGGAGAAAGCTACACCGGGAGTGGACGGCAACAAATATGTGCCATACGAGGAGCGCACCGGCAACGAGTCGATAGTATATTTCACCCGCAACCTGAGTGCCGAGGGGCTTATAACGGCATACGAGCAAGTGTGCGGCAACATCGAGGGCCGCACCGGAGTAAAGCTGCACACCGGCGAGCAAAACGGGCCTAACATCATTCCGCACGAATGGGTCAGGGAATTGATAACCAAAGACCTGCCCGAGGCCAACATAGTGGAAACCAACACCTACTACGTGGGTGACCGCTACACCACCGACAGGCATCGTGAAACGCTGAAGGTGAACGGCTGGACTTTCTGCCCGGTTGACATCATGGACGAAGAAGACACCGTGGCACTACCTGTCACAGGGGGCAAATGGTTTACCAAAATGTCGATGGGCAGCCACATCACCAGCTACAACTCGCTTGTGGTTCTCACCCACTTCAAGGGGCACACGCAAGGCGGTTTTGGTGGCAGCAACAAGAACATAGGCATAGGCTGCGCCGACGGTCGCATAGGCAAGGCATGGATACACACCACCCCGGGGCAAGACAACCAGTGGGATATCGCCAAGGAAGAATTCATGGAGCGAATAACCGAATCGTCAAAGGCTGTCATCGACCACTTCGGCAAACATATCACGTATGTCAACGTGATGCGAAATATGTCGGTTTCATGCGACTGCGAGGGAGTGAACGCCGAGCCGGTGGTTACACCCAACGTGGGAATACTTTCATCGACCGACATACTGGCCATCGACCAGGCTTGCATCGACATGGTATATGCAATGACCGAGGCCGAACACCACGACCTGGTAGAGCGCATCGAGACGCGCCACGGCCTGCGGCAGTTGTCATACATGAAGGAACTCGGCATGGGCAACGACCGATACGTGCTTATCGACCTTGACAACGGTGGCAAGCGCATCACCGCCGCCGAAGCCGTGCAGGGCCTAAAGCCATTCACCCAGGAACAATAAACACACGGTAAGAGCCAATTGTTAGCACAAGCAACATTTCCAAGACAGCCACACAGTACTCAGAATAGATCCCAAAGTGGATACCCTCCTTCAGAGACAGAGATTCGTGGTTCATCGAAGTGCAATTAAGAATTGATTACTAAAGCAACCCGTTCAGGAACGAACGACTCGACTAAGTGTGGCGAATATAAGATACCCCAAAAAAATATTCGCCGACGACTTTTACAAGCGTTTTAACTATGACATAGGCGATAACATGGACATAAGGTATTCGCAAAAGGCATACACCTCAGTCTGATGAATCCATACAAATACAAGCCCATAATATCTTTGTTCAGAGATCTTTCATCCATGTTTTCTCTTGCCTACTTTCTATAAAGACCCGCCCCCTAACTACCCAATTATTAGCAACCAACGCACACAGGCGCGACAGGATTTCTCCCATGCCGCGCCTGCGTTTTTCACGTCACACACATTTTTTGTACCGTGGGGGCGCATTTTTCATTACATACTGCACAATATGTGGGCAAATCTGTGTAATTTTATCACAAGTTAATCATGAGCATTGACAGACATGTCTGGGTTCAGCCAAAACTGCGACACACACAATTCAAAGGAAATGAGAACAATAACAGCAGTCCTAAAGTACGCCATCATTATACTAATCGCCATCGTGGCACTGACAGCCGCACCGTGTGCAGCGGCAACCGGTGACTACAGCCACTTCAGTACCGAACATCGCGACTGGACTGCACACAGCCTTACACGTGAAGGATATAACTGCCTTACACGTGAATCACTTGACAGTTCTAAAATGTTTTTCTCTATGGCCGCGTCGAAATACAGTCCTTCACTGCCACGCCGTGAGAAAAAAAACTGCGCCATAGCCATGAACGACCTCGGCTACATACAGCTGTTCTACCACCAAAACTACGAGTCGGCCTACATTTGGCTGCAACGCGCCCTGCAGATTTGCAAACAAGAGGGATTTGACGAGACATTGCCCGCAATCCTCGACAACATGGCACGCATATATGAGGATTATGGCGACAAATATGGCGCACTGCGCATCTACAAGGAGGCTTTTCACCGAGCCACACATTGCGACAATTGGTTTATCACCATCATGGTTTTCAACGACATGGTCTCGATGGCATTTCACCATTCGCTGCTCGACAGCATATCGGGCGAGGTAGCCACATTCTGTCGATTGAGCATCCCCGATAGACCCATGAAACATTTCTCGCTTGAACTGTGCCGCACAATTTCCCTCATACAGCAAGGCCGCCACGCCCAGGCGGCGCAAGTGCTAGAAAGAGCAGCCGGCTCGCTCAATGCCGAGGTTGACAAGCCGCAATACGAGATCAACTACCACCGCTACCTTGCATCTACCTACATAGCAGCAAAAGACTATGGCAAGGCCATGGAGAACCTGGCCGAAGGCGAACGCATCTCCAAGGACAACGGGCTGAATGGAATACTCGCAAACATATACGAGGCCATGGCTGAGTGTCAGGCCGCAATAGGGAACCATACTCAGGCCAAAGAATACCGTTACTTGGCATTAACTGTGCGCGACTCCATATACACCGCCCATAACTTCGGACGCATAAAAGACTTTGAATCATCGGCACGCATCGACTCGCTAAATCGCGAGATACAGATTGCCGATGCCCGGCGAAGTCATGGCCTGATGATAACAAAATTACTTGTGGCGGCTATTTTGGTTGCCGGCGCATTCATTACCTATATAATACACAAAAACCGTGAACTAAAGGCAAGCAACCACGCCATAGTGAGGCGCAACAAAGAAATAATCGCCGAACAAACATTCGAAGCAAACCTACGCAAAGACTACGAGGCTCGTATTTACCGTCTCGAACAGAAGCTTGCCTCTTGTGTGCCGGCCACAGCAAGTATGCCTGCTGAGACCGACACGCACGAGACACAACTGCCTACCGACGAAGATTCGCTACACTTGGTGGCTCGCATCAAAGACATCATGCAAGACAGTCCAGAAATACTGTCACACGACTTCTCGTTAGCAAGACTCGCCGAGATGGTCGGCTCGAAGAGCAAATATGTATCGACCGCTATAAACGATGCCCTTGGGAAGAATTTTACCACCATGCTCGCCGAAGCCCGTATGCGGGAGGCATGCCGGATGCTGTCAGACGAGAAGATGGTGCGCGGACACACCATCGAGGCTGTGGCTGAAAGCGTGGGGTACCGCTCGCGCACCCACTTCATATCGGTATTCAAGCGCATAGTAGGCATCACTCCGGCCAAATATATGAACCTTTCACGTGAAGGAAACTGCAACAACAAAGATACAAACGAGGCACACAAAGCCAACCAAAATGTCTGATTTCATGAAATCAGACATTAAATAGCACAAAAATATGGCTGCCCGGCATTGAAAAGCATAACCGTGAGTGTCGCCAACGGCAACTATGCCGACATCGACGGCGTACTCACCGACAAGGCCAAGACCAAACTACTCTCATTCCCCAGTGCCAAGGCTGCCGATTATGCGATACCGCAAGGAATATCCACCATTTGCTCATACGCCTTCTTCGAGAGCGAGGGACTTGAAAAGGTGACCATATCACCCGATGTTAGGCTGATAGACCAACGTGCATTCCAGTCGTGCCTAAATCTAAAGGAAGTCGTTTTCAACGAGGGTGTGGAAACCATCAACGACTTCGCATTCCTTTACTGCCAGTCAATACGTGGCATCAAACTGCCAAATTCGCTCAAGAGCATAGGGGAACAGGCTTTCTCTGGGTGCGAGAGTGCCGCCACGCTCACGTTTGGCAGCGGCATGACACACCTTGGTTCCGGCTCATTTTCAAGTTGCCGCAGCCTTGAATGCGTGGAGATACCCGACAACCTTAGCGACATCGACGACGGAGTGTTCGCATATTGCACAAGCCTCAAGCAAGTGAAACTGGGGGCAAGTATGAAATCGGTACCTGAACAGATGTTTTCCGACTGCACTGCACTCGACAACGTGATTATTCCCGACAACATCACACTGCTCGGCAACGACTCGTTCTGCCGTTGCATATCATTGAAAAACATCAACTTCGGCAACGGTGTGAAGGAGATTGGAGACAACTGTTTTGCCAACTGCACCAGCCTTGCCGAACTGGTGTTCCCTGAAAGCGTTGAAAAGATAGGAGAAGGCGTGGTGTCTAACTGCACCGCGCTGCGCCGCATGGTAATACCCGACAAGGTTACCAAACTTGGGGCATACCTATGTGCCTACTGTTTTGCCTTGGAGACAGTAGAACTGGGCGAAGGGCTTGAAACCGTAGCCGAAGGACTGTTCTCGGGGTGCGAAAACCTGAAAGAGGTGAAATTGGGAAGCAATACCAGGGAAATAGGTCCTTATGCGTTCATGTCGTGCTCCTATTTTGAGCATATCGACCTACCCGAATCGATCGAGAAGATAGGTGATTACGCCTTTTCGAGCTGCAATTTCTCCACCATCTGCATCCCGGCCGGTGTGCAAAACATAGGCATGGGAGCATTTGCATACAACTACAACCTTGCCGACGTGTACTGCTATGCCACCGAACCTCCGACTTGCCAAATGATGGCTTTCAACATGATAGCCGACGAGGCAAAGCTACACGTGCCAAGCGGCAGCAGCGACGCATATGCGGATGCCGAGGAGTGGAAAAACTTCTACTCGATAATTGAAGATGCCACCACCGGCATCACGCCGCAAACAATAAGCCATGCCACCATAGTAGCTCGAACGTGCAAGGGCGGCATAGCCGTATCGGGCGACGCAGATACAGCTTGTACTATTTATACGCTCAACGGTCAAGTAGCGGCAAAAGGCCGAGCCGACGGCTCGCTCATAAATCTTGTGCCCGGCATTTACATAGTGAAAGTCGGCACACACACCATGAAAGTACCGGCTAAGTGACATAGTCCTAACCGGCACTTCAAAACACTAAATTAGTAGCAATAACCACCTCAGCGCAAGTGGCACACCGCAGTTCAATGGCTGGCGGTGCGCCGCTTACGCTTCTTTTTTAGAGCTGCCGATTTGGACAATCGCCGCAGTGCTTGTAATTTTGCAGCGGAATAATACATTCACAACTTGATGGAACGCAAAGATTTTGAAATAATGGCCCCGGTGGGGTCATACGAGTCGTTGGTTGCCGCCATGCAAGGTGGTGCCGACGCGGTTTACTTCGGCATCGAAGGGTTGAACATGAGGGCAAAGTCGTCGGTCAATTTCACCATCGACGACTTGCACCGCATTGCCGACTATTGCCGCGAACATGGCATGAAAAGCTACCTCACAGTCAACACCGTTGTTTATGACGAAGACATCGAGCTGATGCACGGCATCATTGATGCCGCCAGCCGGGCAGGCATCTCAGCAATCATCGCATCGGATATGGCCGCAATCATGTATGCCCGCAGCATCGGTGTCGAAGTGCACATCTCCACGCAGGTGAATGTTGCCAATAGCGAAGCCGTGAAATTCTATTCACAATTTGCCGATGTGATGGTGCTTGCACGCGAACTGAATCTCGACCAGGTGTCGAAAATCCATAAGACCATAAACGATTGCAACATCTGCGGCCCTCATGGCCGCCGGGTGCGCATCGAGATGTTCTGCCATGGTGCCTTGTGCATGGCCGTGTCGGGCAAGTGTTACCTGAGCCTGCACGAAACCGGCGCGTCGGCCAACCGCGGTGCCTGCCGCCAGATATGCCGCCGCAGCTACACCGTGCGCGACCGCGAAACGGGCGACGAACTCGACATCGAGAACCAATACATCATGTCGCCCAAGGACTTGAAGACTATCCACTTCATGAACAAAATGATCGATGCTGGGGTGCGTGTATTCAAGATTGAAGGCCGTGCCCGCGGGCCCGAGTATGTGCGCGAGGCCGTGAGCTGCTACAACGAGGCCATTAATGCCTGCATCGACGGCACTTTCTGCGACGAGAAAATCGAGTCGTGGAACCGCCGGCTCGACAAGATTTTCAACCGCGGTTTTTGGAACGGCTACTACCTTGGCCAAAGGCTCGGGGAGTGGACGTCGAAGTATGGCTCATCGGCCACGCGCACCAAGGTGTATGCCGCCAAGGGGGTACGTTATTTCTCAAATATCAAAGTCGCGGAATTCCTGATGGAGGCCGGCGAACTCAATGTGGGCGATGAAATAATAATCATCGGCCCCACAACCGGCGCAATACCGATGACGGTGAAAGAAATACGCGTCGATTTGAAGCCCGTGCCACGGGCAGTGAAGGGAGACCGTTTCTCGATACAGGTCGATGAAAAAATCCGCCCCAGCGACAAGCTCTATGTGTGGTGGGATTCCGAAAAGCTCCGCGCCGCCAAGCGACAAGCAGACAAATAAAGCGGTACTCCTCTCATTAATATGCTTGGTAAGCACTATAAAACACTATATATGCGTTATAATTAAAAAACACATATATTATGGCAAGGTTTACAGCATTATTAATGGCCGGTATATTGGCCGTGACAAGTACCGTTTGCTCAGCGCAGAAGGTTGACTTCGGAGTTTTGGCAGGATTGGTGTTTTCTCATCCCACGGATTATAATACCCGAACTGGATTCTCGGTCGGAGCAAAGGGCATCTACACTTTCCGCGAAAATGGCAGTTCATGGTTTGTGGAAGCGCAGGCGAAATTGGCCTCCAAGGGTTGGAAGTATGACATAGCGACTTATGATGAAGGCGGCAATCTCGTATATTATAGTGATTGGACTTGCAATGCCTATTACCTTGAAATACCTGTGTATGCAGGCTATAAATTTAAGGTCAATGACAATTGCGGAATATTTATTGAGGCTGGACCATATCTTGCAGCAGGATTGTTCGGCAATAGCGGCATGAAGGACGGCGAAAATAAATATGAATATGAATATTACAGCAACGTGTTTGCCGACGGATTTTACAAGCGTTTCGACTGGGGGCTTGGTGGAAACGTCGGTGTGGAATATCGGCACTTGCAGGTTTCGGTCGGCCTGCATCACAGCCTTATGAACCCTCTCAAGGGAACCCTGCTGATGCCCACGCCCAAAGACCGATCTTTCATGCTCTCGGTTGCTTACATTATATAATATGCTAAGCTGCGTTTCGGCATAAAAAACGAACAAGTTTGTTTTTTATGCTCTCAACTTGCATTAACTTTGCATAAAATAGGCCGCATCTCGACAAAACATTCAAGTAAACTTGACGTTCTGCGCTCGATTTGCACTATCTTTGCAAAAATGTAATGAAATAAGATGAACGAAGCCAGTTTAAGCCAACTTTACTTGAAGGACACGGCGTTCCAAAACCTGATGCAGAAACGTGTGTTCAACGTGCTGCTCATAGCCTCACCCTATGATGCCTTCATGATCGAGGAAGATGGACGCGTGGAAGAGCAATTGTTCTTTGAATATGCCGCTCTTAACCTTAGTTCCCCGCCACGTGTCACACAAGCCCGCAACTATGCCGCAGCCATGGAGAAGTTGGCCGAAAAGCATTTCGACCTCATAATAGCCATCCCTAATGTTGACATAAGCGAAACATTCGTCAATGCCAAAATCATCAAGGGATTATACCCCGACATTCCGTTTGTGGTGCTGACGCCGTTTTCGCGTGAAGTATCACAACGGCTTGCCAATGAAGACTTCAGCGGGGTTGACTACGTATTCAGCTGGCTCGGCAATGTAGATTTGCTGCTTGCCATTATCAAGTTGCTTGAAGACAAACTCAATGCCGACAACGACGTGAATGTAGTGGGTGTGCAAATGATACTGCTCGTGGAAGACTCTGTGAGATTTTTGTCAACCATACTGCCCACGCTATATAAATTCCTGCTGCGGCAATCGCTGATTTTCTCAACCGAAGCCCTCAACGAACATGAACAGATGATGCGTATGCGAGGCCGCCCGAAGATTATGGTGGCTCGCGACTATGAGGAAGCCATGCAGGTATATGAGAAGTACCAAAAAAACATACTTGGTGTGGTATCGGACATTTCATTCAAGCACGAGGGTATAAAAGACCAACAAGCCGGGCTTAAATTTGCCCGCGAGTTGAAAAAGCGCGACCAGTTCCTGCCCATAATCATGGAATCGAGCGAAGCCGCCAACGAAGCCGCCGCACGTGAACTGGGCTGCGCGTTCATCAACAAAAATTCAAAGCAGCTGCCCACCGAGCTTGGCAATGCACTGCGCCAATACTTCGGTTTCGGCGACTTCATAATCCGCGACCCTCAAACCGGCGAAGAGATATTGCGCATCAAGGACTTGAAAGACTTGCAAAAGCACATATTCGACATTCCCGACCGCTCGCTCCTGTATCATGCCAGCTACAACGACATTTCGCGGTGGTTATACAGCCGAGCCATGTTCCCAATAGCCGAAGTGGTGAAAATGCACCGGTTCAAGGATATAAGCGAGGCTCCGGCAGTGCGCCAATTATTCTTCGACCTCATCGTAAAATATCGCAAAATGAAGAACCGCGGCGTGGTGGCAGTGTTCCACAAAGAGCGGTTCGACCATTACTCCAACTTTGCCCGCATAGGCGAGGGGTCACTTGGCGGAAAAGGGCGTGGACTTGCATTCATCGACTCGATAATCAAGAAAAGCGCAATATTCGACAACATGGACGGCGTAGGTGTGTCGATACCGCGCACTGTGGTACTTTGCACCGATGTCTTCGACGAGTTCATGGAGAACAACAACCTGTATCCCATAGCCCTGTCTGACATTCCCGACGAAGAAATACTAAAAGCCTTCATCGATGCCAAGCTGCCACAATGGCTCAAAGATGATTTCACTGCCCTTTTCGAAGTGGTTGACAAGCCGCTCGCAATACGCAGTTCGAGTCTGCTCGAAGACAGCCATTACCAGCCTTTCGCAGGTATCTACTCGACCTATATGATACCACATTTCGATGACAAGGCCGAGATGATGCGCCAATTGCTTGCAGCCGTGAAGAGCGTTTATGCATCGGTGTTCTATGCCGACAGCAAGGCTTACATGGCCGCCACGCGCAACGTCATCGACCAGGAAAAGATGGCTGTCATCATTCAAGAAGTAGTCGGGCGGCAATACGGCGATGTTTACTATCCGTCGTTTGCCGGTGTGGGCCGATCGCTCAACTACTACCCCATCAACGACGAGCTGCCCGAAGACGGCGTAGCCGAAGTGGCCGTCGGACTGGGCAAATATATCGTTGACGGCGGACTGTCGCTGCGTTTCTCTCCCCGCCACCCCGATAAGGTGCTGCAAACGAGTATGCTCGACCTTGCTCTGCGCGACACGCAGACGCGATTTTACGCGCTCGACATGAAAAGCGGCTCCACAAGCAACTTCAGCGTTGACGATGGTTTCAACATAAAGAAGATGCGCATACAAGATGCCGCAGGAAACGGCTCGCTGCGTTACATGGTATCGACCTATGACGTGAACGACGGTGTACTGCGCGACCACGACTCGGGTACCGGCCGGCGTGTGGTAACGTTTGCCAACATATTGCAACACGGCGCATTTCCACTTGCACGAGCCATCGCCCTAATGCTCACCGAGGGGCAAAAAGCCATGGGGCGCCCGGTAGAGATAGAATTTGCCGGAGTGATAGGCAAGGACGAAAGTATGCCGCTCGCCAATGAAAAAGGACAAATATACTGGCTGCAAATACGCCCCATCGTTGACCGCAAAGAAATGCTCGACGAGAAAATAATGGAAACCGCCGATGAAAATCTCATCCTGAAAAGCCTTACCGCACTGGGACACGGAATGACCGACAACATCACAAGCATAGTGATGGTGAAAGAGGAAGAATTTTCAATGTTCAACAATTCGCTAATAGCACGTGAGGTAGAGAAAATCAACCGCGGATTTGTGGAACGCGACGAGGGCTACATACTCATAGGTCCCGGGCGTTGGGGGTCGAGCGATTCGGCACTGGGAATACCGGTGAAATGGCCGCACATCTCGGCAGCAAAACTGATAGTGGAAACTTCGATGGCGGGCAACCGCATCGAACCGAGCCAAGGCACCCACTTTTTCCAAAACCTCACTTCATTCGGCGTGGGTTACTTCACGGTAGGCTCACCGGGTGACGGCAGTGTGTGGGACAAGGAATACCTTGATTCGCTCACTCCTGTATCGGAAAGCCGCTACGTGCGAGTATTACACTTCGATAAGCCGCTCACCGTAGCAATAAACGGACGTAAAAGCCTCGGCATAGTATTAAAGCCAGGCATAGAAATCGCACAAAGCAACGATGCATCGGCTGCAATCGACAATGACATATACGATACAAACCAATAAAATATAATAAATATGGCATTTTTCAAGAAGTTGAAAGCGGCTTTCGGCTTTGGCGACGAAGAGAGCGAAGAAGAACTTAACGAAAAGTTCCTGCCTTACGAGGCTCAACATCGCACGCCATATATCAATCCTTTTAAAAAAGAGGAAGAAAACAAGACAATGGAAGAAACAACAAAAAAAGAAGGAGAAGAAACAGACAACAATATCGCACCAAGGCCGGCAAGCTATGAGATAGAGGAATTGCCGGTGGAAATGTTTAACGGGGTGCTGTCGATAATAAACTCTACCATTCCCACATTCGTCAGGGAATGTCTTGACGTGGAAGCCGAGAAGCGAGCCATAGCCAAAGCCCTCGGGCCTCACATCAAGAACGCAATACTCAAAGCCTGCCGACAAATCGAAGAAGATGCCCGACGTCAATGGGAGGCCGACCGTGCCGAAATGGAAACACGCATAGGACAAGCCGAAGCACGCGGCAAGGAAGCCTCGGAACGCGCTGAACAGGAACGCGCCAAGGCAATGTCGGCCGAAGCGCAACGCAAAGCCGTGACCGAACGTTGCCGCACACTCGAAAACCGCGTGGCCGAACTTGAAGCCGAACGCGAACAATTCGACCTCGAAAACAAGAGCCTTGTCAACAAGATAAAAGTGGCACAAGTCCATGCCGATGATGCGGCACATTACCGCGAGGAAGCCGAAGAATTGCGTCGCCAACTTGCCGAAATAAAGGAAAAATCAGCCGAAGAAAGCAACGCCGAAATCGAGGCAAAATGGACCGAAGAAGTTGCCCGCCTGCAACAGGAAATAGCTACAAAAGATGCCGACATAGATGCACTGACAAAAAAAGCCGAAGAAACCGCATCGCAGCTTGCCGAAACTCGCAAAGACCTTGACGAAGCCCTTGCCACACTCGACATTGCCAATGAAGTGCAAGAGCAGGTTGACAAACTCAGCGACCAAATAAAAGCGCGTGACGCAAAAATTGCAGCAATGCGCGAACAATGGGACAAAAAAGAGGCCGAAGCTGCACGAAACTATAACGAGGTGAACAATGCCAACCTCGACCTGAAATTACAATACGACCTGCTTAAAGCCGAAGCAAAAAAACTGCGCGACACACTGGCCGAAGCCGAAAAAGAGAAAGAAGATGCATTGGCCGAGTTGCAACAAACCCTCATAAAAACCGAGAAGGACAACGAGATGCTGAAAAACCGCATCGAGAACCTGAAACAAGAGGCCGACTCGGCCAAAAAGCAAGCATCGGAAAACGAAGCGGCTCGCGAAGAACGCACCGAAGACATGAAAAAGCAGCTCGAAGCGGCATCGATCCTCATAGAACGACGCGACGAAACCATAAAGCAATTGACCGACAAGGTAAACGCAATGGAGGGCGAAATTTCATACGCAAAAGTATCGGATAGCGAAAACAGGTTGAAAATAAGGCAGCTTACTGCCGAATTGGAAAAAGAACGTAACCGCTCAAAGGAATTGTCGGAACACTCAGGTGAAATGCAACCGGAGAAAGAAAACATTTCCAAAGAAGATGCCTCGGCCAAAAAGAAACCCGAAAGGGAAAACAAACCGAAGCAACAAGCTGCAGAAAATCATGACGACAGTGCCGCAATGCCCGAACCTGAGTTGCAAGAAGCCGTTAACCATGTTTTCGACATCGATATAACCGGAGAAGAAAAGACCGCACCGGCCATGGAAGAAAGCAACAACGACATAAGCGTTGTTGCCGAAATCTCCACTGAATATGGGAGCTTGGCAACCGATGCTGAACAACCTACCCAAGAAATCACTGAATTACCCATCTACAATTCGGCCAAGCCAATAGAACCGGTAGAACCGGAACCCGGCACAACACTTCCGGGTGAAGAAATCGAAACTGCATTTACCTCGACAGGCAACGACATGGCCGAACTCGATGATGACATAGAATGGCTTATGCCAACAGCCGACGAAACACCGACCGAACCGTTGCCCGAAGACGGAGATTTTGTGATGATCAAAAAAGAAGAAAAAAATGAAAAAGAGGAACCCAAACAGCAACAAATGTCGCTGTTTTAGAACCCCATAGAAGGTTTAAACGCACCAATGTTTCACAACATCGGTGCGTTTAAAACCTTAAAAATCTAATCCTATGAAAAAACTTCCCCAAAGGTACAATTAATTCAACCCTGTTCCAAAAAACATGGTCGAAAATAACCGTAAATTTACCTAACAGAAATTAAACCTCAATTGATGGTTATGTCTTTTACCCATTGCGTGCCACCTAAATATTGGGTTATTGTAGATTATTAGTAATTTTGCCATATATATTGGTACAGCAGGAGTTTTTAATACATTAAGGGATGAAACATTTCACGTTAATCTTATTGTTTTTATTTTTGCCAATTACAATTATTGCACAAACGCAACATGGGCTTGTCAAAACGAAAGGCAGGCTGAACAATGACGGATCGGTAATTCCCGGAAAGATGTTGCAAGGTGTTACTGTGAAAGTCAAGGACCGTACGGCTATATTAAGCAATGCACAAGGTGAATTCTCTTTTCCGGTGCCGGGAAGCAAATATTCATTGGAAACGGTTAAAAAGAACGGCTACCAACTTGTGGATCCGGAAACCCTGTCGCGTCAATACGCCTATTCGGCCGGCAACCCGCTGATGATTGTAATGGAAACACCCGACGACCGGGCCGACGAAGAACTTGCCAATGAGCGGAAGATACGCCGCAGCTTGCAACGCCAACTCATGCAA
The DNA here is from genome assembly GCA_944321685.1 of uncultured Muribaculaceae bacterium. Classification (GTDB taxonomy): domain Bacteria; phylum Bacteroidota; class Bacteroidia; order Bacteroidales; family Muribaculaceae; genus Avimuribaculum. Next base: position 15,497 of record CALUMH010000032.1, read on the forward strand.
AAGGAGGATGAGATAGAACAGTTACGTGAAGAAAACCACATCACACAAGAGGAATATCGCGCCCGGCTGCAAGAGTTGTACGCCCAACAGGAAACGAGCGAAAAGCTCATAAGCAAAATGGTGGAATATTATTCCCAAATCGACTATGACCAGATTGACGAATTCAACCGCCGCATCAGCTCGTATATTCTTAACGGTGAACTTGCACGAGCCGATTCGCTGTTAGCAACAAAGGGTGACATAGGCAGCCGCATCGCAGCCTTGAAACAGCACCAAGCCGTCAATGCCGAGGAACAAGCCGAGCTTGCCCGACGCCAACAGGCCTTGTCGGAAAGCGAGGCATTAGCGACCAAGGAAGTAAACGACTTGGCCCAAGACTGCTACCACAAGTATGAAATCATGAAGATGCAGTACCGCAACGACTCGGCTGCATATTACATAGAGCTGCGTGCTTCGCTCGACACCACCAATGTACAGTGGCAACTCGATGCCGGAGATTTCATAAATAAATACCTTACAAAGTATGACAAAGCCGAAGAATATTTTAGGTGTGCTTTGCGTAATTCCATGACACAACAGGGTGAAAACTCAATACTTGTGGCGATATGTCTCGATAAAATAGGATATATATGTGACACCAAAGGTAATTATACCGATGCTTGGACTTACTACCAGCAAGCTTTGGAAATCAAAAAAACTTTATTTGGAGAAGAACATATCGAAATTGCCAAAAGTTTATTAAACTTAGGAAACGTGTATGATCAACGCGGGAAAAACGATGAAGCCCTGGAGTCCTACAACAAAGCATTGGAAATATGTAAAATATCTCAGGAAGAAAACTCAGATGTCATTACCCAAATATACGACAGTATGGGAATTTCTTATTATTTCAAATATGACTATGATAATGCCTTGCTTTATTTCACGAAATCCCTGGAGATAAAAGAAAAGCTGCATGACGATGATTTAAATCCCGATATTGCCAATAGTTACAGCTATTTGGCCACAACCAGCCAAGGACTTGGTTACTATGACAAAGCTTCGAGTTATTACTCCAAATCGCTAAACGTATATAAAATAATATATGGCAAAAACCACCCGACAACAATCAGTGTCACGAGTAACATGGGAATTCTTGCCAGTTATATGAAGGATTATAAGACAGCCCTTAAATATGCTCAGGAAACGGTTGACCTGTGGAAAAGCGTTTTCGGAGAAAAGCACCCCAACACGGCAAAAAGTATTTTCAACTTGGGAATTGCATATCGCGACATGGGTGATGACAATAAAGCATTGGAATATTATAACGAGGCAGCAAAAATATTAACCGAGATATACGGGAATACAGACCCTTACCTGGCAATGTTTTATAGCTTCACCGGAGATATCTATTATAACAATAATGACTTGGATTCGGCCATTAAATATTTCAGGCAAAGCCTTGAAATAAGGCAAAACATATATGGAGAGAGCCATCCCGATGTGGCGCAAAGTATGGTCTCGCTGGGCCAGGTATATCTCGCAACAGGCGATTCCGACTCTGCCATTGGTTATTTCCGCGATGCATTGAAATTATTCAAGAAACTGTATGGCGAGCAGCACCCCGATGTGGCGTTCTCGCTTGCCAACATCGGTACGGTATATTTTATGCAAGGCGACTATGGTAAAATGCTGGAATATGGAAACAAGGCAATGGAAATCATTCGCCCATTTGTTCATCGATTAAGCATAATGCCGATATATGCCCCAATGTACCGTTCATATATGGAATTGATAAAACAGTCTGACAAATATGTTGACGATTTCTTGAACTTCAATTCGGAATATGTTTTCACAATCACCATTGAAGACGATTCGGTTGGTGAAATAAGCGAATATGCCGTACTTGAATACAACGACTGGAACATTGAAAGCCTTAACAACTTCTTTGAAATGGAAGAACCGGAATCGGAAAAAATACTTGCAATAAAGGACGGTGTGATTTCAGAGTATAGTCTTGATAAAATATCGAGTATTACGCTTGATGTGAAACGAATAGGCAAAGAGCAAAAGTCAAAAATCATCACTGCCTATAAAACATGGAAAAAAGAACACAATCTAAAATAAATTACGAAAAGATGGCCGACAGTTATAAATATTATGCTTTCATAAGCTACAATTCGGGCGACACCAAGTGGGGCAAACGGTTGCAACGGAAACTGGAGAACTACAGTATGCCGGCAACGCTCTGCAGCAAGCACGGTTGGAAACGTAACCCCATGAAACCGGTGTTTTTCGCTCCCACCGACATACAGCCCGGCGGGCTTACAGCAGAATTGCAAGAACGGCTCAGGGCATCGCGGCACTTGGTTGTGATATGTTCGCCGCGGTCGGCACGTTCTAAGTGGGTTGGCCAGGAAATAGCTTTTTTCCATAGTCTTGGACGTACCGCCGACATCCACTTCTTCATTGTTGACGGCACCCCGCACAGCGGCGACAAGGCTACCGAATGTTTCAACCCGGTTGTCGATGAACTGGGCTTGCCCGAAATACTTGGCGCTAATATCCACGAAAAAGTGTTCCGTTGGTCGTGGCTGAACCGCGAGCGGGCATACGTGCAACTTATCACCAAGCTGCTCGGAGTGGAATTCGACTCGGTGTGGCAACGCCACAAGCGTATGCTCGTCAGGCGTGTCGTCTCTTGGGTGGCTGCCGTGATTGCAGTAATTGCCGCCATGGTTGTGGTTTGGGCGGCAAACAGGCCTGTAGATGTCGGCGTGTCGCTGAACGAAGCATCGGCAAGCAATCCCAATCTTCCTCCCTTGCATGATGCGGTTATAACATTGGCGTTAGATAATGAAACCAAGTCGGACACCATTGCCAACGGTACCGGCATTGCTGAATTTATGAATGTTCCGCATCGTTTTATTGGTAAAGATGTGCATTTGTCGATGACCTGCCCCGACTTTATTCCCATTGACACCACTGTAGTACTGGACACCGAGATGACATTTGACATATACAGGGATACCCGTGTGTATGGCGACATTCACTTCAGATTGTGGAACCCTGATACCGAACAGACTGTAAGCGGCTGTAAGATTGAAGTTGAAGGTTACACTGCGATATCCGATGAAAATGGCCGGGTTTCATTCTCGATACCTCTCGAAAGACAAAAAACATCATATACCGTCACTGCATCCGCCACGTTGCTCGATAACACAATTTATGCACCAAGCGGAGCCGACGATGTGCTGCTCGTTACCGGCGAATGACGTTCTACAAGGCGTTTAATAGTGGTAACGGCCTTTGCTGCGTGTGATTTTACCATACTGGATAGCATGGCGCGGACAACGATGTATGCAACCAAGGCACATGGCACAGCGTCCGTGCCATTGCGGCAATCCGCCGTCGGCAAGTGTGATGTTGTGCATGGGGCAAACAGCCACACAAGTTCCGCATGAATTGCATTGCGAGCGGTCGGCTACAAATTTGCTGTCACCCATCAAGTGTTTTATGAAAAACGGGCGTATCACACGCGACTTAATCCATTTGTACTGCCCGGTAACCACATCGGTGGTCTGCTTGCGGGCGGCTATCATTTCGGCAATTCCTGCCACACGCGCAACGGCTCGTTCTTTTTTGCTTTGCACAAGCGCAGGCGGGTCGGTATCAAACCCTGGCAGCAATATGTAATTATTAGGCATTTGCACCGAAAATGCAGCGACGCAGTCGATATAGCCGAGAGCATCGGCAAATATATCGGCCGTTAGCCCCACATCATCGCCGCAAGTTGTTACCATATAGCAATACGTCAGGCCTTTCTCATATCCATCGATATGCCATCGGCTTATAAAGTCGAGCACCACCGGCGGCGGCCCCCACGAATATGTGGGGAACACCCACCCTATGCTCTCGCCCCGAGACAGGACGTGCCTGAAATCACCTTGGACAATGCAATCGGCAATATCCATAAGGCGGTCTCCGAGCCGCTTGGCAAGTTCTTCAGCCACCCATCGGCTGTTTCCTGTACCCGAGAACCAATAAATCATGCCTTCCCCCGTCGATTACTTATGCAATTTTACAAGAGTGGCACCGAAACCATATTCCCTGAAACTGGCGTCCTGAGCCTCGCACCGGGGATAACGACGTTTAAGTTCGTCGAGCAATGCCTTGCGCAACACACCTTCTCCCTTGCCGTGGATAAACACCACATGCGCACCCTGGCGGCCGATATTGGCATCCATCACTTCGCGGAATTTGTCGAGCTGCACTTCAAGCATATCACGGTTTGACAATCCCGCGGTGGAATCGAGCAATTCATTTATATGCAAGTCACATTCTATTATGCCGTTTTTTTCTTTTTCATGCTTTTGAACCGGTTTGCGAGCTGGGCGGTCGGCACGGCGTTTCTCCTGCATGGCGCGTTCGAGGTCGGCACTGTCAATCACAGTCATTCGTGCAGGTACATCGTTGCGTACAATATCGAGTGCTATCACGGGCGTGTCGAAATATTCATTGTCGTGGAAACAATGCAGCTTATAGAATTTGGTGGTATCAAGGCGGTGTTCCACAAGTGCCGGGTTTTTCAACTTGAAAGTTTTCCCGTCCTTGAACGCCACATATTGCACGGCAATGCGCGACATCGACGTGAGCCTTGCCGCATCAAATTCCTCAAGCAGTACCTGTATGTTTGGCTCCACAATGCCGTGGCTCCACACAGTCCATTCCCCGTCGGCATCGCCGCGTGTCATATAAGTATAATACAGGTAATAATTACTGTCGTTAACAAGGTAGGCATAAAACGTGGTAGTGTTCAAGTGTTTTATCTCCTTGGGCTCGTAAGCAAGCGTCAGGTTCAGTTTCTCGCCGCCCTCGGTCTCTTCCACCACCGGAGCTTTCGGGGCAGGCTTCGGCTCTTCCTTACTCGGAACAGGTGCCACGGGGCGGTCATAGGCCGTTTTCTTGGCCTTAGCCTCGTCAACGACAACGCATTCGCGCAACATCACCGGTTGCTCAAACCCGTCTTCGTCCTCCACATAAGCCATGTTTCCCTCTATACGTGATATGCGCCCTCCTCCTGTCGAATTCAGGAAGCGCACTATGTCGTTAACCTTTGCCATAATCCAATTGCATTATCTTATATGGCAAAGTTACAAAATTCCCGCAACATCACAGCAACATCGCCGGGCCAATTAAGCCATATGTGGATATGAAACGAGGGGCGCAACCTGTGTGGTGCGCCCCTCGCGGGATTTATCTAAACTTGTTTTATTATTAGCTTAGCGTTGCATTAGAGCTTCGGACCGGCAGCAACAAGTGCCTTGCCTGCTTCGTTACCGGTGAACTTGGTGAAGTTGTTGATGAAGCGGTTGGCAAGATCCTTGGCCTTTTCGTTCCATTGTGCAGGATCGCTGTAAGTGTCGCGAGGATCGAGGATCTTCGGATCAACACCCGGCAATTCGGTAGGAACTACGAAATCGAAGTACGGGATAGTCTTTGTCGGAGCCTTGTCGATAGAACCGTCGAGGATAGCGTCGATGATACCGCGGGTATCCTTGATTGAGATACGCTTGCCTGTTCCGTTCCAACCGGTGTTAACCAAGTAAGCCTTTGCGCCTACTGCTTCCATGCGCTTAACAAGCTCTTCGGCATATTTTGTGGGGTGCAACGAAAGGAATGCTGCGCCGAAGCAAGCCGAGAATGTCGGAGTCGGCTCGGTGATACCGCGTTCGGTACCTGCCAACTTGGCAGTAAAGCCCGAAAGGAAGTAGTATTTGGTTTGTTCCGAGTTCAAGATAGATACCGGAGGCAACACGCCGAATGCGTCGGCCGACAAGAAGATAACTTGGTGAGCGTGCGGGCCTTTCGATACCGGCTTAACAATGTTCTTGATGTGGTCGATAGGATAAGAAACACGAGTGTTTTCGGTTACGCTCTTATCGGCGAAATCAATCTTGCCGTTGGCATCAACAGTAACGTTTTCAAGAAGAGCATCACGCTTGATGGCATTGTAAATATCGGGTTCGCTTTCCTTGTCGAGGTTGATAACCTTGGCATAGCAGCCGCCTTCATAGTTGAATACGCCTTCGTCGTCCCAGCCGTGTTCGTCATCGCCGATGAGCAAACGTTTCGGGTCGGTCGAAAGAGTGGTCTTGCCTGTACCCGACAAGCCGAAGAAGATTGCAGTGTCGGTGCCTTCCATGTTGGTGTTGGCCGAGCAGTGCATCGAAGCGATACCGCGCAACGGGTTTAGGTAGTTCATGATCGAGAAGATACCCTTCTTCATTTCACCGCCATACCAGGTGTTAAGGATAACCTGTTCGTTGGTCTTAAGGTTGAAGACGGTAGCAGTCTCAGAGTTCAAGCCGAGTTCCTTGTAGTTGTCAACTTTTGCCTTTGCAGCGTTGAACGAAACGAAGTCGGGTTCGCCGTAGTTAGCGAGTTCTTCTTCGGTAGGACGGATGAACATATTCTTAACGAAGTGAGCCTGCCAAGCCACTTCCATGATGAAGCGTACTTTCAAGCGAGTAGCAGGGTTGGCGCCGCAGAAAGTATCCATAACGAACAAGCGCTTGCCCGACAATTGCTTAACAGCCTTTGCCTTAAGGTCGGCCCAAGCCTCTTCCGAGCAAGGTTTGTTGTCGTTCTTGTACTCGGGAGTAGTCCACCACACGCTGTCCTTGCTGGCCTCGTTCATTACAAAGAATTTGTCCTTAGGAGAACGTCCGGTGTAGATACCTGTCATAACATTAACAGCACCAAGTTCAGTTACTTGACCCTTTTCGAAGCCTTCAAGACCTTCTTTGGTCTCTTCCTCAAACAATACTTCGTAAGACGGATTGTGGAGGATTTCCTTCACATCGGTGATACCGTACTTGCTTAAATCTAAATTTGCCATATTAGTTTAATATAATGAGAGATTAAAAATATTCTTGTATATCTCATGTTCGCCTTGTTTTGGCAATGCAAAGTTAGTTACTTTTTTTCAACTGCAACAAACAATTACGGAAATATTTCCTTAATGCCGCATCTTTTAATATTTATTACAATTACAACCGCACTGCAGCATTTATCTTGCTTATTTACACAGCCGTAAAGCAGCATAACATTTGCCTGCCATATAACTTCCCGCAAAAACCGAGCCAAACAATACCCCCGCCACACCGAATATCGCCACACGGCACTGCGTCAGAAATCGAAACGGACGCATAGCCCCCCTCGCCCCACGTTGAATTCTCGTTTTTATTGCCACCATCGGCCTCCTGGCAACACCATCGACGGAATACACCGATACAAGACGAGGACATTTTGCATGAAGATATTTGCACAACCACATGAAAACCCGGCAACCGGGATGCGAATTGCCGGGCCAAACCTAAAAATACTCCTAATTTACCCTATGTCGAAAAAAATACCTGAAATCAAGAAGCGAAGACCCGCAATGAACAAAACAAAGCGGCACAGCCCCAAACACGACACCGGCTACTCGCCACATATTGAAGCGAAACGCCATTTCACCGATGCTTGCAGCAACTGCACAAGCCATCTATTCCACGATTTCACAAAGACTTTTTTAAAATGCTCATTGAAAATTTCTCCCAATACAACATTCAACCTTAGAATTTCCGATTGGCGCATCGGAAGTTGTTTCCCCGGTATCGCTTAATCCGCTCGTCTGTCAAGAATTTACCCATCAAGAATTGCTCTTACCCGGACCTGCCGACATCTTTTGCGACATCGCCGTCCGGACAGGCAATGCATCCCCATAAGATCTTACTAATACCCATCAATACGCGACATCGCCGGAACAAAAGGACTTGCCGCTGTTCCACCAATGTAGCGCATTTACAAATATAGCCTTTACTACTTAAATTGCAAACATTTAAATAAAATAAATATCGCCAAAACCGAACAATCGACCACAAAACAGGCTAAACGGAACAATGTTCCCATTTTCCTCAACAATATATTTAAATTACCACAATCGCACCTTACTCCTCGATGATGCTACCGACGGCACAACAATTACCCACCCGACTAACAGCATAAAAAGTCACACACGACAAATAAAACACACGACACCACACAACCAACCAACACACTGCGTATCAAGCCTATAACCCTTACGTAGATTATCCTGCTTCGCATTATTTACACTTCACCGGCAAAAAACATCGAAAAAAATTTGCACAATCCAACATTTCCTCATAACTTTGCACTCGCAAAACAGCAACAACGGTGCCATAGCTCAGTTGGTAGAGCAAAGGACTGAAAATCCTTGTGTCACTGGTTCGATTCCCGTTGGCACCACTTGAAAATCAGAGAGTTACAGAAATGCGACTCTCTTTTTTTTATGCTCAAATATGGTTAAAATGCAGGGTAAAACGGATCAGCGGATTTTCCCGGTTGGTGGAGCAGGGATTTCAGGAATATAGCTTGGCAAGCCTGAACATGAAGAAGC
>CALUMH010000033.1 GCA_944321685.1 uncultured Muribaculaceae bacterium
TTTGAACAGAAAAAGAAATAATACTTCCTTTTCTGTTCAGAATATTACTGCTAAGGCAATCTTAAAAAAATAGCAACAGCTGTCACATCAGTCTGTTGTTTGTAACAATTACCGACACATTGGCCACACAACAACTGAACTATCTCAAAGCTATTATGGCCGGTGAAATCTCATTTCAGGATCCGATTTATGCCTATTGGTTGAAGACTGAATACTTCGCAAAATAATCATAATGTCCCGCTCGGTTTCAGAGCCATTTTGTACCTTTTCTCATCAAAAAACGCCATTTTTCACAAGTTTTTGTACCGCACATTTTGATATTCAAGAAATTACACTTACTTTTACTTTCCAAAATGGAGGTACAAGCCGAGAATGGTGCTAAAAATCACTAACTTACACATTCTCAGATACTTGCCAACCTACTGGTTGTACCTTTTAGAGCGCTATACTATTGATAATCAATGATGTACACATACTGCATCGAAAATAAAACAAGAATTAAAATTTGGGATTTACAGTATCAACAAAGCATAAGTGATACTGTAAATGATACTGAAACATCTCCAAAATGAGCAATGATGACGACAAAAATACTTTTCCTCCACGGTTTCTTCGCTTCGGGCAGTTGCATACCTGCCCAAGCGTTGAAGCTGACATTCGCAAGTAAGGCTGAAGTCCTTACGCCCGACCTTCCGCTTCACCCTCGCGAAGCATTGGCATTTATTACAGAACTTTGCGAACACGAGCTACCTATTGTATTGGTGGGTAATAGCAATGGCTCTTTTTTGGCGCAAATCGTGGCATCACGTTTGAGAATACCTGCCTTGTTGGGTAATCCCTATTTTGAAATGACACGTTTCCTTTCCGAGCGCATCGGAGAGCATGAGTACAAATCACCACGAGCCGACGGACGGCAACATTTCGTGATAGGCCAACCGCTGATAAATGAATTTGCCGAGGTGCAAGCACATCAATGGGACGACTGCCGACCGGAAATGACCGACCGCATCTGGGGCCTCTTCGGGGAGAATGACCATTTGGCCCATTTTGAACTGTTGTTCCTACAACACTACACCCACGCTTACCACTTCCCCGGTGCCCATACGCCTACGGCAGAAGAGGTGCAAGAGTATTATGTGCCGCTGGTGGAAAAACTCATACAACAACCATATAACAAATAAATATGTCAAAAGCAAAACTTAAGAAATACCTGCAAACGCTCACCAAAGAGCAAGTCATCGAAGTGATGCTCGAACTGTATGATGCCCGAAAAGAAGCCAAGGAGTATCTGGAGTTCTATCTGGCTCCTGACAGTAATGCCGAATTGGAGAAGTGTAAGAAAGCTATCCGGCAGGAGTTCTTCCCTACTCGTGGCTTTTCTGAAAAACCATCATTCGCCAAGTGCCGGAAAGTCATTTCCGATTTCCAAAAATTAAAGCCTGAACCGACTTGTGTTGCTGACCTGATGTTATTCTACATTGAACAAGGATGCGAATATACCGTAACTTTTGGCGATATGTGGGAGCAATATTACACGACTTTGGAAAACAACTTCGATAAAGCCATGAAGTTTATTTTCATGCATGGCTTGTTAACTATTTATTCTGAACGGATAGAGAAATTGCTTGAAAATGCAGACAACTGTGGTTGGGGATTTTGTGATACGCTTTCGGATATTTATTACCAATATAAGTGACAAGTCTTAAGATTTGCCTGTCCGGCGATTATCCATCGTCACTTTGAAGAAGCGACGTGGCTCTTCCATCCTATCTGTAATCACCTGATATTCCGCTCGTTTATACATACTGTTACATTTTACTCAGTGGACTAAGTATTTTTGCTCAATGCAAAGGCAACAAATATATTAGGGTAATAATCATGGATTTACAAAGAGAAATCATAGTTTTTTTATATTGGTGCCCAGTAATACCAATAGAATGATTTTACGCTCTCTTCCTGTATGTCATGGCTGCCACGAGGCTGAATAGTAGGGCAAAGACGGATAAAGTGGCATATTGCACCCAAAGGTCGGTCATGGTAGCCCCTTTCAGATAGACGGAGCGCATGATCTCGATGAAATAGCGCGGTGGAATCGCATAAGTGATGCACTGTGCCCACCGGGGCATGGATGCAATGGGCGTGAACAGTCCGCTCATCAACTGGAATACGATGATGAAAGCGAACATCATGAATATACTTTGTAGGATAGTTGCCGACCGGTTGGCAATGAACACACCCAATCCCGACATAACAAGACTAAACAGGATTGCAGCCAAATAAATGTTCGCGATATTTCCTTCCGGCACAAGTCCATAGACTAACCAACCGATAAGCATTCCGACTGTCACGACCAGTATTCCAACAGCCCAATAAGGGATCAGTTTCGACAAGACAAATTCAAGCCTGCCCACCGGCGTGACGTTCATCGCCTCAATGGTACCGGATTCCTTTTCACTAACCAGGTTGAGAGTCGGAAGGAAACCACAAATAATGATAAGCAGCACTACCATGAGTGCGGGTATCATGTAATTGCGGAAGTCGAGAGTCGGATTATATAAATTCACCGTGCCAAATTCACGCGCCGACAGGCTGACACCTTGCTCTGCCTGCCAACGCGCAACAGTATTCGCCACAGACATCGTGGCGTATTGTGCGCCGAGTGTGCCTTTGGTCGCATTCACGCCGTTAGCTTTCAAGTCCAGTTCAGGCTTTTCGCCGTTGGTCAGGTCTTTTTGGTAATCTTTCGGGATGGTGACGATGGCATCCGCCTCGCCCTCTTCTACCTGCCGGAACGCTTCATCGTAGCTAAAATAGCAGCCTGTGACGGACAAGTATTCCGATGCATCCATGTCTGCCACCATCCGCCGCGACAATTCCGTCCGGTCATTATCTACCACGACCACTTCCACATTCTTCACGTCAAGGGTCGCCACAAGGGGAATAATCAGCATAACCAAAACAGGCATACCTACTATCAGGCGGGGAATAATAGGATTCCGCTTAATAAGTGACACTTCTTTCTTGAGCAGAATCTTCAATATCTTTGCATTCATACGTCCTTCATTTTTTAGCGTTAAACTTCTTGATGGCCAAAACCAATACAGCCAATGTCATTCCCGACAATACCAGGATTTCCGTCAATACATACCCTATAGGAAGTTGCTGGACCATCAGAACACGCATCGCTGAAATATACCAGCGTGCAGGGATAATACAAGAGAGCCATTGCAAGGCCAAAGGCATATTTTCAACCGGGAAAATCATGCCGGACAGCAGGACTACGGGAATCATAAACATCACACCCGAAACCAACAAGGCCGACACCTGTGTGGAGGCAATAGTGGAAATGAGCAATCCCAATGCAAGGGCAAGGATGACATACAGAATGGTCACCCATATCACATTGATGACACTGAAGGAGAAAGGCAGACCCAGCACGGTATAGCTCAGCACCAACACCAGTATCAGGATGATGCACGACAGCAAGAAGTAAGGCACCAATTTGCCAAAGATGATTGTCCATGGGCGTACCGGCGAAACCAACAGCAGGTTCATTGTTCCAGTTTCCTTTTCGCTGACAATCGACACGGAAGTCATCATCGCACAGATAAGGATGAATATCATGCCCATGATGCCCGGAACAAAGTTGTACGCACTTTTCAGTTGCGGATTGTAAAGCGTGTTGGTCACGACCGGGATGCCTGTCGCAGAACAGATGACACTCTCCAAATAAGTTGTGGATGTCAGTGCCAAATTGGTATTGGAAGCATCCACAATAATCTGATGACTCAGTTTTCCGTCCTCCGTGCGGAACACAATGGCGGCATCCGCCCGGCCTTTCCGAAGAATACTTTCTACTTCGTGATAAGGCACGATGCCTTCAAACGTGAAATAGGAATTGTTACGGAAGCGGTCTATAATCTGTTTGGTCTCGTCTGTATGCTGCTCCACCACAGCAACAACTTTTATATTGTTGACCTCGGTGGATATGGCAAACCCGAAGAGCAACAGCAACACAACGGGCATAACCAACACCACCGTGATTGTGCGGAAGTCGCGCAGGAGGTGCAGCACCTCTTTCCTTATAAGTGATTGGAATATTGACATGACGTTCGCTTTTTAGTTCATTTAATCTCCCCTTTTCGCATCTTTCGCCACAATGCGGAAAACCTCGTCCATTGTTCCGGCAAGATACTGCCGTTTTAATCCTTCCGGACTGTCCAATGCCTTGATACGTCCGTCCACCATGATGGATATGCGGTTGCAATATTCGGCCTCGTCCAAATAGTGGGTAGTCACAAAGACCGTCATGCCTTCGGACGAAGCCCGGTAAATCATTTCCCAGAACTTGCGCCGGGTGGAAGGGTCAACGCCTCCGGTCGGCTCGTCCAGAAAGACAACGTCCGGCGAGTGCAGGGTGGCGGCGGTAAACGCCAGCTTCTGTTTCCACCCGAGAGGAATTTCCTTTACCGGCACATTCCGCATGTTTTCCATGCCCAATGTCTTGAATGCGGCATCGGTCTTTTCCCGAATACTCTTTGCCGACATACCATAGATGGTGGCAAACAGATTCAAATTTTCCCACACCGTCAGGTTCTCATAAAGCGAGAATTTTTGGCTCATATAGCCAATATGCCGCTTGATTTCCTCCGCCTGGCGAAGGATGTCGTACCCGGCCACAGTTCCGCTGCCCGATGTCGGGAAACTGAGTCCGCACAACATACGCATGGCAGTGGTCTTACCCGCGCCGTTTGCTCCCAAGAATCCGAATATCTCGCCCCGTCGTACTTGCAATGTGAGATGGTCAACGGCGGTGAAACTCCCGAATTTCTTGGTGAGGTCCTTTACCGATATTACTATTTCCTTAGCCATCGTCCTTAGCCAATTTAATGAACAAATCTTCAATATTTCCTTTTGCCGGCCAAATTCGGGCATCTTCCAAACCTTCCTGTCTAAGCTTGCAGATGGCGTCATCCGGATTGAAATCATCGTTTGTCACGACATGCAACGTGGCTCCGAAGGTATAGCAGTCTTTCACGTCCGGCAAAGTACGCAAAGTTTCCAAAAGCGGATACATGTCTTTAGACGATGCGTTGTAAAGGTTCTTGTCCAACCCTTCAATCAACCTGCCGGGTGTATCCACATCAAGAATTCTTCCTTTGTTTATCAAGGCGATGCGTTCACAACGCTCAGCCTCGTCCATGTAGGAGGTGGAGACAAGAATCGTGATGCCCTTTTCTCGCAGCGTAGCCAGCATACCCCAAAACTCGCTTCTCGACACGGCGTCCACTCCGGTAGTAGGCTCGTCCAAGAGCAAAACTTTCGGACGGTGTATCAGTGCACATCCCAAGGCGAGTTTCTGTTTCATTCCACCGGACAAGGCTCCTGCCCTGCGGTTAGGGAACTTTTGCAGCTGGTCAAATATCGGGGCTATCAGGTCGAAGTTGTCCTTTACGTTCACTCCAAACAGCGAGGCAAAGAAGTGCAGGTTCTCATCCACGGTAAGGTCGGGATAAAGGGAAAACTTCTCCGGCATGTAACCTATTTCAGTGCGCAATTTTCGGTAGTCTTTTACCACATCCAACCCCATCACAGTAGCCGAGCCCTCATCGGGGCTGAGCAAAGTAGTCAGTATCTGGTACAACGTGGTCTTGCCCGCACCGTCCGGGCCGATAAGGCCGAACAGGGAGCCTTCGGAAATGGAAAGGCTCACATGGTCAAGAGCCACGAGTTTTCCGTACCGCTTCGTCAGGCCTTGAATGTCAATTGCATTTTTCATAAGCGCACCTCTCCATACTGCCCGAGTTTCAGACGTCCGTCATTCTTTACCGCGACTTTTACGGCATATACAAGGTTTGCCCTTGAGTCTTGCGTTTGGATGGACTTCGGTGTGAACTCGCTTTCTTGAGCTATCCAAATGATTTTGCCAGTATATTCATATTGTTCGTCTCCACCGAAATCGGCTATGACAGTCACTTCCTGCCCGATACGGATATGCGCCAGCTGTGAGGACGTGAAGTAACTGCGGAGATAGATGTCGTCGAGGTTTGCCATCTTGAAGAGCGGGCGTCCTGGAGTGGCATATTCACCCTGCTCGGCATATTTTTGCAAGACAGTTCCGGTTATCGGTGCGGTAATGCGGCTTTTGCGTATCTGTTCCTCTACCTGCTCTTTTTGGTATTGCAGGGCGGAAGCACTTTCCGTGATGGAGTTGCGGTTCTTGTCCAACGTAGAAAGCAGGCCTTCCAATTGTCCGTGCAAGGTTCTTAACTGCGCGTGGGCGTCATCGCTTTGTTTCTGAGTGGCTGCTCCATTGGCAAGCAAACGTTTAATGCGGTCGCATTCATTCTGCTGGTGTGCGATCTGCGACCTTAACGCCGCAGCCTGTGCCGCAATGTCCGGCGATGACTTCTCGGTGGAAAGCTGTTGGCTGTACAGTTGTTTTTGTTGCAGTACAAGCAAAGTCGTGTCCACCAGTCCGACCTGTTGTCCTATTTTAAGACTGTCTCCCTCTTCAATATTAAACAATACAAGCTTTCCGCTGGTTTCCGACGATACGGTTACAGTATTAGCCTCGAAGATGCCTGTGGCATCATACTTTTCAGCGTTTTGGCAGGAAGCCAGCACCATAATGAATACGGGGTATAATAATGCTGTCTTTTTCATTTGTTCAATGTATATTTAAGTTGATAAATACTTTTTATAAGTTGGATTTCTTGGTATGATGCGTTGAGACGGGCCTGTTTCTCGTCTGTCAGTTTGGTGAGCAGGTCGGTGGCATTAATGACTCCGTTGTCAAGTTGAGATTCTGCCGCTTTCCGCACATTAGTACGGAGTTCCACTATCCTGTCGTTCTTTTCCATGACGGCTTTCAGCTCGTCAATATGGTCAAGCTGCGACCGTGTCTGCATATTCGTGTTGAACAGGAACACGTCACGTTCCACCGCTATGTTGTCCGATGAAAGACGCAATTTCCGCCTGTTGTTCTTCTTTGTGTAAAACGCTCCTATGTTCCATGACACTTTCACTCCTGCAAGAATGTTGAACGAAAGGTCTCGGTTCATCATGCTCTCGAAATAGTCGAATCCCGGATAACCGTAATAAACCTGGGCGAACAGCCCGATTTTGGGCATCGTGCTTGCCGTGATACTTGCGTTCCTTGCTTCATTGGCTTGCAATTGTGCCTCGAAATGCCTTAATTCGGGACGGGCTGGCAACAGGTCTTGGGGAATGGTGGCGTCCGGTTTCACCAGCTCCTGTCCGACAAGGCTTATCCCTGTGAATATTTCCAGCACCTTCCGATAGCTTTTCGCTGTGCTTTTCGCTTGGATAAGTTGTTGTGAAGTGGTCAAGTATTGCGCCTCCACCATGTCCACATCGCTTTGCATGGCGGTGCCGTTTTCAAACATGGTCTGCAACTTGTCAAGGTTGCTTTGAAGTAAAGTTTGCATGTTCCTGGTCTGTTCAGCCTGTTCCTCAATGAGTAAGATGCCGAAATACAAGTCTTCCACCCTCTTCCGGATGGCATAAAGCTGAACATCCAAAGCAGCCTGCCGTTCGGCATCTTCGGCACGTACTATATTCCGTCCGGTTTTCGACACGCCTCCATCCCAAATGTTTTGGTTAACATCTGCACCTATTTTATATTGCCATTCGTTCAGTCCGGAAATGGACATGCCTGTTTGAGAGATTATTCCGGCCAATGCTTCAGGGAATGAGGGAGCCTCATTCTGCACGGTTACTTGCCCGTACACATTGATTTGCGGCAGCCAGCTTTTGTTGATGTCCGACAGGTTCACTTCTTTCGTTTGGTTTAGCAAATCATACTTCCGAA
The DNA here is from genome assembly GCA_944321685.1 of uncultured Muribaculaceae bacterium. GTDB lineage: Bacteria > Bacteroidota > Bacteroidia > Bacteroidales > Muribaculaceae > Avimuribaculum. The sequence continues at coordinate 7,835 of CALUMH010000033.1, forward strand.
TGAGCGGATAATTGTCTTGCGCAAGCTTGACGCATTCTTCCAATGTCACTTGGGCCGACAAATGGACACCAGTAAACAGAGACAGTACCAAGAACAGATACAGTTTCAACATAATCAATGGATTTTAAGTTTTCTCAAAATGGTTTCTACATTCTCCTTTTTGCGCAAAGCCAAGAACTCATCATAGCTCTCGTATGAATCGCCTATCGCTCCTTGTACGATGGGAGCCGCCATGAACGGGAATACATTGAGCGAAACGATGTCTATCAGCAACATCCGGGCATCGATGTGCAGGCATAATCCTTTGGCGGCGTATTCGTCAATCTCGTGTTGGAGATTGCTTAAGACGTTGTTCACTATGTTCTGTATGCTTGTTCCTATTGTTCTAACTCTTTCGGGACCGGTTAGAACTTCGTTCACTATGAATCTTGGCAAATCACGATTGGCAGAAATAAAGTCGAAGTGCCGTTCCACACCTTGACGAATTCTATCTTCCAAAGGTAAGTTGCTGTCTCCGATTGCGCTTAACACAATATCACCAAGCTTATTTATCTTTTCGGATACAATCCGCTCAAAAAGTTTGTCCTTTGTCCTGAAATAATAATGGAGCATGGCATGGGTCACTCCAGCAGCTTCGGCTATAGATGCCGTTCTTGCACCGGCATATCCCTTTTCAAAAAATTCTTTTTCTGCTGCTTGAAGAATTTTTGTTTCTGTGTCTTGTAAATGCTTTTGTTCCTTATCCATATTGCAAACTGTTTAGTTTAACCAATTAGACTAACAATCTTGTTAATTCAAATGTATAAACTTTATTTGAAACATCAAATAGAATAATTGAGAAAAGCAACACTTAAATTTTATTTTATTAATTTTTAACTAATAAACACACCGCTACTCCATCCTATTCAAACATAACATTCATAAAATCAAAAATTTGACTTCTGCATCTATTCCCACGGAATATATACATTTGCATTTATTTGAGTGCAAAGCCAGGAAAAATAAGTAGAATTCACTTACTATTATTTTAATTGAAACTGCCCCGTGTTAAAATGTTTTTTTCTCTCCATATATCCAATGTTTTTTGATGGGCCAATTGGGAGTATAACCGTTGGTCAATAGACTTTAAATTTTCCAACAAATAAAATTTTGCTGAAAAACAATGAAAAGCAACAAATAAGATGCATATGCAGATGCTAAAGTAGAATCACTGCATATGCCACCTTATTTGTTGACATTTACTGAATACCCCTCCAGTATGGGTCGCAATTTCGATGGTGCGGCTTCTCCGCCCTGTTTTGCGATTTTATCTATTACGGAACACTCCTTGTTACATTCTTTCGAACCTGTCGAAAGTTACAACAGCTCCTTCAAACGGGCTTCGATTTCTGCCTTGGGTTGTGCACCCACCATGCGTTCGCCCACCGGCTTGCCGTCTTTGAAAAACAGCAATGTGGGAATATTGCGGATACCGTATTCGGTGGTGAGGTCGTTACCATCTTCCACATTATACTTCCCGATGAGTATGCGACCTTCATATTCGGCTGCCAGTTCGTCAATAACAGGTGCCAAGCGTTTGCACGGTACGCACCAAGTTGCCCAAAAGTCAATTACAACCGGCTTGCCCGATTGTATTTCTTGGGCAGCGTTGTCGTCGGTAAAAACAAATGCCATAGTTTTCTGTAATTTAATGTGTTATTAATTAATTGTGAAATTTATTTCTTCGGAATTCAGTTTGTTGATGAGTTGCCGCGTGATGGGTATCTTATAACGTGACAGCAACTGCACATTGCGATGATTTCGTTCATCACAAATGACGAAGTACAAGTCACTGCGATTCTCGGTCGATTGTGTGAGGTACGACTTGAGCATATTCACCAATGAGGCATTGATGACGGCTTCGGGCAACTTCATGGTGATGCTACGCAACAACTTGCCTTTAACGTTCTCAAGCAGTTCGATCGATGTGATATTAAAATCCACACGACCGTTGTACTTATTCTTCTGGTAAGCGCCGCGCACCATTATTGGGGTACCTATCACACCGAATTTGCCGTAGTTTATGAAATTGTTTCCAAACAAGAAAAACTCGGTGGTACCCGAATAATCTTCCATCTTCAATATGCCGTAATTGGTGCCGCGTTTCGACGGTTTCACGTCGTAACCCACCACGATTCCGCCAAACGAAAGTTCCTTATCAAGCATATCCGATTTGTCTTTCAAGTCCTTGATGCGTGTATTGCACCCATATTCTATCTCCACATAGAACGGATCGAGCGGATGCGCCGAGAGGTACATACCCACCAATTCACGCTCCTTTTCAAGTTTCAAGATATTAGGCCACTTGGGTGCGTGCGGTATGGCAGGACGCGAAGTTTCCACAATCTCGTCACCACCAAATAACGAAGTCACCTGCGACTGCTTGTCAAACTGGAACTTTTGCCCATATCGCATTATTACCTCCGAAAAGGTCTCACCCTTGGCATTCTTCTCAAAAAAGTCTTCACGGGAAATATCTTCGAAACAGTCAAATGCTCCCGACAAGGCAAGGGCTTCGAGCGTCTTGCGGTTACAGCTTGACAGGTTTACCCGTTCCACAAAGTCGAAAATCGACTTATAAGGCCCATTGGCCTTGCGCTCGTCGATGATTGCGTTTACAGCATTAATGCCCACACTTTTTATGCCGGCAAGCCCAAAACGAATGTCTCCGCGCTTGTTGGCACTGAACGACACGTAACTTTCATTTACATCAGGCCCCTTTACTTCAATACGCATCGACTTGCATTCATCCATGAATTTGGTGAGCTTGTCGATATCGCTCAGGTTACGGCTGAGCACTGCCGCCATATATTCCGACGGATAATTGGCCTTCAGGTATGCCGTCTGGAACGCCACCCAACTGTAACACGTGGCATGGCTCTTGTTGAAAGCATATGAAGCAAATTTCTCCCAGTCTTTCCATATTTTTTCAAGCACCTCACGGTCATAACCGCGTTCCTCTCCGCCATCAAGGAACTTGGGCTTGAGTTTCATCAACTTGTCGATTTGTTTTTTACCCATCGCCTTGCGCAACACATCGCTTTCGCCACGTGTGAAACCGGCCAGCAAACGCGACAGCAACATCACCTGCTCCTGATAAACCGTGATACCATACGTATCCTTCAAGTATTTCTCCATAACCGGTATATCATACTCGATGGGCATTTCTCCCCTTTTGCGCTTGATGAAATCGGGAATGTAATCCATAGGTCCAGGGCGGTAAAGGGCATTCATGGCTATCAAGTCCTCGAAAGTGCTCGGCTGCAGCTCGATAAGATACTTCTGCATTCCGGCCGACTCAAACTGGAACGTACCCACGGTGCGCCCCTCGCAATACAACTTATAAGTCTTGGGGTCGTTGATGTCGATACTGCTTATGTCAATATCTATGCCACGAGTTTCCTTTATGTTTTCAAGAGCTTCCTTGATAATCGACAATGTTTTCAGCCCCAGGAAGTCCATTTTTATAAGCCCGGTCGATTCAATAACACTGCCTTCGTACTGGGTCACAAGCATCTTGTTGCCATCCTTGTCGGGGGCAGTGCTCACCGGCACCCAGTCGGTGATGTCGTCACGCCCGATTATCACACCGCAAGCGTGCACGCCGGTGTTACGCACATTACCTTCAAGAGCCTCGGCATACTTGATGGTTTCCACCACAGTAGCATTCGGATTGTTGAGTTCGGCTTGGAACTCGGGGAAGCACTTCAGGCAATTCTTTATGGTGATTTTATATTTCTTACCCTTGTCGTCTTCGGGCATATCATTAGGCTTGCTCGGAATAAACTTTGCAAGACGGTCGCTTTCGGGCAAAGGCAATTCCTCCACCCTCGCCACATCTTTTATAGCCATCTTGGCCGCCATTGTACCGTAAGTAATGATATGCGCCACCTTCTCGGCCCCGTATTTTTCGGTAACATATTTCAATACCTTGGCACGCCCGTCGTCATCGAAGTCGATATCGATATCAGGCAACGAAATACGGTCGGGGTTAAGGAAGCGTTCAAACAGCAAGTCATATTTAATAGGGTCGATTTGCGTGATACCGAGGCAATATGCCACCGCCGACCCGGCAGCCGAGCCACGTCCGGGCCCCACCGACACACCCATGTCGCGGGCTGCCCTGATAAAATCTTGCACTATAAGGAAATAACCCGGGAAACCCATGTTTTTTATAGTATCAAGCTCAAAATCAATCCGCTCACGGTGCTCCTCGTCAAGTTCATCTTTCCACAACCGTTTTGCACCTTCATACACAAGGTATCGCAAATAATCGTTATTGTCGGTAAATCCATCGGGCAACGGGAAATTCGGCAAAATCGGGTCATGGTCGATGGAATAAAACTCAGTCTTGTCGAGCAATTCAAGAGTGTTGCTCAACGCCTCGGGGAAATCGCTGAAAATCTCATTCATCTCCTCCTGCGTCTTCATCCACTCTTGTTTTGAATAAAGCATACGCTTGGGATCGTTCAATGCTTTGCCCGTCGATACGCATATAAGCCTGTCATGGGCTTCGGCATCGGTTTCATTGACAAAATGCACATCGTTGGTGCACACAAGTTTTATTCCCAGCTCTTCCGAAAATTGTTTCAGCACGACATTCACCTCCTGTTGCAAGGGGAAAGTTTCGTGGTTGGCACGCGCCACAGTGGCTTTATGACGTTGCAATTCAAGATAATAATCATCGCCAAACACACTTTTGAACCACTTGGCCGACTCCCGTGCTTCGTCAATTTGTCCATTTAAAATCAATTTAGGGATTTCTCCGCCCAAGCAGGCCGAACATATCATAAGCCCCTCGCGATGACGCTCAAGTTCTTCCTTGTCGGTACGTGGGTGCGAATAAAACCCGTCGGTCCATGCTTTTGAAACAAGTTTCACAAGATTGTGATACCCCTTTAAATTCTTGGCAAGCACTATCAAGTGGCGACCGGTGTCATGCTTCGACGTACGGTCATACAGCGTCTTCTCGGCCACATACATCTCGCAGCCGAAAATAGGCTTGAACAGTTTAGACCGTGCCTCGGCTATCTGCCGCTTCAGTTCGTCTGCGGCAGCGGTATCTACATTCTCGGCACCTTCAACCTCGGCCAACTGCTTTTTCAAGTTCTTTATCTCCTTGTTGGCATCGGAATTTATCGAGTTGCAATAATTATAAAACTCCTTTATGCCAAACATATTGCCATGGTCGGTGAGGGCAATACCCTTCATGCCGTTGGCAACAGCCTTGTCAACGAGAGCCTTAATCGATGCCTGACCGTCAAGCACTGAATACTGTGAGTGTACGTGAAGATGAACGAAAGGTTGCATACAGTGTGGTTTCTTCTCATGAATTTCGTCCGTAAAATTAATAAATCCCCATTATTTGCAAAACCATTTCCACCCGAAACTTATTAACAACAAATTAACCCATTGTCACTCATTCCACTACACACAGCAACAAACTTATGAGTCACGGCAAATGCGTTCGATTTATGTTTTTTGCCGGGGAAATGCTAACTTTGCCAATCGAAAAAAACTGTAACGCAATGCACGAATATATATTTTCTCTCGAAATGGAAGTGCGCGATTATGAAATCGACAGCGAAGGCATCGTCAACAATGCCAACTATTTGCATTATCTTGAACACACGCGCCATGCATTCTGCCGTCATGCCGGGTTCTCGTTCAAACAAATGCAACAGCGCGGCATAATCCCCGTGCTTAACCGGGTGGAAATCGACTACAAGACACCTTTGCGCAGCGGCGACACCATGGTGAGCAGCCTGTGGATAGAAATGAAGGGGGTGAGATTTATTTTCCACCAAGACATTTTCAATAAAGACACCGGACGGCAGGCTGTGGCTGCCGTGGTGAGCTGCGTGTGCCTTGAAAACGGGAAATTATCCAGGGGCGAAGCTATTGCCGAGGCGTTCAAAGAATACTTCTGAAAACCGTGGACTGTGAATTGCTGAAATACCGCATGGCTCTAGCCTCGGTGCGGGGTATGGGGGTGGAATTAGCCCAACGCTTGCTCGATGTGCTGCCCGATGAGGCCTCATTCTTTTCGGCCGACAGCAGGGAGCTTGGACGACTATTGCAAACAAACAACAAAATTATCGAAAGCGACTACCGCCGCCGACTGCTCAAGGCTGCCGAAGAGGAAATCAAGTTTATCCGCGACAATGGCATATCGGTCACTTATTTCACCGATCATGATTTCCCGGCTCGGCTGCTGAATGCCCCCGACTCACCTATACTATTATACAGTCGCGGGCAATGCAACCTGAACCGTGGCAAAGTAATCAGTATCGTAGGTACTCGCCATGCCACGCCTTACGGAACACGATTCTGTGAAACGCTTGTTGCCGACCTCACAAAATATTTCAAAAAAGACTTGATCGTGGTGAGCGGACTTGCCTACGGCATAGATATAGCCGCCCACCGTGCGGCATTACACGAAGGGGTGCCTACAGTGGCCGTCCTTGCTCACGGACTTAATACCATCTACCCTGCCGTGCACCGCAGCACGGCAAACGAGATTGTCCGCAATGGCGGAACATTGCTCACCGACTACACATCCCACGATTACATAAGCCGCGCCAACTTCCTGGCTCGAAACCGCATTGTAGCCGCTCTTGCCGATTGTACGGTAATCGTAGAATCGGCCGAAAAAGGCGGGGCAATGGTGACAGCCTCTATAGCCGCAAGCTACAACCGCGACGTGTTTGCATTGCCGGGACGTTATACCGACGCATATTCAGCCGGATGCAACAAACTTATTAGCCGCAACATGGCATCAATGCTCACTTCGAGCGAAGATCTCATCACGGCCATGCGATGGGAACTCCCCGATAATGGAGTAAAACAAGAAAGGCAACGAGAATTATTCCCTGAATTGACAACCGAAGAGCAGCAAGTCTTAGATTTCATAAAACAACAAGGCGGAACGCAAGTACACATCAACACCATCTATTCCGCACTGAAGATACCCATGTCACAATTGCTTGGAATGCTCATCGACCTTGAATTTAAAGGAGTTGTAGCACCGGCTGCAGGCAACAAATATTCAACAACCTGACAATACGCCACGATTAAAGAAATTTTTCAGTATTTTTCTATCCGAAATATTTGGAAAATCAGAATATACATATTACATTTGCAATACAAAGATGATAAATACCACATCAAAGTAGATTGGGAAACTCATCAAATTTTAATGAAATGCCGAGACAATCTTCCTATTCCAATGGCGGGCCGCATTCCGCAAGGAATTGTCCTCAGGGGCACGGCGGATTACAAAGGAGGGAAGACCTCAAAACCTGATTATCGGAGTTTCATCGCATCCTTTGGTGTGGCTAATATACGGAGCTGCAAGGCGTAATGCCGGTGCGGCTCCTTTTTATTATAATGCATTTACGATTTCTGAGATACGGAACAGGATGGCACAAAAAAATAAATCCTCGGCATCACTGCCCAGGATCGCTTTAAATAACCTTCTAATACCATTAACATAAACCTAAAAACAGAAGTGATTGTCTCACGACACTCATCTTTAGTTTGCCTTAAAACTAATACCATGAATAACTGATGCAAAGGTAAGCACAATATGCTATACAACATAATTTCTAAGCAAGAAAATTTATATTGATAACATTTTTTAACTATTCACCACCATAGCACCCATTGGATTAACATTTAACTACACAACAAAAAACCTTGCTTTATTGCTACCGGTCACGAACGGCAGTATTCAACATAACCGACTTCACAAATGAAAAAGTCATACCACCCGTCAATGAAACAATAAGTTTGACAAATATATGCAGGCTTACACAATTTATTAGTAAGTTTGCAGTTTGAAAAACAACTTGAGATGGATATTTGGAGAATTGTATGGCACGACATAATGTCGAACGATGTTACTATAATCGGTTCGATTTTCAAGTTAGTCATGAGCCTCATGCTCGGTTCAATCGTGGGACTTGAACGCAAAAGCAAAGGCCAAATAGCAGGCGACCGCACTTTTGCACTCATTTCAATGGGCGCAACACTGGCAATGCTGTTGAGCATATATATACCACAAGAATACATGGGGCTTAAAAACGGTGACCCGGGACGTATCGCAGCACAAGTTGTCACAGGCATCGGTTTCCTGGGTGCCGGAGCTATCATCCAAATGAAAGGCTCGGTGCGCGGATTGACCACTGCCGCCGGAATATGGATGGTGGCCGCTATAGGCCTAGCCATAGGTGCAGGCATGTATGTGGTTTCGCTCATCGCCACAGCTTTGGTGCTGTTCATACTTGTCACTCTTGAACGTTACGACCACCTTCGCCGAGGTGCAAGCGGACAGTCGAGAGTGATAAACATAGTGCTTGAAGGTGCGGCCGACACATTCTCCCCTATCGATGACATACTGGCTCGCCACAACGTGGCGGTACAAGACCGGTACATTAAATATGACTATACCCGGCACACTTCGGCCATCTCGCTTGTGGTATTCACAAGGGGGAAAATAAACTTCGAGCCGATTTTCAACGAAATAGGGAACACGTTGCCGGTGTGCACAATAACACTGACAAGCGAAATAAACATATAACCAAACAATGACAACCATCGACATATCGACCGACGCATTTGCCATGTGCCCCGGCATGATAAACCTTGGCACAAGTACAAGTGCACAACATACCGAGATTCCCGACACGGCAGGCGGCGAACAAGACTCATCGTTCCAAACCAACAGCCTTATAAGCGACTTGGCACTGTTGCTTGTAGTAGGAGCCGTAGCTGCAATCATATTCAAGAAATTAAAGCAACCCGTAGTGCTTGGATATATCGTAGCCGGCTTCCTCGTCGGCCCACACTTCAATTTCTTCCCGACGATTGCCAACGAGGCCAACATCGACTTTTGGGCGCAAATAGGCATCGTCGCACTGCTGTTCTCACTTGGACTTGAATTCAGTTTCAAAAAATTGCTCAACGTGGGCGGTTCGGCAGTAATCACGGCACTCGTCATAGTGGTATGCATGATGGGTATCGGGCTGGTTGTGGGGCACCTGTTGGGATTTGCCTTCATCGATGCGCTGTTCCTCGGCGCAATGCTGTCGATGTCATCAACCACGATAATCATCAAAGCCTTTACCGACCTTAACATGAGACAACGCAAGTTCACCGCGCACGTCTTTGCCGTACTTGTGTGTGAAGACCTGTTTGCCGTGGTAATGATGGTGATATTGTCGTCGATAGCCATCAATAACAGTGTCGCCGGTGAAGAAATGCTGATGAGCATACTGAAACTCGTCTTTTTCCTTGTCATAACATTCACAGTGGGAGTGTTTGTGATACCCACGTTTTTCAATTACTTCCGCAAATTCATCACCGACGAATTACTGCTTGTCACCGCCATGGGCCTGTGTATGCTTGCCGCCGTGTTCTCGGTGTTCTCAGGCTTCTCGCTCGCGCTCGGAGCCTTCCTTATGGGAGCCATATTGGCAGGCACCTGCGAGGCCGAACATATCGAGAAAGTGGTAACGCCCGTCAAGGACCTTTTCGGCGCGGTATTTTTTATCTCGGTGGGCATGATGGTAGATCCTGCCATTATCGGCGAATATGCCGGTATAATACTGCTGCTGTCGGTGGTAGTAATTTTGGGAATGACACTTTTCGGAACCATCGGCTCGCTCATTGCCGGACAAGATTTGAAAACATCTATGGAAACAGGTTTCAGCCTTACACAGATAGGCGAATTCGCTTTCATCATAGCATCACTGGGTATGTCGCTCGGCGTGCTCAACGACTATATTTACCCGATTGTGGTCGCCGTGTCGGTACTGACCACATTCGGTACACCATACTTCATAAAAATGGCCGAACCCGCCTATGGTTTTGTATCGCGCCACCTGCCACAAAAGTTGCAATTCCTGATAGTACGCTACAGTACCAATGAAAGCCAGCTCACCGAGGGGCAAACGCTGTGGCGCAACATCGTCAGACGCAGTTTGTGGCGTATAGTGCTTTACACCGTTATTTCAATAGCAATCATACTGTTGTCGGAACTGTATTTCATGCCGTTAATGAAAAACATCATCGGCGATAATTGGGGGCAATTCGTTGCCACGATTGCCACACTTGTGGTTCTCACCCCTTTCCTGCTCGCACTTGCAGTAACCGGCACCAAACGTTCGGAACGTGAAAAACTTAAGGAACAAGGCAACAAAACCATGCTTCCGCTCGTGCTCATCATCATCATCAGGCTTGTGGTGGCATCGGCTTTGCTTATCGGTTACCTTGGACACATCTATTCGCCGTGGGTGGGTATAACCATGGGCACGATAGTATTCTTCATCATAATAGTATTCTTCTCAAACAAGGTAAAGCGCAGTATGCACGACATTGAGACGCAATTCATGAAAAACCTCAACGAACGCGAATTGCGGCGCAGCGGCCGAGATGCGGTGCTTGTGTCGGATTTGCACGTGGCTCGCATGACGGTGGGCTACGGCTGCCCGTTTGTGGGCGAACGCCTGCGCAATGCCGACATTCGCCGTCGTTATGGCGTAAACGTGGTGGGAATACAACGTGGCGAGCAACACTTCCCCATTCCCACTGCCGACATGCGCATATTTCCGGGCGATGTTTTGGGAATTGTAGGCACCGACAGCCAAATACAGGCATTGTTACCCATTGTCGAAAAAACGAGTTCCTTTGAGGCAAGTTCAGGCGACAGGGAAATCAACCTCGTCCACTTTGAAATTGGCGACAACTCTCCATTGATAGGCCAAACCACAGCCTCGGTGCGGCTACGCGACGACTACTCGGCACTACTCGTGGCCATACAACGCGGTTCAGAGTACATCAAGCCCGACGGTGCAATCCCCTTCTGTGCCCACGACGTGCTGTGGATGGTGGGAGACACCGACAAAATAAAAACACTGAAATAACGGCTGTGGAAGAAATTGAAAAAATAGCGGCAACCACCGGCAGTGCTACAGGGCAAAAGCCTGAGCCCAAACCCAAGCCACGACGCAAGCGAATGACGGCCAAGCAGAAAAAAGAGGCCGAAAAACGGAAACGGTGGATCATTGTCATCGGTTGTATTATGGTATGCTTGTTGTTAATTGCAGGCGGACTGGTATATGTCTCGCGCCGGTTGCAACGCCCCGACATCGTGGTATTGAAAAGAGAGTACCCCATTAGCGGCATCGACATTTCAAGCCACAACGGCATCATCGACTTCCGCCGCGTGGCCGCCGACAGTATCACATTTGTTTATATCAAAGCCTCGGAAGGTGCCGACTTCCGCGATCGCCATTTCAACGCCAATTGCGACAGTGCGGCCGGTGCCGGGCTGAAAGTGGGAGCATACCACTTTTTCCGCAAAAACGGGAACGGTTCGCTACAAGCCGCCAATTTCCTTGATGCAGTGGCAGGAAAAATGCTCGACTTGCCTCTTGTCATCGATGTGGAAGACTGGGGCAACGAAAATGCCGAGAATGAAACCGTCGTGCGTAACAACCTGCAAGAAATGATTACCACCCTTGAAAACCGTGGTTGCAGAGTAATGATATACACCAACAAAGACGGATATCGCAGCTACATTAGCGACCGTTTCTCACACCTCGACTTGTGGCTGTGCACATTCAAGCATCCCGGTAAAGTAACCGGTTTCAATTGGACATTGCTGCAATACAGCCATTGGGGCAACGTTGACGGAGTGACTGGAGAAGTTGACCTTAATGTATTCAACGGCGACAGCCTGCAGTGGGAGGCCTGGTTGCGAAGCCGATAAATCAAATTGGCACGTTTAATTTGTGTTTACTCATTCTATATATTAACTTTGTAATGTTATAAAAAGATTGTTTAATACATCATTCCGATTTTCATAACTATATAAACACCTGTTTCTATGCGTACAATACGACTTCTTATTATATTATCAACCATAATCGGATATGCACTCCTGTCGTTTGCCCAAAATGAAAGCGACATTAACGAAAACGCCATTGTCGTGCCACAGGAAGCGACCGACAGCCTTGAAGTGGAAGTGGAAAGCAGCGAAGTGGTTGACTCGGCTTACCGCCACGTTATGGACAGCCTGCTGCATGCCGACAAGCTGCAACGCGACAGTATAGCACGTGCCGACAGCATGGCACGCGCCGACAGCCTGCGTGCCGAAATGCGCAAACGCCGGAAACCTGAAATCAAAATCATAACCATTACTCTTGGCGACAGCTCGACAATCAACTTCGACTCGATACAACTGCAACCGAGCCTCATGTTTATGCCGCTTGTGTTTGAGCGTCAGGAAATGTTCAACGACAGCATTACATTCAGTGCCGACAGCATGGGAATTAACAAAATGGGATTTGACTATGACACACGGTTTATCGACGACCTGAGGCGCAAAACATACGATGAACGCCGGTTGCGGTACAACACCATGCTCTACAATCCACAAATCGTACACTATAACCTCGATAACCTGCCCAAGCCTCCCAAACAATATGAAATAGCCGCTGACCCATCGGCTCGGAAATTAAAACTCGAAAAAACCGATACCGATCCGTTGGCTGCCGAAATTGTGCAAGAACTGGAAGTTCCGGTAATAAAAATGCGCAACTGGATACACACCATCGACGGGTCGCTGCAATTCTCGCAAGCCTACATTTCCGACAACTGGTACCAGGGTGGCAACAACAACCTCAACATATTGGGAAACTTTACATGGAATGTGGCTCTAAACCAAAACGCCCACCCCAACCTGTTATTTGACAACACCATACAGTATAAAATAGGCCTTAGCTCGGCTCCGCAAGACACTGTACGGAACTACAGTATTAGCGAAGACCTGTTGCAGATAAACACTAAATTCGGTTACAAGGCAATACGCAACTGGTACTACTCGGCAACGATGCAGTTCAAAACTCAGATATTCAACAATTATGCAGCCAACAGCAATAACCTGAGCGCATCATTCCTCACTCCCGGTGAACTGAACCTCGGTGTCGGTATGACTTACGGCACCAAGAGCAAAAATGGCTATGCCTCATTTGACTTGTCGGTTTCACCATTGTCATACAACTTGAAAATATGCCGCGAAAACGACCGCGTCGATCCCACTTCGATGGGAGTCGATGCAGGCAAACACGTAAAAGGTGACATCGGTTCCAATATCGAAGCCAAACTCACATGGGCAATAACACCGTCAATAAGTTGGACTTCTCGCATATACACCTTTACCAACTATGACTATGTGCAAGGCGATTGGGAAAACACATTTAACTTCTCCATCACCAAATATCTATCAACACAATTTTACCTGCATCTGCGCTTTGATGACTCCACCGAGACCACATCGGACTGGGGCAACTGGCAAATGAAAGAGATCCTAAGTTTCGGGCTGAATTACCGCTTTGCTATGAACTAATGGCAATCCATCGTAACCACTCCTATAAAATAATTTAATATACAACACTTTATATTCATTATAAATCACTATATTTGCATTAGGGGCTGTTCAATATATAATATTAAATTGCTATGAAAAATTTGGTACGGTTTGACTGGGCAATGAAACGCCTGCTACGCGACAAGAGCAACTATGTGGTGCTCGAAGGTTTCCTTTCCACTTTGCTCGGAGAGGACTTGCACATATGCCGCTTTCTTGAAAGCGAAGCAAACCAAAAAGACTCCACCGACAAGTTCAATCGCGCCGACATTCTTGCCGAAGACACACGTGGCCGACTGATAATAATTGAAGTTCAAAACAACCGTGAACTTGATTATTTCCACCGAATGCTGTATGGAGTATCAAAAACCGTGTCGGAATACATCAACATAGGTGATGCCTACAACAAAGTGCGAAAAGTATATTCGATTAATATCGTGTACTTCGATCTCGGACAAGGAAACGACTATGTATATCATGGAAAAACCGAGTTTCGCGGCCTGCACGGTAACGACATATTGCAGTTGTCGCTACGTCAACAAGAGATGTTCAAGGGAAAATATGCCGGCGACATATTCCCCGAATATTATGTATTGAAAGTTAACGATTTCAACGAAGTTGCAAAAACCCCGCTTGACGAATGGATAAAATTCCTGAAAACAGGGGAAATCGATGACAATGCAACAGCCAAGGGGTTGCCCGAAGCACGAGAACGCCTGCGCATTGATGCCATGACCGAAGCCGAAAAACGGGCATATGACCGCGACATGGAAGCCCTGCGCTACCAACGCAGTGTGATACAAACAGGCTGGATTGAAGGTCATGCCAACGGTAAAGCCGAAGGATTAGCCGAAGGGATGGCAAAAGGCGAAATAAAAGCCACCAAGGAAATGGCTCAAAAGATGAAAAAGTTGGGAATGCCGACAAATACAATAATGTCACTTACCGGTCTTTCCGAGGATGACATAAATAAGATATAACCAACGTACAAATTATCATCCCATACCACATTTACCATCATTTGACAAACTAAAGAAAACGCAACGGGCAAAAATATATATAATGAAATATATAAGTATATGCGATTGCTGCCATGCTTGATATTATTGCTACTTTTGCCAACTGCCGCCATAGCCGACAATGGAGACAAATATTATGGCGACAAGCCACCCAGGCAAGCAATGGTGCTACCCGGATATTCGCCCGAAGAAGCCAAAGCCCGGTTGGATGCATCCCCGTTGCAGCCCATAGAGGGCATATGGGAATATCCCGACGAAATGGTAACCGTGGTGGTGGAACGTTTCTCGTCTCCGCAATTCTCCGGTAAACTAAAATACCGCATCGTATTAATCGACAGTGAAGACTTGTCTCTGTTACCAGGAACAGTGATAGGATACATAGCCGAAAGTGCCGATGACCGGAAATTTGAACTTTGGCTATACAGCGAACAAGACGGCATAAATCTGCTCGGACCCGGCAAATGTGTCGCCACGCTTGAAGGTGATGGCACATCGTTAATATTCAAACGCAGCAGCCTGAAGACCCGCATTCGCTTCAACCTCTCACGTTTCTTGCCGAAATTGTTCCGCTTTATCTCAATTTCTCCTTACATCGACAAAGAAGAACTTCCGATAGGTTTCAGCAAAATATATCCGGCACTTGACGACAACGAAAGCCGGCATCATGAAATACGCTACTTATGAAAACAGTCTGCCCTATACTTACCGCCATCGGCATAATACTCATGGCAACAATGCCATGTACCATGGCAAAACGCACACTTGTACCGCACTCTCAAAACATGGAATTCATCTCTACCGGAGACAGCACGACTAACACTGCCACCACCGATACATCGAGATTACCTCAGTTTGACGAAAACGCGGTTACACTACGAGGCTTCAACAAACGGGTATCAGACAATTACGAAACATTTTTTGTACAAAACAATACCCGCTTCCCTATCTCGGGTATAACTGTGACGCTACGCTACACCGACACAAGTGGCACATTGCTGCATGAACGAACACTGCACGTTCCGTGCGACCTGCAACCCGAGCAGTCACGGCAAGTGTCGGTAAACTCATTCGACCGCCAACACCTTTTCTATTATTACCTCAGCGGCAAACCTCGCAAAAGTGCCACCCCGTTCCAAGTCTCGGCTCGCCTTATGGGTTACGACATTCATATCCGCCGCCCCGATAAGCAATAGCCTCCGCATAGCCGTTGCTGTTCCATACCGACAAAAATATATAGGGACGCAAATTCTTGCATCCCCATATCTCCGCAAACTTTAATCACCACATTATGGTTGCTTCATCGGCTTTTTAAAAATCCTGATGGGATTGCCACGCAACAATGTGTTATGGTTGTTCCAATTGCTATACTCGCTTTTGCTGTTTTCCGATTGCTGCAACAATGCAATCTTCATCAACAATCGCTCCTTTGCCATTTTTTTGGGTCAGCGGATTTACCCGGTTGGTGGAACGGGGATTTCAGGAATATAGCTTAACTTTGTATCATGGAACATATTAAACTGCTACGTGCCAT
>CALUMH010000034.1 GCA_944321685.1 uncultured Muribaculaceae bacterium
CCGGGAAAGGACTGGGCCGAAATGCTTGAACAGGCAAGGGAACACCCTCCGGAACCGTCTCTTTTTGACTGACGGGGCTTGGTTTTCAAAAAAAGTATCCGCAACGCCTGTTTATGGGCATTGCGGACATGAATTTTTTGCCTTATTGTTTTTTAGCGGACACCAATAATTTTGATACACCCCTTACGTATGTCAAAATTGTATTTTGATGCACCCACTACAATCATTGCAATAATATACATGAAATGGGGGCGAGTCGCTTCGCAGCGGTTCACCCCCACATCATCACAAATTATTGTATCGTTGGGAAAACCATTCCCGCAATCACCCCTTCCGGGGGAAATCCAGGATAAGGCTTATTTATTTCATCACCTTAACGGTGCTGCCGTCGTTGAAACGAAGGATATAAACACCCTTTGCAAGCGATTGAGCGTCAACAGTGGTAGTGCCTGCAACCTCGCTGGCTGCAACAGCCTGACCAGCAACATTATAAACCGTAACGGCATCGATACCCTCAGGAGCAGTAACCACAAAGTCGCCACCCACAACAGCTACCTTAGCAGCCGATTCAGCTACACCGACTTCATCCACGCCGGCTTCTTCACCACCCGGGAATTGAGCGTTAAGATTAAAATAGAAAGATCCACCTTCTTCTGTATATTTACTTAATGCGTAAACATCGCTATTTTTCTCACCTTCGTAAACGACATCAAGACCTATATATCCATAGTCTGCTCCACTGAAGCTAGGATATTCTGTAGTCAGAACACCAAATTCAGAATTTTTACGATTCTTAGCTGACAACATTACGAATATCGAACTATCAACAGTAAGAGTCGTAGGCATTTCCATACCGGTGATACCATCATCCTTCATCAATTGGAAAGGCAATACAATAAAGAAATCAGCTACTTGTTCATAGCCTGCTTCACCTTTAAACGGATATAAGATTTGACTTCCTGTGCAATGACCAACAGCCAATGTGTCACCCATATACCCCTCATCATCAACATGGATTACATGCAAATCATAAGATGACGTAGGGTCAATTTCGGTCATTGCAAAACCTAAAACAGACACACGCGACAATGTATAAGATGCAGCAGCCTTAGGGAACAAATTACCAATGTAACTTATCGCTGCATTTTGAGTCTCAGTTGCTGTAGGCGTTCCAAAGAGGAAGTAGTTCCATGCCATCTCGCCAGTAGAACTAAAACTGAAATCCGAATATGGTGCATAACTTTGGGTAAATACATCATAAGTACCCCAACTTGCTCCGGAGATTTTATTCCCCATTAAAACAGAGCCACCACCGACTTTGATAGCATCACAATCATAGAATGTACTATCGACAGCACCTTCACGAGATGCCGTGAGTGCCGGTGAAACATAATATCCCGACGGATATTTAACTGTCAAATTAGTATCGGTAGAAGTAAGCATTGTTTCGCCACCGTCGGCAGGATTTGCGTACTCCCAAGAACATGATTCAGTCCATTCGTTACTATAGTTTATCCATGTAAGATCAGTATCAGCCGGAGCCAATAAAATACTATAATTTATTCCCATGAAGGCCTCGTCCAAACCATTATGCAAATCAGACGGCGAAAGATATAAAGCCTCCGGAGAAGGTATTCCGACTCCTATATCATCAACGGCAATACATTGAATACCTCCATCATCATTTGTCTCATATCGCAATGCGATTTTAATCTCCTGTCCGACATATTCGGTCATATCGATGGTAATAGGATACCAATCACTCGTTATGTACCCGGACATATAATACATATACATCTCATAATACGAATAATCCATCCACTCATCAGCGATATCATATAATTCCGACCATGAAGTTCCACCATTTGTAGATATCATAACTTTCATCGTAGTTATAGGTTCATGATCGATATAATCATATGTAGTTGGATCAATATTCTCTTCACTACCATCAAACAAAGAGTAAGGAGAATAAAAGCATGCAAACTGCAAATAATGTCCCGATTGTGGCGTAAATGAAGGAGAAATCAACCATTCATCCTGTTTCTTACCTTCATTATACCCCCACCAAACAAGGCCAAAATAATCACCGTCATAAGGTTCAATACCAATATAATAACCATCGGAAATAAACCATGAACCTACACCATAATTCAAAGGCCTATCCAAAACTCCTTCCGTACGTTTTACCTCCCAACCGGTTGGCACCCATATACTATCATTACCCGGATAGTCTTCAAAACTTTCGAATAACGCCGCATTTTCAGGATTAACCGATTTAGGTGAAATACTTCGTTTTGGAAGCGCAATTCTTGAACGGGCATCTTTTAATTGCTTATCCGCAATCTTAAAATTGCTTACAGGCGCAACCAGTTTAGACTGCCCGTACTTAGTAGAAAATTTCTTCTGTTCTACTTGCTTCACAACCATCTTTGAGGCATCAACCATATATTCCATGGCAGGAACTTCACTTACTGCATTTGCATACAAAGCAATGCTTGCAAATGCAGTTGATGCAACAAGTAACATTCGTTTCATAACTAATAAATTTTAAAATTACTAATCATACAATATGTTTTAATATCATTCAATATTAACACACATCTTATTATTTTCATCATTTACATCTGTCAACAAAAGTTGTGATGGATTAAGCTCTGACGCAGAACTCAAACGGAACGAAGATGCTTCCAACACATTAATCAAATCTTCCAATTGAGTTATCTGTTGCTTCATAACGCCACCTTGCTCATTGGTATTACCGGTAAATGAAAATCCTATGGTACCGTCTTCTTTTTCCACCAAATCGCAATACAAGACAGCATCAACTGCATATGACTCGCTCGCTCCAAATGTAATAAACAAGCTATGCGCAAAACCGCTAAATTTAAATCCTATATTATATAAATTATATGTTACGCCAATTATCGACGCATTATAGCCATTAACAAAGGACTGATAAGCGGTGGCTATATTTCCAGAAACTGATGCTTCATCTATACTCCATACAAGAGTACGTTTTTTGAACAGATTGGTATAGCTTGGAGCCTTGATGGTGGCGCCTGCGGTGCATTCTTCGCCACCGAAGTCGGTGCTCACGAGGAATGTACCTTCATCGTTGAGGACAAACTCTCGGACAGGTGTGCGCGAAAGAGTGTCACCTGGGAAATCGGTTATCCAGCGGATACCGCTGCGAGTCATCACATACGACATCTTGGAAGTTTGTGTCACAGCATCACCGCCTAAGGGTAACAATTGACCCACTTGGTCAACTCCAAACACCTTGGTAGTCGTGGTAGTAACGTTATTTACCGTCTTTGAAACCGTGGTATTGGCAATCGAGAAACGCAACCCGTCGGCAAGCGTCATCCACAATGTGTCGATTTTTTCGTTGAACAAGCGGCTGCGCAAGTCATATATTTCGTTGAAATATTGCTCCCAACCTACATTTTCCTCAAGAGGATACATATATATCTCCACGCCATGCTTTTTTCCACGCATATATATCATGTCATTGCTTATCGACATGATTTTGAACTCATAGTCACCATTGCTGCCCATACCGTCGCTTGGCACACTATGGTCGGGTTGAGGGTCGGCATAAATATGGAACAAGTCGTTATAAGTGGGGAACGAAAGCACCATTCCGTCGTCGGTCAAAACATCGAAATAGCTCGTCTGCTCGGCATAAGCGTCGTTTGTCTTGGGATTGCGAGTGGCAATGGTCACGCTGTCGCCTTCAAACTTCATCAGGAAGTTGTAACCACGCTCTTCGTTGGTAGCAAAGTAGAGCATTTCCCAACCATTGGGAGCCGACCGCAATATGTCAAGGTCTTGTACCTTGGCGGCGTCCATACGCTCGGCTGCACTTTGATCCCATATATCGTCTTCCTCGCGGCTGCACGACGAAGTGGCGGCCACCGTGAAAGTCAACATGGCAAGTGCGGCATATTTTATCGATTTATTCATAATTGTCATTTTTGTAAGTTGTGCAAACTAAGTATTAAGAATTACTCATTAACATTACCAGGCTTCTCGATAGAGTAAACCACGTTGCGCAACGAGTCGATATTGATATTTGACTGGCGACGCAAAACCTCGGCACGAAGTGAATCGATGTTAATATTCCACGAATCACGGAACCAAGAGCGGATAATCTGCATCTTTTGGTTAAGAATGGCCACACCGTTCACACCGTCGGCCATACCGCCTTCATCATCTTGTGCGCTGTCGGGGCAGTCATAGGTGGGGTTACCATATTCATCATTACCCACTTGGATGAAGTTACGGCCTGCATAATACATTATGCTGTCCCATTCCTCATCGGTGCTGGTGATGTATGTTGCAACCACTTCGGCAAAGTCTTCACGCTCTTCCGAACTGCCGTAAGCCGTGACACAGCCAAACGAGTTACACAACTTGTCGTCGCGATCCTGCCAGTTCATGGGGTCGTATTGCGTATTCGACAAGAATTGCCACTCGGTGGGATACACCTTGGTTTGGTGCAAAATGTGGGCAAACTCGTGGTGCATGGTGTGCAGGTAATACTCGTTAAGCATGGCGGCATCGCTCGGATCGATATAATTCACACGGTAGAGCGAAACCTTCAAGCCACCTTCGGCAAGACCAAGAATCATGGTACCGTTAACCGGGTTGAACGCCGGAGAACCTATAAGGTGGATAATGCGGGGGCCATAAGCCCTCAAGAACTCGGTACCTGCTTCCTTGTCATAAACCTCGAACCACAGATACTTGGTCAACGCAGCCAAATCGATCGAGTTTTCATATCGTGCGGGAACAAGGTTGTAGTTCATGTCGGTACCCACGTCTTCCAACTTGTACTTGAAGTCCAAGTTGTAAGGCTCAAGGTATTCGCGCTTGAGGAAGCTGTCGAGCTGGAACGAATAAGTGTTGGGATCGATGGTCGTACTTACTTCAGGGAAGATCGACGGGCCGAAATCGTCATCGCCACACGACACCACACCCGGCAAAACTGCCGATGCTAATGCTATATATAATAAATTGCGTAATTTCATAATTCAAACAAGATAATAGAGATTACTTCTTAACTAAAGCCGAAACAGGCATTCTATAATCTTCGGGATTGGAGATCTTAGTATTGCGATCGGTAGGCTCCATACCGGCCGAAAGCACGTCTGCCGGCAATTGGAAAGCACGGCGCGGATCATCCCACAAGAGGGTTTCAACCCTTGTTGCACCGATGGCGTGAGACAATTCAAGGCCGTAACGCTTGATGTCGAACCAACGTGTACCGTCGCCCACAAGATGAATGCGGCGGAAGTGCAATGCACATTGCAAATAAGGTTCAATCTCGGGTGTAACCGAATATTTGTCGGACGGATATACCTTGTCGATATTAAGTTCCTTGACAATGCCATGACCGGGATCGCTGTCGCGGTAGAAAGCAAGAATGCGCTCCTTGGTAAGTTCAGGCAAAACGATAGTCGAGGTATTATTTTGGCGGGCATCGTCCCAAGCCTTCAAGTCGGCGATGGCTTCGTCGATTTTACCAAGGTAAATGCGGGCCTCGGCACGGGTGAAGAGGGTTTCCTCGGCCGAAAATTCCACACGCACGATATGAGGATAACCAATGCCTGCAATACGGTCGGTGTATTCAAACAGTTCCATCATGCTCGGGAACCACACGCCATATTCCTGGCCTCCCCATGAATAAAGGCCGTTCATGTAACACGGGTGGCACAAATACTGTGCACCATCCACAACGAGGTCGCTTTGTGTCCACGATGGGCCGTAACTTTGGATTGTAGCATCGGCACCGTCGCCATTGATTGCATAACGGTAACCAACGAGGCGCCAAAATACCGACTGAGTGGCCAAAATCAAATAATTGCTTTGGCGTTCAACGCTCACCCAATACTGTACAGCCTGCTCAACACCGGTAAACGATTGAGCCCAATAATCGTTGAGCTGCGACGGGTCGATAGCACCTTCGGTACCAAGGGCGACACTGGCATACTGCTCAGCCTTTTCGTAGTCGCGCTTGTACAGGTAGAAACGTGCCGCAAATGCATTGGCCGCCGACATATTAAAGTGATATTTAGGCTGCTCATAATCGACATCGCTGATGAGAGGAAGTCCTGCGAGCAGGTCGGCCTCGATTTTATCATAAGTATCGGCCAAATTACCGCGATCGTAAACCACGCTAAGCTCGGTTTCGGGAGATGTGGCATAAGGTATGCCCTGGAGCGACTTGCTCAACTCGGGGCCGCGATAAGGCTGGCAGAAGAGATTTGCCAACAGGAAGTGATGGTATGCACGGCAAACGAGAGCTTCACCTTTAACCGAAGCGACTTCTTCACCGCGACCTTCGGCCTCAAACTCGGCCACACGCTCAAGCACATGGTTGGCAACGGCAATTGCGTGGTAACAACCTTCCCATACCGATGAAGGAGAATCTTGCTGGTTGTCACTTACGCCCGGTTCCCAAGCGAAAATCTCATTGTGCAAGCGGCTGTACTCACCCAAGTTATAACGCATACCGCTCTCGTTGGGAGCGTTGTTATCCACGAAGTTGTCGCCCGACAATTCACACATGGTGGCATAGTTGCCATAGGTGTAAGCGTTCACAAGTGCCATACGCATTTGGTCGGCTCCGGGGAGTTCCACACGGTTATCGGGGTTCTTGCTCAAGAAATCCTCACACGAAGAAGTCCCCAAGGCAACAACCGTCAATAATGCGGAATATACAATATATTTGAATTTCATAATCGTCTGTTCTTTCCTTTAATATATGTGTGATATAGATTATAGACCGAAACGTACCGTGAAAGTGAACTGGCGAGGTTGCGGAATTGCCACACCACCCGAGTTCATAAATTCAGGATCTTGTCCGTTAAGAGCCTTGTCGGCATATATCAGCCACAAGTTGGTAGCCTGCAACTTGAGCGAAGCCGAGCGCAAACGCAACTTTTCAAGCACAAGTTTAGGCAAATTGTAAGTGAGCGAGATTTCCTTCAAGCGGATAAAGTCGCCCTTTGCCACACGTGCAGTCGAATAGTTATAAGCGTTGTATGCCACTGCAAGTTGAGTGTCCTCATAAGCCTGGCGGCGGCTGGCAATCGTCGGAATGTCGGTAAGAGCTTCGTCACCCGGCATCACCCAACGGTTGGCAAATTCCTTCGACATTGCAGCCTCGTCGCTATAGCTCGAAGCAAACTTCTGGTCGAGGCGCACTTTGTTACCGAATGCATAAGTCAAGAATACATTAAGCGTGAAATCCTTGTACTTGAATACGTTACCGAAACCACCGGTGATTGGCGGGTCGATAGGACCTTCATATTTCAAGAAATCGAGTTTCTCGAATTCCTGGAAGTTGATATTTGAAGTGGTAACATCGCCATTCTCATTGATGAACATGGGCAGACCCTCATCGGTAAGTCCGACAAACGGAATTGAGAACAATGCACGTTGCGGATAACCCACAAGCGGATAACCGGTAGTGGCAACCAAATCGATAACACGCGATTGGGCATCAAGTTCGGTAATCTCGGTTGTTGCATACGAGAAAGTCCAGTCGGTATCCCAAGAGAAATCTTTCGTTTCGATGTTCGAGGTAGAAAGAGTAAACTCCACACCATGCGACTTCATCGAAGCCACGTTACCATATTTCATGTTTTGGCCGCCCACACCCGAAGTATAGATGGGACCGATAAGGTCGTAGTTGTCACGTGTGTACCAGTCAGCGGCAAGATTAATGCGGTTATAGAGGAAACCGAGATCGACACCGATGTTAAGCTCTCGCTTCTTTTCATAAGTAAGTTCGCTATTTGCAAGCTGGTTAAGGTCGATACCCATTTCCATTGCATTAGAAAGCGGACGCCACGGACGAGCCGCAATAAATATAGGCGTTGCACTTGCATAGTCGATAGGACCGGCATCGGCAGTCAACGAATAAGAAGCCTTAAGCGTTGCATGGCTGAGCACAGGGTTGGCAAACCACGACTCGCTCGACAAATCCCATGCGCCCGAAATGTTCCATGTGGGCAACCATCGTGCCTGGCGAGTGTTACCAAGGCGGTTAGACCCTTCGTAACGTGCAGTTCCGTTCAAGGTGTACTTGCCTTGGTAAGAATATGCTATGTTGGCAAAGAATGCCGCGTCACGGTCATAGGTATAAGTATCGTGGTAATATTCACCGTTTTGCTCGTTCATCTGCTTGAAGAGGTTGGGATCGAGATAAGGCAGACGGCCATTCTCGTAAACCACGCCCCATGCTTGCAAATATTCTTCGTGACGGGTAACCGAGCTGATTTCGGTACCGGCAAAGAAGTTGGTTATATGAGTATTGTTGAAAGTCTTGGAATACTGTGCAGTTGCGCGCAAGTTATATTGCGACAAGCTGTTAAGAGTGTGGAACCACATACCACCCTTAGGCAATACCGTCTGCGGCAACGAACTTGGATCGTCGGGGTCGGTATAAAGGTAAGAGTTGGCATCACGTATGGTTGCATCTTCAGGGTCGATACCTGCACGATAAGCGTTGGCTTGGTTAGAGTTATCCATTATATAATGGTTCTGCTCGGCCTGTTGGAAACGATATGCACCAAGCACATGGAGATTAAGCCCGGTAATGGGTTTCCAGTCGAGTTCGCCTTGGAACTTCACATCGACAATCGAAAGGTCGATATAGTTCTGTTCAAGCTCATTGAAGATGTTAAAATCGGCATAGTTACGTGTGGTAGTGGCATTCGGGTCGAGAGTACGCGACACGTTCATTGCATAACTGAACGGGTTGATATCGAAGCTACGATTTACCGAACCGTTAACCACGTCGGTTTCCTGGCTCAAAGTACCGGGAGCCGTCTGATGACGATAAGAGTCTGATGTCAAGAACTTAACCTTAACGGTCGGCGACAGGTTATAAGTGGCGTTTGCATTGAAAGTGTAACGCTGAACGTCGCTCGAAATGTTCCAACCCGGGTCGTTCATGAACGAGAACGAAGTATAGAAATTACCCTTATCAGTACCACCCGACACGCTCACAGCATGGTTCTGCATTATGTTGCTGTTAAACAACAGGTCGAACCAATCGGTATTGCGGAACTCAGCCTCACGCAAATAAGCATTCTTGGCAGCCTGAGTATTTGCAAGGCCGAAATTGCCGTTGTTATATTTATCAATAAGGTGATACATCTGTCCGTATGTACCTGAACTTGAGGCCGATGCAAGCGTTGCGAAATCGAGCCATCCCTTGGCTTCCATTTCGCGGTAAACACCCATCTGCTCTTGCGAGTTCATGATGTTATAGTCGTTATAGCTTGGTTTCAAGCGGTAGGTGAACTCACCGGTATAGTTAATGGTAGTGGTTCCGGCACGTCCTTGCTTGGTGGTTACGACAATCACACCCGCCATGGCCTTTGCACCATAGATAGATGTTGCCGAACCGTCCTTAAGGATTTGGAAACTCTCGATGTCATCGGCATTAAGACCGGCAATGGCCGAAGAAATAAGCGTAACAGCGTCGCCCGAAGAAAGTTCATCGGCCGAGATGTTAACGGCATCTTCAAGGATCACACCATCGACAACCCACAACGGGTTAGAGTTACCATAAATAGATGTGGCACCACGCACACGGATCTTCGGGGCAGTACCGAAAGTACCAGAAACGTTCTGCACCGAGACACCGGCAGCTTTACCTTCGAGGGCACGGCTTATATCGGCTATACCGTCAAGCTTGGTAGCCTCGCCACCCAACTTGGTAGTTGCACCGGTAAAAAGTCGCTTGTCCATGGTTGACATACCTGTCACCACCACTTCGTCGAGCGTCTGTGACGACACCCGCAGTGTCACCTTCGGGTTACGTTCCGAAGCCTTAATCGACTCGCTTTCGTAACCGATGTAATTAATTGTAATCGTGGAACTTTCCGACGGAGCCTTGATGGTGAATTTACCATCGAGATCGGTAGCAGTCGCGGTCGAGGTTCCTTCAACAGAAACCGTCGCACCGATAGCGGGCTGCCCGTCGTCTCCCTGAATTACAGTACCTGTCACCGTCACTTGAGCTGTTGCCACCAACGATGTCAGAACCAGAGCAAATAAGAAAACTAACTTTTTAAAACACATAAGTACTTTAAATGAATAAAACTAAATTTCCTAACTGTCATCCCGCAACAGTATTTAACCGTTGCCAAAATTATCTGCCAATAAAAGAACCTGCACTACCCACCCACAGCGGAAACAGCACACGTTCTCTAAAGACAGATTGCTAATAATTTGCGATGATAGTCATTCTTTTTGCCATTACAGCAAGAAAAAAACTGTCTTTTCGTTTATTTTGCAATTGCAAAGTAAACACTTTTTATTGATAAAAACCAAGTTTTTTATAAAAATTTCTATCCGGCACTCAATGATGGCAGGAAAATTTCAATAAAATTTGACGAAAATTCTATCAAATCGACACATTTTACACAGCAAAACAGAACTCATCACAAACCATAAGTCGCAAAAATGTAAAATCCCACTACACACAGCACCAATTTGTATAAAAAATTAACACACAGGAGTTAATATTCTTAATTTTTATACCATGTTACATTTTTATGACAAAAAAAGAACCTAAATATGACAACCCGACACATTTTGCTACTTTGCCGTTTTTTGAGTAAGTTTGTACCGCCATATATAATTAATGTGTAACCGCAATGGAAATAATTTACGAAGACAATCATATAATCGTAGTCAACAAGCGTCCTGGCGAAATAGTACAAGGCGACAAAACAGGCGACAAGCCACTAAGCGAAATGTTAAAGGACTGGCTTAAAGAAAAATACGCCAAACCCGGAAATGTGTTTTGCGGAGTGGTACACCGCCTTGACCGCCCGGTGGGCGGAGTGGTGGTATTTGCCAAGACAGGCAAAGGACTGGCTCGCATGAACGAATTGTTCCGTAACGGCGATGTGCGAAAAACCTACTGGGCCATAACCAAAAATATGCCTCCCGAGCAAGAAGGAACCCTCACACACTACATCATAACCCGCGAGCGCATCAACAAGTCGTATGCATACGACACTCCCCGAGAAGGCGCAGCGAAGGCCGTACTGAAATACAAAGTAATCGCCAATAGCGAACGGTACCACCTGCTTGAGATAAACCTGCTCACCGGGCGCAAGCACCAAATAAGGACGCAGTTGTCGGCTATAGGCTGCCCGGTGAAAGGAGACTTGAAATATGGAGCGGAACGCAGCAATCCCGACGGCAGCATCAGCCTATTGGCACGACGCATCGAATTCGACCACCCCGTATCAAAACGGCACATCGATCTCACCGCACCTCTGCCCGAAGACAGGTTGTGGCAAACTTTGGGGCAAATCGCAATCGAAAACGGATATTGATCCACCCCCCGCGAGAATGCAAAATCCCCGGCCAACGGCTTGCGCATCCGTCTGTATTGCATTCTCAGCGGGTATATTTACGTCTAACCAGCCATATTCCACCTAGTTAGCGCACAAACACGGCATCACCATCATCTTTCAGAAAATCAGAAATAGTTAAAAACAGTTTATGAGCGTTGATTTTTTGCATAACGATACCATTTACCTGCGGGCTGTAGAGCTGAGCGACGTTGACACCCTTTACCGTTGGGAGAACGACACTTCGCAATGGGCCACGGCGAACACGCACGCACCATACAGCCGCACCCAACTGTGGAATTATGCCAACGACTATGACGGTGACATATATGCGCACCGCAGCTTGCGGCTAATAGTGTGCCTGCAAGAAAACAACATGGCCATAGGGACCATCGACATTTACGACTTCGACCCGGCCAACAACCATGCCACAATAGGTGTTTACATATCATCGCACCACCGAGGGAACAAATATGGAGTGCAAGCACTGATGCTCGCCACCGACTATGCCCGGCGAAGCATAGGCATCGAGCAAATGATGGCCATCACCGCAGCCGACAACACCGCAGCCCACGCAATGCTTCAAGCCGCCGGTTACCGCCATTGCGGCACACTGCACCGCCGATTACGACAAGGCAACACATATGGCGATGCATATATTTATGAAACAACCAACCGATATACAACAACCGTAACTTCCAATTCGTAATATACAACAATTCATTCATATTAAACAAAGTTCCTCATAACACCTTCAATTTAACCTGGCATTCACGGGGCAATTGAGCCACAAGCGGTAACGCTCGCCAAGCATTGTCACTTGTGTGCGCCAAGCCTCGTCTTCTTGCTCGCACATTATGTCGTCGATACACACAAGTTTAGTCACGGCCCAATCATGGCTGTTTAATTCACGCCGCAACTGCCCTTTGCTCCAACCACTATATCCGACAAAAAAGCGTATGCAGCCATTCACCTTGCAGCCGCTTGAAACGTAAGACTTCACAGCCTCGAAATCGCCCCCCACATACAATCCCGGAGCCACTTCCACCGAATCGGGTATAAGTGCCCCCAGCGTATGCAGATAATAAAGCCTGTCGTTATGCACCGGCCCGCCCACAAACACCGGAATTTCCTCGCTTGTTTCGATATTTTCCACCAGTTCATCAAGCATATAACCCGACAAACGGTTGGTGACAAGCCCCATCGAACCACCTTCATCGGAATGTTCTATCATGCACACCACTGCATGGCAAAAGCACCCGTCGTCGAGAAACGGCACTGCCACTAGCAAATCTCCCGCCTTGGGATCGGGCTGGGCTATTTTCACACTGAATATGTCACCAAGCATATTATCTTCCATATCTTTCTCTCCACATTGCAGATACACGCAAATCGTGTATTGACAATATCAAATATACAATAAATTTGCACACTATGCAATAAATTCCATGTTTTTTCGCCTGTTTTTCCACTATTGCATCAACAGTTCATGCAAATTATAATAATTAAGAGGTTTATCGTATTATAGATAGGAAAAAAATATTACCTTTGGAAATCAAAAGAAGTTATTAATAATTATACGCTATATTCACATTTTTTCTGCAAGAAAATGAAAGTATTGAAATTCGGTGGCACTTCGGTAGGAACTGTCGATAGCCTTCGCAACGTGAAACAAATAGTGGAAAGTTGCGACGAACAGGTTATTGTGGTGGTTTCGGCTCTCGGAGGCATTACCGACCAACTTATCAACACCGCACAACAGGCTGCAAAAGGTGACGTGGGTTACCTGCAAAACTATGCAGCCATAGTGGAGCGGCATAACAAAATAATCGACGGGATAGTTCCCGAAAACCGCAGGCTCGATGTGCATTCTATTATCAACCCACTGCTTGAAGAGCTTGGCAACATATACCGCGGCGTGGCTTTGATAAAAGACTTATCGACACGCACACTCGACACGGTGGTAAGCTACGGCGAACGGCTGTCGTCGGTGATAATAAGCCGCGTAATCGACCATGCCCGGCATTACGATTCGCGCAATTTCATCAAAACCGAAACCCAATTCAACAAACATATAGCCGACCTTGACCTTACCGAAAGGTTGATAAAACAAACATTCAAAAACTTCACATCACAGGTGGCCGTGGTTCCCGGTTTCATATCAACCGACCGTGAAAGCGGCGACATCACCAACCTTGGCCGGGGAGGCAGCGACTACACAGCTGCGCTCATAGCTGCGGCACTCAACGCAAGCCAATTGGAAATATGGACCGACGTGGACGGGTTCATGACTGCCGACCCACGTGTGATATCATCGGCTTACGTCATAAGCCACCTCACCTACATCGAGGCGATGGAGCTTTGCAACTTCGGCGCAAAAGTGGTGTACCCGCCAACAATATACCCTGTTTACCACAAGAATATACCCATATTAATAAAGAATACTTTCAACCCAACGGCTCCGGGCACCCTCATCACCGAGCACATACCGGCCAACGAGTCGAAAGCCATCAAGGGCATTTCTTCAATCAACGACACCTGCCTTATCACCCTTACCGGATTCGGCATGGTGGGCGTGATAGGAGTCAATTCTCGCATCTTCAATGCGCTAGCCCGTAACGGGGTGAGCGTGTTCCTCGTCTCACAGGCTTCTTCGGAACACAACACATCGTTTGCCGTGCGCAACAGCGATGCCGAAACCGCCGTGGCTGTGCTGAAAGATGAATTTGCCGCAGAGCTCACCACAGGAGAAATCAGCGACATAACTCCCGAACGCGACCTTGCCACCGTGGCCATCGTGGGCGAAAACATGAAGCACACCCCGGGGATTGCCGGAAAATTATTCAATACTCTCGGCCGAAACGGTATTAATGTAATTGCATGCGCCCAAGGCGCATCCGAGACCAACATCTCGTTTGTCATCAAGCTCGACAGCTTGAGGAAGGCTCTTAACGTAATACACGACAGTTTTTTCTTATCAGACACACAAGTCCTGAACTTGTTTGTAACGGGTATCGGTAATGTTGGACGAAACCTGTTGCAGCAAATCAGCAAGCAACGCGCTAACCTGATTAACGACAAGGCTTTGGAACTTCGTGTGGTAGGACTTTCAAATTCTCGCAAATGCCTGTTTTCCCGACGCGGTATCGACATCGACAATTTTAACGATGCTTTAAAAGAAGCTGAAATCGACGCCACGCCCGAACGCATTGCGCACGAAATAGTGAAAATGAACATTTTCAACTCGGTTTTCGTGGATTGCACCGCCAGCCGAGAGATTGCCGAACAATATAAGACGCTGCTGAACCATAACGTCAATGTGGTGGCAGCCAATAAGATTGCCGCATCGGCAAAATATGCGACTTACCGCGAGCTGAAAAAAATCGCAGCCAAGCGCGACGTGAAATTCCTGTTTGAAACAAACGTCGGAGCAGGGCTGCCCATTATAAACACCATCAATAATCTCATCAACTCGGGCGACAAAATCCTGAAAATCGAAGCCGTACTTTCAGGCACCCTTAATTTTGTGTTCAATACCGTGTCGGACTCGGTACCGCTAAGCCGTGCAATCGAACTGGCAAAAGAAGCAGGATACAGTGAGCCCGATCCGCGAATCGACATGAGCGGGAAAGACGTTATGCGAAAAATCGTCATCCTTGCCCGAGAAGCCGGTTACGAAGTGGAACAAGACGATGTGGTAAGCAACGACATTATCCCGCGTGAATGCTTTGAAGGCAACGCCGCCGATTTTATCAACAATGTGAAAAGCTACGATGCCACATTCGAGGAGATGCGCCGTAAGGCCGAAAACGGGCATAAGCACATACGTTTCGTTGCCAAACTCGACAACGGAACAGTCTCCACCGGGTTGCAGGAAGTAGGTGAAGAACACCCGTTCTACTCGTTGGAAGGCAGCAACAACGTGATACTGATCACCACCGAACGTTACAAGGAATACCCCATGGAAATAAAGGGATACGGAGCAGGTGCCGAAGTAACGGCGGCAGGCGTGTTTGCCGATATCATCAGTATTGCAAACATCAGATAAACACAGCACGCATATGAAACACATCATCATACTTGGCGACGGAATGGCCGACGAACCGATAGCGGCACTCGGCGACCGCACCCCATTGCAAGCAGCCGACACTCCTGCAATGGACTGGATTGCAGGTGCCGGGCGCACAGGGCAGCTCTACACCGTGCCACCCGGATATGAACCGGGCAGCGAGGTAGCACACTTGTCGCTGCTCGGATACGACTTGCACAAAGTATTCGAGGGACGCGGCACGCTCGAAGCCGCCAGCATGGGCGTTCCCGTCGAAGACGGGGAAATGGCAATGCGTTGCAACCTCATCTGCATCGAAGACGGTATAATCAAGAACCATTCGGCCGGGCACATAAGCGATGCCGAGGCACACGAACTTATAAACTTCCTTGAGCAGGAACTCGGCAATGACATTGTGCATTTCTTCCCCGGAGTTTCTTACCGCCACTTGTTGAAGATAAAAGGCGGAAACAAGCATTTGCGATGCACCCCGCCACACGATGTGCCGGGAACACCTTTCCGCAACGTGACGGTAAAGGCTTCAACTCCCGAAGCCGAAGATACAGCCAAGCTAATCAACGACCTTATACTAAGGTCACAGGAATTACTCGCAAAGCACCCTGTAAACATAAAACGCATCGCCGAAGGGAAAGATCCGGCCAACAGCATATGGCCTTGGTCGCCGGGATACAGGCCTGCAATGGAAACATTGCAACAAAAATACGGCATAGGACGCGGTGCTGTGATTTCGGCAGTAGATCTGATTCGCGGCATTGGCGTATATGCAGGGCTTGAACCTGTTATCGTGGAAGGAGCTACCGGATTGTATGACACCAATTATGAGGGGAAAGCCCGTGCCGCAATCGAAGCATTGCGTGGCGACTATGACTTCGTATTCCTGCACTTAGAAGCCAGCGATGAAGCCGGGCATGAAGGAGACTACGAACTCAAAGTCAAGACAATCGAATATCTCGACCACCGCATATGCCAACCCATCATCGATGCCACATTGCAAATGGACGAACCTGTAACCATAGCCCTGTTGCCCGACCACCCTACCCCGTGCCGATTGCGCACCCACTCGTCGGCACCGGTGCCATTTGCCATCTTCCGACCCGGCGAACGCCCCGACCGCGTACCACGGTATGACGAGGAAGTTACACGATACGGAATGTATGGAACCATGTCGCGCGACGAGTTTATAAAAGCCTTGTTCATGAAATAAATTCTTTATCACGAAAATATATTATGGAATACTATAGCACCAATAGGCAATCGCCACCGGTATCGCTCCAGGAAGCCGTGCTTCACGGCCTTGCCCCCGACCGCGGGCTGTATATGCCACAGCATATAGGCAGCTTGCCGAAGGCTTTTTTCAACAACATTGCACAAATGACACTGCAAGAAATTTCCTATGCGGTGGCAAGTGTGCTGTTTGGCGAAGACATAGAGAGCGAAACACTTAAAGACATAGTATATGACACCTTGAACTTCGACATTCCGCTGAGGCACGTCACAGGCGACTTGTATTGCCTTGAATTGTTCCACGGACCTACATTGGCTTTTAAGGACGTAGGCGCACGGTTCATGGCACGTATGCTAAGCCACTTTAACAAGCAATCGGGCAGCAACCGTTGCGTGAATGTGCTTGTAGCAACATCGGGCGACACAGGTAGCGCCGTGGCAAACGGGTTCCTCGGGGTACCCGGCATCCGTGTTTTTGTCCTTTACCCGCAAGGAAAGGTAAGCCTTATACAAGAAGCCCAGTTCACGACACTCGGGCAAAACATAACTGCACTCGAGGTCAACGGCACATTTGACGATTGCCAGGCATTGGTGAAAAACGCGTTCATGGACAAGGAACTCAACGAAGCCATGATGCTTACCAGCGCCAACTCGATCAACGTGGCCCGGTTCCTGCCACAATCGTTCTATTATTTCTATGCTTATGCACAACTGGCCCAACGCGAACAAGACACCGACAACATAGTCATGACCGTGCCAAGCGGTAACTTCGGCAACCTCGCTGCCGGACTTATAGCCAAGCGCATAGGACTGCCCATCAAGCGGTTCATTGCCGCCAACAACAGCAATTGCGTGTTCTTCGACTACCTGCGCACGGGCCTATATGAACCACGTCCGTCGATTGCAACCATAGCCAACGCCATGGACGTGGGAGATCCGAGCAATTTCGCACGCATACTCGACTTGTATGGCCGTTCGCACAGTGCAATCTGCACCGACATAAGCGGATGCACCTATACCGACGACCAAATAAGCCAAACCATTGCCGACACTTACCGCACTTGCGGCTACCTGCTCGACCCGCACGGAGCCGTGGCTTACAGGGCAAACACCGAACTGCTGCAACCCGGTGAAATAGGCGTGGCCCTTGAAACCGCGCATCCGGCAAAATTCAAAGACACGGTGGAACGCATCACAAACCAATCGATAGAGATACCCCAACGCTTGCAGAAATTCATGGAAGGCGAAAAGCAATCAATCAAAATCAGTTCAGGTTTCCACTCATTCAAGAAATTCTTGCTCGCCTCGATATAATCGGCAACTGCAACAATTTGAGAGTGAAATACATTACTTACCTATAGGATATCAAAATTCTAACATTGATATTGTAGAGACGTGGCGTGCCGGACACTTGTGCAGCACGCCACGTCTCTACGTATGACAAAATTGTATTTTGACACACCCCTACAATTGTTGTACTACATAAAATATGTGTAAATCAGCCATTTCGGATCAGCGGATTTTCCCGGTTGGAGGAACGGGGATTTCAGGAATATAGCTTGGCAAGCCTGAACATGAAGAAGCC
>CALUMH010000035.1 GCA_944321685.1 uncultured Muribaculaceae bacterium
GATGATTTTTGGGGTAAACATAGAGTAAAACAAATACGCTCATTTGGCTCATTTTTTGATGTCAACTGCACGAACTGTCTTAACGCAACTCAGGCTGTAATTACCGCGTAAATCGGTAGATTACAGCCTGATACAAATCTTAATTGCTATTCTGCCTGAGGGCTTCCAGTCTTAGAGAGTATCCTCTATCGCAGCCTGCGCCGCTGCTACACGTGCGATAGGCACACGGAACGGACTGCACGATACATAGTTCATGCCAAGACGGGCACAGAATTTAACCGATGATGGTTCACCGCCATGCTCGCCGCAGATACCCACCTTGAGTTCGGGCTTTGTGGCACGACCTTTTTGAGTACCCATAGCCACCAATTGGCCAACACCTTCCTGGTCGAGTACTTCAAACGGATCGGTCTTGATGATACCAAGTTCCTTGTAGAATTTCAAGAACTTAGGAGCATCGTCGCGAGAGTAACCGAATGTCATTTGGGTCAAGTCATTGGTACCAAACGAGAAGAAGTCGGCTACGGTAGCAATTTGGTCGGCTACGAGAGCTGCACGCGGTACCTCGATCATGGTACCAATCTTGTACGGAACTGTGTCGCCGCGTTCGGCAAATACGGTTTGTGCCGTGCGGTTGATGATGTCGGCCTGCATTTGCAATTCTTTTACAACGCCTACGAGCGGAACCATGATTTCGGGGTGAACGTCGATGCCGCGAGCCTTAACATTGAGGGCTGCTTCGATGATTGCACGAGCCTGCATCTCGGTAATTTCAGGATAAGTGTTACCCAAGCGGCAACCACGGTGGCCAAGCATCGGGTTGAATTCTTCAAGGCTGTCGCACTTGCTCTTAACTTCCTCGATTGTCAAGCCCATCTCTTCGGCAAGTTCCTTTTGTGTTGCAAGTTGATGAGGAACAAATTCATGCAACGGCGGGTCGAGCAGGCGGATTGTAACGCCATAGCCGTCCATTGCCTCGAAAATTCCTTCAAAGTCGCTGCGTTGCATCGGGAGCAACTTGGCAAGAGCTATACGGCGGCCGGTTTCGTCCTTTGCGATAATCATTTCGCGCATTGCCTTGATGCGGTCACCCTCAAAGAACATATGCTCGGTACGGCACAAACCGATACCGCGGGCACCAAACTTGCGGGCTACCGAGGCATCGCGTGGGGTATCGGCGTTGGTGCGTACAAACACGTTGGTATATTTGTCGGCAAGGTTCATGATTGCGGCGAAGTCGCCCGAGAGTTCTGCATCGACAGTCGAAACCAGTCCTTCATACACGTCGCCGGTGCTACCGTTAAGTGAAATCCAATCACCTTCTTTAAACACTTTTCCGCCCATTGTCACGGTACGAGCCTTGTAATCGACTTCAATTTCGCCTGCACCCGAAACGCAGCACTTGCCCATACCGCGAGCCACAACAGCCGCATGAGAAGTCATACCGCCGCGAGCCGTAAGAATACCTTGAGCCTTTGTCATACCGCGAAGGTCTTCGGGAGAAGTTTCCATGCGCACCATGATTACTTTCTTCTTGCGTTCGGCCCAAGCCTCGGCATCATCGGCAAAGAACACGATTTGGCCTGTAGCGGCACCCGGCGATGCGGGCAACCCCTTGGCCACAGTCTTGGCCGACTGCAAAGCAGCCTTGTCAAATACCGGGTGAAGCAACTCGTCGAGTTTCTGCGGTTCCATGCGGCGGAGCACAGTCTTTTCGTCGATAATGCCGGCACGAAGCATATCCATTGCAATCTTCACCATAGCAGCACCGGTACGCTTACCGTTACGGGTTTGCAACAACCACAATTTACCATTTTGGATAGTAAATTCAAGGTCTTGCATATCCTTGTAGTGATCTTCGAGTTTTTGTTGTGTAGCGATAAGTTCTTTTGCACATTCGGGCATCGATTCTTCAAGAGAAGGATATTTCGAGGCGCGAACTTCTTCGCTTATGCCTTGCAATTTTGCCCAACGGCGAGAACCTTCGATAGTGATTTGTTGCGGAGTGCGCACACCTGCAACCACATCTTCGCCTTGGGCGTTGATGAGGTATTCACCGTTGAAAATATCTTCACCGGTAGCTGCATCGCGAGTAAAGGCAACACCTGTGGCCGAAGTTTCTCCCATGTTACCGTAAACCATAGCCTGCACGTTAACGGCAGTGCCCCATTCTTCGGGTATCTGGTTCATGCGGCGATAAAGAATTGCACGCTCGTTCATCCAGCTGTCAAATACGGCACAAATGGCACCCCACAATTGATCCCATGCGCTTTCGGGGAAATCGTGACCGGTGGCATTGAGCACTGCGGCCTTGAACAGTTTAACAAGCTTCTTGAGGTCTTCTACATCAAGTTCGGTATCGAGTTTAACGCCTTTTTCAGCCTTAACGCCGTCCATTACTTCTTCAAATGGGTCAATGTCGGTTTTATTCTTCGGTTTCATACCGAGAACAACGTCACCATACATTTGCACAAAGCGGCGATAGCTGTCCCATGCGAAACGCGGGTTGCCCGATTTGCGGGCGAGAGCTTCAACCACATGGTCATTCATACCAAGGTTGAGGACAGTGTCCATCATACCCGGCATAGAAACCCTTGCACCCGAACGAACAGACACGAGCAACGGGTTCTCGCTGTCGTTGAATTTGTTTCCGGTAAGTTCTTCAATGTGGTTGATGGCTTTTTCCACATCGTCTTTAATCAATGCAACGATGGCATCCTTGCCTTGTTCGTTGTATTCGGTACAAACCTCGGTGGTAATAGTAAAGCCCGGTGGAACAGGCACGCCGATCAGGTTCATCTCAGCCAAGTTGGCGCCTTTCCCTCCGAGAAGATTCTTCATGTCGGCACGGCCCTCTGCTTTGCCGTTGCCGAAAGTGTAAATTCTTTTCATCCGGAATTAAAATTGAATTTGTTTAGTTAATGTATATTAAGTTGTTTAGACTATTATTATTTATGAGCCTAAAAGTTTTGGCTATTGCAAATATATATCAAAAGATTAAA
Source organism: uncultured Muribaculaceae bacterium (assembly GCA_944321685.1). Classification (GTDB taxonomy): domain Bacteria; phylum Bacteroidota; class Bacteroidia; order Bacteroidales; family Muribaculaceae; genus Avimuribaculum. Next base: position 3,003 of record CALUMH010000035.1, read on the forward strand.
TAGTAAAAATAATATCGCATAAATCTTGAAAACATGTTTAACAACACTGTTTGAGGAAATTAAAATGTCTCTATTGGAAATTCAGACCAATATTTTACCCCAAAGTCATGATAGATTTCAAATTTCCACTATTTCGCCACAACTCATGTAATCGATGGCACAACCCATGTGCTTTTTCAGCAATCCGTATTGCTGCAATCCGGTACAGTGCATGGTGTAATAATGGCAATCGTGATATTTGAGCAATTCTTCAGACAGCCTCCCGATAAATGTATTTTCCTCATCTTCGGACAGGCCGCTTTTCACAAGATGCATCCCGGCAAAAACATGAGTAAGTTGGCGCTTGGCCACCTTTTCTGCTCGCTGCATGATATTGACTATGCCGCTATGGGCGCAACCTGCAAACAGAACTGTTTTATCACCTTCGGTCACTATCATGCTTTGTTCATGGCAGAAATCATCATTTTTGTCCATTTCAGGTCCAAATAACAATCGGTTACCCGATGGGAACAAGCAATTATTACCGACTCCTGAAAAAAGTATAATGCCATCAATGCCTGTCTCCTCGTCACAAAACGCAAGCCTGCGGTTATTCTTCAGACTTTGATCCAGTCCTATATAAGTCAAACCATTGTCACGCAATGAATAATGTGGCTCAAAAGCATGGCGGTTCACATATACCGTTGCATGACTGTTTATTTTGAGGAACTTCCCCAATCCGCCACCATGGTCGTAATGTCCGTGCGAAACCACTGCGACATCAATTGCCGGTAGATTGATGCCAAGCCTTTCGGCATTACCCGCAAACAGGTTATGCTGTCCCATATCGAATAAAATCTGCCGCCCGTCGTTCAATTTTATATGCAGGCTGAGCCCGTGTTCCACAGGAAGCCCTTTGCAGCTTGTGTTTTCAACCAATGATGTTATTTTCATGTTGCGCCTCACTATGTTTCCGGTATAGCCAACATTCTTTTTCATGCGAATTGATTATACCGATTGCTTGCAGGTAAGAATATATAATGGTACTGCCCACGAATTTCATTCCTCGGCGATAAAGGTCTTTTGAAATCGCATCAGATAGCGGCGAGGTGCTGCGGCCTACCTCAAAAAGGGTTTTTCTTCCCGAAAAATGCCAAATAAAACTGTCAAATGAGCCATACTCGCGGCGTATATCGATGAATATCCGTGCATTGGCAATGGCTGCATTTATCTTCAACCGGTTGCGCACAATCCCTTTGTCGCATAATAGCGATTTGATTTTATCGTCATTGTAACAGGCAATTTTCTCGAAATCGAAACCATCAAAAGCCTTGCGGAATGCCTCCCGCTTGTTTAATATACATTCCCACGAAAGTCCGGCCTGAAAACTCTCAAGCAAAAGCATTTCAAACAGGCGGGTATCATCATGCACCGGCATTCCCCATTCGTGGTCATGGTAGTCAACATATACCATATTCGACAAATTACACCACCGGCAACGCTTTTTATCTCCCGTTTCCATAAGCTGCGACATAATCAACACCCTGTTCCGTCGATGCTGCAAGCAGCACCCGTTTCCAATGGACGCGATTGCAACCTGGCATCTTCGGGCGAAAGAGTGACAGTGCCGTCTTCAAGCACGAAACACGGAATGCCCACAGCCCCGTTTTTCTTAGCTTCGTCAAATGCACTGCTACTGTCGCGCAAGCGCAAAAATTCCTTTAAATTTCTCACATGGCTGCCTATATCGATTATTTCATACCGCCCGTCACCGTTCACTTGTTCCTTTACGTGAGTGCAATCGGGGCAAGTTTCCATTCCATAAATTTTTATCATAAGCCGATTTTTGTCATGTTATGCAATACCCAATAATTCAATGTCGAATATAAGTGTCGAGCCTCCCGGAATGCCCGGTTGGGAAAACTTGCCATATCCCATTTCGGCAGGGATATATACTTCCCAACGGTCGCCTATGTGCATCCGGCCAATGGCGATAATCCACCCTTCGATAAGTTCGTTGAGCCTTATGGCAAGCGGCACACCGCCACGGCTGCTATCGAATTGCTTGCCGTCGATTGTCGTTCCTGTGTAATGCACCGAAACAACGCTTCTTGGCGATGGCGTTTTCCCTTCGGCATCGCCCGATGCCAATACTTTATAATAAACACCTTTCGCCAACGGCAATACATCTTCTTCGGCGGCTTTCCGGGTCAACCAGTCTCTGTTGGCCTGCGCATATTCTTTCTTGTTCATAATAATTTTGCAGCTTGTGTCAATTACAAAGATAAGAAAAATCCATAGAATATCCGACGAATTTCGGCAGATTAGCGCAATAGAAATTAAGAATTAAGAAGTTAAAAGAAAATCGCGAAAGTTGGGCAAAGTGGATAAGAACAGGAAAAGCGAATAATAACATTAGAAGATAGAAGATTATCAAAAAATCCCCTACTTTTGTAAATGAAATGACTCCAATTTATATATTGGCACGGAAGCCACCTTATTGAATAAATGGCAAATTTTCTCACTCCAAAATTTGGACACAGACAATGATTAAAAAAATAGTCACAGACCGACTTATATTGCGCCCTTGGCAAGAATCCGATGCCGAGTCGTTATATAAATATGCCCAAGATCCTGCAATCGGCCCTATTGCAGGATGGCCGCCTCACACTTCTGTGGAAGATAGTTTAAACATAATCCGCACTGTATTTGCTTCTCCCGAAACGTATGCAGTTGTATTGAAAGCAACTGACGAACCGGTAGGCAGTGTGGGGATCATGTTCGGAAACGGTTTGCACAGTGCTGAAATGCAACCGGGCGAGGCGGAAATAGGATATTGGATAGGCGTGCCTTATTGGGGGCAAGGACTGATACCCGAAGCCGTGCGTTGTCTGCTGAAAAGATGTTTTAACGATTTGGGAATAACTGCCGTCTGGTGCGGGTACTATGACGGTAACGTAAAGTCTCGCAGGGTGATGGAGAAGTGTGGTTTCAGTTTCCATCACACGGAAGAAGGCAAAACATCTCCGCTTGGCGATGTCCGCACAGAGCATTTCATGCGGATGACGAAAGAAGAATGGCTGAAAATATCAAAGAAAGATTGACAATGACTAAACAAGAATATCTCAAACAAGTTACAATAGGGAAGAACCTAAATCTAACGTAACGCTCTGTCATGTAGGTGTATTAAAATTCCGACATTGATATTGTAGAGACATGGCACTGCCGCGTCTCGATAATGGCAACGATTGATTTACACTTTCATCCCCCTACCCCGCTTAAAAGCCTGGAGAAAAATTTCCTGTTGTAAACCACTCATCCGTTTATTGCAATTTTTAAACCGATGCGCAGATTGCCATTTCGGCGGAAAAATATATCTTTGCAATATACTTTAAAAAGCAACGAAGATGGCATTGGATTTCGACAAAATGGGCGGGCTTGTTCCGGCAATCATACAAGATGCACACACCAAGAATGTGCTTATGCTTGGATTCATGAACGAAGAGGCTTATAGGACTACGGTAGAAACCGGCAAAGTGACTTTTTTCAGCCGCACAAAAAAACGCCTGTGGACCAAAGGGGAAACAAGCGGCAACTACTTGCACGTGGTTTCGATAGAAAAAGATTGTGACGAAGATACCCTGCTTATAAAAGTCGAACCTGACGGACCGGTATGCCACCGCGGCACAGGCACTTGTTTTGGGAATGATAACGAACCGGGCATTGAGTTCCTGAGCATTTTGCAGGATTTTATAATCAAGCGGCACGAAGATATGCCCGAAGGGTCATATACAACGTCTCTGTTCCAAGCCGGAATTAACAGCATGGCACAAAAAGTGGGCGAAGAAGCCGTGGAAACCGTAATCGAAGCTACCAACGGCACCGACGGACGATTGGTGTATGAAGGTGCCGACTTGCTTTATCACCTTATAGTGCTGCTTACGGCAAAAGGCCGCCGCATCGAAGACCTTGCCGAAGCCTTGTATCACAGGCACAATAAAAAGAAAGCCGACTATGACAAAAATTGTTGATTACAAACACGTAGAAATATTACGAAAAGAATTAGTGGTGCTGAAAAATGTGACTTTCTGCATCGGCAAGGGTGAGTTTTCTTATTTGGTGGGTCGTGTCGGCAGCGGCAAAAGCAGCTTGCTCAAGTCGATGTATGCCGAAATACCGATTCCCGAAGGTGAAGCCACCGTACTTGACTATGACTTGACAGCCATAAGACGCCGCGACATTCCCATGCTAAGGCGCAAAATAGGAATAGTGTTTCAAGACTTCCAATTGCTTACCGACCGCTCGGTATATGACAACCTAAAATTTGTGTTGCAGGCTACCGGATGGAAAGGACGTGGCGAAATCAACGACCGGATTGAAGAAGTGCTTAACAGCGTGGGCATGGGAAACAAGTCATACAAAATGCCCCATGAATTATCAGGCGGAGAACAACAGCGAATAGTGATTGCCCGTGCATTACTTAACCGCCCCGAACTTGTGCTTGCCGACGAGCCGACAGGCAACCTTGACCCGGAAACCGGGCGGCAAATCGTGTCGTTACTTTATGAAATCTCGGAAAACGGTACTGCAGTAATCATGGCCACTCATAACTTGCAGCTGATAGAAGGCTTCCCCGGCCGCGTTTTCCGCTGCGAGGGCAAGCAGCTCATCGACACTTCCCTGTCATAGCACCCTGCTACATACGTGAACAAAATAACAAATTTGTATTGTTCAAAGAAGTAAACGACCAATATCGAATTGAATTCACCATATCCAAATCTGGGTCATAAAATACAATAAAAAAACATCGGATTTCGCTAAGTTGCTGAAATTCGATGTTTTTTGATTTTCGGGGCTTATTGCAGTCCGTATTTTGTACACCCATAGGGAGTCGAACCCTAATCGAAGGAACCGGAATCCTTTATTCTATCCATTGAACTATGGGTGCTCATAGGCTTGCGCCTTCCGCAACGCAAAATTACAAGTGGTTTTGCGTTTTCGGTTGGCAAAAGTAATAATATATTTGTAGCTTTGCAAATACAATTCAATTTATTCAAAAGATTTTTATGAATGTAAAAATAGAAGAAAGTTGGCGCAACGAGCTTGCCGAAGAGTGGGAACAACCTTACTTCAAGCAGCTTGTGAATTTCGTTCATGACGAATACAGCCACTACCAAATATTCCCTCCGGGACGTGAAATTTTTGCCGCTTTCGACGCCACTCCATTCGACAAAGTAAAAGTTGTGATACTCGGGCAAGACCCTTACCACGACGTCGGACAGGCCAACGGACTTTGCTTCTCGGTACGCGACGGTGTGCCGTTCCCGCCGTCACTTGTCAACATTTTCAAGGAAATCCACGATGACCTTGGGAAACCGATACCGGCGAGCGGCGACCTCACCCGATGGGCACGGCAAGGAGTGCTGCTGCTAAATTCCACACTCACAGTGAGGGCGCATAGCGCCGGGTCGCACCAAAACCGCGGTTGGGAAGAATTTACCGACCACGTGATTTTCCACCTTGCCCGCCATCGCGAGCACTTGGTGTTTATTCTGTGGGGGGCATACGCCATCAAAAAAGGCGCATTCATCGACCGCACACGGCACCTTGTGCTGACTTCGCCACACCCTTCGCCACTGTCGGCTCACCGTGGATTTTTCGGCAACAGGCATTTTTCCCGTACCAATGAATACCTCGCGGCTCATGGTATGGAACCCATCGACTGGTAAATTAAATTCAGGCAAAATCATGGCATTGAAAAATATAACCACCTTACTGCTGATATCCGTGTGCACGACAACATTGGCACAAACGATGGATACAAGAACCTGCATATTCGACGGTAATTTCAAGTCGTTGCAAGTGAAATTGTCGGGAAATGACTATTTCCCGCCCGTACTGATGATGGGAAGCGACAATGTGATAGAAGTGCGCTTCGACGAACTCAGCCCCGAATTGTCTTACCTACGCTACAGCGTGGTCCATTGCAACGCCGACTGGCAACCGTCGGCACTCGTCGATACCGAATATTTGAACGGCTTCAACTACGCAAACATTGAAAACTACGAATATTCAAGCGGCACATTCACCAATTTCGTTCATTATGAATTTTCTCTGCCAAACGAAGAAATATCATTCACCAAGTCGGGCAACTATCTTGTACTGGTTTACCGCGAGGACGAACCCGACGTGATACTGCTGCAAGCACGTTTCATGGTGTGCGAAAATGTGGTATCGGTATATCCGTCGGTGTCATCACGCACCGACATCGACTATAACATAGGGCACCAGCAAATCGATATCACCATTGACACTCGCGACTACCGGGTGCGCGACATTTACCAAGACTTGATGGTATTCGTAAATCAAAACTCACGCACCGACAACGAAGCATTTGTCAACAAGCCGTTGCGCGTAATGGGTAGCAAGGCCGTTTTCGAGCACAACCGCAACCTCATCTTCCCTGCCGGGAACGAATTCCGCCGCATGGAAATTGTTGCAGTGAATTATCCCACAATGGGAGTCGCAAGGGTGGAATATTTCGACCCCTTCTACCATGCCACACTCTACACCGACGAACCGCGCACCGATGCCATGTACTTGTATGACAAAACGCAAAACGGACGTTTCACCATACGCAATGCCGAAGCCGACGACTCCAACGGCCGTGCCGACTACATCGTTACCCACTTCTCTCTCGCGACAGGTGAGCCGCTAACCGGAGGAAAAATATATGTCGATGGCGAATTTACCAACCACCAGTTTTCACCCGACGCACTGATGAATTATGATGCCGCATCGGGTTGCTACGTCGCCGACATTCTACTGAAACAAGGCGCATATAACTATCAATACCTGTTTGTTCCCGACGGAACCGGTGTGGGGCTGACTTCGACCATCGAAGGTGACAAATACCAGACGGTAAACGAATATTCGGTACGGGTGTATAACCGCAGGCAGGGCGAACGTTACGACCGAATGATAGGATTCGGAATGGTATTTTCAGGTCGATAACTACTACATCATGATGATGAAAATGAAATACACCATCAATTGTTTCCTGCCTTATGCCGGCCACAAGGAAACATCCGAAACCGCCGCATTACTGCGGGAAAGCGATTGTGTCGCCCGGATATTCGTCATGCACAACGGTTCAAGTGAAGCATCAATTCCCAACGGCTGCGAAGCCATGCCTGTGAAATCGATAGAATCAACTGCAACCATAAAGGCCATAGCCGAACGTGCCGACTGCGATTATGTGTTGCTGCACACCGCCCCCACAGCACTGCGCCCGGAACTGCATGCCATTGAACGCATGGCACGGTTGGCTGCCGAAAGCGGTGCAGGAATGGCATATGCCGACCACTATAACGTAACGACCGATGGCAACCGCACAAATGTTCCGGCCATAGATTATCAACAGGGAAGCCTGCGCGACGATTTTGATTTCGGCACAATGCTGCTATTCGACAGCCGTGCATTGGTTAAAGCCGTTGGCAAGATGACAGCCGAATACGACATGGCTGGTCTATATGACCTGCGCCTTAAATTGTCGCAATTCGCACCAATAGTCCACATAAGCGAGTACCTGTATTCCGACATTGAAACCGACACGCGCCTCAGTGGCGAACGGCAATTCGATTACGTCAACCCCGGCAATCGCGACCGCCAAATCGAGATGGAAGCCGTGTGCACCCAACACCTGAAAGCCATTGGCGGATATCTTGCCCCGTCATTTAAAACAGTGGATTTGGGAATATCGGGGTTTGAATGTGAAGCATCGGTAATTATTCCCGTGCGCAACCGCCTGCGCACCATTCGTGAAGCCGTGGCCTCGGCACTATCGCAGCAGTGCGACTTCAAGTTCAATGTAATTGTCATCGACAATCATTCCACCGACGGCACCACCGAGGCAATCGACGAATATGCCCATGACTCGCGTCTCGTCCACATAATTCCCGGTCGTGACGACCTGGGAATAGGCGGCTGTTGGAACACTGCAATCTGCGACCCGCGATGCGGCAAATTTGCCGTACAACTCGACAGTGATGATATTTATGCCGACAACCACACTCTGGCAAAAATCGTTACCACATTCTATGAACAGAACTGTGCAATGGTCATAGGATCATATACATTGACCGACTTCAACCGCAACCCAATTCCACCGGGCATTATCGACCACCGCGAATGGACTCCCGACAACGGGCGAAACAACGCCTTGCGCATAAACGGACTTGGCGCGCCACGTGCCTTTTTCACACCGATAGCTCGGGAAATAAAATTTCCTAATACAAGTTATGGCGAGGATTATGCAATGGGGCTGAATATTTCTCGACACTACCATATAGGCCGCATATGGCAATCCATATACCTGTGCCGGCGTTGGGAGGGGAACACGGATGCAGCACTGAGCATCGACCGCATAAACGCGAACAACCTGTATAAAGACCACCTGCGCACTTGGGAATTACAGGCCCGCATGGCAATGAACAAAAATCAGCAACAATGACTCGCATAACGCAACATGACATAGATGACCTGTTCCTGCAGCAACTGCGCGACTGGGATTTATTGCAGCTCAACTATCAAGCCATTGAGAACGTAAAGACACGGGAATTTGCAATAGGCGCAGCACGATTTAAGGTGCAATTCAACCCGGCGCGCATCACCTCTTCGGCGGCAAAAGTCGATGACAGGTCGATAAAGCAACGCCCATGCTTTTTGTGCAGCAAAAACAGGCCGCCCGAACAAAAAGGTTTGCCATGGGGAAACGATTATTTAATCCTTGTAAATCCCTACCCAATCTTCCCGCGGCATCTTACAATTCCGACACTGCGGCACGAACCGCAACGCATTGCCACGCGCATAGGCGACATGATGCGCCTCGCCTGCGACCTCAATGATTTTGTAATTTTCTATAATGGGCCACTATGCGGAGCTTCGGCACCCGACCATGCGCATTTCCAAGCCGGCTGCAAAGATTTCATGCCGTTCAATAACGACCTGATTAGAAACGGTGAAATACATGAAGTGGCAGCCTGCAACAGCGCAACACTCGGCATTGTCACCAACCTTGCCCGCACGACATTCATCATTCGCACTTCCGATATTGATGATGGGATCGTAATGTTTCAACGCCTGTATGAGGCCATACCGGTGGCAAACGGAGTATGTGAACCCATGCTTAACATATTGTGCCAAACCGAAAATGGCAAGCTCAGAATCGACGTGTTTCCTCGGGCAAAGCATCGCCCGTCATATTATTACGCCGCCGGAGAAAACAATATACTTATATCGCCGGCATCGGTCGATATGGGAGGCGTACTCATAACTCCACTTGAAAAAGATTTTGCAAAAATCACTGCAACCGACATAAAAAAAATACTCGATGAAGTGTGCATCGACCAAGCAACCGCCTCACTCATCATAAAACGCATAAAATCATGAACAACGACACACCGAAAGTAAAAGTTGGAATAATGAATGTGCCCACACTGCGTTTCATACTAAACGGCACATACCTGTGTAACGGAACTGAAATAACCGGGCAACACAAAGCAAACATCAAATCGGGCAAAATAATGCTTGAAAATGCCGATTATTCCGAAATTTTATTTGAACCTTCCGATGCGGCAATTTGCTCATTCGACCTCCCCGATGTCACCATCGGCATAGGTTTCCACTGGCAACGCACCGAATGCCAGCGTTTCAAGGGGGCATTAAAACTTATTGTCGAAAACAATGCCGTCACCGCCATTAACATACTCCCGGTCGAAGATTACCTTATGAGCGTAATCTCTTCGGAAATGAACGCAACATCGTCGCTCGAATTTCTCAAAGCTCACGCTGTGATTTCTCGTAGCTGGCTGCTTGCCCAAATGTCACACCGCATAGCGGAAAAATGCGATGAAAACGATGAAAACGACAATAGCGAGGGAAACGAAATAATCAAGTGGTATGACCACACCGACCATATGCTTTTCGATGTGTGTGCCGATGACCATTGCCAACGTTACCAAGGAATTACTCGCGCCTGTACCGAAGCCGTGCGGCAAGCCGTCGATGCAACTCGCGAGCAAGTGCTGATGTATGACGGGGAGTTGTGCGACACACGTTTCTCCAAATGCTGCGGCGGGGTATTCGAGCAATTCGAGAACTGTTGGGAGCCGACACACCACAATTACCTTGAAGCACGACGCGACGAAAACGATGAAAACGATTTCCCCGACCTTACCAAGGAAGAAAATGCCGCACTGTGGATTGTGTCATCACCAAAAGCATTTTGCAATACCACCGACGAGACAGTGTTACGACAAGTCCTCAACAATTACGACCGTGAAACCACCGACTTTTACCGATGGCGCGTGGAATACAGCCAAGCCGAGCTGGCACAATTGATAACCGAGCGTTCAGGTATTGATTTCGGGCGCATCATCGACCTGCAACCGGTGGCGCGAGGTACATCGGGAAGACTGTACAAGTTGAAAATCGTTGGCGAAAACCGCTCTCTCGTCATAGGCAAAGAGCTTGAAATCCGCCGCATTCTGTCGCGCAGCCACCTATACAGCTCTGCTTTCATCGTCGAGAAGCACAATGTCGCAACCGACGGTGTTCCCGAAAAATTCGTGTTGCGAGGCGCAGGCTGGGGGCACGGGGTTGGGCTGTGCCAAATAGGCGCGGCAGTAATGGGAGAAAAGGGTTACAGCTACAAGCAAATTCTTCAACACTATTTCAAGAATGCCATAATAACCGATTCTTATGGGAAAACAATTTAAATCGCCTTGGGCCTGGATACCCTCACTTTATTTCGCACAAGGGTTGCCATATGTGGCTGTCATGACCATATCGGTAATCATGTACAAGCGCCTTGGCATTTCCAATACCGACATCGCCCTTTATACCGGTTGGCTATACCTGCCCTGGGTGATAAAACCGTTTTGGAGCCCGTTTGTCGATATTATCAAAACCAAGCGATGGTGGACTATAGCAATGCAATGGATACTGGCATTGGCATTCGCCGGTATTGCATTCACCATCCCCGCACCGTTTTTCTTCAGGCTCACGCTTGCGGTATTCTGGATAATGGGATTTACCTCGGCGACACACGACATTGCCATCGACGGGTTTTATATGCTCGCCCTTGACAAGCATGGACAGTCGCTATATGTGGGCATTCGCAGCACATTCTATCGCATAGCAACCGTGGCCGGGCAAGGATTGCTTGTCATAATGGCCGGACTTATCGAAACCGGCACCGGCCTTGCTCCAGCGCAACTCATCGTGCAGGCTTCTCCCGCGGCACAACCCACAGTGGCCGAAATACCGCGATTTAACGGCATCCCGGCCGACACTACCGCGGAACCATATTTTATCTATACCGACCCACAAGTATCGGTGAGCAGCAATGCTCCCGACGAAGTCAACGGCATCCCATTCAAAACATACGCCGCCGCATTGCGAGATTCAATAAAACGGCACAATGAAATTCACGGTTTTACCGAAGCCGAAAACAAGGAACAAGCTGCAACCGCCCGGCAATCTCCGGAACAAAACTCATCGCCATTTACCACATGGGTAAAAAACACATTTGGCGAAAACCGGCAACCTGCAACCAGCGATGCCACCGGCAACAATATGGCTGTAGTGGGTGTACGGTTGAGTAAAATGCCAGCAACCAACGAGCCTGTGATACTGAATGTGACACACCGCAGCGGCGACCCGGGCATTACATTACAATCGACACGTTTCGAGTTCACAAGCGAAAACTTCGATGAAACGGCCTATCTCTTGTTTGAAATAGACCACAAAATCAAAAGCGAAACCCAGGCGACATTCATCGGAGCATCGGGCAATATCCCGTTTGCCTGGATGGTGGTATTTTTGTCATTGTCGGCATTCTTCCTTGCCGCGGCAATATACCACAGTCGTATTCTGCCTCGTCCGGTTACCGATGCGCACCATTCACGACAATCGGCACACGAGATAATCGAAGAATTTGCCCACACATTCACTTCATTTTTCAAAAAGAAGCAAATTTGGGTTGCCATAGCCTTCATGCTTCTATACCGCCTGCCCGAAGCTCAATTGGTGAAAATGATAAACCCGTTCCTGCTCGACCCGATCGACAAAGGCGGAATGGGGCTATCGACCGGCGAGGTAGGTTTGGTTTACGGCACGGTGGGAATTATAGGACTTACTGTCGGCGGAATTATCGGCGGAATTGCCGCAGCACGTGGCGGACTGAAGCGTTGTTTGTGGCCCATGGCATGGAGTATGTCGCTCACCTGCCTCACGTTTGTTTACCTCAGTTATGCGCAAGACAGTTCGTTGTTAACAATCAATTTGTGCGTGTTCATCGAGCAATTCGGCTACGGATTCGGCTTTACCGCCTATATGCTCTACCTCATTTACTTTTCCGAAGGAAGGCACAAGACTGCCCACTATGCCATCTGCACCGGTTTCATGGCACTGGGCATGATGCTCCCGGGCATGGCCGCCGGCTGGTTGCAGGAAGCCATCGGTTACAGGCACTTCTTCATATGGACCATGATATGTTGTGCCGCCACCATAGCCGTGTGTGCATTCATAAAAATCGACCCGAAATTCGGACTGAAACAATAAACAGACACAAGATTAAATAAAAAACATACCGATCACGTAACGCTTCTCGTAAAATTAATAAATTTCATATCGAATATATTCTTAGTATTTCTTTTTAGAATCATAAAGAAACATATGACATTTATCCAAGAAAGATGACAAAACATATTTCTCTCCTGAAATACTCCAAAAGCTCGTGCGGCGTGGACTTCTTGCTGAACACGGCGGAAAGCACGGAGAAGCGGGGCTGGTTCGACACGGACAAGCGGTATCGGACTGACTTCTTCGAGTTCTATTTCTTCCGCAAGGCGGAGGGGCATCTCTTTTTGGCAGGTGAACGGATTGAACTACATCCCGGTATGTGGCTCGTCATTTCGCCTTTCCAGTTGCAGGAATGGCACGTGGAGTTGGACAAACTGGACTATACATTCCTTGTCTTTCAGGAGGAGTTTGTGAACAATTTCCTCTCGGACAAGTATTTCATGTACCGTCTGCTTTATTGCTACCAGCACGATTATCCCACTTGGTTCGATATGCCGGAGGAAGAAGCCCGCCCGTTGCTCGACCTGTTACAGAAGATGAAGCAAGAACTGCGCAATCCGATAGCCGACAGCTACCACCTGATTGTCGCCTACCTCTATCAGTTCCTCCTGTTGCTCAACCGCATTTACGCTCATCGGTTCCACCTGCCGTTTGCCTTGCCCTTGAATAACTATGCCTACCAGTACAAGCAACTCTTGGAAAAGAACATCTGCGACAAGGCGCGTGTGGCGGACTATGCCGAAATGATGGGCATCAGCCGTGTGTCGCTCAACAAGGCGGTGATGCGCGAGTTCGGCCTCTCGGCAGTGCATCTGCTGAAGCAACGCCTCCTGCAAGAGGTGAAGAACGACCTGCTTTTCTCCAATCTCTCCGTCAAGGAAATCGCTTTCCGCCTGCACTTCTCCGAGCCGAACCACCTGATGCGCTTCTTCAAGCAGATGACGGGGCAGACCATCAGCGCGTTTCTTGCGGAGATGAACCGTGAGGATTAAAGACTGTATGCCTCTTATTTCTTGAGCCTTATTTTTTCGTGGTAGAAATAGTTCACGATGACAGGCTTTCCTTTTTCCGAGCGTCCGTAAGGCAAATCGTTCACCCGATAGGGAAAGCCTTGCGTTTGTGCATACCGGGATATGTCCTGTTCCAATGCTTGCCAGTAATCAAGCCTTTTCTTGTTGTATATTTCCTCATATAATGGGAAGAGTTCGGGATGCTTCTCACGGATATATGCCATTATCCCTCCTTTGAATTGCCCGCGCAGGTTCAGGTTTTCAAGCCATATCAAATCGGCATATCCTTTCACTTCCTCGATAATCGCCTTCACATCGGTTATTCCCGGAAATATGGGCGAGACGAAACACACGGTACGGATGCCTGCCTCATAGACTTGGCGCATCGCTTTCAGGCGGCGTTCTATGCTCACGGCGTTGTCCATATCAACACGGAACTGCTCGTCAAGCGTATTGACCGACCACGACACTGTTACCTTGGGAAAACGTTTCAACAAGTCGAGGTCACGCAGGACGAGGTCGGACTTCGTGCATACCATAATCTCGGCGTTGCTTCCACGCAGTTCTTCGAGCAGCCTGCGGGTACGGCGGAATTGTTCCTCATAGGGGTTGTAACCGTCCGTCACAGAGCCTATCACAATACGTTCACCGTCATATTTGTGCGGATTGGCTATCGGTTTCCAGTTCTTCACGTCCAAAAACTCGCCCCACGGTTCTGTATGTCCGGTGAAGCGTTTCATAAACGATGCGTAGCAATACTTACAGGCGTGAGGACAGCCTACGTAAGGATTGACCGAATATCCTCCGACTGGCAGTGCGGATTTGGTCATAACGCTCTGTACGTCTATTTCCTTGAT
>CALUMH010000036.1 GCA_944321685.1 uncultured Muribaculaceae bacterium
TGTTGCCGTTCCATCACCCCAAATGTCCACCCTCGATTTTTTCAACTCATTTCATCACCCCAAATGTCCACCCCGCCTAAAAAAACAATGCCCGGTACTGCTTCACGTAGCACCGGGCATTGTTAATGCTTTTTAAACATCCCCTTGGGGGTGTATCAAAAATCCCACTACAAGCGGTCGTAAGGGAGCATGGCAAGCATTTGCGCCATCTTTTTCACGCCGTCGCCAAGCGGCTTGGCAGCCATTGAGCGCAGCATGAAGTTGAGTTCCACCTGGAATTCCACAAGCAGGGCGGTCTCTCCTGTTCCGGTTTCCGACAAATTGATAATCGCCTTGAACGGCAACGGGAACTGCTGCGCAGTCATCACTATGCGCGTAGGCTCAGTGCGCTCGGTAATCATCAGGCACACTTTGCCCACAGGATTTGCATTGAACGATATCGAGTCGCTCGAAAATTCCACGTCACCCATGCGCTCCTTAAGTTCTGCCTGGATATTTTCGTTATCGACAAGCCGCTTGAAACATTCAGGATTCGACAACTTGCCATAAACCGTGGCAATGTCATGATGCACGGTCTCGGTATTACTCTTGTAACTATCCATTTAAGATATTAATATAATTGCTTATTCTACCACAGGAGTGTCCTCGGCACCCTTCATCGGCACCCAGTTTGCCGGGTCGCGACGCCATTCCTTCAAGGTTTCCACGTCGTCTGCTTTTATATAATTGGTGGCGAGTGCCACTTCCACCATTGAGCTATAATTGCTTATGGTGTGCAATTCTATTCCGGCTTCACGGAATTTCTTGATGGAAACCGGGAACTCATAAGTGAATATGGCTGCCATGCCCACCACTTCGCAGCCCACGTTGCGAATGGCCTCGCAAGCCTTCAAGCTGCTGCCACCGGTCGAAATAAGGTCTTCAATCACAACCACGCGCTGTCCGGCTTTAAGATTGCCTTCGATAAGATTTTCAAGCCCGTGGTCCTTGGGGCTTGAACGCACATACACATATGGCAAACCCAATGTATCGGCAACCAATGCACCCTGGGCAATGGCACCGGTGGCAACACCTGCAATAACGTCAACATCCTTGAATTTTTCAAGGATTATACGGCACAATTCCACTTTGATGAAATTGCGTATATCGGGATAAGACAACGTCTTGCGATTGTCGGTATAAATAGGAGAATTCCATCCCGAGGCCCATGTGAACGGGTTTTCGGGTTGCAGAATGATTGCGCTGATATTCAGTAACTTTTCGGCTAAGATGTGATCGACTTTTTCCATTAGTGTAGAGATATGTAGTTAATTGGTTTCACGTTGCAAAAGTACAACATTAATTGCATATATCGGAATAATAATGATTATATTTTATACATATTTCTCGCCTTCGATGAAAAAATCAGTGGCAAACTCTTTGAAAATTGCGCCATTTATAGTAACTTGCATAAAAATAAAAAGCACAACATGACACGACTGAAAATAGGCGATGAATGGTGGACGGCACCTGCCGAGGGCGAAGACGGAAGCCTCGTGATTGTGACCGGGCGCAGTAAAGTGGAACCCGTGATGGAATCGGGACGCTTCAACGACCGTGTGGAAGTCACTTGGAAATACACCCCAGAAGAAGGCGGAATGCCCGACGATGCTACTGCCAGACTCATGGAGCAAGTTGATATGGCCCTGCGTGGCGAGTTCGCCCGTGATGCCGTGGCTGTAATCACCGGCATATACACCGGGGGCGGAGAACGCAACTGGGTGTTCTATGTGAGCAGCCTGCGCTCGTTCCAATACCGCTTCAACCATGCACTCGAACCATTCGACACGTTGCCGCTTACGATATATGCCGAACACGATCCCGAGTGGAACGAATATCGCGAAATGCGCAGCCAAACCGAAATCGACGAAGGTGAATGACCCGGCACATAGCCGGGGCTGAGATACCATATATTTTTGTTTAACTTTAAAAAACAGTGCATTATGAACCAACTATGGCTTTGGATTGTTATCTCTTTGGCAATAGGGATAATATCGGCATTTGTATTCACAAGTGCAGTCAATCGAATGGCCGAAGTGCCCAAAAACACCACCGACAATGCAGCCGGCATAAGCAAGTTGAGTAACATTGCATTGAACACGGTAGTCTTCAGCATTTTGTCATTCCTCATTGTATGGCTCATCATGGCAGTGCTGCAACGCGGCCCATACGCCGTCATGTAACCACACCGCCATGCATTACATCAATGGAGGTGTGCCGAGACTCAACCATATTACACATGAAAAACGACAGTCGGCACACCTCCTTTTACAACAAACCCATCCAACCGCCCCCTCTGCCAATTCCCAATCCTTAATTTCTCATTCCTAATTGAATATTTGTGTATGTGGCAAAAAAGTTGTTCCTTTGCAAGTCTTTTTGAAATAACATAATCAAAATGATTGTAATAAACAAAGTCAATGAGTTGGAAAAGGCTGTCGAAGCCTTTCGCATTGAGGGCAAGTCGGTAGGGCTTGTTCCCACAATGGGCGCACTGCACGAGGGGCACCTGTCGCTTGTGAAACGTTGCCGCCGGGAAAACGACGTGGTAGTGGTGAGCGTTTTCGTCAACCCCACCCAATTCAACAATAAAGAAGACTTGCGCACTTACCCGCGCACCGAAGAGGCCGACAAGGCTCTGCTTGCCGAAGCCGGCTGCGACATTGTGTTCATGCCGACCGTCGAAGAAGTATATCCCGAACCCGACACCCGTGTATTCGACCTCGGCCCGGTGGCCGAAGTGATGGAAGGTGCCATGCGTCCGGGCCACTTTAACGGAGTGGCTCAGATCGTCAGCAAACTCTTCATGATGGTAAAGCCCGACCGCGCCTACTTCGGCGAAAAAGACTTCCAACAGATTGCCGTGATCAGGCAAATGGTGAAGAACGAAGGTTTCAATTTGCAAATTGTGCCATGTTCCATAGTGCGTGAAGCCGACGGGTTGGCAAAGAGCAGCCGCAACGTGCGCCTCTCGGCCGAAGCTCGGCAAACCGCACCAAGCATCTACCGCACACTGCAAGAAAGCCTCGACTATGCAAAAAGCCACACCGTGGCCGAAACACAAAAATTCGTCACCGACTGCATCAACTCATATCCCGGAATGGAAGTGGAATACTACCAAATAGTTGACGGGATAACCCTTATGCCTGTAAACAACTGGAACGAAAGCAACTACATAGTGGGATGCGTAACTGTTTACTGCGGAGGGGTGCGATTGATCGACAATATCGCATATAAAAAATAAAATCGACTGCAATACAATGCTCATACAAGTCTTAAAATCCAAGATACACCGAGTGACTGTAACCGAGGCCAACCTCAACTACATCGGCAGCATAACCATCGACCAAGACCTGATTGATGCCGCCGGCATTATTCCGGGGGAACGTGTGTTTATCGTTGATAACAACAATGGCGAACGCCTTGATACTTATGTGATTGCAGGGAAACGCGGCTCGGGTGTGGTGTGCCTGAACGGTGCCGCCGCACGCAAAGTACAACCGGGCGACATTGTGATAATCATGGCATACGCAATGATGGAACCCGACGAAGCCCGCGATTTCAAGCCTTCGATTATCTTCCCTGAAACCGGCACCAACAAGTTGCCTCAATAATAGAAAATTACACATATTTTATATAAAGTCAAATGTTTGAAAGTTTAAGCGAAAGACTCGAACGGTCGTTTAAGATACTTAAAGGCGAGGGGAAAATCACCGAAATCAATGTGGCCGAAACACTCAAAGATGTGCGCCGCGCCCTGATTGATGCCGATGTCAACTACAAGGTGGCAAAGCAATTTGTCGATACTGTAAAGGCAAAAGCACTGGGGCAAAACGTTATCAACTCGGTAAAGCCCAAAGAATTGATGGTTAAAATCGTCCACGACGAATTAACCCAGCTCATGGGCGGCGAACCTGCCGAATTTAAAATCGAAGGCAAACCGGCCATAATCCTTATGTCGGGATTGCAAGGTTCGGGTAAAACCACATTCTCGGGCAAGTTGGCACGCAAACTCAAGAGCGAACGCGGCAAGCGCCCCTTGCTCGTAGCTTGTGACGTTTATCGCCCGGCTGCCATCGACCAGCTGAAAGTGCTTGCCGAGCAAATCAACGTGCCGGTATTCACCGAACCCGATTGCAACGACCCGGTGAAAATTGCAACCGATGCCATTGCCGAAGCTCGTAAAATGAATTACGACCTCGTAATCATCGACACCGCCGGCCGACTTGCCGTCGATGAAAAGATGATGGACGAAATCGAAGCCATCAAGAAAGCTGTCAACCCCACCGAAACACTCTTTGTGGTGGACGCCATGACGGGACAAGATGCCGTCAACACCGCCAAAGAGTTCAACGACCGCCTCGACTTCGACGGCGTGGTACTCACCAAGCTCGACGGTGACACTCGCGGCGGTGCCGCACTATCAATCCGCACCGTGGTCGATAAGCCCATCAAGTTTGTCGGAACAGGCGAAAAACTCGAAGCCATCGACCCGTTCCGCCCCGCCGGAATGGCCGACCGCATACTGGGTATGGGCGACATCGTGTCGTTTGTGGAACGTATGCAGCAAAACTACGACGAAGAGGAAGCTCGCAAACTGCAAGCCAAAATCGCCAAGAACAAGTTTGACTTCAACGACTTCATGAACCAAATAGCCCAAATAAAGAAGATGGGCAACCTGAAAGACCTCGCATCGATGATACCGGGCGTGGGAAAGGCTCTGAAAGACATAGAAATCGACGATAACGCATTCAAGGGCATAGAGGCTATCATAAATTCAATGACCCCATACGAACGCGAGCACCCCGAAATCATCAATGGCAGCCGCCGCCAACGCATAGCCGCCGGCAGCGGCACATCGCTCCAAGAAGTGAACCGCTTGCTCAAGCAATTCGAAGAGACGCGCAAGATGATGCGCCAGGTAACCACCATGGGCAATCCGCTGAAAGCCATGCGCGCAATGAAAAAGAAACGCCGCTAATTTCCAAGAAGGACGAAAAGTCACAAAAAGGCATTTTATTTTCCAAAGGCATTTATTCTGTCGTACAAACACAGAATATACAATAAAAAAACACCTTTAGGAAATAAAATGCTTTTTTTGCCTAATTTCCTGTTTTTTGCCATTCTCGGCAAAAAACACTACTTTTGTAAACACACAAAAGCAATCACAAGAATATGACACTCATCGACGGAAAAGCAATTGCTGCTCAAATAAAGCAGGAAATTGCAGAAGAAGTAAATGAAATAGTAGCTCGCGGCGGTAAACGTCCGCACCTTGCAGCCATATTGGTCGGCCATGACGGTGGCAGCGAGACCTACGTGGCACATAAAGTGAAAGCCTGCGAACAATGCGGTTTCAAGTCAACACTCATACGCTTCGAGGACGACGTGACCGAAGAACGGCTGCTCGAAACCATTGCCGAACTTAATGCCAACGACGACATCGACGGCTTTATAGTGCAATTGCCGCTGCCCAAGCATATCCATGAGCAAAAAGTAATCGAAGCCATCGACTACCGCAAAGATGTTGACGGGTTCCACCCTATCAATGTGGGACGTATGTCGATAGGACTGCCCTGCTACCTCTCGGCCACTCCTGCCGGAATTATCGAATTGTTGCGTCGCTATGAAATTCCCACCAAGGGTGCCGAATGTGTTGTACTCGGCCGCAGCAACATCGTTGGCAAACCCGTGGCCACGCTTATGATGCAAAAGGCTTATCCGGGAAATGCCACAGTGACGGTGTGCCACAGCGCATCAAAAGATATTGCAGAAACCTGCCGCCGCGCCGACATCATCATTGCCGCCCTGGGCCAACCGGGATTCGTCACAGCCGACATGGTGAAACCGGGAGCAGTCATCATCGATGTGGGTACCACACGCGTACCGTCAACCGCCACCAAGAGCGGATGGAAACTTAAAGGCGATGTTGACTTCGACAACGTTGCACCTAAGTGTTCCTACATCACACCGGTACCCGGCGGAGTAGGCCCCATGACCATATGCTCGCTCATGCGCAACACCCTGCTGGCCGCCAAGCACGCCATCTACACCGTATAACAATACGCGGCAACTAAATAAAAGGGGCTGTATCAAAATATAAATCTGTTTATTCTTAGAAGCGTGTGGCATACCGCGTTTCTACAATATCCACAGTGCATTTTGATACAGCCCTTGTTTAACTTAGCACATAACACACCATGTCGCAACTGCTCTCCATTCTGCTTTTTTCTCTGCTGCAACTTGCCGGAATTGCCGACGAGGAAATAGAGTTCCTGTTTGTGGGTGATGCAATGCAACACCAACCGCAAATAAACGCCGCCACTCGTGCCGACGGATCGCTCGATTATTCGCAATGCTTCACCATGATCGAAAATGATATCATGGGAGCCGACTTTGCCGTGGCCAACCTCGAAGTTCCGCTTGCAGGCAAGCCTTACGCGGGATATCCCGTGTTCAGCGGCCCCGACGAGTTTGCCCGACAGTTGAAAGATTCGGGATTCGACTTGCTGCTCACCGCTAACAACCACTGCCTCGACCGTGGCAGCCGTGGGGCAAAACGCACAGTAAAAGTTCTTAACGACATAGGTATCCCGAGCATAGGCACCTATGCATCGGCCGGGCAGCGCGATTCGGTAATGCCGTTCATCGTTGGAGTGAAAGGCAAGCGCATTGCAATGCTCAATTATACATATGGTACCAACGGAATGCCCATGCGCGATGGCATTGTGGTTGACTTGATTGACCGTGACATCATAAGCCGCGACATCGACGAAGCCCGTCGCAAAGGAGCACAAGTGATATGCGTGTGCCTGCATTGGGGCGTGGAATACCGCCGCACTCCCGACAAGACGCAATCCTTGCTCGCCGACTTCCTCGTCGAGCAAGGTGTTGACATGATAATAGGCAGCCACCCGCACGTGGTCCAACCATTTGAAATACGTTACAGTCCGCGATACGGCAAAAATGTGGCAATTGTGTACTCGCTGGGTAACTTCATCTCAAACCAAAACGACATCGACAGCCGCGGAGGCGCTTTGGCCGTGGTTAAAGTGAAATTGCACAACGGTTGCCCGCGCGACGTGGAAATCGGCTACAAATTGCTTTTCTGCCAAAAGCCCCGGCGTGGCCTGCCCGGCGATAATTACAAGCTCGTTCCGGCTTCGATGCGCGATTCGGTTCGCCCCGACCAGTTACCCGAATTCGACCGTTTCGTGGAACGCACCCGCCGGCTGCTGTCCGAGCACAACAGCCCCAATGCCACCGAACTGCAATAGGCCACACGCAAGAAAAACTGTTAAATCGGCATCAAACGCACGCATTTTTGGGTTAAAAATATCGTAAAGCCGCTTAACAGGTATCTCAAATCAAAAGAAAATCACTACCTTTGCAATTAGATACCACCGGCCATGCCATGCCGGACGGTACCAACAACGCATTTAACAATACAGGAGAAACTCGTTATGGACGCAAGCAAAGTGTTATTCATATCCCAGGGAATAGAACCGTACCTGCCTAAAACCGAAATTTCAGCCGTAGGGCATGACCTGCCACAAGGTATTCAGGAAAAAGGGTTTGAAGTAAGGTCGTTCATGCCAAAGTATGGTTGCATCAACGAACGCCGTAACCAGCTCCACGAAGTGATACGCCTGTCGGGTATGAACCTAATAATCGACGACACCGACCACCCGCTCATCATAAAGGTCGCAACCATGCTGCCGTCGAGAATGCAAGTTTACTTCATATACAATGAAGACTATTTCCAGCACAACCTCGTGAAAGAATTGGAAACCGAGACATCGCCCGAAGACAACGATGAACGGTCGATATTCTTTATACGCGGCACACTCGAAACTGTGAAAAAATTGCGTTGGATACCAAGCATTATCCACTGCCACGGATGGATAACCGCACTCACGACAATCTACTTAAAACATATATACAACGACGACCCGGTTTTCAAAAATGCAAAAGTGGTGCTCTCGCTATATGACAACGACACTTTTGCCACTCCGCTCAACAGCCGCCTTGCCGAAAAAATGGAAATGGACGGCATTTCCAAAGAATGCCTCACCGACATCGAGGGAAAAGAGACCGACTACAAAGCCCTCATGCGGCTTGCCATTGCCAATGCCGACGGCGTGATACAATATGGCAAGGATGTAGATTCCGAACTTATAGATTTAGTTAAAGAAACCGGTATTCCGTTCCTGCCTTATGAGGAACGTGAAAACTATATCGACGATTACGCCGAATTTTACAAGTCTCTTTAACCACGTTCGGGCTATGGCCGTTTACCCGGGTATGCATAAAAAAACTTTTTTTGTTTACCAACGACAACAATGAGAAAAATCCTTATGCCTATCATGGCAGCTATTACGCTGCTTGCGATACAATCATGCACCGAGTCGGGCATCGGGACATCGCTTGTCCCCACCCGCACCGAGGTTGTAAGCGACTCCTCTTTTAAAATCTCGGGGCGCACCGTGGACAACAGCACTCTGCCTGCCCGCACACTGACCCAGTTATTGGGAAATATCAATGCCGACAATTACGGCACACTCTCGGCCGACTTCGTGTCGCAAATGATGCCGGCATGGCCCATCGACACAAGCTACATCAGCGAAAACGAAATTGACAGTTGCTTCTTCATGATGCGACTCCCCATAGGCGGATACACAGGCGACAGCGTGACTCCGATGCGCGCCACCGTGTACAGGCTCACCAAGCCGTTGCCAAGGCCTGTCAACAGCATGTTCGACCCGGCAGGATATTACGATAGCGCAAATCCGCTCGGCACAGCTTCCTACACCGCCACCGCACTGCAATCCGACTCGCTTGCCGAAGTGCTCGACGGCGATGATTACCAGTACCGTGAAATCAAGGTAAACGTTGACCGCAGCTTGGCCGTAGATATGTTCCGCAAGTTCAAGCAAGATCCCGAAATTTTCCGCGACCCGGCAACATTCGAAGAATATTTCCCCGGGATATATGTGACAACGAGTTTCGGCAACGGGCGCGTGGTAAACATTTACGACACCGAATTTGTGGTATATTGCCGCCGCATTATCCACGAATCCGACATAGATACCACCTATACCATCAACCGCAGCTACCTGGCATCGACCGAAGAGGTTCTGTCGAACAACAACCTGCGGCTTGAAATAAGCGACAACGTGAAAACGATGATTGCCAACGGTGATGCCATAATACAAACACCGGCCGCATATGACGTGGAACTAACCCTGCCTGTACAAGAAATCCTTGACCGATACAGAAACGACAACGACGCACAAACGGTGTTCAATAGCGTAAGCCTTGAAATCCCTGCGGTGGAACTTGTAAACAGCCGCAACATTGCACCGCCCGAATACCTGTTGCTCATACCGGCAAACAGGAAAGACAAATTCCTCTCGGAAACCAATGTTCCCGACGATGTGACATCGTTCTATGCACAATATGATGCCACCAACGATTGCTACACATTCTCCGAGATGCGCCAATACTTCCTAAAGTTATTGGAAGAAAAAGACGGCATTGCCGACCCCGAAGACTGCTTGTTTTCACTCACTCCCATCGACGTGCTTTTCGACGAGAGCAGTTCTTCGACTGGCTATAACTACAGCACCTATTATTACTACGCACTTTACGGGTACTACCCCTCAATGAGCAGTTCGTCATCGACCCCCATCGAAGTGCGCCCGGCAATGGAACGCCCGTCGATTGTAAAACTCGACCTCGAAAATGCAAATTTAAAGCTTTATTATAGCAGATTATTTGAAAATAATTAGTATCTTTGCACTCGCATTGGAAACGGTGCAACACATCAAGCCGCAATAGCTCAGTTGGTAGAGCATTTCATTCGTAACGAAAAGGTCATGGGTTCGAGTCCCATTCGCGGCTCAAAAAAGCGAGGCAGCCTCCAAAGCCGCCTCGTTTTTTTTCAAATGTTTTCAATATTTGTTTAATCAGCCAATTATTATGTCAAGAACCGACGACGAACTTCAAGGTATAACCCGGTTGGGCGACCGCCACACGGTATATGATTATGATTACAATCCCGGAGTGCTTGAAACTTTTCCCAACAAGCATCCCGAAAACGAATATCTTGTCACATTCAACTGCCCGGAATTTACCACACTTTGCCCTAAAACAGGGCAACCCGACTTCGGCAAAATCATCATCAACTACATACCTCGCGAGCGAATGGTGGAAAGCAAAAGCCTGAAGCTCTATCTTTTCAGTTTCCGCAACCATGGCGACTTTCATGAAGATTGCGTCAACATAATAATGAAAGACCTCGTGCGCCTCATGGATCCTCGCTACCTCGAAGTAACAGGCATTTTCACTCCGCGCGGCGGCATATCAATCTACCCTTTCGCCAACTATGGCGACCCCGACCACCAAGACATGGTAAGGCAACGCCTGCTTGCATCATTCCGCAACTCATAACGCGCACACAATGAAAGATTCCGTAATAATACTGTCGGGTGGAATGGACTCCACCACCATGCTGCACGAATATAAAGACCGCATTGCCCTGGCTGTGACATTCGACTACGGTGCCAACCACAACCGTCGCGAGATAGCCTGCGCCGCCGCCAATTGCTCGATGCTCGGCATTCGCCACATCATAATCCCCTTGGCATTCATGAAACAATATTTCCACAGTTCGCTCCTCTCAGGAGCCGAAGCAATCCCCGAAGGGCACTATGCCGACGACAATATGCGCTCAACCGTCGTGCCGTTCCGCAACGGAATAATGCTTGCAATAGCCTGCGGGCTGGCCGAAAACCACGGACTGCGGCACGTGATGATAGCCAACCACGGTGGCGACCATGCCATCTACCCCGACTGCCGCGCACCATTCATCGATGCTATGTCGCAAGCCATGCACGAAGGCACATATGACGGCATCGACATTTTCGCGCCTTACACCGGCATCACCAAAGGCGATATTGCATTGCACGGCAAAGCATTGGGCATCGACTACGCCATCACCTATTCATGCTACAAAGGCGGCGAGAAGCACTGCGGCCGGTGCGGTACCTGCGTCGAGCGCAAAGAAGCCCTTGCCCATGCAGGCATTCCCGACCCCACCGAATATGAACAATGAGAATTAAAAAATGAGAAATTAGGAATTATTTTTCATCAAAAATATCCTTAATTACTCATCCCTAATACTAATTAAACATGTATTACATAAAGAAAACCCTTGAAATAGCAGCCTGTCACAGCCTCACACTAAGCTACCCGAGCAAGTGCACAGCCATACACGGCCACAACTGGATCATTACCGTATATTGCCGCGCCAAGGAACTGAATCCCGACGGAATGGTATGCGACTTTACCCACATAAAACAGGAAATCATTGGCCGGCTCGATCACCGCAACCTCAACGAGGTACTGCCATTCAACCCGACGGCCGAAAACATCGCCCGATGGATTGTCGATTCAATCCCGCAATGCTATCGTGCCGATGTGCAAGAATCGGCCAATAATACAGCCACTTACATTGATGAAGAATAATTGGAAATGAGGAATTGGGGATTACATCTTGGTCTTATTCCTCATTTCTAATTCTCGACGATTCCCCAATTAAAAAACATGAAGCGCATCAACGAAATATTCCACTCCTTGCAAGGAGAAGGTTACAACACCGGCACAGCAGCAGTGTTCGTCCGCTTTTCGGGCTGCAACCTCCGGTGCCACTTCTGCGACACCGACCACAGCAATGGCACTGTGATGAGCGAACGCCAAATTATCGAGGCCGTAATGCAGTACCCGCTTGCACCGCTCGTTGTGCTAACCGGCGGAGAACCATCCCTGTTCATCGACCACGACTTTGTGGCATTATTAAAGCATTACACCGGCAAACAAATTGCCATCGAAACCAACGGCACCAACACGCTCCCCGACAACCTCGACTGGGTAACGCTGTCACCCAAAAGCGCATATCCGGGCGGCGACACATTCCCACTCATAATCGACCGGTGCGACGAGCTTAAAGTGGTTTATACCGGCCAACCGCTCGATGGTTACTTCAAAATCTCGGCAACACACCGCTTCTTGCAGCCATGCTATTGCGCCGACCCCGACCTGCGCGATGCCAACTTGCAAGCCACAATACAGGCAGTCCTTGCCGATCCCAGATGGCGGCTATCACTCCAAACACACCGCCTGCTCGGCATCCGCTAACCCTGGCTATACAACAAAAACGAGGGGCCTGCGCCGTTGTTCTGACTTCGTCAACGTGTCACCCTGAACGAACGTATAAGTCAAGAAAATGTCTCCTAACCAATATAAATGTAGAAACGCGATTCATCGCGTCTGAAACCGCATCCATTGGAAATCAACTTATTATCATAGCCGCACATTAGACGCGATGAATCGCGTCTCTACTCGCCATACATTTTATCGTACATATTACTTCGCCGGCGTGTCACTCATGGCAAATTTAAATATTCCTGATATTCAGAATATTATGCAGTTTAATGGAAATAAGTGACGAAGTCTGGAAAAACGAGGGGCTTGCGCCGTTGTGGCGCAAGCCCTCTCTTTATAGTATCCCTCGTAAGAATTAATAACCCGGGTTCTGATCGGCACTGGTAAGTGCACCATTGTTAGTGAACTCCATACGCGGAATAGGAATTTGCTGGTTGCGAATCAAGTAGTTCTCCCAGTCTTCTGCTCCATCGTTAGGATACCAGTATTCACGCCATGGCGAACTATAGCCATTGTCAACACCATATTCATAGCACGACTTTGTGATGAAGTCATTG
The DNA here is from genome assembly GCA_944321685.1 of uncultured Muribaculaceae bacterium. Classification (GTDB taxonomy): domain Bacteria; phylum Bacteroidota; class Bacteroidia; order Bacteroidales; family Muribaculaceae; genus Avimuribaculum. Next base: position 12,822 of record CALUMH010000036.1, read on the forward strand.
TTGTTGCGTTCCAAAATCTTTTTGCGCCAGTTGATGCCTCGACGACGAGTGTCGATAAAACCATCAAATTCGGCTACAAGTTCAAACAGACGCTCATTAAAGATGCGTTCACGCAAGTAGCTCTTGTCGGCATTTGTTTCTGCCTTTGGATATACATGGTTGGTGTTGCCGTCTTTATCGCTTGACTGACGTGCACGGTCGAGCACCTTATTAAGATATTCAAGAGCTTTGGTGGGATTATTCAACTCATTTTCCACATCGGCCATGAGTAACAAGAAGTCGGCATAACGGTAAACATAAATATTATTGTCGGAATAGCGTCCCGTACAACTTGTTGTCATGTATTTGCCAAAGTATGACCAGTCATTGATGTTCCAGTCATCCGAACCTTTGGTACGGCAGAAAGCATCCATCAGCAACGAATCGACTGTGAACAACGAATCGCCCACTTCACGATCAAGGCTGCCGGCAGCAATGAGATCATCAATCCTTTGACGCATCGATGTGGTATCACACACAGGATTGGTTACGTCATCATAGAGCATATTACCTTTTTTCCCGTCTGTTATCTTATAATCGATTGAAGCCACTATGGCATATACGGTGTCGAACACGTCTTTTTCGTACCATTGGTCAAATTCAGGATCATAATATGGCTCTTTATGGCTTACAGTCGTCTGCCTGTAAACATAAGGATAAGCTACTTGCAATTCATTCGATTCTGCACCATTGATATATTTATACCATTGAGATACAAAAGTTGCTTCAAGTCGAGGGTCGTCTTGGTAGGTACCATGTGCCCAGTTATAGAATGCCTTGCTCGGCTGTGCACGGCCCCAAGTTTCACCGGGCGAACAGTTTTGCGGTGAGAATGTCCAGTGCAAAGAGTTATACCCGACGTTCTCAGTCGTATTCATTGTTGCGTCCACTACAAACACGAACTCATCGGACATTGCCAAACGATTACCACCGAAAAGGGTACGGAAATCGGGTTCAAGGTCAAACACATTATATTTGAATACCGAGTCACCATATTCCCTTGCTTTGGTAAAATAGTCTGTGCTGCTCTTCATTTCAGGCCACGATGAAGCCAATACCCCTGTTGCCCATGGGTCACCTTCTTCTTGTGCAGCCCAGGCATTGCTACCCATCAGCCAATAAAGTTTGGCAAGGTATGCATAAGCCGATGCTTTACAAGGTGCAGTAGGAGCCCCCGAAGTCAAAGTTGACACGTCGGCAAGATCTTCGGCAGCGTCAAGCCAGTCTTTTTCTATTTGATCGATAACTTCCTGACGTGAAGCACGAGGCAAGTTAAGGTTCTCGGTCGTGGTTGATTCAAGTCGTAATGGAACTCCACCATACAGCGTGTATAACTGGTAATAGCATACACCGCGCAAGAATTTGGCTTGCGCTATCATATTGGCTTTGCTTTCCCACTGTCCGCTTTCAGGACCTTCAAGGTTCTCGATAAACGAGTTGCAATTCTCTATTGCTTGGTATAATGCACCCCACACAAGGTTGTTGAACTCATTGTCAACGGGTATTTGGCCGTTAACATATTGACAACGGTTATCCGACAGGTTGTAGCTTGTCCAGCACAAACCCGATGCTTCGGTGTTGATTTCAGGCAGCAGTTGGGCAAACGAGCCTTGTACAGCCATCAGTCCATACAGTCCGTTTAGCACAAGCTGAGCCGATTGCTCATCGCTATACACCACAGAACTGTCGGTCATGTATCTTGGATCCTCGTCAAGGCAAGAGCTTAACAGCAACAAACCCGACAGGAGGCATATTGATATTTTTTTCATATATTATATTTATTATCAAGTTTAGAATGAAACATTAAGGCCAATGATATAAGAACGAGTGTTCGGGTAAGAACTCATGTCAATGCCCGGACGGGTACCGTCGAATGCGAAGCTGTTGACTTCGGGATCGTAACCCGAATAATTGGTGATGCAGAATGCATTCTTTACCGATGCATACACGCTGATATTTGAGAAGCGGATCTTTTCGACGATCTTCTTGGGCAGGGTGTAAGCAAGTGTTATGTCAGAGCAACGCAGGAAGCTGCCATCTTCAACATATTTGTCGATAACCACCTTTGGTGTTACAGAATTGGGCGACGGTGTAGTGTTGCTGTGATATTCTCCTATCCATGGGTTGTTTTCGCGATACATATCATAGAATGCCTCCTTTGTCATCATCGAGTAGTCGGTTGACGGCAATTTGAAGTAACGGGCATTCGTGTTAAGAATGTCATTACCGTAAACTCCGGTGAATGCCATCGACAATGAAATGTCTTTCCAACGGAACGAAGTTTGGATACCATAAGTGAACTTCGAGTTAGGGTTGCCAAGTATCACACGGTCTTTTTCATCAATCTTACCATCGTGGTTTTGATCGACAAATTTCAAGTTACCGGGTTTCAACTGTCCTATCGATGCTGGGTCGGTTACTTCTTGCAAATACGGGTCATTTTCTTGTATGATACCATCGGTAGCATAGCCATAGAACAAGCCCGGGGCTTCACCCTCGATGAAGATATTTGCCGAACCGAAGTGGTCGCCGATCGAGTTACCAAGGTATGCCTTCCAGTTTTGTCCGGCACCCCATTCCTGCTCAGGCAAACCAAGGTTCAAAATCTTCGGGTCGTTGAAGGCGATGTTACCCGAGAGATCCCACGAGAAATCCTTTGTGTCGATGATGTGGCCCGTGAGGCTTATTTCGATACCCTTGTTACGCAAACTACCTTGGTTGATATACATATACTTGAAACCACTGGATCCTGGCAATTCTTTTTGAATAAGCAGGTCATTGGTGGTCTTGTGGTACAAATCAACGCTACCGGTAACGCGGTTCATGAGGAACGCGAAGTCTAGACCCACGTTGTAAGAGCGCGTGCGTTCCCACTTCAGGTCTTGGTTGGGCAGCTTGTCAACTACCATACCTACAATCTTATTACCGCTGCCGTCGGCCGATTGCGACGGTTTAGTCGAACCGTTGGGTATGTCAATAAACGATGTTCCGTAGCTTGCAAATGTGCTGTACGGGTCGATTGATTGCGAACCTGTTTCACCGTAGCCTGCACGCACTTTCAATTGGTTGAGCCACTTCACATCGGCCATGAAACGCTCCTGCTTCATGTTCCATGCAAGGGTTGCAGCAGGGAAGTAAGCCCATCGCTTGCCCTCAGCAAACTTGCTGGAACCATCGCCACGGATAGAGGCGGTGAGCAAGTAACGGCCGTTGAGGAAGCTCAAGTTGGCACGGCCAAGGAACGAAAGCAATTGATAATCACCTTGTGTAGGTTGCTTGTATTCCACATTGCCTGCAAGATGCATTCCATCAAGTCCGAAATCATAGTTTTGGAAATTGTTACCCACAGTCAATGTGTTGAGCGAGCTGTAATCGTCGTAAGTGAGACCGGCTACTGCGCTTATGTCAACGATGTCTTTTACTTCATAGTTGAACGAGAACACATTTTCCACAGTAAAGTTGCTGCGGTCAAAACGGGTCTGTGTCAAGTAACCATTCTGCATCGAACCGTCATACAGGGTGATATTATACCAGCGGTCGCGGTCCTGCAAGTTAATGTTACCACCGGCACGCAGGTTATAGGTCAAATATTTGCAGATGTTCCAAGTAAGGTCGAGAGAGCCGCGGAAAGTCTTTTCCGATGTCTTGTCCTCATAGTCATCGACCCATGTCCAAACGGTTGCACGGTCGGCAAGGTTCGGGGTTTCCTGTTCCATTTCTTCCTGCGACCTCAAGTAAGGAGCGCTGAAGAGTGCGACGTTTGAAACCGACCCTGTGGCACCACCTGTGGTGTTACCGCCCGACATCATGTCGTTCTCTTTCAACGAACCGTTAAGAGAAACGGCAAGTTTCACGGTGTTTGACAAGTCGGCATTCAAGTTCACGCGCAAGTCGCCCTGGCGCAAGCCGGTTCCCTGTACAAGGCCTTCAATATTTTTATAAGAAGCCGATGTGAAATAGGTTATCTTGTCTGAACCGCCGTTTACGGTGATGTTATAGTTTTGTGATAATGCCGTACTGTAAATTTCTTTTTGCCAGTCAACAGCATTCATAATGCGCCAAATGTCATCGGGATTTTTACGATACTGTTCTGCCACTTTGCGATATACGTTGCCTGTAGCTTCATCAATATGATAGGCGTAGAAATCATTCCACACATATTTGTCCTTGGCAGCATCATATTTATCAAGCATCCAGTCATCGGCCGACCCACCACTGCGGGTATCCGGTCCACCCTTGATCATGCGACCTTGCGCATACTCGGTCATGTTGATCATATCGAGCAATTTGGCCGCGTTGGCAATGGTGAAACTTGCCGATGCGGTAACCGAAGTCTTGCCCGACTTACCGCGCTTGGTGGTGATGAGGATTACACCGTTGGCACCACGAGAACCGTAGATTGCCGTGGCCGAGGCATCCTTCAACACCTCGATACTCTCGATGTCGGCAGGGTTGAGCGATGTCAACGGGTTGGTGGCAATCGAGAATGTGCCGTCGCCGGTATTGGCAAATTCACCTGTCGAGGCTTGCGGGATGTTGTCGATTACATACAACGGCTGGTTGTCGCCGCGAAGCGAGTTGGCACCGCGGATGGTAA
>CALUMH010000037.1 GCA_944321685.1 uncultured Muribaculaceae bacterium
AAGTATCCGCAACGCCTGTTTATGGGCATTGCGGACATGAATTTTTCGCCTTATTGTTTTTTAGCGGACACCAATAAAATTTAATGAAGAATTGCCTTTTGAGAAGGTGGTTGGCGAAATTGTCGGCAGGCTTAAACCATATTGGGAAACTACCGAGAAAAGATCAGAGTAAAGAAACATTCGCATTTTGTAGCAAAAGTCGAAACACAATGCGATATTTTGCCCGGAAAAAGCCGGTCATTAGACATCTTGGCCGAATCATGCATATTATCGATGAGAAATATGCTGAAAAACATAATTTGGTGTTAAAATTAAATTTTTATTTGTGATTTTATTGCGGAATATAGTCTTTTGTAAAGAAAAAATGTAGATATTTCTTCAAAAAAATCAAATTTATATTTTCTGTATATGAATAATTGACTATATTTGCCGCATAGTTTAACTAATTTTAATTAACCGATAATATGTTACGAAAAACCTGCTTTTTGATTGCATTTTGCTTGTCGATTGCGTCAATTTATGCGCAGTCGTCATCGGGGGGGGTAAGTAATACGGCTTACGCCTTTAACCGCACCGAAGGCAATTATGGCATTGTGAGTTTCAAGCTCGATGATTTTTCTTCGTTTGAAATGAAGCACATTGTTGATGACGATGTGCGTGCAGCAGCCTTTGTTGAAGGCAGCTATTATGCTCTTGTGTATGTTGACGGCAATCCGGCCGAAATAGCATCCTATGACATTGCCACCGGCAACAAAGAAACTGTGATGGAAACCACTGCCACTTTTGTTGACATGATTTATGACTATTCCACCCGGTCGTTGCTGCTGGCGCAATACGATTATCCAAATTCACTGTTAGTGAAATATGATCTCACTACCAAGGAATTTACCACACTGTGCACATTTGATTTCTCAATGTTTGCCGTAGCTGCCGACCTGCAAGGCAACATTTACACAGCCGACCTTTCGGGTGACATCTACAAAGTCAATCGCGAGACCTACGAGCTGACTACAGTGGCATCTACCGGGCATAATGCCACCACTGCGGCACAGCGTTCTCTCGATTTCGACATGAATACCGGGAAATTGTATTTCCTCGCAAACGGCAGTTGGGCCGGAACTTATCTTTTCGAAATTGACCCGGAAGCCGGTACATCGACAGCTATAGGAGGAATGCAAAGTAACTTATACGTCGGAATATACACCGGCTATACCAATGCCACTCCCGAAAGCCCGGCAGCTCCTGCCGCACTTACCGTAACTCCTGCTGCCGACGGAAGCAATAAGTGCGAATTGTCTTGGACTTGTCCGACTACAGCATTCAATCGCAGCGACATAGGCACCTTAACTCATGCGACTATTTACCGCGACGGCGTGGCTGTGGGTACGGTGAAAGATGTAAAGGCCGGCCAGCAGGCAACATATACCGACAACTTGGCAAAAGCCGGAACTTATACTTATAAAGTCACATTGAGCAATGAGGCAGGCGAAGGTATGTTTGCAATTGCTTCGGAATACGTAGGTAAAGATGTTCCCGCTGCACCGACCGATGTGGTTGCAACAGCCGAAGGCAATACAATAACAATAAACTGGACTGCCCCCACTGCCGGGCTGAATGGTGGCACATTGGAAGGTGAAACGACCTACAAAGTGGTGCGCAGCGATGAAAAAGTGATAACCGAATCGACGGTCGAGACGCAAGTGTCAGATGTTATTGAAGGCAAGTGGGCCGGATATACCTATACCGTTATCGCAAAGAATGCCGCAGGTGAAGGCGGCAGTGCCACATCAAATGCGGCACAAGCCGGCGAAGCTCTTACAATGCCGTTGTCTTATGCTCTTACGAGTGAAGAAGACTTGAATTTGTGGACCGTGGTCGATGGCAACAATGATGGCAACACCTGGAGAATGGGCAGCCTGTGGGGTGGAAACCCGGGAGTTGAATTCCGCAGAAACCCCGTCAGCAACGGACCGGCCGACGAATGGCTCATTTCACCTCCGGCCAAATTAACGGCAGGCATGGAAACACTTGTGACATTCAACGTGCGTTGTTCTTATTCACCGACCGAAAGCCTTGAAATCAGGGTGGCTCAGGTGGGCACGGCACCCGAAGATGCTACCGTGGTTGACACATTGACGATAAAAGGCTCGGAAGCATATTATGGCGGTTACGATGCATCGGTTGCAATACCGGCAATGGAAGCCGAAGGCGACTATCGCATCTATCTGCACTATGATGTGGAAGGCGTTTATTCTTCAAATGAAGGTTTGCACATCACCGACTTTGCGTGGAAGGACAATAATGTTGCCACAGTGTCGGGTACTGTAAAATATGGAAATTCCATGATGCAATTTCCTTGCATGAGTGCAACAGTTGTTATGGGCGAATATAAAACTACTACCGACTATTCGGGCAAATACACATTCACCGACGTTCCTGCCGGAGAATATGATATTACGGCTGAATATATAACAGGTTATTCAAAAGAGACCGAACACGTGACGGTGAAAGCCGGTGACAACATTACCGTTGATTTCTTGCTTACAATGTTAAAGAAATACGTTGTCAGCGGAACAATTACCGATGAAGAGGGTAATCCCATAAAAGGTGCGAAGGTCACAATGGCCGGCGATGACGAAGATAATGTAACCACCGATGAAAACGGTAAATACAGCATCTCGATGTATGAAGGCGATTACACCCTCACCGTTACCAAGAACCATTATGTATCGCAAAGCAAAGAGATTGCATTAACAGCAGCCATACCCGATACCGATTTTGCTCTTGCCATAGATGTGTTGCCGCCTTACAGCGTGACTGCAACCGATTCCGAAGGAAGCATTGCGGTGAACTGGGAAGCTCCGCAACCGCTGAATGAGTGGAAATATGACAATGGTGAAGCCGAAGGGGTATATGGATACGGAGAGAATTTCACAGGCTCTCAAGTTGTAGGTACCATATATATGGGCGAAACCACTGTATATGAATTGAAGTGGCAAACTGTCAACAGTATCGACAATAACATCACCCTGATGCTCCTTGGCATAGATTACGGCGGCAACCCCACCGGAGAAGTGCTTTTCCAGGCCGCAGTCACTACTGTTGACGATGAATGGAACACTTACCGCTTGCCCGAACCGTTCACTACCGATAAAGGTTTCATCTTTGCCATAGCAGGTAAGACTTATGTTGCCACCGATGGCGGTACCGAGGATGGCTCGATTGATTATCCCGAGACGCAGGTGTTTACAACTACTTACATGGGTGCAACTTCTTATCGTTATTTCGATGAATTGAGCGATAATCCGTCGCGCCACTTCTTGCTGCGAGTTTTGTGTGCCGAAGAGGAGGCAGCCGATGCCACTATTCCCGAAATGAATTATAATGTATGGCGTTTGCCCGCATCGGCAAAAGCCGATGAAGCCCAATGGACACCGATAGCCACAGGCAGTGAGGAATTTACGCTTACCGACAGCAATGTACCCAGCGGTGAATATTATTACGCCGTAAAGACAGTGTATGAAGCCGGTGGCACTTCCGAGGCTGCATTCTCTGATTTGGTTGCCCACAACATGATTGCAGGTGTTGTTGTCAATGTGAACACCAACTCGGCAAATCTTGACCCGCAAGCCGATGCCGATGGCGCAACAGTGGTTCTGTATAACAACGACCAAAATTATACTGCAACCGTGGCCGACGGGAAGGCTGAATTTGCCAAAGTAGAGAAAGGCATTTACTCGATAACAATCCGCAAAAATGGTTTCAATTTCATTGAAGACGGCGGACTCGACATATCGGGCGAAGAGGTGGCATTCAGTTTCGATTATAAATTGGAGCAAAGCCTTGACAAGCCGGCCAATCTTGATGTATTGGTTGACGGCAGTTCGGCTCGTATGTTATGGAATATGCAGCCCAATATAATAGATAATTTCGATGGCGACGACTATGTTGACTTTGAAGTTAATCCTGCCGGACGTGCCGGTTGGCAATATATCGACAATGACGGACTTATGACATGGGGCTTCGGAGCTACAACATTCCCGCACATGGAAGAACCGATGGCAGCCATAGCATTCAATTCCAAGGCTACAACTCCGCCGCTTGGCAACGAACCGGATTTCACCACTGCTTATTCGGGAACTCGTGCATTGGCCTTCTTTGCCTCAAGGACTGTTGATGGTACCACGGTTGTCGAAAGCGACGACTACATGATTTCGCCCGAATTGAAGCCTTACCGCGACTTCAAGTTCAGTTTCATGGCTCGTACTTATAAAGAGCTGGAAGGTTACCGCGAACGCATCAGGGTGGGATATTCTACTACCACGCCCGAGCTTGACCAGTTCATCTGGCTCGATGATACATTGAGATATGTTCCGCTCGAATATACCCCGTATGAATACACAATTCCGCAAGAAGCCAAGTATGTGGTGCTTAACAGCTCATCATTGATGAACTTCATATTGCTCGTGGACGATGTGTTCATCGGTGTCGAAGATCAGGTTGTGGGCAACAGCTATATGCCTGTCAACGTGAACGGATATGAGGTTTACCTCGACGACACGAAAGTTGCCGCTACCGACGATACCGAATATACCTTCACAGAGCTTGCCGACGGCACGCACACAGCTGCCATTGTGCAGAAGTTTGCAACCGGAAATTCCGAGCCGCTCGAAATTACATTCAGCATAGGCTCGACCGGCGTTGACAATGTGGCTGCCACCATGCTTAGCATCTATGTGTATGGCGAAACGCTTTATATCAACGGCGATTACAGCCACGCAATGGTTTACAGCACTTCGGGCGCACAAGTGATGTCGCTCGACGGAGAAAGCCGTGCCGACCTGTCGGCTCTGCCGCGTGGCATCTACGTGGTAAAAGCCATCAGGGCCGATGGTGAAACCGTAACCGCCAAGGTGATACGATAACCGCTCTGTCACTGAGACAGTATAAAAAAGCCAATCCCCGGAGGGTGTTTCCCGGGGATTGGCTTTTTTATGTTGGGGGCTTGTTAAGGCTTTGTTGTTCAGTGTAATATGTGGGAATGTGTGTAAAAACGGGTTACTCGGACATTTCGGCGCGGCTTTTGCTCATGGTCACGAGATACACGCCTGTGAAAATGAGGATTACCGCAATGCCCTTTACGGCATTGAATGTGTCGAGGCCGAGTGCAATTGCCACTATGCAGGCTACGATGGGTTGAATATAGTTATACATTCCGGCTACCGTGGGGCGCAACGATTTTTGTCCCACTACAATCAGCAGGTAGCTGAGGAATGTGGCAAATGCCACTATGTAGCATAGCGAAAGCACCGAAGCAATGTCGAGTGCGAGCCAGTCGGTAGCCATGAGGTCGTCATAGGAGAATGGCAGCAGGCAAATGAACGCATAGGTGAACATCCATTTCATTATGGTTACAAGCGAGTATTTGTCCACGAAGTTTTTATACAGCACAAGGTAAAGGGCATAGCTTAATTGTGCCATGAGCACCAGCAGGTCGCCTAAAATGTGGTTGCCGCCATTGCTCGCCGTCGATGATTGTGAACTGCCCACTATAAGCAATAACGCGCCGCAAGCTCCGGCGGCAATTCCCATTACCTTCTTGCCGGTGATTGGCTCCTTGAGGAAGAATGCGGCAAGTACCATGGCCCATAGTGGCATACTTGTGGTGATAATCGAGGCATCGCCCGGAGAGGTGAGGCTTACGCCAAAAATGAAACTGCCCTGGTTGAGCACTATGGCAAGCAATGATGCTCCGAAAAGCCGCACCATGTCGGCCGGTGCCACGTGCTCGGGCTTACGGAAAAACGAAACAATCCAAAACATGACCATCGCGCCGAATACGCGCAAGTCGGTAACAACAAGCGGAGAGACTATGCCTCCGGCCATAACAATCTTGGCAACAGGCGACATAAGCCCCCAAATGGTGTTGGCGGCAAACATCGAAACATGGCCTTTTATATTGATTTTTCCCATAATGGGCGCAAAAGTACAGGATAGCCCGATAAAAAATGATTAAATATGGCAAAATAGTGCAAAAGGAATGTCGCGGTTGCGAAAAAAATCCCAAGTCCGCACACACAAAGTGCATTGTTTTTTTTCAGAAACAAGTGGGAATTTGTAAATTCGCAAAATAAAAACAACCACTCCACAACTTAATATTTTAATATGCGATGAAGCCTGTAACTAACATATTGCTTATTATATATATCATCGTTTATACGTTTCTGCCCATATTCGACGTGTCGCTTATGGGGGGCCAGACAGGATTTGACTACACTGCGCATACCGTTACCATGAGTGATGAATTGCCAATGCAGTTGTTTGCATTGCTGCCGTTCATTGTGGCGTTTGTCGCAATTAGCCTGAATTGTATGAAAAACCGCTTTTGGGGTATTGCCGTGGCCTTGGTAATATGTTTTGGCTTGTATTTTTATGCCGATGCCAAAGACCTTGTGATGATACAGCAGCCCGAGTTTTTCAAAATCGAATCGCTCGGGGTGGGGTTTTATATGGGATATGCGGCACTGTTATTATCGCTGATTTCGGCTGTAATGTCGGTTATGCCATTCCGTTTTAATAAGTTGCACGCAAGGGAGTCGCTGTTCTCACATAAAAAATCAACGGGGGAAAAGCAAGGAAATGAGTAGTTTATCGGACACGACCGGCGATATAAAAATAGACAATGCGCACTTGTGGACGTTGTCGTTGTTTATCGACGCGGGCAGTATTTCCATGATGCTGCATAACGACGGTGTTGCCGATTCGCTTATATGCCGGCACATAGCACTTGCCAAATATACCACCGACGATGAATACTTGCGTGTGCTTGAAAATGCCGTTTATGACAATTCGTTATTGTTGGGCGACTTCAAGCGGGTTAATGTGTGCGTCGATTCCCGCAAATATATATTTCTTCCTCCCGGATACGGTACCGATGATGAGGTGCGCCGGGCATTTGATGTGGCGTTTCCCGATGCCGATGGCGACTTTGTTGTTTCCCGCGGATACAATTGCCGCACCGACGTGGCATTTATGCTTCCCCGGGGTGTTTACAGGTTTTTGATGCGCACGTTCAGCAATGTGCCGGTTCGCCTTCACCTTGAAGTGCTGTGTTCGTATTTTCGTGGGCAGACCAATGTCTCGGCAATCAATAAAGAGGCCGTATATATACGCGATGGCGGCAATGTGATCGACGTGTGTGCGTTCAGACAAGGGCGTTTGCAGTTGGCCAATACATTTACGTGCCGTTCGGCCGACGATGTGATTTTTTATACGCTTGCAGTGTGGAATATGCTTGGCTTTGATGTTTACAGCGATGAGATACAAATCACCGGCGACAGGCAGGTGCGTGCGGCTGTAATGCCGCGCCTGCGCGAATATGTTACTTACGTGGTTCCGGTGATGATGCCTCCGGCTGCCATGCGAATTGCGTCTGATGCAGCCAAGGCTCCGTTTAATTTAATTGCATTGGCGATATGAGAATAATACGAGGGAAATACGGGCGGCGGCGGTTTGACGTGCCGCGTAACATAACGGCTCGTCCTACCACCGATTTTGCGCGTGAAAACATTTTCAATGTGATTGATAACCTGATTGACCTTGATGGTGCGGCGGCTCTCGACCTGTTTGCTGGTACCGGCGCGGTGAGTTTCGAGTTTGCGTCGCGTGGTTGCCGGTTGGTGACAAGTGTGGAAAAAGCCGCTACGCAATATCATTTTATCGACCGGGTAAAACAACAATTGCAGGCCGACGAGGTGCAACCTGTGCGAGGAGATGTGTTTAAGTTCATCGAGACTTGCCGGTTGCAATACGACATAATTTTTGCCGACCCGCCCTATGATTTGCCGCGACTTCCCGAAGTGCCGCAATTGGTGCTGTCTTCGGCAATGGTCAAGCCCGGAACCATATTCATAATGGAACATTCGCGCAATAACGATTTTTCGAATCTGCCATGTTTCGAGCAACACAGGGCATATGGCAGTGTCAACTTCTCTATTTTCAAGGTGCCCGAAAACCTGTGAAAGAATGGAAATGACGGTTAAGAATAATTCACGCAACGGCATCGGTGTGGTTGCCGGATTGCTTGGTGCCGTATGTTTCGGCTTTATTCCCGTGTTCAGCAAGCCGGCGTTGGCATTAGGGCTGTCGCCGATGTGCATCTTGGCTTATCGATTTTCGCTTGCTGCAATAGCACTTGGCATATTGTTGAAATTGAGGCGGGTGAAACTTGGCTTGGCCATGCGCGATGTGCCGGGAATGGCATTGCTGGCATTGTATTATTGCGTGTCGGGCGGTTGCCTGATGATGGGGTATGAATATATGTCGGGCGGGGTGGCAGGTGTGATACATTTTTCCTATCCTGTGTTTGTGGTGCTGATTATGCTGCTGTTTTTCCGTGAACGTGTCAGGTTGTCGTCGGCAGTGGCTATAACGGCAGCCATTGCCGGAATATACTGCCTGGGTGCGCTTGGCGGCGATGCGGCATTCCTGCCAGGTGCCAATCGCTTGGAAGGCGTGCTGGTAGTGGTATTGTCGGGCATAGGGTATGCTTCCTATCTTGTAGGCGTGGGAAAAGGAAAGGCTCGAAATTACGATTCGTTGTATCTCACATTTTGGATACTTGTATTCACTGCTGTATTTTTCATAGCGGCTGCTGCGCTAAAGGGTGAACTCGTGATAGTGTCAGATGCGGCTACATTGCTTAATTTCACAGGCCTTGCGCTCGTTGCCACCGTTGTTGCCAATGTGCTTGTGGTATATGCGGTGAAAGTTGTGGGTTCGACGCTCGAATCCATATTGAGTGCAATGGAACCGGCCACATCGGTGGTTATGTGCATAATACTCTTTGATGAGCAATTCACGTTGCCCATTGCCATCGGTATTGTCCTTATTTTTATCGCGGTAGGCATTGTGGTGCTGAGCAGCCGCCGTTAATCCCGGTTTTCACGGGCCGATGTTTCCACTGCTTGCGGCGGGCGGTTGATGGTCATTTGCGGAACTTTGCCGTCGATTTGCTGCATTAGCGGTGTTGAGAGACGTTTGCGGTTGGCCGTGAAGCGTATTGCACGGTCGTTGCAGGCGGCGGTGCAATTCATGCACAACACGCAACGGCTGTAATCGATGGTGTGGGCTTTGGCATCGATGCACGATGCCTTGCATTCTTGCTCGCATCGTCCGCAATTAGTGCATATGTCGGGGTCGATTTCGAGTTGGAACAATGATACACGGCTGACGATGCTAAGTGCCGACCCCACCGGGCATATGGTGTTGCAGAATGTGCGCCCGTTCTTGAATGCAAGTGCGGCAATGGCCACAAGTGTCACGGCCGATATTGCCAACCCCAGCAATCCGGGTATGATTACTTCACCCAGCAAAGCCGGAGAAACTGAAGCTGTTATGTGATTGACCAAATTGGCATACACGTAATACGGGTCGATAATCTCGGGCAGGAACATTTGCCCGGCCATCACACACAGCACTGCAACGCCAAGCACAACGTAGCGCAGCCGGTTTTCGGCCCGAGAATAATGGTATAGTCGCAGGCTCCCGTCGCGGTTGCGGCGCAGCATCTTGCCTATGCGCCCGAATATGTCTTGCACTACGCCCAACGGGCATATCGTGGAGCAATAGGCTCGCCCTATAAGCAATGTCACGACAAGCCAAAACAGGCATACCCCGGCCGATAGCGACAGCACGGCAGGCAATAGTTGCAACCGGCACGTCCAGTCGAGCCATGTCGCTTCTTCCGGGATATGGTAAAGCAATGCTCCGGTGAGCAATATCACGAAAGCCACCGAAAGCACTATGCGCAATATGTTGAGTCGTTTAATCATGAGCCAGTAGGAATTTCTTCAAAATGGGAAAATCAGTGGAAGCACGAATACCATCACCACACCCATTGCTACCTGTAGCGGAAGCCCCACTTTCACATAATCCATGAAAGTGTATTGTCCGGCACGCATCACAAGCGCATTGGGCGGCGTGGAGAACGGCGAGGCAAAACACATGCTTGCGGCAACAGTCACTGCAAACAAGAATGGCACCGGGCTTACGCCTATCTGTATCGCACTATGTAATGCAATAGGAGCCATCAGCACCGCAGTGACGGTATTGCTTATGAACATGGTCATGAGCGACGTTGTGAAGTAAACTCCGGCCATGAGGGCGATGGGACCGTAAGTGCCGAGGTTACTTACGAGCGTATTGGAAAGATATTCCGATGCTCCGGTCTTTTCAAGTGCGAGCGACATGGGCAGCATGGCGGCAAACAGCACTATGGTTTCCCAGTTGATGGTTTTGTAGGCTGCCTCCACATTACGCAGGCAACCGGTAAGCACCATCAGTATGCCGGCTATTATCACGGCCGTCACGGGAGCCACGGGAATGAAGTCGAACACCATCATCACCACCATTGCCACCATGATTGCCGCGGCAACAGGTGCTTTGTAGTCGAGTGTCACCTTGGCGGCTTCTTCAAGCGGACGGCCAAGCACTACCCAGTCGGTGCCGCCGCGGTCAAGCCGGGCTATATCGTGCCACCTGCCTTGTACCAGCAGCACGTCGCCATTGTGTATGAGTGTCCTGCCGATGTCGTGCAATATGTATTCTTTCTTGCGGCGTATTCCCAATACGTTCAGGTTATAGTTGTCTCGGAACCCAACGTCTTTTACGGGTTGGTTGATTATGCCCGAATTGGGTGTAACCACTATTTCGGCGATGCCTATGTCATAAAAATCGAGTTTCCTGGTCGATGGTTCGGCTGTTTCCTCAGTGGTATGCCCGTCCATCATTTCAAGCGAGCATTCTCGTGCAAACTGTGTCACCGGCACGGCATTGCCCGAAACATAAAGCACGTCTCCCACATTCAATATCGTATCGGGAGAGGCAAGTTCTTGAGTAACCGTCTTTAGGAAACGGTGTTGAGAGGTGGTGCCGCGTCTCACTTCGAGCACGTTTAACCCGTATCGGCGATATACGTCGAGACCCGAAATGGTTTGTCCCACGGTTGTCGAGCCCGATGGTATGCGCAAACGAAACAGGTTGTCCGACAAGCCGTATTCTTTTACCAACTGCCCGAGTGATTTGCCCGCCGAAGTTTCTTCTTCATGTTCGTGTTTTCCCGAAAGAAACCACTTGGTGAGCGGCAGCAAGGCGATTATGCCCACGGCAAGGCATACCATTCCAACTGGCAGGAACGAGAAAAATGTCAACGGTTCGAAGCCTTCGCTCGTAAGTGCGTTTTGTATCACAAGGTTGGGCGGCGTACCTATGAGAGTCATCATTCCACCCATGCTGCTGGCGAATGCCATGGGCATGAGCAGTCGTCGCGGGCTGCTGCCCGCGCTTGCCGCCATACTTGCCACAATGGGCAGCATGAGTGCCACGGTGCCTGTGTTGCTCACAAAGGCACCGATGCCGGCCGTGGCAAGCATTATCAGCAGGAATAATTTCAGTTGGCTGCGTCCTGCCAGTTTCAGCAGGTTTGAGCCAAGCATTTTGGCAAGTCCGGTTTGTACAATGCCTCCGCCCACAACAAAAAGTCCGGCCATCATTATGACCACCGAATTGGAAAAGCCCGATAGAGCTTCCTCGGGCGTAAGTATATGAGTGACAAGCAACGCCACAAGTGCGCACAGTGCAACCACATCGGAACGCAACTTGCCCCACACAAACAACGCCACGGTCACCACCAGTATGATAACAGTTGTCAACATAAGCGATTTCTATACGTTAGTAAAATCGGTGCCAATTCTGGGCTGAACATCAGGATTTGATTGAATGTTGTGCCATGATACAGCCTATTTTATGCAAAATTACGAAAAATCAGGCAATTCTTTAGTATATTTGCCGCCAAGCTATGAATCAAGACACTCTTATAGTGATTACGGGCCCCACGGGTGTGGGGAAAACGGCAACGGCCATTGAGGTGGCGCGGCGGTTGGGGGCGGAAATCATTTCGGCCGACTCGCGGCAGATTTTCCGTGAGATACCCATCGGTACGGCGGCTCCCACCGACGACGAAATGCGGCAGGTGCCTCATCACTTTGTGGGCATAAAAGGTCTTGCCGATTATTATAGCGCGGCGCAATTCGAGCAGGATGTTTTGGAATTGTTGCCACGGCTTTTCGAGCGTTCGCCGCAGCGGTGTGCTGTGATGTGCGGAGGTTCTATGATGTATGTCGATGCCGTGTGCCGCGGTATCGACGAAATGCCTACAATAACCGCCGAGGTAAGGGAGCGTGTGAAACGCCTTGTTGCCGAATGCGGCATTGAAGCCGTGGTGGCTCAATTGGAATTGCTTGACCCTGAATACTTGAAAATTGCCGACCGTTGCAATCACAAGCGGTTGATACACGCACTTGAAATATGCTACCAGTCGAGGAAAGCCTACAGCGAACTGCGCACGAGGCGTGTAAAGGCTCGCCCGTTCCGGATAATAAAAATAGGGCTGAACCTGCCGCGTGAAGAACTGTTTGACCGGATAAATCGCCGTGTTGACGCAATGGTTGCTGCCGGACTTGAACACGAAGCCCGCAGGGTTTACCCGTTGCGGCATCTTAATTCGCTCAATACAGTAGGATTCAAGGAAATGTTTGCTTACTTTGATGGTACTATGGATTTTGCCACAGCCGTAGAACGAATAAAGAAGAATACTCGTGTGTATGCGAAAAAACAAATCTGTTGGTATGCCAAGGATGCCTCGGTGACATGGCTTGCACCATCGCCCGATGTGCCGGATCGGATAATCGAAATGTTTAATGCCTGAATTTCAGGCCGGCACTGGCGGGGGAGAACCCTCACCGGACGGAATGGCGGCTTTGACTTGGATTAAAACTGTGGTTGGGTTACGGGGTGGATGCATTTGCAGATTTCAAGATTTTTTGCGAATATTGCACTGTTAAAAACCGAAACAATTAAGATGAAACAATATCTCGACTTGCTGCGTCACGTGCGCGATAACGGAGTGCCGAAGGCCGACCGTACAGGTACTGGAACCCGAAGTGTGTTTGGTTACCAAATGCGCTTCAATCTTGAAGATGGCTTTCCGTTGCTGACCACCAAGAAATTGCATCTGAAATCGATAATATATGAATTGCTGTGGTTCTTGCGCGGCGATACCAATGTTCATTATTTGCAAGAACATGGGGTGAGGATATGGAATGAATGGGCCGATCCCGATGGCAGCCTTGGACACATCTACGGCTACCAGTGGCGTTCATGGCCCGACTATGACGGAGGCCACATCGACCAGATAGCGCAAGCCGTGGATATGATAAAGCACAATCCCGACTCGCGGCGCATAATTGTGAGTGCGTGGAACGTGGCCGACCTTGACCGCATGAACTTGCCGCCGTGCCATGCATTTTTCCAGTTTTATGTGGCCGACGGACGGCTAAGTTTGCAGCTATACCAGCGTAGTGCCGACATTTTCCTTGGCGTGCCGTTCAACATTGCATCTTATGCCTTGTTGTTGCAAATGATGGCACAGGTCACCGGCTTGCGTGCGGGAGATTTTATCCACACCCTTGGCGACGCGCACATATATACCAACCACTTTGAACAAGTCGAGGAGCAATTGTCGCGTGCCCCGCGCAGGTTGCCAAGGATGCACATCAATCCCGACGTGCATGACATATTCTCGTTTCAATACGAAGACTTTACCCTCGAAGGCTATGATCCGTGGCCGCATATAAGTGGCAAAGTGTCGGTATAACCGTTTGTTTATGACGATGGAGCAATTTTTCGGCAATTTTGGCAGTTTGCTGACCAAGGTGAGTGACCTGGTTTGCGGCTATCCGTTTTTTTTGCTGCTCGTGTGTGGCGGTCTGTTTTTCTTTGTCTATTCGGGCGGAATTTCCATACGCCGTTACGGGAGTGCCATCAAGGCATTGCGTTACAAGCAAGGTAACGGTGGGGCAGGGCAGATAAGTTCGTTTCAGGCGTTGATGAGCGAAATATCGTCAACCGTGGGCATGGGCAGCATTGCAGGTGTGGCCATAGCATTGTGTATGGGCGGCCCCGGTGCGATATTTTGGATGTGGGTGAGTGCCGTCTTGGGAATGTGTACCAAGTTTTTTGAAGGCGCATTATCCATCATGTATAAGGGTAAAGATAGTGCCGGGGAAGTGCAAGGCGGTCCAATGTATATAATTATCAACGGACTTGGGCGGCGGTGGAAACCAATGGCTTACTTTTTTGCCGTTTTTGCCCTGATAGGCACATTGTGTTTCATGCAGTCAAACCAGCTTGTTGAGGCAATAACCACGGTTATAACCACCCCCATGGGGATAGAAAACACGTTGCTGTTGAGGTTCTTGCTGGGTGTAGTCTTTTGTGCCATAGTGGCATCGGTGATATTGGGTGGGATAACGCGCATTTCACGCATTGCCACCAAGATTGTGCCTACGATGGTTGGCTTGTACTTCCTGCTTGTGTTTGTTATTATTGTCATGTATGCCGATCGTGTTCCCGGCGTGTTTGCCGCCATATTCCATGGTGCGTTCAATCTCGATGCCGGCATTGGTGGTTTGGTGGGTACGGCCATTATTGGTTTCCGGCGAGCGGCATATGTCAATGAGGCCGGAGTGGGAACCACATCGCTCATGCATGGGGCTTCGCGCAATGACAATCCCATTCGCGAGGGGCTTGTTACAATGATAGGCCCGTCGATCGACTCCGGACTGGTGTGTACGCTCACTGCCGTGCCAATTATCATTGCAGGCAACTATGCAGGTGGCGGAGAAATAAAGGGGCTTTATATTGCACTTAACTCGTTTGACGCGCTGTTGCCGGGTTGCGGGCATTATCTGCTTATGGTTATAGTGCTGTTTTTTGCCTTCTCCACCATGTTCTCATATTCATATTACGGGTTGAAGTGTACCAATTTCCTTTTCGGGGCGCATCGAGCCAAGTATTATAATTATTTCTATCTTGTGATGATTATCGTTGCTGCAATGATACCGCTTGGGTCGGTAGTCGCATTGATGGATTTGTCGTTTGCCCTGATGGCGTTCCCCAACATGATAGCCATAATCATGCTTGCGCCGCGAGTAAAAAGTTTGGCCGGGCAATATTTCGCCCGTAACCGGTCACAAAGCAATAAAACCGCTTGAAAGCGTTCTCCAATCATTAAATCCTCGTGCCGGCTTTTAAATTCTTCCAAATCATTCATAATCCCCCTTTATTCTATAATTTGCCAATATCCTTGCTTCCTGCCTCCTATACGCTTCAACAAGCCAAGTTCTTGAAGGCGGGAAAGATTATGAATGATACCTCCCATGGTTGCATCAGGAATCTTCTCACATAATTCTTTTCGTGTGGCATTGGGGTGTTCATTCAGATAAGCTAATATGGTTCGTTGTTGCTCCGTTAGCTTTTGTATGGTCTTTTGTATGGTCTTTTGTATGGTCTTTTGTATGGTCTTTTGTATGGTCTTTTGTATGGTCTTTTGTATGGTCTTTTGGGTAGTGTTTTGACCGTTTTGGGTGGTCGCCCTTTCCGGATATTCAAACTTGAATGTTGTCCATATCCCTGAAGCATCATAGCGGAACTCCGGTGTGGAGAATCCGTCATTCTTACAAGCCGTGATGATACGCTCAATACCGCGTCCCCATGCCTCAATCTCACCTGCACGGAAGAATGTGTTGGCTATATCAGGGTTGTAAGGCATACTCCGATGTGAGGACAATAAGGTTTCCACCGTCCACCCTTCGGGCAATACTCCACCGTTTATTATTTCCAACTTGTTTTCATACACGCGGATTTGGATGGGAGAAGGCTCTGCATAATCTTTGTTAATACAGGCATTCAGTAATGCTTCACGCAGAGCCTCACGGGGCATAGGCAATGTTTCTATCCGCTGGATACCTTCGTAGGTGATGATGGCTTTCATGTATTTGGTACACAACAAGTCCATCAGTTTCACGATTTGCTGGAACAGATTGCCATGCACTTCGTCCTGATACACCAAATCCATACCTTCTCGGAAGAAGCCGACCTTTACAAACGCTCCGGTCACATACTTTTCCGGGTCGGGGTGGAATAACAAGGCGGCAGCACGTTTCAGATAACTGCCCTCATAAAGCCGCAGTTTTTCCAACAACCCGTGATTGTCGTCCATAAAGTCCGCTTCCTCCATTCGTCCGCTCCGCTTGGCATACTTGCGGAACAAATCAAACGTGGCGTTATCCAAGTCCTCCGCTTTCAGATAAGGCACAGGCACACCGTCCCAAGTCTTGCCCTGCTTGCGAAGCATGAAGCGGTCGAGTGCCGCTCCCTTCAGCTCCTGATTGGTTGCGCCGCTCCGTTGGTAATACTTGCCACGGAAACTGACGGGGTAAGGATAAGCCTCCGCACAATCTCCAGATATTCCTTCCCGTCTTTCTCCTTCAGATTGACATCCACCAAGATGCCCATCATGTCGCGCACCTTATTCGGAATGTCCTCCATCAGCTTCTTGGCATCCTGTACACCGCACACTTCGCCATTGTCTTTTACACCTACGTAAAGGGGATCAGCGGATTTTCCCGGTTGGTGGAACGGGGATTTCAGGAATATAGCTTAACTTTGTATCATGGAACATATTAA
>CALUMH010000038.1 GCA_944321685.1 uncultured Muribaculaceae bacterium
AAAAGGGCTGATTTCCTCGCTTGGAAGTCAGCCCTAATTTTTATTGGACATAAAAAGTTTTACCGGACACCAATAATACAAATAGTCAATTTTGCATTTCTACACAAAAAAAATTATCTGTAAATCGATTTCGTTTCTTAACCCGATTTACAGATAATAAAAATACTGAACTTATTAATGTTTTTCTTGCCTTGCTATAATAATTCAGGCATCCATCTTGTCTTTTTCTTTTACGGGATTACGGTACACCAACTTATGTTCAACATACTCTTGTGCTGCAATAAGCGTCGGCTTGGGCAATTTCTCATAATAACGAGAAATTTCTATCTGCTCGCGGTTTTCCGAAATCTCCTCCAGGTTATCATTCATCGATGCAAACTCTTGCAGTTTCTTTTCCAAATCCTGCTTCATTTCCACCGAAATCTGGTTAGCGCGCTTGGCTATAATACATACGGTTTCATACACATTACCGGTATCCTCCGACATTTTTATCATGTCGCGGGTGATAGTGCTGAGCGGTGCGTTTGTCTTTTTATAATCCATTGCTAATTTATGTGTAACAAAGTTATTTTAATCTTTAACATAGCGGCTGGCTATGGCATAAATATTGTCGGCCTCCTTGCGGCTCTCGCTTTCGGGATAATTGTTGATAAACGAATAATATTCATCTATAACCACCCTGAAGCGGTCAACTTTTTTCTCATCGACGCTCTGCGATGCTTCCTGATAACGAGCTTTCAGTATAAGCATTTCAAGTTGCTCTTTATACTTGCTGTAGGGATAATCCTTGATGGCATTGCGCGCCACAATCACAGCCGACTCATAATTGTTGCCAAGATAATTTCCAAGGTTGTAATATAGCTGGGCATTTTGCAATTCTTTATATACCAATTTGTCTTGCAGCTCAAATATGGCATTTTGCGCTATCGACACCTTGTCGCTCTTCGGGAAATAGTCAAGGAACGACTGCAATTCCTCGATTGCCTTGTAAGTATCGGTTTGGTCGAGTTGCGGATCGGGAGAATCCAGGTAATAGCCATAACCGGCATAATACCGCGCAAGCTCGGCATACTGCCCTTTGGGGTAATGCGTATAATAAGTCTTGAAATACGATCCTGCGCTGGTATAATCTTGATTTTCATAATATGCCAAAGCCAACAAGTAAAGAGACTCTTCGGCTTTCTCAGTACCTTTGAACACTGTCACCAAGTCGGTGAGTATAGTCGTGACTTGGGCGTATTTTTTTTGTTCAAACGCCTTCTTGGCATATTCATATTTATAATTGTAGTCATTGCTTTTAAGCACCTTGTTATATTCACCACATCCTGTGGTGAGCAACGCAAGCGCAAGCATCGACGATAACAATATCTGTTTCATAATTTTGCTATTGCCTAAAACCTTTCAAGTGTGCAAATTTACGCATTATTCCACCACCCTGCAAATAGTTTGGATTAAAATAATCCTTACCGGCACGAAACTGCATACAAAAAACACCAAGAGTCTGCTTAAATCTTGTAAAAAAAATCCAACCTGGACGCTCCCAAAAGCCTTTGCGACAATGTTTTTTATTCCACACTGTGCAAATCGTGCCCCATGCGAATTTTCTTGGTATGCATATAGAACCTGTTATACTTGTTCGGTTCGATTTCGATAGGAACATTCTCCACCACTTCCAGTCCGTAACTCTCCAACCCGACACGTTTCACAGGATTATTCGTCAGCAAGCGCATCTTCCTCACACCAAGCAGGCGCAAAATATTTGCCCCTACGCCATAATCACGCTCATCGGGTTTAAATCCTAAATGAATATTGGCATCAACGGTGTCATAGCCGTTTTCCTGCAACTTATAAGCCTTTATCTTATTCATCAACCCTATGCCACGTCCTTCTTGGCTCATATAGACCACAACGCCCTTTCCGGCTGCCTCTATCTCGCGCATTGCAAGATGCAACTGATCACCGCATTCACATCGCAACGAGCCGAAAATATCACCTGTTATGCACGATGAATGCACCCTCACCAGTATGGGTTCGTCGGGTTCCCAAGTTCCTTTTATCAATGCAATATGTTCAAGCCCGTTGGACAATTGACGGAAAGGAATTAATCGGAAATGCCCGTATTCGGTAGGCATATCCACCTCTTCGCCAACCTCTACCACAGTTTCAGTACGCAAACGATAAGCGATAAGGTCTTTTATCGACACAATAGGTATGCCGAATTTTTCCGACACTTTTTTAAGTTGCGGCAAACGAGCCATTGTTCCATCGGGATTGATAATCTCAATCAATGCGGCAGCCGGATAAAGGCCGGCCAATTTTGTTATGTCTATAGCGGCCTCGGTGTGCCCTGCCCTTACCAGCACTCCGCGGTCTTGAGCCCTAAGCGGGTTCACGTGCCCCGGGCGGCCTAAGTCGCTCGGTTTCAATGCCGGATTGGCAAGTGCTTTAATAGTCTCGGCACGGTCGTGCATCGACACGCCCGTGGTGCAACCTTCAAGCAAATCGACTGTGACGGTGAACGGCGTACCAAGCATCGACGTGTTCTCATCAACCTGCATATTCAAGTTAAGCTCATGGCAACGTTGCGCTGTTATGGGTGCACATAGCACGCCACGACCTTCCCTGAGCATAAAATTCACTTTTTCTTCGGTGATTTTTTCGGCAGCTATTATAAAATCGCCCTCATTCTCGCGATCTTCATCATCAACCACAATTATAAAACCGCCTGCTTTTATTTGGGCAATTGCCTCATCGATTGTATTTAATTTTATTTCTTCCATATTGTATATTATGACTTTTCGTTTATTCATCTTCACTTATCATGGCCAGCAATTCGTCGCTCACTTTGACCACCGATTTAATCTCGCGCTTCAAGTTCTTTTGATGCGCCACGCCTATCAGGTAACCCGGCAAGCCTATAGGGAACAAGCAAGCCACAAATATGCCCACTTTTTTATTACCCACAGGATTATAAGTCAACAGAGAACGCAAAACCGGATAATCCATCAATTTATTCACAACAAGAATTTTGGTGGAATTTCCCAAATATTCCACCGTAGCCTCCAATTCTTGCGACAAACGCTTCAAGGCTGCAATGTCATATCCTTGAGTCCAATACGACAAATAATTCTGTTGTTTTTTATACCTCGACAAGAAGTTTTCGCAATCAGTTTTCAACTGCTCCAATTTTGTTACGGCGACAGCTGGAACCACGTCGTCCATCACAATGTCTTTCATCTGTATGTGACGCACCTGCTGCCTGCCCGTTATGCGTCTGAAGAAATTCAAGTAAGCATCGGGGTTGAATACCGCCGAATCATTTACGGCTTTATACGTGAAAAATATGCCCAGTGGCAGCAACACTTCACTACTCAACCAAATTCCTTCCCATACAACCCAATGCCCATCGCGAGCCAACTTGTAACCTGTATTGTCGATAATGTAATACACTATAAACAGGAATACCGATATGACTATGGGAACTCCCAATCCGCCTTTACGTATAATTGCCCCGAGCGGAGCACCTATAAAGAAAAATATCAGGCACGCAAACGATAATGTGAATTTCTTCTGTAATTCTATCTCATGCCTGCGCATCGTGGCAAGGTTGTCTTCAAGCGCATATCCCTTGAATTGCATCTCTTGCTTCAGCCGCTCGGCCTTGTTTTTGGCCAATTCTATAACATTGCTCTTATCGTTGACCGACATCGAATTAATTATCGAATCAACATCTATGGCACGCGCAATGGCAACCGGTGGAACTGGAGTGGATATACGTTTTTCGTCCTTATAAGTTATTTTACGCTGGGCAACACCACACACAGGTTCGTCGAGCAACTTGTCGGCCAATACATCGCCTATCGAATCGGTCCTCACGGTAAGAGAATCTATCGAATGGCTCAGTTCAACAAAATTCTTACCTATATACTGGTTGCTCATGGTTTCATCGCCCATGCGATTGAACGTGGCGTCAAACGGTATCAAAATTTCCTTAGTCTTGAACGATTCGCGCCGATAAAGCATCCCCGTATTCTTACGCGACGACACAGTGCTGTTGTCTTTCAAGTCTTCAAACGATTCGCCGCTATACAACTGCAACACCAAGTGCTTCCTGTCGGTAGTCATGCTCAATTTACCTGAATCCGACACTATGATGTTGGCATATCCGTAACCGTTCGACACATCATATATCATCATGTGGTAAAGCATACCCGTCTCGCGGTTCTTTTGCTTCACATACAGGTTATATCCTTCAATTTGATCATAAAATGCACCCTCGGGAATATCCAGTTCGGGCGACTTTTGGCGCATCGAAAAAAGCAGGCTCCACATCTTTACTTGCGCCTTGGGCAAAACATTGTTTTGAAAAAAAAATGCACCGACCGACACAAACGACAGAAATATTATCAACGGGCTCATCACCTTTATAAGCGATACTCCTGCCGATTTCATCGCAGTAAGTTCCAAGTGTTCTCCAAGGTTGCCGAACGCCATCAACGAGGCTAACAATATGGCAAGCGGCAATGCAAGCGGCACCATCGTCAATGCAGCATAAAAAAACAGCTCCGCTATCACAGTAACATCAAGCCCCTTGCCCACAAGATCGTCGATATACCGCCACAGGAACTGCATCAAAACGATAAAAAGACAAATGAAAAATGTCATTACGAATAATGGCAAGAATGTCTGCAGTACAAATAAATATAGCCTTTTTATCTTAAACATTGAGTATCACGATATACTTAATTATATTGCTGCAAAATTAGCTATTTATTCCTATTGCCGCAAATTTTCAACCCACAACGCACCCCAATTGGCGTTGTAACACCTCGACCTGATTATTCCACACATCGCGAGACTCTTCCAACTCATCGGGCGCGGAATAATCGGTTACCACAAGATTGGTACTGTCGGTCAACTCCGAAACTTCTATCCTGAATTCAAAAAAACTTTTATCTTTTTCGTCAGTCCAATGAAACCTCACATAGCTGCAAGTACGCATTGCCACAAGCGTGGCTTCCTGCTCGCTGCCACTCCAGCCAAAGGTGTAACGCTTGCCTTCCTGTTTCACAGTGTCGCAAAACCACCGTTCAAGCCCGTTGGGTGTTGACAAATACGTCCATAACAACGCTATGGGTATGCTTTTCATAGGAAACTCCATTGTATATTTTATCTTATCCATGTCGAGAGTTTTTCTTCGTTTTGATTTCAGTGCGCTAAATAAATACAATAATACGATACTGGCAACATATACAGGCAAAAACTTTCACGGCAACACGCCCCATGCCGTTTCCTTTCCTACAGGCCGATTGTAATCCAAACATGAAATATCGGAAAAATTTAAACAGTCACTTAACTTTTTCACTCTTTTTATCCCGCACTTTTCAGATTTAATTATAATTTTGTAAAAACTTAATAATCTATATTTATGGGACTATTTAACACACTAAAAGACAAGGCTATAGCCAACAGGCAACGCATAGTACTGCCCGAAGGCACCGAGCCTCGCACCCTTCAAGCCGCCAATCAGGTGATTGCCGACGGAATAGCCGATATTTTCCTTATTGGGGATCCGGCCAAAATCCGCGAAGAAGCCAACGATTTAGGCCTCACCCATATAGGCGAAGCCAAAATCATCGACCCGAATGATGACAATTTCACCGAAAAATACGCTCAACTTTTCTATGAGTTGCGCAAGTCGAAAGGCATTACAATCGAAGATGCCCGCAAAAAAGTCAAAGACCCATTATATCTTGGCTGCCTTATTATCAAAGCTGGCGAAGCCGACGGGCAAGTGGCCGGGGCAAAAAACACCACCGGCAACGTGCTTCGGGCCGCCTTCCAAGTAATAAAGACGCAACCCGGCATAAGCGTGGTTTCCGGGGCATTCCTTATGCTGATGCCGGCAGGCTCTCCTTATGGCACCGACGGCATGATGGTATTTGCCGACTGTGCAGTGGTGCCGGCTCCGACTGCTGCCGAACTGGCACAAATTGCGATTGCTACGGCCAAAACCGCCCGCGACATTGCCAACATCGAGCCAAGAGTGGCAATGCTTAGTTTCTCGACAAAGGGCAGCGCATCACACGAAAACGTTGACAAAGTGGTCGAAGCCACAAAATTGGCAAAAGAAATCGAACCAACCCTTGCCATCGACGGAGAATTGCAGGCCGATGCCGCACTTGTTCCATCGGTAGGGCTTAGCAAAGCACCGGGCAGCAATATAGCCGGACACGCCAACGTTCTCGTATTCCCGTCGCTCGATGTGGGCAACATTGCATACAAGCTCGTGCAACGCATAGGCAACGCACAGGCCGTGGGTCCCATCCTGCAAGGCCTTGCCCGCCCGGTCAACGACTTGTCGAGAGGCTGCAGCCCCGAAGACATTTACAAGACCATTATCATCACGTGCAACCAAGCCATAGGCATGAAACAAAAATAAACCCTCTAAAAAAACATTATAACACAAAATCATGAATATTTTGGTGCTTAACTGCGGAAGCAGTTCCGTTAAGTACAAGTTGATTGAAATAAAAGCCAACAAAGTGTTGGCCGAAGGCGGAGTCGAAAAAATAGGCCTCCACGATGCTTTCATAAAATTCAAAATTGCCGATGGTTCAAAAAAGAACGTCAGCCTAAACATCACAAACCACAACGAAGCCATAAAAGCCATACTCGACATTCTCACAAGTGCCGAATACGGCTGCATCAAGTCGTTTGACGAAATCGATGCAGTAGGCCACCGCGTGGTACACGGAGGGGAAAAATTCAACAAGAGCGTACTGATCAACGACGAAGTAATCGAAAAAATCAAGCAATGCTACGCAATCGCCCCACTTCACAACCCGGTGAACATGGCAGGCATAGACGCAATCACAAGCATATTGCCCAATGTTCCGCAAGTGGCTGTTTTCGACACGGCTTTCCACCAAACTATGCCGCCCGAATCCTATATGTACCCACTGCCCTACGAATATTACGAGCAAGACGGAGTGCGCCGCTACGGCTTCCATGGCACAAGCCACCGCTACGTGTCGCGCCGCGTATGCGATTTCCTTGGTGTTGATTACAACACGCAAAAAATCATCACCTGCCACATAGGCAACGGCGGCAGCATCACGGCTGTCATGAACGGTAAGAGCATCGATACGTCGATGGGGCTTACCCCGGTCGAAGGTTTGATGATGGGCACACGTTGCGGCGATGTTGACCCGGGTGCACTCACGTTCCTCATGGAAAAGCACCATCTCTCGGCCGCCGAACTTCAAAATATCATAAACAAGAAGAGCGGTGTGGCAGGATTTTCCGAAATATCTTCCGACATGAGGGAGATAGACGAAGCCATCAAAAACGGCAACGAACGAGCCAAGCTTACATTGAAGATGTATGAACGCCGTATCACCAAATACATCGGCGCATATGCCGCCGAAATGGGAGGCGTTGACATAATCGTGTTTACAGGCGGCGTAGGCGAAAACCAGCAAGCCACCCGTTACAATGTGTGTGCAACGCTCGGCTTTATGGGCGTGGAAATAGAAGCTGCCGTGAATGCCAAAGTCAGAGGAAGTGAAGCCGTAATTTCAACACCCGAATCGAAAGTGAAAGTTGTTGTAATCCCCACCGACGAAGAATACATGATCGCCCGTGACACCGAAGCAATAGTAGAGGGAAGGGAAATAAACTAATTTTCAATTACATAGCAATCCGCATAAAACGGGCGCAACAAATCAAGACGTTGCGCCCGTTTTATATAAACATCACTAAAACTCCGAAAATTATCAGTGCTTTATTTTAATGTTTAAACATTTATTGTTAACTTTGGGAAAGTATATGAATAAGAACGATTGAAAATATGGATTGTGAAGAGATTAAAGTCCCGGAAGAATTTTCAGATATATGCCCTTACAACGACGAGGATTTTCACCGTGAAATGTCGATACTCGTCACCGAACCCGGATTTGAACACGCGGTAAAATACGCAATACCGGGTGTTGACTACAAGGCATTTTGCCGGCAATTGCTGCAAATCAACAACAAGCACGACTTCCAAATGCAAATAATGCTGCCGTTTCTAAGGAAGTTGGTAAGCGAAACCACCAAGGGGGTTACTGCAAGCGGCATGGAAAACATTGTTGACGGAAAATCAAATGTATATATCTCAAACCATCGCGACATCGTTCTCGATGCTTCATTCCTGAACTTGTGCCTCACAATGCACGACAAGCCCACCACCGAGATAGCAATAGGCAACAACTTGCTCATCTACCACTGGATCGACTCATTGGTCAGGCTCAATAAGTGCTTCATAGTAAAACGCGACAGCAGCAAACGCCACGCACTTGAAGCTGCCCAGCACCTGTCGGCCTACATTCACTTTGCCATAAAACAAAAGCATCAATCGGTGTGGATTGCGCAACGGCAAGGCCGAGCCAAAGACAGCGACGACCGCACACAAGAAAGCCTTGTGAAAATGTTAGCACTTGCCGGCAATACCGACATAATTTCAGGCATAAAGCAAATAAACCTGATGCCAGTAACCATAAGCTATGAATTCGACCCGAACGATTACTTGAAAGCAAAAGAATTCCTGCTGAGGAAAAAGGATCCCGATTTCAAGAAATCGCAACAAGACGACTTGTTGAGCATGGAAACCGGACTGCTGCAAAACAAGGGATACGCCCACTTCCACTTCTGCCCTTGCATCAACGACAAATTAGACAAAATACCCACAGGGTGCGACAAGAATGAGGCAGCACACCACATATGCAACATCATCGACAAAGAAATTCACACAAATTATTACATATACAAAAACAACTATATCGCTTACGACATAGTAAACAATTGCCAAAAGTTTGCCGAGAATTATTCTGCCGATGACAAAAAATGCTTCACCGACTACATCGACGCACAAACCGCCAAACTCGACATCCCTCTCAACGACGAAGATATGCTTTATGTAAAACACATGATGCTCGTCATGTATGCCAATCCTCTAACCAATCAATTGATAGCCAAAGGCATCGACAACTAAAGCACACTTCACATCATGAGAATACAATGGTTGCCGCTTATAATTGCACTCATCGTTAACATAGCTTGCGATTATTACATCTACGCAAAGCTGGCAAAAACATTCAAGCCTCGATGGATAAAATTATCCCATTGCGCATTATCGGCCTTGCTGCTGATATATGTAATCATCGCCGTTGCTTTGCCGCGCCGCTCCATCGATAACGACGGCTTGGTGGCCATCATGTGGATGCTTTACAGCTATTTTACTTTCTATGTGCCGAAATATATAGGCATAATCATATATTGGATAAGCAAGATACCTGCACTATTAAAAAAAACAAAATCCAAGGTTCCGGCAATAATAGCATCGATCGTCGGGGCTTTCATATTTATATCGATGTGGTGGGGCGCACTTGTGACGCGTTATGACTACGAAATCAAGGAAGTGACACTTGAATATGACAATCTGCCCGAAAGTTTCGACGGATACCGCATAGCCCAATTTTCCGACCTGCACCTGGGCAGTTATGCCGGCGACACGACTTATGTGTCTCGCCTTGTAGATGCCATAAACGGGCTTGATTGCGACATAATATTCTTTACCGGCGACTTGGTGAACAGGCAGACCGACGAAGCCGAACCGTTCATAGGCACACTCGGCAGGTTGCACGCCCGCCATGGTGTTTATTCCATACTTGGCAATCACGACTATGGTGATTACCGGTCGTGGAAATCTCCCGAAGAGAAAGCCCGAAACCTGCAATATATGGGTGAAATACAAGCCGAAATGGGTTGGCAGCTCATGAATAACTGCGACACCTGCATCAGGCTCGGTTCCGACTCCATCACTGTCATAGGCGTGGAAAACTGGGGGGAACCGCCATTCTCGCAATATGGCAAACTATCGGTGGCGTACCCCGACCTTAAAGACGGCAATTTCAAAATACTCTTGTCACACAACCCGCGGCATTGGCGTGGAGAAGTTTTGCCGCTGACTAATATCGACCTGATGCTTGCCGGGCATACCCATGCAATGCAGATTGAACTCGACATTTTCGGCTTGCGGCTATCCCCGTCGGCCTGGGTGTATCCCGAATGGGGTGGAGTTTACAAGGAAGGTGGGCAAATCTTATATGTAAATATCGGTATCGGGGAAGTTGCAATGCCGATGCGAATAGGTGCCACTCCCGAAATAACACTCATTACTCTGAAAAAAGCTCCGAAGCCGTGAATAGTATTGCAAATATCATTTCTTCAGCAACCGGTATCCCCGAAAAATCGGTTATCGGAACCATCAAATTGCTTGATGAGGGTGCCACCATTCCTTTCATCAGCCGATACAGGAAAGAAATAACCGGCGGACTTGATGAAGTGAAAATTCAATCAATTGCCGAGCAAAATGAGGCACTGAAAGAACTCGCCAAGCGAAAAGACTATATAAAAAAGACCATTGACGAAATTGGCGCCCTAAGCGACGAATTGGCAGCTAAAATCGATGATTGCCTGAATGCCAACGAACTTGAAGATATATACCTGCCTTTCAAGCCCAAAAGGCGAACCCGTGCCGAGGTTGCCCGAACTTTAGGCTTGGAACCGCTCGCCAAAATCATCATGGCGCAGCATTCCGACAATATTACAGCTCGTGCAAGAAATTTCATAAATACCGATGTTCCCGATTGCGATACCGCAATAAAAGGAGCTTGCGACATAATAGCCGAATGGATTTCCGAAGACCGCCGTGCGCGAAGTGCAGTAAGGTCGT
Organism: uncultured Muribaculaceae bacterium; assembly: GCA_944321685.1. Classification (GTDB taxonomy): domain Bacteria; phylum Bacteroidota; class Bacteroidia; order Bacteroidales; family Muribaculaceae; genus Avimuribaculum. The sequence goes on from CALUMH010000038.1 coordinate 10,778, forward strand.
CATTCAAAGCGTCGGCACACATATCTTCGCACGTAGTAAAAGGCAAAGAAAACGAAGGCGAAAAATACCGCAATTATTTCGATTGCTCCGACTTCCTTCCACGCATAGCTTCACACCGTATGCTTGCCATGCTGCGAGGACAAAAAGAAGGGATATTGAAACTTACTGTCACTAACGACAATCAACGTGCCATCGACAATATAAAGCGCATATTCGTGAGAAATTCCACCGAAGCCTCGTCGCTTGTTGCCGATGCCGTCGAAGACAGTTACAAGCGGTTGATACGACCGTCCATAGAAACCGAATTTCTCACTGCCGCCAAAGATAAATCCGACGATGAAGCCGTCGATATGTTTGCCCAAAACGTGAGGCAACTGCTATTCGCCCCGCCATTGGGCAAAAAACGCATTCTTGCCATCGATCCGGGGTTCAGGACCGGCTGCAAAGTGGTATGCCTCGACCAACAGGGCAACCTGATGCACGATTGTGTCATATACCCCACTCCACCAAGGAATGACACCGACAACGCCGCAAAAACCATTTCCATGCTTGCCGACCGGTACAACATCGATGCAATAGCACTCGGCAACGGAACGGCAAGCCGAGAAACCGAAGCATTCTTGCGCACTGTCAATTTCAACCGCAATGTAAAGATATACGTCGTCAACGAAAACGGCGCATCGGTATATTCGGCATCACAAGTCGCACGAGATGAATTTCCCGATAAAGACGTAACTGTGCGCGGTGCCGTGTCGATAGGCCGCCGATTGCTCGACCCGCTGGCCGAATTGGTGAAAATCGATCCTAAATCGATAGGGGTCGGACAATACCAGCACGACGTGGACCAGACGAAATTGAAAAATGCACTGTCGTTTGTTGTGGAAAGTTGCGTCAACAGCGTGGGGGTAAACGTCAACACTGCCTCGCTACAACTGCTTTCATATGTGTCGGGACTTGGCCCGGTCCTTGCCAAAAACATTATCGCATACCGAACCGAAAACGGCGACTTCACATCACGCAGCGAGCTGATGAAAGTGCCCCGCATGGGCGAAAAAGCATTCAAGATGTCGGCAGGTTTCCTGCGCATTCCCACAAGCCGAAACCCGCTTGACAATTCGGCAGTCCATCCCGAAAGATACAAACTCGTGGCACAAATGGCCGACGATATTAATTGCACCGTTGACCGGTTGATAGCCGACAGTAATGCGAGGACTAAAATCGACTTGGCCAAATATGTGACCGACGACGTGGGGTTACCAACTCTCAACGACATAATGGCCGAACTCGAAAAACCGGGTCGCGACCCGAGGGAAGATTTCTCTCAAATAGAATTCGACGATACCATACACTCAATCGAAGACCTTCACCCCGGAATGCTGCTAAACGGCATTGTGACGAATATTACACAATTCGGTATATTTGTCGATATCGGCATACACACCGGCGGCCTGGTACATATTTCCGAAATGAGCGACAAGTACATTTCACACCCGTCACAAGTGGTTGGCATCAACGACCATGTAACCGTAAAGGTTCTTGACGTTGACACCGCAAGAAACAGAATTTCACTAACTATGAAAGGGATATAATCATGAACACTATTGTTATAAGCATCGGCAGTAACAGTCGTGACCGCCAATGGCAAGTGGAACACGCCATCGAATGGCTCAACAAGCATCTCAGCGGGACCAAGACTTCATCAATTTACAATTCAGAAGCCGACAACCATCGAGACCCGGATTACCTGAATGCGGTAATGACCGGTGAATGCAAACTCGATTTCGAGACAATTAGCAAGAAAGTGAAAGAGTATGAAACCGTTTGCGGACGCACTCCGGCAAGCAAATTAGAAGGGAATGTGCCAATGGACCTCGACATAATGATGTGGAACGGAGAGGTTGTGCGACCGGTGGATTTTGCAAAAGCATATTTTCAACAAGGGTGGAACGAAATAAACGGAGAATAATCACATGGAAACAAGCAACAAGGGCAAAAATACAACCATGAAATGGTTGTCGGCCATCTTCATTATTCTTGCTTTGGCCTACCTTATAATGCCCATCGATTACGACGGGCCTGTAATAGGTTTCGTCGATGATTTCTTCGTCTTCATGGCAGCATTCTGCTTCGCTTTTGCGCAATTTTCCCGAAAGGCGAACCAAATCATACGCCGCCAATTGTATATTTTCTCAATTTCATTCATGGTTCTTGCCATACTGTGGATCATACTCCTATCCTACTCGCCATTGCTGCAAATAGTGGCCTGACCAACCATGACAAAAAGAAACGACACAGGCTCGGACCAACAAAATCCGAGCCTGTGCCGTTTTTATAGTCGATTACACATCAGTCTTCTATCAGCTGTTTGCCAGTCATCTCGGCCGGTTGCGGCAATCCCATTATGTGCAGCAATGTGGGAGCCACATCGGCAAGGATACCGTTCTGTATCTTTGCACCGGTGTTCGCGGTAACATATACACACGGCACAGGATTAAGCGAGTGGGCGGTGTTAGGTGTACCGTCGTCATTCAATGCATGGTCGGCATTGCCGTGGTCGGCAATAATGATTACTTCATAATCATGAGCCTTGGCAGCTTCCACTGTTGCTTCGACACACGCATCTATGGCCTTCACTGCCTTTTCTATGGCTTCATACACGCCGGTATGCCCCACCATGTCGCCATTTGCGTAATTGACAACTATGAAGTCATATTTTTCGGTTCCTATGGCTTCAACCAGTTTGTCTTTCACCTCAAATGCGCTCATTTCGGGCTTCAAGTCATATGTTGCTACCTTTGGCGACGGAACCAGTATGCGGTCTTCACCCTCATAAGGTGCTTCACGTCCGCCGTTGAAGAAGAATGTCACATGGGCATATTTTTCAGTCTCGGCAATATGCAACTGCTTCTTGCCAAGCGACGACAGGTATTCGCCAAGTGTATTATTAACATTCTCCTTATCAAACAGGATATGAACACCCTTGAATGAAGCATCATAAGGAGTCATGCAGTAATATTGCAAATCCTTGATGGTGTTCATGCCTTGCTCGGGCATATCTTGCTGGGTCAACACTGTGGTGATTTCCTTTGCACGGTCGTTACGATAATTGAAGAAGATAACCACGTCGCCTTCCTTTATGCGGCCATCCACGTTGGCATTCACAATAGGCTTTATGAACTCATCGGTGACATCGTTGTCATACGATTCCTGCATTGCAGCCTCCATGTCGGTAGCCTTTTCACCTATGCCGTTTACGAGTTGGTCATAAGCAATCTTTATGCGATCCCAACGCTTGTCACGGTCCATGGCATAATAACGGCCTATGATCGAGGCTATAACGCCCGCGCTCTTCTTGCAATGCTCTTGCAAGTCGTGGATAAAGCCTTTTCCGCTCTTCGGGTCGGTGTCACGACCATCCATGAAACAGTGCAGGTACACGTCCTTCAATCCATATTCCTTGGCTATGTCGCACAGGGCAAGTATGTGTTCAAATGAACTGTGAACACCGCCTGTCGATGTCAATCCCATAAAGTGCATACCCTTGCCGGTCTTTTGGGCATATGAGAATGCCGACTTGATTTCGGGATTTTCAAGTATCGACCCGTCTTTTATTGCTTTGTTGATTTTTACCAAATCTTGGTACAACACACGGCCTGCTCCTATATTCAAGTGGCCTACCTCCGAGTTGCCCATTTGTCCGTCGGGTAACCCTACGTTTTCACCGCTTGCCTGAAGTTGCGAATGAGGATACTTTGCCAACAGGCTGTCCCAATAGGGGGTCGGAGTGCTGTAAATTACATCCGATTTGGTATGGTCGCCTATTCCCCAACCATCCAAAATCATCAACAATGCTTTTTTTGCCATAGTTTTATATAATTTTTTAGTGATATTTTCCTAACCACAAAGTTAATACTAATTCGGCTATTTTACCGCCACAACGCTTTAAAATTTAGCGGCACCGGCAGCCTTATTTCCCATACTCTTCCAAATACAATTTACATGCCATTTCAAGTTCGGCATACCATTCCGCGCCAAAACGGCGTATAAGCGGTTCGCGCAGGAATTGGTAGAGCCTCACACCCTTGGCACGGCCAAGCACCTCGGCAGCCTTGCATATCTTCCACCGATGATATGACACGGCTGTAAAGTCGGCATACTCCTTCAGCCTCAACGGATACAAGTGGCACGATACAGGCTTGTAAAAATCTATCCGTCCTTCCCTGTAAGCCTTTTCAAAAGCGCACAGGCACATTCCGTTGCCGCCATAGCAGGTAAACACACAATTTTTGCCGTCGATGATTTGCGTCACAAGGTCGCCCTCTTCGTCGATGTACCCTATCCCGTTTTCCTTGATTTCCTCTTGTGCCCGCGGCAGCAAGTCGTTCCACACCTGTGGCAACACTTCTTTTATTTTATCATACTCCTCGCGAGTAATGGGAGCACCGGCATCACCTTCTATGCAACATTCGCCAAGACAGGCATCAAGGTCGCACAAGAAAAAACGCTCCGCAATATCGAGGCTCACAACAGTATCCTTGATTTGTAACATTATTTCTTCTTTGTCCACTTTTATTCGATATAACCAACCGCAAAATTACACAAATTTTTCCGCAAAGCGATGTTGTGAGGCAAAAGAGGATACCCCCAGGATGACTGTATTCGGCCATACCCCCCGAAACAGTTTCAAAGTGTGGTCGAATACAAAAAAAGTTCCACGCAGGAGTGCTGCGTGGAACTGCCATAGGATTATTTTTTAAATATGAAACGAATGTT
>CALUMH010000039.1 GCA_944321685.1 uncultured Muribaculaceae bacterium
AGGCTTCTTCATGTTCAGGCTTGCCAAGCTATATTCCTGAAATCCCTACTCCACCAACCGGGAAAATCCGCTGATCCACAAAAAGAGATGCGGATGTGCCGAATGTAAATTCAAAGGGGGGCGGCAAAGCCGCCCAATCTGCATTTTGACACATTTTTTTTCGTAACAAACTTACATATCTATATTATCTAAGGATGATTCGGTATGAATTGTTGTCGGTGGTAACTGTGTAAAAGCCATGCTGTTACATTGGTATTATGTTGCCGGTTGAGGCTTTCAGCATTGTGCCTTTGGCGGTATAAATTTTTACTTCAGTGTTTTTTGCACCGTTCGCCACAATGTTCATTCCTTGTGTAGTTACGCTCACGTTGTTGCTTTACAGTTCTTCTGTGATACCTGAGGGGTGTTCGCTAAGGTCGATGTATCGTTCAAAGAATTTCATATAAGTTTTTTTCCAATCATCGGCAGCCGAATGTCCTTTGAAAGGATTGATGGAATACTCCTTGTCGGCTTCATCAACATTTTCAAGCAGGTTGTAGGGGGCTATGTTTATATGTGGCGGGTCGGTGGTATCTTGCAAGCTGAAGTTGGTGGTTATCGGGCATGTGATACGTTCGGCAAAGTTCATCACATCGAAGTAAGAAAGGAACCAATACATTTCCTCGTTGGTTACGCCCGTTTCTTTTTGGCATTGCTTGAACACGTTGGCCGGCCATTCCACAATTTTCAAGTCATCGACAAAGTCGGCGTGTCCTGTAATCGACGGGGCTGCGGCTCTTATACGGCCTTCGCCGAGTGCAGCTGCGGCATAGGTGAACGAACCACCTTGGCTGCCGCCTGCTGCAAATATATTTTTGGCACTTACTTTTTCACGCGACACAAGGAAGTCGATGGCTCGTACACAGTCGATGTATGCGCCGCGGTAGTAATGAGATGCTGTGTCGCCAAATTCATATGCGTAATAGTCGGTCTTGCCTGTCGCAGTGTCTTTCCCGTACACATTGTCGGCCTCGTAAGGTTGTCGGTTGCACAGCATCTGTCCGCGCGTGGAGAGTATCAGCTCGCACCATTCGGGATTGTCGTCTCCGCCCAAGCACCACAGTGTACTTGTGCCACCATCTGTGCCTTGGAAATTGATGAGTGCCGGGAACTTGCCTTCCTTCTTGGGTTCGGCATAGTATGCGCGGATGGTCACAGGTTCACCGCCACGCACGTCGGGAACTGATTTCATCGATATTTCCCACACGTCACGGTTTTCGGTACATTTGTCTTCCATCTTTTTCACAAATGTATATTGTGGGTCGATACCTTTTAATTCGGCAAGAACATTCTCCCAAAAACTCCAAAAGTCATCTTCGGCTGTCGATTCCGACACTATACCCGTCGGGTCATAGCCTATCACATATGAGCATATGTCGGTATAATTGGCGTTGGCAGTCATTCGGTAGAAGCCCGGGGTAAGTTCCATTTCCATTGCCACGGTTTGCTTTTCACCGGGTTTCAGGGTCACTTCTTTGCTGTAATCTTTAAAGTAAACATAAGCGTCGGTCATCAGGCTTAGGCGCACGGTGGTGGTTACATCTTGTGCTTCGAGGTTTGTGAGGCTCACATGCAGTACCGGCGGTTCGCCCGGTTCCCATGCGCGGATGTCATCGCGGTCATATTCAAGCACAATGTTGTACATCTTGGCCGGGTTGATGATATCGACCGATGTAAGGGTAAAACCTATTCCGCTAATTACAGCTCCGTTTTCTTGCAACTTGGCAAGGATTTCCTTGGTTATGTCAAATTCAAAATAAGTTCCGCTAAGTGGCGACACATTGTCGATTTTTTGCCAATTGCCGTCGTTGAGTTGTCCTTGTGCGCTTTTTTGCAGGTTGGTGAAGTTCATGCGTAATTTTAAGCCGATTTCGGCCTCGGCAAATTTGCTTTTGTCGATTCTCACGTTGTTATTCGAGGCCGACCAGCTTATCACTTCCTCACCGGTCCAAATGGTGTTAACGGCATTACCCTTTTCTTCGTTGCCGGCATAGGTATCGGCTTTCCTGTCATTGCCGAATACACCTTTCTCTTCGTTATGCAAGTTTATAAGGACTTCTCCGTTCCCTTCTTGCGCCCTTGTGGCAAAAAATGAACAGGCTAATAACAGAAATATAAAAATTTTTTGTTTCATATGTTTGTTGTTTAGGTTTATGTGCTGTTTTTTTGATGCAACAAAATTACCAACGTATTGTTTACCTGTGGTGACTAATTGTGCTTTTCATGGGTAAAAATGTGTAAATGCAACATTTGAAGACCATTTTTTACTCAAATTCGGAGTTGGCGGATAGTCGATAAATAGTTTTTTTGTGATTTTAGAACCAAAATAATCGTTCTGATGGCAAAAATAAGGTTTGTCGTTTTCATATTTGCTATTGCTGTCTTTTAAGTCGTCGTTCGGGAAGCGTATGGCTGCCTGCCGTCGCAATATCGCAAACCGCGAAATGCGTAAGCAGGGAATTGCAATATGTGTTGCGAATATGTGTACAAATGCGTATATTTGCGTTTGCATAAATCTAACTTATCAAGAAAACCGTAATGCCAAGAACGTTGTCGATAATAGTGTCGTTGGTGGCAGCTGTGGTTGCCATGGGGCAGAATATGGTTTCTCCGAAAACGTTTTTCAATATCAATCTCGCTGCCAAGGCCGGTGTGGCGTATCATTCGTTATGTCAGGACAGTACTGGAATGATATGGCTTGGAACCGATGTAGGGTTGTGCAACTATGACGGTTATAGTATGCGCAATTTGGCCGATGCCGGAGACAATGCCAAAATAAACAGCATTGTGGCAAGCGACAGCTTGTTGTATGTGGGAACCGACACGGGAGTGCAGTTCTATGACATATCCAAGGGGGAATATGAAGTTCCTCGCAATGTTTCATTTCCTTCCTGTGTCAGGTCGCTTGCAATCGATGATGGCGGTTTGTGGGTTGGATCGCTCGATGGACTGTATTACTATGATTTCATGACCGGACTGTTACAAGACCGTTCAGATGGATTGCCACACAGGGCGGTTTCTACCGTATGCATCACTTGCAACGGAGATCTTTATGCCGGGACTCACAACGGGCTTTGCCGTTACGACAGAGTATCGGGGAAAAATGCAGTGGTGGAAATTGCGTACGATGGGCGGCGGCGAAATTTATTTGTCAACGCACTTGCCGATGATGCCCGCAGGCGTTGTTTGTGGATAGGAACGGAAGATGCATTATACAGGTATGGTTATGATGATTGCACTATATCGGTCGATAGGCGTTATGTCGGTCGATCGATTAAATCGTTGGCAATAGGGCAAAACGGGGATTTGATTGTGGGAACCGACAATGGCCTGTTTGTTTGTAACGAACGGCGTATGGAGAGTTACAGGCACGATTCGCGCATGGCATCTTCGTTGTCGGGTAATGTGGTGTGCAGCGTAATGGCCGACCGTGACGGGAATTTGTGGGTCGGAACCGAGTCGGGATTGTCAGAGTGGGTAAACGAGGGTGATTTTACCTGCATACCGCTTTACCGGTTATCAGGCGGCAATGGCGGCAGCAACAGGTTTTACGCAATCTTCCGTGACTCGCGCGGGTACTTGTGGCTGGGTGGAACGCATGGGTTGATTCGGCGCTCTCCCGGCGGGCAGATGAAATGGTATAAGGCAGGCGACAGGAATTGCCAGTTGGAACACAATCGTGTACGCTGCATATATGAAGACAGTCATTATGAGTTGTGGATAGCCACTGATGCCGGCATCAGCCGGTATGATTACATAAGTGAACGGTTTGTGAATTATACACTCACCGACAGCTCTCATGTGAATAGTGCCGATAGTGCATGTGGCATAGTGGAAGATCGCAGCGGAATGATGTGGGTGGGGGCATGTCTTGACGGATTGTCGGGCATTTCGCGCAGTTCGCTTGTGGCTTCGCCGGATGGATGCGCAGAGGCCGAGGTTGTATATAACAGTTCCAGCGGATTTCCGAGCGATAAGGTAACCGGACTTGACGTGTCGCGCGACGGAAGCAAATGGGTATCGTTTTGCAGGTCGGGAGCGATTGCACGCATTGAGGGAAGTGGAAGTAATGCAGATGTGAAGGTGCTTGACATAAGCGATTCGAGTTTGCAATATATCGTTGCCGATGAGAAGCGTGGCGGATTGTGGTGCGGTCACCATAACGGTATTGCCTATATGTCGGAGGCCGACACCGTAAGCCGCCGATATGAGTTCCAATCGGTACCTGATGTAGATGTGTATGCAATGGAAATGGTGCGTGGCAACCTGTGGATTTCAACTTCGCACGGTGTGTGGGTGCTTGAACCGGGAAACGGGCAGATGCATCATTTGCGGTTGCCAGATAGAATTTATACGAGTATTTATAACGACCGTGCATCGCATAAGGTGTTGTTAGGCGGTTACGAAGAGGTGGTTGTCGTCAACCCGTCGATACTATCACGTAAAGAGAAAAAGCACGAAATAACCATAACCGGCATAAACGTCAACGGTCGCAAGTATAAAGGCAAGGCGGCGGATAGCCTTGACGGCATAAAACTGGCTCATGGCCAAAAAAGTATTGTGGTGGAATTTTCCGATTTCGATTATAATGCCTATAGCCGTAAGGGCTTTGAATTCAGGATAGGACGTGGTAACGGTGAGTGGACAATATTATCTTCTGGTGGCAACAGTATAGAGCTTGCCGGTATGGCTCCGGGCAGCTATGTGCTTGAAATTCGTTTGCTTGACGGTATCGGAGTGTCGGCGGTAAAGACACTGAAAATAGATGTAGCCCCGGCGTGGTACGCATCGTGGTGGGCGATAACGGTATATGTGCTGCTGGGTGTGATGTTTGTATTGTGGGTGCTTAGTTTCTTGTGCCGGAAGATGGGATTGTGCATCTGCCGGATACGCTAATTTTGTAGAGCGTAATTCTATTTGTTTGCTTTTTTTCGATCTTTTATAATGGCATCTTTATTTTCCAGTGCCCACTCGATTAATGCATTTATGTGTGGAAGTAAAGAGCGTGTTCGGGATGTAAGCGCATATTCGACCCTTGGGGGAACTTCGGGATATACTGTCCGGGTGATATAGCCGTCGTTTTCCAAAGTTCGCAAGGTTACAGTAAGCATTTTTTGTGATATGTCTGGAATTTCACGTTGCAGTTCCTTAAATCGTGTGTTTTCTTTACCTGCCTTGTTTAAGGTGTATATTACCAGTAGCGACCATTTATCACAAATCCTTGCTAAAATATTCCGTATCGGGCAATCGGGATAAACAGTATCTTCTATTATTGCTCTGTTCATAATATATTGTGTTTCAATTTGCTTTACAAAGGTAAGTAAATAAACTTTAAGCTGCAAAGGAAAATTTTTAAAATATTTTTTGTCTGTAATCGCTTTACATTCAACAATGGTTACCTTCTTGTAAGTATCTGACGTTATGGTGCCTACTTGTTGGATTGAAATAATATTGCCACCTTTGCAGTGTAAAAGAGACTAAGGAACTTTTAGTAATTAATGTGGTTGTAAAACAATGAGAACGGTATTATTTATTTTATTCAATCTTTTAATTATTACAACTATGGCACAGACTAAAGGACGTTTCGAGATGTATGACATGGGCAATTACAAACTTCACGTTTATTACACAAACGATGTGCTTGGTGATGCAAGCTACATAATTGAGGGTGAAGATGCTCTTGTGACTATGGAACAACCGTTGTTTAAAGACAATGTGGCTGAATTTGACGCATATCTTTCCCAATTAGGGAAAAACGTGGAGAAACGCATTACCGATTATCATGTGGGAGGAACCGGAAAGCATGATGTGATAATGGCTGAAGGAATGCCTGAATTTACCGAAGGTGATGTGTATGGCGGAATGATGAAAGGCTTTGCCGGGGCTTTTGGTGATGCAATGACTGAAATGCCCACCGAGAATGTCTCGGTAGTGGCTTTTGGTTCGACGCATACTTGGGCAGGTGTGACTTTTGAGTTCCGTCACGGGGCGGCTTCAGATTTCCCTGGTGCAAGCATCTTGATAGGAAATAAAGTATATTATACACATTGGACTCCGGTGAAGGCACATATAAGTCACTTGCAAATATCATCTCCGGCTGCTATCGATGCCGAAATCGATGAGGCCGAAAAATCGTTGGCTTCAGGTGCGGAACTGTTTATAGGCGGACATGGTGGTGCCGTGAAACGAGATGCAGTGGAATTTAAAATTGCGTACTTGAAGAAAATGAAAGATTTGTTTGCGGCAAATTTGACTGCACAGGCTTTTGTGGATGCCATGAGGAAAGTTTATTCAGGTTTGCCCGGAGATGCGGGATTGGAAGATTTAGCCAAGGCGTTGTATAAATAAAGCATATTGATGCTGTGCCTGAATGGCAGTAACCATGATTGAATGTCTTGACAGACGGATATGTGAAAGGCGGCTTCGTTTGCGTGGCCGCCTTTCAATCCCATGCATATTACTGTTTTGTGAATTTGTCACATTTTCTCAACAAGAAATACCGTGTGCGTTTTGGTTTCGTCATGAATAATGAATTTTGACAGGGATAATTCGGGGATAATTTTGTAAATTTGCGGTGGTTATGTTTTTAACTATATAAGAGTTTATGAGCGATACCAAGGAACAGTTTGAACACGTCATAGAGATTTGCAGAAATTTGTTTGTGAAAAAATTGCATGATTACGGTGCATCGTGGCGCATAATGAGGCCCGAGTCGATAACCGACCAGATTTTCATTAAGGCCAAGCGGATACGCAACCTTGAAATCAAGAAGGTATCACAGGTAGGCGAGGGGATATATCCCGAATTTGTGGGAATAGTCAATTACGGTATCATAGGGCTTATACAACTCGACCGCGGCTATGCAAGCACCGTGGATATAAGCAATGATGTAGCTGTGGAACTGTATGACCGTTTCATGACCCGGACCAAGGAGTTGATGTATGCAAAAAATGCCGATTATGACGAGGCGTGGCGCGATATGCGCATAAATTCTTATACCGACTTGATTTTGACAAAGATTCAGCGAACAAAGCAAATTGAGGACAATCATGGCGAAACAATGGTGTCGGAAGGTATCGATGCCAATTACATGGATATGGTGAATTACTCGTTGTTCGCATTGATAAAGCTCGAATATGGCGACGAAAGAAAAGACCGTGACATGGCGGAATAAGCTGTATGGCGGACTTTGGGGGACGGCCATAGTGTGGATGTTGCGCCTTGTAGTGGGGGCAGTGTTTGTGTTTTCGGGATTTACCAAGGGCATCGACCCGTGGGGCAGCATTTATAAATTCGATGAATATCTGCGAGCATTCGGCTTTTACGATTACAGGGGATTGCTTACGTTCATGGCTTTTTCGGTGTCGGCCGTCGAGTTTGTATTGGGTGTTTTTTTGTTGTTTGGCATTTATCGCCGTTTTACACCGTGGGCTATGACTGCCATGATGGCGGTGATGCTGCCGTTGACATGTTACATTGCCGTTACCGATAATGTTGCAGATTGCGGTTGCTTCGGTGATGCCGTGACGTTGAGCAACTGGGGTACATTCTGGAAAAACGTCGCGCTCACTGTTGGGCTCGTGTATCTCATCATGTTCAACAGCAGGGTGAAAAATATATATGGTTTTGCCGTGCAGTGGATTGTGGCAATGCTTACGTTTGTTTATATTTTATTGGTCGCATGGTTGGGATATTCGTTCCAGCCGCTTGTGGATTTTCGCCCGTTTCCTGTGGGAACCGTTATTTCGGGAGAAGATGTTGAGGCTGCCGATGAATATGCGTTTATATATGAAAAAAACGGGGTGAAACAGGAATTCTCTCTCGACAGCCTGCCCGATGATACATGGACGTTTGTTGACAGAATGCCGTTGTCCCGTCAGACCTCCGACACAGTAGCGGTCGATGTGGCCTTGCACAGGCCGATTGCGGTTTTCGATACCACTTACGTGGCAGTCGACGACGTTATACTTGACCGTGGCGAGCAATTGCTTTTGCTTTTCCCGTCGTTGAGCGACGTGGTGATACCGTTTACCTACCGTATTAACGAAATCTGCGACTTTTGCCGCAAGCATGATATAGATGTGGTGGGATTGACGTCGGACGGCAAGGCGGAAATCGATGAATGGAACGACTTGTCGATGGCCGATTATCCGATGTATGTGATGGACGACAGTGAGCTTAAAATGTTGGCACGCGGCAATCCGGCTGCCGTGATGCTGCGCGACGGCACAGTGGCGTGGAAGCGAACCATGCAGTCGATGAATGTCGATTACATAGATGAAGCCGAAAATATCGATGAAGTGGCGGGAGACGTCGAATTGCGCCATGTGCTTTATTTTATAACATTGCTTTACTTGTCGGCAATGTTGCTGGTGCTTGTTGTCAACCGTACCCACCTTGTTGTGAAATTTAGCTTGCGCCGAGTAAGGAAAAGTCGGAAAAAAGCGGTAAATTTGCAGTCGGAAAACAATAACGAATAAGAGAAACAATAATCATCAATACACTTTCTAAATTAAACAATTATGAGGAAGAACATTGTAGCCGGAAACTGGAAGATGAATACCACGGTTCCGGAAGGCGTAAAGCTCGCCACCGAAGTTAACGAGGCATTGAAGGGATTCACCCCCAACTGCGATGTAATCATCGGCGTGCCTTTCACTCACCTGACTGCAGTTGCAGCTGTAATCGACAGCAACAAGCTGGGTTTGAGCGCAGAAAACTGCGCCGACAAGGTGAAGGGTGCTTATACCGGCGAAGTGTCGGCAGCCATGGTTGCCTCGACAGGTGCACAATATGTTATCCTTGGCCATTCAGAGCGTCGCGCTTATTACCACGAGACAGTTGAAATACTTGCCGAAAAAGTAAAATTGGCTCTTGAAAACGGCTTGAAGGTTATCTTCTGCATTGGTGAAGTGCTCGAAGAACGTGAAGCCAACAAGCAGAACGAGGTTGTTGAAGCCCAATTGGCATCGGTATTCGGATTGTCGGCCGAAGACTTCGGTAAGATTATCCTTGCTTATGAGCCGGTATGGGCCATTGGTACAGGCAAGACTGCCACTGCCGACCAAGCTGAGGAAATCCACGCATTCATCCGTGGCCTTATCGAAAAGAAGTATGGCAAGCAAGTTGCAGAAGACACCACTATCCTTTACGGTGGTAGCTGCAAGCCGAGCAATGCCAAGGAACTCTTTGCAAAGCCCGATGTTGACGGTGGCCTTATCGGCGGTGCTGCTCTCGAAGCAGAGTCGTTCATGGGTATCGTGAAGGCATTTTGAATTTAGATTGATTTAAAACAAAAGGGGAGTGCCGCCGCACCGTTGTTTGCGGCACATCCCCCTCATTTTTTATCCATAACAATACAATAATCATTTTATGCTGAAACGTCTGTTTTTTCTGTTTGCAGCCATTGCAGTGCTATCGTTGACGGCAAGTGCGCAGTCGGCTGCGACCGGTACCATAGCCGATTACTTGCAACGTGTAACCGGGGGGCGGGTGACGGTGCATCAACCATCGGCATTGAACCAACGGCTGAACCCTGCTAACGGAGACTCGACCAATGTGGCAACGCTTGAACACGCGCTTGGAGGGAAAAATGTGGTGGGCTATCGCATACAGGTGTTTTCCGACCGCAACCAGCGCACGGCCAAGGGGGAAGCATTGACGAAAGAGCGCAGCATAAAAGAAGCTTTTCCCGAGATGGGAACATACATTACATACGACGCTCCGTCGTGGCGTTTACGTGTGGGCGACTTTCGCACTCGTGACGAGGCCGTCATAAGGCTCGGCGAGTTGCGAGAGATGTTTCCCGGTTACGCCGGCGAGATGATCATAGTCGTGGATGTTATAAACACTTTACCGCAATGATATTAAACAAATATGATGAACAGACTGTCGAAGAGATAGCCGCCTGTTACCGCCGCATACTTGAATTAGTGGGTGAAGATCCAAACCGTGAGGGCCTGGTTAAAACCCCGATGAGGGCCGCAAAGGCCATAATGGACATTACGCGCGGATACAAGGAAGATCCCGAGGGCATAGTGCGTTCTGCAATATTCGAGCATTCGGGTTCGCAAGTGGTGACAGTGAAAAATATAGAATTTTATTCGGTGTGCGAGCACCATATTTTACCGTTTTTCGGACGAGTTTCTATAGGGTATATTCCCGACGGGCATATTGTGGGGCTGAGTAAGTTGGCACGTGTCGTCGATGTTTATGCCCACCGGTTGCAGGTGCAAGAACGTCTTACGGGTGAAATTTGTTCGTTGCTTACTCGCACTCTTTCAAGTAAAGGGGTGATAGTGGTGTGCGAGGCCGGCCACTTGTGCATGAAGATGCGCGGAGTGGAAAAGCAAGACAGTACCACAGTAACGATGGACTATAGCGGAGCCTTTGCCGATGCCGCCCTTCGCCGCGAGTTTCTTGATTCGCTGCGATAAAGCTATCGGGTGGCAGTTACGAAACGCGGAAGTCCGCGGTAGTCGTTTATTGCCTTGGTGTCGGTAAAACCATAATCTGTCAGTAGCTTGCACGTTTCTTGTGGAAACCTGCTGTTGATTTCGAAATATAATTTCCCTCCCGGAGATAAGGCTCCGGTTGCATATTGCGCAATGGTGCGGTAAAACAGTAACGGGTCGTTGTCGGGAACAAAGAGTGCCGGGTGCGGCTCATAGTCGAGGACATTGTTGTCCATTTCGGCACGTTCGCTGTCGGTTATGTATGGCGGATTGCTTACTATTATGTCGTAGCAAGGAGTTTCAGGTACAGGCAAAGTTAATATGTCGGCTTGGCGAAAAATCACCCGGGCTTTCAGTTTCTTGGCATTTTCTTTTGCTATGGCCAGCGCATCCGGGCTGATGTCAATGGCCGAAACTTCGGCAAATCGTAATGCAATAGCAAGTGAAATGGCAATACACCCCGACCCTGTGCCAATATCGAGAACACGTAAGTCGGCAGCAGTATTTTCATCGGCAATCATGTCGATAAGTTCCTCGGTTTCCGGTCGGGGAATCAGTGTTGCCGGAGTGACGCGGAAGTGGTGCCCGTGGAAATATGCATCGCCAAGTATGTATTGTATGGGTTCATGACGCAGCAGTCGGTCGGCAATTGTCGTGAATTTTTCGGCAATGAATGTCGGCATTTCGTCGTTGGCGTGTAAAATGGCATCTACTCGGCTGTAATTAAGCAAGTTGTCGAGCATAGCCATTTCCATGCCGTTTATTTCTCCTGGAGGGTAACATGAGGCGAGTCTATGCCTGAAGTTGTGCAATATTTCCGTCAGTGTCATGTTTTTTTACTATGTTTGCACCTGCAAATTTACAATTTTTCTTGTTGATGAAAACTTTTGTAAGCATATTGGTTATATGTCTTTTTGTCGGTTATGGCCTGCAAGTGCAAGCCGTGGAACGGGCCGACAGTGTGAGCTGCTTTGACCATGCAATTTCAGCACCGGCGTTCAGGATAACCCATGCCGGGATACCCGTGATTGTTGGCGGTATGGCCATATATGGGGCAAATACCAATCTTAAAGATGCTGCCGCGGCAGGCAGCCATGCCCAGCGATATGACACACAATATGAAGATTACTTGCAATATGCTCCCGGTGTGGCATTGCTTGCACTGAAAATTGGCGGCATGGAAGGGCGCAGTTCGTGGTCGCGCATGATAGTGAGCGATGCTTTTTCGGCGGCGTTGACCATCGGCGTGGCCGAAGGATTGAAACGCTCGGTGTGCGAAACTCGTCCCGACGGAGAAGATGATAGGGCATTCCCCTCGGGGCATACTGCTATTTCATATATGCTTGCAACGATGTTGCACAAGGAATATGGCTGCCGCAGTCCGTGGATAAGCCTTGGAGGGTATGCTGTGGCTACGGCAACGGCGGCGAGTCGCATGGTGCATAACAGGCATTGGGCGAGCGATATAGTGGTGGGAGCCGGTATAGGTGTGCTTATGACTGAGGTGGGATATTACCTTGCCGACCTGATATTCAAGGAGCGTGGATTGAGTGAGTGGGTTTATGCCGACCCTCTCGACCGTTGGCGACGGCCATCGTTCCTCTCTACTGATCTTGCCATGAGTTTTCCGCTTACGCAGTATAGTTTGCCCGGTGGCTTGGTGAAACCGACCGTAGGGATAAATGCCGGGGTGCAGGGCGCTTATTTTTTCAATCCGTATGCAGGCGTGGGAGGTAGTGCCGTGATGGCTGTATTGCCTATTGAATATAATGGTGTGTTGTCGCAAGAACCGATGAATGCGGCACGGTTTATGGCCGGGGCATATTTTTCTTATCCTGTGTTTTCGCAATTGCGACTGGGGGCAAAAGCCGTCGCCGGATATGCGTATTATGGCGGTTGCCGGCTCGACGGTACGGTTCGGATTGGTGGACGTTCCACGGCCTGCATGGAAGTGGGCGTGTCGGCATCGTTGCTCACTGCCGAGTCGTTTGGTTTCCGCCTGTTTTGCGATTACGGCCTTGGCGGCTCATACGTCGCCGGGCATAACGGTGCCGCCCAGTATGTTACAGTCGGCGGCTCAGCCTCCATCTACTTTTAGACTTTTGAAAAAATGTAACGGCAAGGGGGTGCGGTTATCGGGGAAATATGTAATTTTGCGTATGTGCTTGGCACGTTTGCCGCAGAGGCGGCAGTTGCCTGGCATATTCTGTTCTTGATGATTAAAAGGTGTTATTGAAATTGTCTTCAAACTTCAAACTTGGCGGTTTGCAATGCAACGAAGATGATTGGCAATAGCACCTGCATCGGTTGCTTATGAGCATCGCCGCTGCTTTCATGGCGGGCGATGCGGCATATAGTTCATCGGTGTGGGTCTATTGTTTTGTCCGTTGCATAGGTACGCCAAGACCTGAAGTTTGGATAAAACGATAGTAGTCTCCACACCTTTTTTGTATCTATATGTCAAACCAATGTTCTGCATCGGGGACTTGCGGAACACGTTTCAAAATCAAATTCATCATGAAACAAAAATTACTTATTCTGATTGGTACACTATTGGCAGTCTTGCCTCTCAGTGCTGAAATCATCACAGGCAATTATGGGGCGGTTACTTCTGGGGGCCTTAAAGGTAGCAACATAACATTCACATTGGATACCTCTACTGGTGTACTGGAAATTTCGGGATATGGAAAATCGTATGACAGGGGCAGCAGTGACAGGGAGTACCCCGAATGGTATAAGTATTCCGATGCTATAAAAACAATCATAATTGATGAGGGTTGGAAAAGCCATATCATCGGCTGCCTCAGTTTCCTGCTGCTAAAAACAAGCGATATCTTTCGTAAGGCTGTTCACTGTATTGTCCGTTTTGCCCGTGATTATTACAAGCCCCGTTTTGACACGGAACAGGTATCGGACATCAAGAGTGCCCTTAGTCTG
>CALUMH010000040.1 GCA_944321685.1 uncultured Muribaculaceae bacterium
TTAATATGTTCCATGATACAAAGTTAAGCCATATTCCTGAAATCCCTGCTCCACCAACCGGGAAAATCCGCTGATCCGCCATTTCACGTCATCGAGACGATGTGCACTTATCTACTGCTCCAGAATATCCACTGACGCAATAAAAAAAGTTCCACCCGGTTTATGGGTGGAAACAAAAAGGGCTACACGAAATCGCATCGTATAGCCTTAGGAAAAAAATAGTATGAATAAAATGTGGTATTAGGGTTAACTAACTTCCTTTTTAAAAGGCCGGCGGAACTCTTCCTTTCCGGGGAACTGTTCCTCCAACCAATCGGATAGGAGGATATATCTTTTTATTTTCTTTTTTTACAAAACAAAAATCTTCCAATACCGCAAGACTTACACTCTCTACGACTGGAAAATTCAATTATCATGAAACCCTTACAAGCGGGTTATTCATTTCAACTTTTTTTGTAGCCACGGCAACTTAAATTCAAAACAAGCATCTTTTACATAATTCTGTTTCACTTGCTTTTTGCGTCACCGCAAACTTCAAAAAAACATCTTCTCAAATCTTCATGCCACGTTATGCAGCCGAAGATTTCTCGCATTTGGCACATTCGGGCATGGCCACATAACCTTGCCTGCGTGCTGCCAATAATGCTGCATTTGGATGATAAGCATGCGTAGGTAAAACCTTGCACTTAAACATCGCCTCAAAATTACTGTAATTTCCCATAGTTTCTCTAAATTATGGGAGAATCTTACGATTCTACCCTAAAACAATCTTCTTTTAAATCACCTATATTCCCTACAGCAAATACCTTGCCAATTTTCAACACTCAGGGAATATTTCCTACTATTAATATTATTCCATGTTTTTACAATGCAAAGATACACATTTTTCTTTGAATAATACAATATGTTTTATAAAAAAATGCCAAATATAGGCATAAACAGTGCTTTTACACCACAACTTTTTCCGTCGATAACGCCATTGTTGACAACACCATGCGTCGCCACACCACGCGCGGTATAAGCCGCCAAAAAAACACAAGCACCGCATACAACCAATTGATTACCACCACCCGGCGGCGGTGATTTATGGCTCGGCATATGGCACGGGCTGTATAATCAGCGGTCAATTGCATGGGATAATGATTACCATCATCAAGCAATGGCGTGCGCACAAATCCGGGACGAATATCGGTAATGGTCAATTTCACGCCTTGAGTGTGGGCAAGCTGTTCTATGGCCGAAAGATAACACCACTGATAACGCTTGGTGGCACTGTAAGAGGCAGCAATGCCTATGCCGCGAGTGCCGGCAATAGATGTTATGGCAGCGATATGCCCCCTGCCGCCATGTTCCTTAAAATATTTATACGCCGCATCAATCATGGCGGTGAAGCCTTTTACATTGGTGGCTATTGTGCGATTTTCTATTTCAGCATCAAGTCCGGGATTTTGGTTGCCCACACCCGATGACAACAAGAACACATCCATGCCGCCAAGTTTGCTTACCAAATCGGCAAGCCTGTCGGCCGCATCATCGGCCGTCACATCCATCACTTGCGGCACTACCCTGTCCGGAGCCGACCTACGCAATTTCTCAAGGCTGTCTCCTCGCCGTGCGGCGATGCCCACCATCCAATTGCCATCGGCTATATATTGCATTGCAAGGCATTGCCCGATACCCGACGACGCTCCTACGATAACTATCTTTTTCATGTCAACCACAATTCTTAATTGCCCGAACCGGGTCCGGGTATCGAAATCGGCTTGGTACCGTCGATTGGCTCGCCGGTATATGCATTTTTCTTTTGCTTCTCGTCGCTCGGCCACTTGTCCCGATTAAGCGGTATTGTATAATAAATGGAAAGCCCTCCCGAAATCGCCGAGCCGCGGGTTCCGTAGCCGGGAATATACCACGGGTCGGCCGTAGGATTGCTTTTGTAATTAAACAAAAAATGATATTTCAAAGCCCAACCCGCCGACCAATTTTTATACAATTTTATGTGCATTGCCACCACAAGCTCTCCCCACAATGCGTGCGACCCGAGGTCGTTTATTTCAAAACGGCTTTGTTCCTGCCAATATCCATTGTCGATACCGACATCGGTTATGCTATACTTGAAATTACTATAACCGAGCCGAAATCCGAGCAATGCCATATAATCGGGCTTGTTGTTATACTTGAAATTATATCCGCACCCTATTTTGCCATACATGGCAAACTTTCCACGATAAGTGAAATTTTTCTCTTCGGGTGTATTGTTGGCTGAGCCAAATCCCAACTCCAGTGTCGGAAAAATGCGATTCCACAAACTTAATTCTGCCGAGAAATCCACGCCCCCGTAGGTTTGCCCGAACACACGCATCAGCGGATCCCACACATTGGCCCCGATGGTTATGCTCGTAAGCAACGGATATTGCATCCTTGTGATTTTGATGGTATCGTTCATTTTCGCAGCAACGGTATCGGGCAAAATAGTATCACCCACAATCACCAGCCCGCGCTGCTTCAACTCTGCAATTTTGGCATCATTCTGCTTTACGGTCATTACCCTGTTGGTACTCGGCTTTACAGGCGTCACACGCCGCTGCCCCATCAACGGGAACACACAGCACACCGCCAAAAGCATGACAGCCAACCTGCTTACCGACAAATGCCAAAGGTGTTTTATCATCTGTTTCGCTAACATTAAACCGCCGCCACCGGCAACGGCACTGCAAAGATAGTGCAAGGCAAAGGCAATACAAAACAAACTCGCTTGTTTTTATTGCCAATCCGAAACCCGCGCTACAGAAAACGCCTTTCAATCACTTCGTTATCCCAATCACTTCATCAGGCCACGGACACAACTTGCCTGTTGCCTTGAACGATGGCCGCTGGGCATCACGCACACGCAAATATTCCGACAATTCAGTTGCCATTGTTTTAACGACTTCGGGATTATCGGCGGCAATGTCATTTTGTTCACCAATGTCATTTTTCACATTGTATAAGCGCAACCGACCTGTTTCCCAGGTATATATGAGATGATAATCACCCTTCATGATTGCCGAATATGCTCCATACCCTTCTTCGGTATCCTGAGTCTCGCCCCACAAATTCGGGAAATGCCAAACAATGTCACGTTCGCTTATGCTGTCGCTGCGCAAAGCAGGCACAAAACTTACACCATCAATCGTCTGACGTGTTTCATACTGCGTAATACCTGCCATTTCAAGAATTGTAGGGAAGAAATCTTCTATCATGACACGTTGTCCGTCGGTAGTACCACCTTCTGTGACTCCCGGCCAATACACCATCATGGGTTCACGCACGCCGCCCATGAAAGCCGACCCTTTCCCGGCCCGTGCCGGGAAATTCTGGTCGCGGTTGGCCACGCCCTGCCGCACATTGTTAAGCGCCTGTCCGCCGTTGTCCGACATGAATATTATTATAGTGTTCTGTGCCACCTCGGGTTGCGATTGCAAAAAGTCGAGCAAGTCTCCAAGGCTCTTGTCCATACCCTCTACAAGAGCTGCATATTTGGCTTCACTTAAATTAAGCGAGTCTTTAAGCTGTTCGTCATACACGCCAAGATAGTTGTCCACAAACCTTTTGTCGGGGCTGTAAGGCGAATGCACCGCATAGTGCGAC
Organism: uncultured Muribaculaceae bacterium; assembly: GCA_944321685.1. Taxonomy (GTDB): domain Bacteria; phylum Bacteroidota; class Bacteroidia; order Bacteroidales; family Muribaculaceae; genus Avimuribaculum. Next base: position 3,631 of record CALUMH010000040.1, read on the forward strand.
ATATACAAGAAGAACGGCTGTCTGGCGGCAATGGGTTTCTTCAAGGCTTCGATAGCCTCGATGGTCAATGCTTCGGTAAGGAATATGTCTTTACCGAAATATTTTTCAAGACCCTTCACGGCAAACTTCGGGTTACTTACCTGCCCGAAATTATCGATACCGAGGTAGCTGCCTGGTGCGCCATTGGGGCCGCCTGCAATATTCACATCAAATCCCATTGTGGCTGGATCGGCTCCCGGAGTAGTCCGTGCCCCAAAGTGCGCCTTTCCGCAATGTATGGTGTAATATCCGTTATCGTGCAACACTTGTGGCAGTGATGTTATAGGCATTGAATTCTTGGTATTACGGCCCGATGCAACACTGTCGGGTTGTATGCCGTTATAATTCCAATCGGGCAATTCAAGCACGTTGCTCTTTGCATCCGTCTGTTGGTCGTATTCAAGCGTCCAGTTGGTCACACGATGCCGCGAAGCATTCATCCCCGACAACAAGCTGCACCTGGTGGGCGATGACACGGCACAGGCATATGCCTCGGTAAACTTCACACCCATCTGTGCAAGTCGTTCCATATTGGGCGTGCGGTAACGCCGATTGAGCGGCGTGGTATCGTTGTAGAATGGCACTGACGTATCTTGCCACCCCATGTCGTCAACAAGGAAAAACACAAAGTTGGGCCGCTGCTGCTCTTCTTGCTGCCGACAACTTACCAACAATACCATCGGCAAAACTCCCACCGATGCCAACAATGCTTTATTTATGAATTGCATAATTAGTTTCAATTAAAATTCCACACAGGCATTCCCTGCAAAAATCAGTTTACGCAAAGTTAAACAATTGCATCGGCAATAACAAGTTTCAGGATGCATTTCCCCTGCCTTGCACTTGCCGTTCAAGGAATATTGTTATCTTTGCATCAGTTTTTAACCATTATGCTACAATACAGATGAATTTTATCGAGACGAGGAATGTCGTCAAGCAATACGACGGGCATCTTGCACTCGACCGTGTATCGATCGATGTGCCCCAAGGGTGCGTTTTCGGGCTTTTGGGCCCCAACGGTGCCGGAAAAACTTCCCTTATCAGGATTTTAAACATGATTACTCGCCCCGACAGCGGAGAATTACTATTTGACGGACATCCTCTACACGAGAAAGATATTACCAATATAGGTTATCTGCCCGAAGAACGCGGACTGTACCGGAAAATGAAAGTTGCCGACCACATCATGTACATAGCCCGGCTACGCGGCATGAACAGCAGCGATGCGCGACGTGCCATGGGCAAATGGCTTGAACGATTTGACCTTACACAATGGGCCGACAAGAAAATCGAAGCCTTGTCGAAGGGTATGGCTCAAAAAGTGCAATTCATCTCAACCGTGATACATTCACCCAAATTGCTGATATTCGACGAGCCATTTTCAGGTTTTGACCCGGTAAACACCGAACTGCTGAAAAAAGAAATCCTGCACCTGCACGACGAGGGTTCGACCATAATTTTCTCGACCCACAACATGGGTTCGGTCGAGGAGGTGTGTGAAGAAATCGCACTTATCAACCATTCACGCGTGGTGCTTAACGGACGTGTGGCCGAAATTCGCCGCCGCTTCAGCAAGAAACTCTACCAAGTGGGCATTTCCGACACCATGAAAATCGACCCTGCCGAAGGACTGTTCAGCATCGAGCATGTGCAACCGTCACCTGCCGGCGGCATAACGGCCGAAATACGCCTTGCCACAGGAGCTTCGTTGCACGATGCCATAGCATATATCAACGACCGATATACCTTGACAACTTTCCAGGAATTATTGCCAAGCATGAATGAAATATTCATTGAGACAGTTTCAAACAATAATCTGCAATCAGCACAACAATGAACAATATAAGCCGTATAGCTATAATCACACGACACGAATTTCTTGCAATTGCCGGGAAAAAGTCGTTCATCGTAATGACAATACTTATTCCGCTCATCAGCATTGCCTGCCTCGGACTACCCTACCTGATGATGCAATTTAACAAGGGCGACATAGAAACAGTGGCCATAGTTGACGAGAGCGGACGTTACGGCAAGGCCATAACCGACAACGACGAATTCCGCTTCCATGATATCACTCCGATAGGAACAACCGGACTGCATGAATTTTACAAGCGACAAGACGGATTGTATGCCATAGTGGTAATTCCTGCTGATATCGACAGCACACTAAGCGTTGACGTGTTTTCACAAAATGCAGTGCGCATGGGATTGCAAAGCTACGTCGCACAATGTCTCGGCGACACCGTGACACAGGCACGTATAGCATCTTACAACATTCCCGGCCTTGACAAAATCATCAACGACAGCCAAGCCGACATACAACTTAACTGTGTGAAATGGGACGAAGATGGTGATGAATCACAATCGGATGCCGAGCTTGCAAGCATCATAGGGCTGGTTCTTGCATTCCTTACCTATATGTTTGTGATGATGTATGGGGCAATGATACTCACCAGCGTAGTCGAAGAAAAGACCAACCGCATAATCGAGGTAATGGTGAGCTGTTGCAAGCCAATCGAGCTATTATTAGGCAAAATAATCGGTGTGGGATTTGTGGGAATAGTTCAAATAGCCATTTGGTGCATATTCATAGGCATAATCTCAGCCATATTCGGCATAAGCACGGTGGCTTCCGACCCCGAATTAATTGCCCGGACGCAAATGGCCGGAAACATCGATGCCGATACCGGCAACATGATTAACAACATAATGCAATCAGTTGCATCGATCAACCTGTCAGGAATTGCCGCCTGCTTCGTGTTATATTTCATTGGCGGATACCTGCTCTACGGATCAATGTTTGCCGCAGCCGGTTCCACTGTCGATCAGCCTAATGAAGGAAGCCAGGCCACCATTCCGATGATGATGTTCCTTGTGCTCGCTTTATGGGCCGGAATTGCATGCATAGACAACCCCGACGGCACACTGGCATGGTGGTGTTCCATGATACCGTTCACATCGCCTGTGGTGATGATGGTGCGCCTGCCCTATGATGTACCGTTTTGGGAAATAGCACTCAGCATTGCCATACTGTTCGGTTCGGCACTGGGTATAGCCGCCGTGGCTGCAAAAATATACCGCAAGGGGATATTGCTATACGGCAAAAAATTCTCGTGGAAAAACATCATGGCATGGATAAAATAACATCAAGCCCAACAAAAACTACAACGGGACTGCCTACCGGCAGCCCCGTTGCATTCAATCAAAAACACTCTTAAAAAATAGAATTACAAACTAAATCTATAAACCCATTAATATAATGGAATAGTTACTCCAAACAAATTCTTTACAAACCTATCTTATATCTCTGTCCGCAAAGATACAGCTAATTTCCATAAAAAATTAGTATTTTTATTGCAAATTTATTGCCAAATTCATCTTTTTTCGCCACAGACGCTTCCATGCGTATTTGCAACAGAGTAAAAATACTTCCACATCGGCGCAACCATGGTGGCCTGCACTATCTGCCCCGACTGCAACAAATCAAACACTTCGTCACCATCAAGCAGAAACATTTCAAGCTCCTCGGTAGGGTCGAGATGAATTTCAGAAATTTTTTTCACACCCACGGCAAGATAACAATGAGTATAATTATTCATTGAACTCGCATTAGGAGCAATCACAAGCAGCCTTTGCCATTCACCACCGCCATAACCGGTTTCTTCAAGCAATTCACGGCGGGCAGCCTGTTCGGGAGCTTCACCTCGCTCACAGCAGCCGGCGCATATCTCATAGCTCGTACCGGTTATACCATGCCTGTACTGCTTAATCATTATAAACTTTCCGTCGGCTGTAACGGCAATAACATTAACCCAATCGGGGTACTCAAGCACATAATATTCATCATTAACCGTGCCGTTCGCCAACCTTACACGGTCGCGGCGAGCAGTCAGCCAGGGCCTCCGCACAAGGTATTCGCTGCCAAGCGTCACCCACGGTTTTGATTTTTCATCGGTAATTTTCATAATGTTACTTTTTTCTATGTAACGCGCCGCTCTTGCATCATATTGCAATATTGTATTGCAATCGGCACAAAATCCGTATCTTCCCAAAAGATTTTTTTCATGACGAATTGCGATAAAAACATTATCAATACTGCATTTTTACATACCGGCATATTGCAACGCATAAAAAAGTTTCTTAACTTTGCGAAAAATTTCCTACTTTATTTATTAATATTTACAAGTATATGAAAAAGTCTCTATTTATTTCCCCATTACTGTTGGCTTCATAATGTGCATGACAGGTTGTTCCCCCAACGAACCGACAATCAAGTCCATCGACCAAAATCAAGAATACGCCGACAATTGGAAAAATATTATCGGCGACATCGATCCCGAGCAGTCGTGGAACATTGCCACACAATGCTCGTTGACGGTAAACACCGGCACCAATGCCACCGTAAGCATCTACACCAAAAGCAACCGTGGCAGCTATCTTGTGGCACAAACAGAAGTGTCAGGCTCAAAAACAATCAAATTCGACGTACCGAAAACCATCGATGAAGTATATGTAGTAAAAACAGCGCAAGGCGACCGCGAGGTGCAGACTGTTAACATAAACACTGCATCTCAAGTAAACTTCGGCGGCCGCACCGCTTTCCGTCAAAGCACACGCAGCAGTATGCCACTTATGCCACGCGAAAAAGTATATGCTGTTGACTATAACCTGTTTGCCGGCATGTATTCCAATTCATTCGGAGACGATTATATCAACAAAATCGGCTACACTCACTATCATGATTTATACAAAAGTTGGGAAAGCGAAATATACGCTATTCAAGAATGGCAAACTTACGATAATTTCACCGTTGGCGAAGAATACACATTGCAAGGTTCGAAATACCAAGATGTTGCTGAAACCTGCGCGAATATGTATGTAGCCGATGATGACAATATTACAAAGTTGTACCCATACACGCAGAACTACAAAATTACCACAACCGAAGCCGGTGAAATCTCATTGATTGGCATTTACCGCAACACTAATGCCAATTCGGCTCTCGTATATTTTTATACCGACAAAGGCGCAACCATGGAAGAACAAAAGAAAGCCGACAAATATGTACTTATTCCAAGCAATGCCAATGTTGTAAATCGCAAATTTACACTCGTTTACTATGACCCTGACAACAATTTCGCCCCGACAACCACATTCCCTGCCGGGAAAGAAATACACTTCGGGCTTGTTCGCGGGTATAACGCCGAAGGATCGGGAGCCTTGGACAAATCGGTTGACTGGACACAAGAAACAGGAGACATATATGTTCCCACCATGTATGCATCATTGTGCCTCTTCTCAAATGCGGAACTTAACAAAGATGTAACCGCGGTAAAAGGATGGACTAATATATCGAGCTCGGCTCTTTATTCTACTCACGGAGTGAATATCCTCAGCTTTGAAGACTGGGGCGGCAAGTTCTCGATTGTTGACGGCCAACCGGTTCCTGAAGGAACAAACAGTATCGACTGGAACGACATCGCTTTCATCATCGACGGCAAAGTAGAAGAATTGCCCACCATCGACGAAACACAATCCTGGATATTGGCTTGCGAAGACCTTGGCAACACCGACGACTTCGACTTCAACGACATTGTGTTCAGCATTACATATGCAGCAGGTAGCGAAACAGCAACCATCACTCCGCTTGCGGCCGGTGGCGAATTGGCATCTACCGTGTTCTTCAATAATGAACGCATAGGAGAAATACACGACATGCTCGTTCCCGGCAGCCCGTCGAATGTAATGCTTAACACTGTAACCAAGGGGAATGCAGGCAAGCCTGTCACCATAAATGTAGGAACCGACTTCAGCATGGCTGCAACCGATATGGGTGGTTTCAACATAGTGGTCGAAGGCAACTCCTCTCAGGCAACAATTGCCGCTCCCGAAGCAGGCAGTGCACCGCAAATGATATGTGTGGACGGAACCAATTGGCTTTGGCCGACCGAGCGCACAAGCATCACAACGGCTTACGACAAATTCTCAATATGGGCAACCGACCACACTCAGGCCCTTGACTGGTATGTAACCCCATCCGACAATAATGCCATTGTGAAATAACAATATACCCATGGCAACATAAAAATCGAAAGAGGCAACCTGTTGTGCTGCCTCTTTCGATTTTTTTATACCACCATTTATTATTGTTTCGGGTGCAAGCCCATGCCGGCTGCCACTTCAAGCATGAACCGGCGGGCTTCATCATGGTCGTTGGAAACCTTGCCGTCGAGTATGGCATTTTTTATTGCTTCTTTAATTTGTCCCACTGTGCTGCACGGTTGCAAGTCAAAGGTTTGCATTATTTCCTCGCCTGTCACCGGCGGCTGGAAATTGCGTATCCTGTCTTTCTCTTCAAGTTCCACAAGTTTACGGCGCACAAGGTCATAATTTTCCTTGAACCGACGCACCTTCTCGGGATTTTTCGATGTAATATCCGCTGCACACAGCGTCATCAAGTCGTCAATGTCATCTCCGGCATCAAACAGCATTCGCCGTACAGCCGAGTCGGTAACCTCATCTTCGACAAGCGCAATCGGGCGCATATGCAATCCCACCAGTTTGGCCACATACTTCATTTTCTCGTTCATTGGCAGTCGCAAACGCTTGAATATGCGCGGAACCATTTTCTCTCCTATGAAATTATGGTTATGGAACGTCCACCCCGATTTTTCGTCATAACGCTTAGTGGCAGGTTTGGCAATATCGTGCAGCAGTGCCGCCCACCGCAACCACACATTGTCGCTTTTCACAGCCACATTGTCAAGCACTTGCAACGTATGCAGGAAATTGTCTTTATGTCCTCGGCCATTCATCTGCGTCACGCCTTTCAGCGCAACAAGCTCGGGAAATATTATTTCAAGTAATTTGCAATCGTCAAGCAACTTAAACCCGCGTGAAGGAACAGCCGACATCATTATCTTCATCAATTCGTCAGTTATACGTTCCTTTGATATTATATCTATACGCTCTCGGTTACGCTCTATGGCTGCAAATGTTTCGGGGAATATTTCAAACCCGAGTTGAGTGGCAAAACGCACGGCACGCATCATGCGCAACGGGTCGTCCGAGAAAGTCACATCAGGATCGAGTGGAGTGCGTATCAATTTGTCATTCAAGTCTTGAATGCCATTAAACGGGTCGAGCAATTCCCCAAAACGATCATGGTTGACACACACCGCCATGGCATTTATTGTAAAATCCCTACGCCGCTGGTCATCGTCGAGCGTGCCGTCTTCCACTATCGGATTACGGCTGTCGTGCGTGTATGATTCTTTTCTGGCTCCCACAAATTCAAGTTCAAGTCCATGCCATTTTACTTGGGCAGTTCCGAAATTGCGAAACACGGCAAGCGTAGCCCGTTTACCGAGTTTTCCGGCAACATTCTCTGCAACCTCGATGCCGCTGCCTACGGTGACAAAATCAATATCTTTTGATGTCCGCCCGAGGAATATGTCGCGCACATATCCTCCCACAACGTAACATTCACGTTTCATTTCATCGGCCACTTCACCCACAAGCCTGAATGCAGGCTTGGCAATGTGGCTCATAATCAATTCCCTATCGTATCTTAATTCTTGCATCTGATTTCTTAATCTAAATCATTCTTTTACATTCCAGTCACTTATGGTGCCGGTTTGCGAGGAGAATACAGCTCCTATTTTATAAAGTTTGCGGCTGTCGGCCTCGTA
>CALUMH010000041.1 GCA_944321685.1 uncultured Muribaculaceae bacterium
CCCGTTTGCGGTTGCAAAGGTACTACCATTTTTCCCTTAAAACCAAATTTTTCCCAAACTTTTTTCAGAAAAAATTTGCACTTTTTCACTAACTGCCTGCACCACAACACCATGTAATCACAAAAATTTTCCCCGTTTTTATGCCCTAAAACATATTTACACCCAAAAAACCACAAAAATCAACCGAAAATACAATCATCTCATTGACTATGTTTAACACTTAAACTATCTACTATTCCTTATCATGCAACATCAACAAACACAAACAACGCCAAACACACCCCTCCCATCATATTAAAAACATGGATATATAAAACAAGACGAGCTCAAAAGCAACCGCAAATGAAGTTACTTTTGAGCCGTCTTATTTCTCGGAATGGGCACAGCCCACCATCCATGATTACAACAAGTCGATGGAGCGTTGCAGGAATTTGCTTAATGCTTCACCTTTAAGCATTCCGTTGCTAAGGAGAGCAATATCAACAAGTTGCTTAACCTTGTCTTGACCATTGGCATATTCGGTAAGTTCCGTTTCCTCTTGCTTGCGCAATTCGGCAGCACGGGCTTCATTATCGGCAAGTTGCTTCTTCTGCTCTTCGTCGAGTTCCTTGTTGCCATCTTTGGCATCGTTAATTGCCTTAATGGCGGCATTGGCTGCGGCAAGGTCGTTTTCAAGTTCCTCTATACGACTGCCGACAGCAGCCTGCGCATCTTCCATTATACGCTTTACCACAGGGTGATTGGTATTGAGCGTAAGGTTATAGCTATCAGGCAACTCGCCATAGAAACTCATACCGGGCTGCAAGGCTGCCATATCCTTCATTCGGCGCATATATTCGCTCTGCGTGATTACCACAGGCTGAGCATCGGCACTGACCGACTCAAATGAGATGAAAAACTCGCTCTTGTCAATTGCCGGAATTTGTGATTTGAACACTGTTGTAAGCATAGTGCGCTGCAACGACGTAATATCCGATTCCTTTTTATCGGCAGACGGAATAATATTGTCAATAACATCGGAATCAACGCGTACAAAGCGGCTCTTCTCGATTTTCTGCTCAAGCATTCCTATAAAATGGACATCAAGTTGCCCATTCATCAACAACACACTATATCCCTTGTCGGTGGCCGCCTTTATATAAGAATATTGCTGCTCCTTGTCGGTGGCATACAGGTAAACCACGTTGCCGTCCTTATCGGTTTGCGCCGACTCGATGAGCTTGCGGTAATCTTCAAGTTTAAAGAACTTTTCTTCGGTATCCTCAACCAAGGCAAACTTCATTGCCGGTTCACAGAATTTCTCATCGGTGAGCATACCGTATTCGATGAACAACTTTATGTCGTTCCATTTTTCTTCAAAACTTTTAGGATCATTCTTTGCAATATCCTCAAGCCTTGATGCGACTTTCTTGGTTATATAAGATGCAATCTTCTTCACATTCGAATCGCTTTGCAAATAAGAGCGCGACACATTCAACGGAATGTCGGGTGAATCGATTACACCTTGTAACAGCATCAAGAACTCTGGCACTACACCCTCGACAGAATCGGTCACAAACACCTGGTTGCAATACAGTTGGATTCGATTCTTATTGATTTCTATATTGTTCCTGATCTTAGGAAAATACAATATTCCTGTCAGTGTAAAAGGATAATCAACATTCAAATGTATCCAAAACAACGGGTCATCTTGCCCCGGCAAAATGTCGTGATAGAACTTCAAGTAATCCTCATCTTTCAATTCCGACGGCTTGCGGGCCCATAACGGAGCTATATTGTTGATTATGTTGTCGCGGTAGGTATCGACATATTTACCGTCTTTCCATTCCTGCTCTTTCCCGAACACCACCGGCACAGGAAGGAATTTGCAATACTTGCGCAAAAGTACCTCGATGCGCGATTTTTCAAGAAATTCCTTGTCTTCTTCATCTTCGATGTAAAGAATGATATCGGTACCACGTTCAGCCTTATCGATTTCATTCATTTCATACTCGGGCGAACCGTCACAAATCCAATTAACGGCCTTTGCTCCTTCTTTGTAAGACAATGAGCGGATTTCCACCTTCTTGGCGACCATGAATGCCGAATAAAAGCCGAGGCCGAAGTGGCCGATAATGGCATTTGCATTATCCTTGTATTTATTAAGGAATTCTTCGGCTCCCGAGAATGCTATTTGATTAATATACTTGTCGATATCCTCGGCTGTCATGCCTATGCCGTTATCCGACACCGTCAGCGTACCTTTCTCTTTATCCACCGAGACATTAACCTTTAACCCTTCAAGAGATCCGTTAAACTCGCCATGTGCAGCAAGCGTTTTCAACTTTTGTGTGGCATCGACGGCATTCGACACCAATTCGCGAAGAAAAATCTCGTGATCACTATACAAGAATTTTTTAATTACGGGGAAAATATTTTCGGTAGTTACCCCTATCGATCCTTTTTGCATGATTATATATGACTTTAAATTTATTTTCGTGTACACATCATATAAACAAAAAAAATGCCACACCTGAACGGTATGACATTTTTGCTGTATTTCAACATAAACGGACTATGCCTCGGGAAGAGCGGCATCAGGCACAGTTTCGGCAACTTCGATATGTGCACAAAGGTTGTCACCCCCATCGGCCTTATCCACCACCATCACCTCCTTGCCTGTGCGAGACACTGTAGTCAGCAGCATCTCGGCAAGCACATCTTCAAGGTATGTTTGTATGGCCCGTTTCAAAGGACGCGCCCCATAAGCCGGATCATATCCCTTGTCGGCAAGGAAATCCTTGGCCTCAGCAGTAAGACGCAATTCAAATCCAAGTTCGTCCAAGCGACGGCGGAATGCAGCAAGCTCAATATCGATAATTTGGCCAATCTCCTTGCGCCCAAGCTGTTCAAACATCACAATATCGTCGATACGATTCAAGAATTCGGGCGAAAAACGGCGGTTCAACGCCTTGCGCACTATACCCTCGTTGTATTCCTTGCTTGTGGCGGCAGTGTTGAACCCCACACCGCCATTCATGTCTTTAACCTCACGCGAGCCTATATTGGAAGTCATGATTATTATCGTGTTCTTGAAATCCACCCGGCGGCCAAGGCTGTCGGTAAGGCGTCCTTCATCCATCACCTGCAACAACATATTGAACACATCGGGGTGAGCTTTTTCTATCTCATCAAGCAGAACCACCGAATATGGGTGGCGGCGCACTTTCTCGGTCAATTGTCCGCCTTCTTCATAGCCCACATATCCCGGAGGCGCACCCACCAAGCGCGAAGTCGAGAATTTCTCCATATATTCACTCATGTCGATGCGTATCAAGGCATCGGGTGTGTTAAACAGGAATTCCGACAATTTTTTAGCCAAATGCGTCTTGCCGACACCTGTCGGGCCAAGGAACATGAATGTGCCAATCGGCTTGTTCGGATCTTTCAACCCCACACGGTTTCGCCTTATGGCCCGGGCAATCTTGTCGATGGCCTTGTCCTGCCCTATAATCACACTCTTCAGTTCGTCACCCATCGCCAACAACCGTTCGCCCTCGGCACGAGCTATACGCTGCACAGGCACACCAGTCATCATGGCCACAACTTCGGCCACCTTATTCTCATCGACAATCTCACGACGAGAAGCAAGGCTTTCTTCCCACTTTTGCTTCTCCTCGCCAAGTCGCACGCCCAATTTCTCTTGCAAGTCACGATAATTCGCCGCACTCTCGAAATTCTGCGCCTGTGCTGCCTTCACCTTGTTGCGTTGGGCTTCTTGTATCTGTTCTTCAAGTTCTTCAATCTCTTTAGGCACCTCCACATTTGTTATGCGCACTTTGGCACCCGCCTCGTCGAGCGCGTCAATGGCCTTGTCGGGAAAATTACGGTCGCTCACATAACGCTCGGTCAAAGCCACACACGCCTTCAAAGCCTCGGGGGTATAAGTCACGCCATGATGCTCCTCGTAACTGCTTTTTATATTGTTCAATATTTGCAACGTTTCCTCGGCAGTAGTCGGTTCCACCATCACCTTTTGGAAGCGTCGTTCAAGTGCACCGTCTTTCTCGATGCTTTTCCGGTACTCGTCGAGCGTAGTCGCACCTATACATTGTATTTCGCCACGGGCAAGCGCAGGCTTAAGCAAGTTTGCGGCATCCATGGTACCGGCCGCGCTGCCTGCACCCACTATGGTGTGTATTTCATCGATAAACAATATCACATCGGGGCTTTTCTTCAACTCGTCGATTATAGCCTTTATGCGTTCCTCAAATTGGCCTCGATACTTCGTTCCCGCCACTACTGCGGCCATGTCAAGAGCCATGACACGCTTGTCAAGCAACACCCGGGCCACCTTGCGCTGCACAATGCGCTCGGCAAGCCCTTCGACTATCGCCGACTTGCCCACGCCCGGTTCTCCTATCAATACCGGATTATTCTTTTTGCGGCGGCTCAATATTTGGGCAAGCCTGTCTATTTCACGTTCGCGGCCCACCACAGGGTCGAGCTTCCCTTCTTCGGCATCACGGGTTATGTCTTTACCGAACTTGTCAAGCACCGGTGTTTCATTACGTCCGCGAGTAGCCGTGGCACTGCCTTTGGCTCCGCCGCTTTTACCGGTTTGCCCGGCACCTTCTCCCGACCGGTTGTCACCGCCATACGCGGCATCATCTTCCTCGTCGCTTTCGGTAAAGCCGGCACCCGATTGCGGAGCCACCAACCCAGCTTCGATGCATTCTTCTATATCTTCGTAGTTTATATTCATATAATTCAATATTCTAAAAACAAAACCTTTATGCGGATCATGCAAGAATGCGAGCAACAAGTGCTCGGCATCCACTTGCGAATTATGCAATTTGGCTTCCACTATCGCCTGCCGCAACAACAATTCGGTCGCCTTGCTAACCACCCGTTGCGACGCGGGCTTGGCAGCACCGGCATCATCCTCGGTCACGTTCACCTCCATAAAGGCCTGCAAACCGCAAATGTCGGCATCAGACAGTTTCAGCAACTCGTAAGCATTGTTCCGTTCATTGCGAATTATGCCCAGCATCAGGTGTTCGGGCATTATCTCACTGCTGTGCAACCTGTCGGCCTCCATTCTGCTGCAAGCCAATATTTCCTTGATAGCGGGTGAAAACAATTCAAACATCATAATTCCTTTTCACTATGTAATAATAACAATTATTATGCCAACTTGTAACACCGCAAATTAAACGCCACACGCAATTACAGTTTAGGCAACACTATTGATACACATATTATTACCATAAAAAATCCGTCTCTTGGTAAGAGACGGATTGACTTTCGCAAAAATATAAATAATTATTGAAACAGAGAAACATACACAAACATATTTTCCGATAAAACCTCCTTGAAACACGTCCGATTTTATGCAATTATCTACATATTTACCTTATTATCAGTATTATACCACAACAATCCGTCTCTTACCAAGAGACAGATTACAAAAAATGACAAAATCATCAAGTGCAAAAATAAACCAATATCATCAATAACAAGAAGTTGTACCCGACACATACCAAGGGGAAGAAACTATGAAAAAGAAAATTTTACCAGCAATTGCCCTGTTATTGCTAATGCTGTGCACGGCAGGCAAGCTAAATGCCCAAAGCGGGCTTATCCCGACAACGGCAATAAGCAATATGCCCGTTGTCACATTCAGCGACTTGAATTCTAACCGCAACATCTACACCATTCTGAACTCCATCACGGCGACAGCCGCCGTCAGCTCCGACAACCAAAAATCAAAACGTACTATATATGAGGAAAACGGGGAATTTAAATTGGTGTATGACATAGAGAAAATCAACGGGAAACGGTACTTAGAATACAAGGACTGCGAGGGAATTATCAGACTTGGCTACATCGGCGGCTCCAACATCTACAATTCCGAATCGAACTACATTCCGGCCGAAGAGATAGTGCGGCGGCTGGCACTTTACCGCCTCATCAGCCTCGCAAAGGAGTATGGTGCCGACGCGCTGTTCGAGCCCACCATCACCACCACGGCCACATCGGAAAAGAAACTGATAATGTACCGCACCGAAGCGACAGCTAAACTAATTAAAATCATAAATAACTGACAATTATGAAGAAAACTTTTATTCTTAGCTTATTGACATTGACAGCAATGTTGTTTGCCGGTTGTGGAACTTCGCAAAAAGCAGCGCAACCTGTGGCTTACACAATTCCTCTTGAACTTAAAAAGTTCCCACCATCCAACCAATATATCAACCTCGACTATGGCATCCGCCTGAATGTGCTTGACAAGAGGGCAAGCACTGCCGTGCTGAACCGATATGATGCCGCTCCCAATATGCCAAAGCTGAATTTGAGCACCTACCCCGATGTGAAATCATTTGTCACCGAAAGCGCAAGGCAATATATGCAGACAATGGGGTTTGTGCTTGATGCCGACATCAACACCGACTACATGATGGAAATCGACATCACACAATTCCAAGTGAGCCTGCTCTCGGGCATGGGGTGGATAGGAACAGTGAGCCTTGACATTCAAATATTCGATGAAAACAGGGCGCAAGTTTACCCAAGGACTACCGTAACCGGCCGCTCATCAAGCAATTCAAATAATATACTTAAGGATTTGTCCCAGTCATTCAACAACGCAATGTCGATGAAAACAGACACAAAGTTAAACAATGCCTTAAACGATGCTTACGTCAACGCACTGGAAAACATCGACTGGAACAGGATTGCCTACTTCCTGAAACGTGCCGAGACCCCGGCAGCCGAGAAGAACAAGCAAGTGAGCGGTAGCGGCGACACGGCACTTGAACACACCATAATCCGTTGGTTTGTCGATTCGTCGCCAAAAGGTGCCGACGTGGAATGGCGGGTGGTTTCTTCAACTCCCGACGTGAAGAACACCAACCAGTCATATCTCGGTACCACACCATACGAAAGCACCGAATCATTCGACATACGCGGGCTTACATTCAACAACTCGGGCGACGTGCAGATAGAAATCACTTGCAGCAAACCCGGCTATCTCACACAGAAACGCCGGTTCAACCTGCGCCAAGCCATCGAGCAAAAAGAAATCTCCACCAAGTTCAACCTGGTGAAAGAAGACGCAACCGAGTGAAAAAAGCGGCTTGCGAGGGTGTGCCGAAATGCAAATCAAGGTAGGTGCATCATAATTCCGACATTGAAATTGTAAGGGGGAGGGTGTGTCAAAATGTAAATTCAAGGATTGGGCGGCAAAGCCGTCCAATCTGCGGTAACCGGCGGCGCAGTGACCGCAGATTGGCGGGTCGCAAGCCGTCGGCAAGACTATACATCAACAAACTCGGCCTCAAAGAGGTCGAACATAGTGAGTTGTGATACATTCGACCTCTTTGAGGCCGTTACAAATATGAAGGTTTCTTGCTCCGACGGTTCGGCTTCGCCTCACACATCGGCTACCTCAAATTGGACGGCTTTGCCGCCTAATCTGCGTTTTGATTACACCCCCCATATCTTCCATCGCCATCTTTCGTTTATAATAATGTGATACCACAGAAAAATTTGCTAATTTTGCAAATGAATAAATGTGGATATTATTTTTTTTGGATTCGACAAACACAGGAATAAACGATAAGGTAAAAAAGAGATGGTTAGGAACACGACAGCTATAATTATAGGCATTTTCTTGTTGGCCACCTGCCAGGCCGCGGCACAAAAGCGGCTTGTGGAACAGGTAAAACAGGACGTGAACAATATGTCGCTCACAGTTGACAACTACAAAGACGCCATAAATAAAATAGAACCGGCCTTGACCAACGAGGAAACCAAAGACGAAGCCGAAACATGGTACACCGCCGGAGACATAAACTTCAGACTTTATGACAAGTGTCTGAAACTTAAATCAATAGGCCAAGACGTTGACGAGAATTTAATGTATTCGTCACTCATCAACGGTTATGACAAAATGCGACAGGCTTTGAAGTCAGACTCGGTGATTGTGCACGACAAGCACGGCAACCCCAAAACCGAAAAAGACGGCAGCCCGAAAATAAAGACCAAATACTCGAAAAAAATAATCGAAACACTGCAAGAACATTTCGATGACTATCGACTGGCAGGAAGCGTGTTTTACGTCAACCTAAAAAATTACGAAAGTGCCTACCGCGCATGGGACATCTACACCACCATGCCGTTTATGTCGTTCATGAAGCGCGGCAAATTCCGGGCCGACGACAACGCGATAGGCAAATATTGCTATATGAAGGGGGTGGCTGCAAAAATGGCAGGAGACAACACACGGGCACTCAATGCCTTTTTAAGAGCTATCATACTGGGATATGATACTAAAGATGTGTTTGACTTCGCAATAAGTTGCGCCGAGACTCAAGGCAACGAAGCACAGCTTGTGGAACTTGTGAAACAGGCTTATGAACACTATGGGAAAGACGACCCTAAATACATAACTTTCCTCATCAACTACGCAATCACCAACAAGCATTATGATAATGCCACCCGTGTCATCGACATGGCAATATCGGAATATCCCAACAATGCCGAATACTACGACCTGAAGGGCGTGCTCGTGGAGAACCAGACGGGGAACATCGAGAACTCTTATGAATATTTCAGGAAATGTCTCGAAATCGACCCGAACCACATTCGTGGCAATTTCGATATGGGACGCTATTACTACAACATTGCATTGAAAATAGAAAAGGACCCGACGGCATCAAACGAAGAAATACTCGACAAATTTGCCAAGGCAAAGCCTTATATGGAGAAAGCACTTGCAGCCAACCCGTCAAACACGGCGGCCAAAGATGCCCTCAAAACCATATATTACCACCTTGGCGATGCCGAGAAACTGGAACAACTGGAACAGGACTGAACGTTGCTGCCGCCTGTAATCGGATTTTTATAATACACACACCACATGTCGCCGGCAGAGCATCTTTACGTCATCGGTAACGGCTTCGACCGTTATCATGGGGCGAAATCCTCTTATTGGGATTTCCGCGGATACTTGTTACGGCATGATGATTGGTGCGCCAAATGCTTCGAACTGTTTTTCGGGCCGCGGTCATTGGCAAACAACTTTGACGACCCGAGAGACTTTGAACTCTCTTTGAATTTCGGCAGAAACATTCTTTACCCACGAAACACATGGGCAGTGAAATTCCTGTGGAACAACTTCGAGCGGCATTTAAGCGAATTAGACAGGGAAAAGGTTTTCGACTTCCTCGACGGCAGGCTGCCACGCATCGACCGTGATGACGACAACTTCAGCTACGCAGATTATTTTGCTCCCATAGATTTCATAAACGACACGGTGAACGAATGCTCTTTTGAAATGCAATACCGTTTTCATCGTTGGATCAATACACTGCAATACCGTAAAGGCTTCAGACAAGACATGATAAAGCTCGACCCCGATGCAGTGTTTCTTAATTTCAATTATACACTGTTCCTCGAAGACCATTATCGCGTGCCACGCAAAAACATATGCTACATTCACGGCGACCGCAGGCAACCATTCGGCTCATTAATTCTCGGCCACAGGGAAACCGATGCCGATACAGCCTTTGAGCGATGGTACCACAAGCACAAAAAGCGCAAACGGTACAGACAAAATCTGAAAGACAGGAAAGGACGGTATTTTGCCAATGACAAATTGGCATATCTCGCTTACTTTCACAATGACGAGAAACAAGGAACGGGAAACTACCGCCTTACTACACAATATTATGCCATTGACGAGGCCATACGCAATACCGAGGAGTATTTCAGACGCAACATAAAACAGTGCGATGAAATCATAAAGCGGCACAGCATGTTTTTCGGTTCATTGAGCAACGTTAAGCTGATTACAATCCTCGGCCATTCACTGAGCGATGTTGATCTGCCATATTTTCAAGAAATTATGCGCCACGTCAAACGCCCCGAAAATGTTCAATGGCAATTCACCTGCCATTCCGATAAAGATATGGCAAACATGAACAAATTTTGCAAAATATTAAACATACCGTCTGAGAGAATTGCCCAATCTCCATATGAGATCTCAGACTTTAAGGCTGATTGGGCCGGCATCCATTCACACCAATAACAGTGTGACCGGTTAACTCATGAAGTTCCATTGCATGGATGCCCTGAACAGTGCCGTTTATGGTGGCACAAATTGAAAACCAGCAGAGCCGGTAGATACTTGATCGAAAGCCCTGTGTCAATGGTTATGAGAGTTGACTTCAGGTCGGCTCTCTTTTTTTGCCCGCAAATCGACCCACATACAAAAAAAGCATCGTAAACCATAATTTACGACGCTCTGTACCTTCAATTGAAATTTTTACTTGCGGAGAGGGAGGCTCTCGAACCTACATGTTCAAGAAATATCATAAAATTGCAAACTATTGATAATCACTCACTATTTGGAGTGTGTAGTAAATCTAAATCTTTCTGAATATCTTTTGCCATTCCAAATATTGGGTGTATATTTGGGTGTAGAATTTCAAACGCACCCAATTATGAATATCAAACGAAACATCATTTTTGCATTGGAAAGCCGGAAAAAGAACGGTGTGCCAATCGTGGAGAATGTCCCCATCCGTATGCGTGTCATATACGCAAGCCAGCGCATTGAGTTTACAACGGGTTACCGCATTGATGTAGCCAAGTGGGA
>CALUMH010000042.1 GCA_944321685.1 uncultured Muribaculaceae bacterium
CCGCAACGCCTGTTTATGGGCATTGCGGACATGAATTTTTTGCCTTATTGTTTTTTAGCGGACACCAATAATAATAATAGCCGTGTTGGGGTGCGTCGGCATGGCAAGGGCAGCGGAGGTGCGGTTCAATACCGATTCGCTGTTGAGGGTGCTTGACGGTATTGTTGCGGGATGCGAGCATATCGAAGAGAATAAGCAATGCATGATTGCCGCGAGTCGTGTCAGGCTGGAAAAAGCCAAGGGAGATTCGGCCCGGTTTGTCGCGCTTGGTGAAATGTTTAGGCAGTATAGGAAGTACAGGCTCGATTCGGCACTGTATTATGCCAGGCAACGGGTGGAGATTGCGAGCAATTGCGAGTGGCGTGACTCGTTGTCGTTGGCCATGATGAATGTGGCTGACGGGTTGAAAGGGCTCGGGCGTTTCCAAAGCGGGCTTGCGATGCTTCGCAGCCTGCCCGATGACAAGTATGTCAAAACCAACAATTATTACTATTACTTGTTGCATTCCATCACATTGTCGATATATAAGGAGTATAACGACGTGGAGCAAAATAAATATTACGAAAAGTTGTTACGGCAATATCGCGACACGGTGATGTACATAAATAAAGATGATGAACCGGAGTATGTCATCAACAAGGCCGAAATATTGAGGAGTGACGGGCAATGTGAAGAGGCCTTGGATTTATTGACTGAATTCAGGAATTTACATCCCGATGCAGTTGCCGACGATGCGACGTACTGGTGCACTATTGCCGAAGTTTACAGGCAACTCGGCAATATCGATGCCGAAAAATATTGTTTTGCCATGGCGGCTATAATCGACAAGCGCAATTGCATCAAGACATATACTTCACTGCCGAATTTGGCATTGTTGCTGAATGAGGAAGGTGACCAGGAGCGGGCTTACCGCTACATTACTTGTGCCATGGGAGACATAATGGAAGGTAATGCCCGCAGCCGATTGTTGCAGGTGTCGCAGTATATGCCCATAATCGTCGATGCGTATGCGCAGGTGCAGCGGCAGAAGCGCATAACGAGCATTACGTTTGACGTAATGGTGGGTGTGCTTGTTGTGATTCTTGTGGTGATAATGGTGAAATTGCGCCATCGCAACCGCAGGCTTACCGAGATGCAAGATAAACTCGATGCCAAGAACAAAGAGCTCATTGCGCTGAATGATGACTTGAAGGTGGCAAACAGTCGCCTTGGCGAGTCGAATAAAATCAAGGAGGCATATATTGCGCATTTGTTCAAGATATGTACCGAATATATCGACGACATGGAGAAGTTACGTGTGTCGATTTCGCGTAAGTTGAAAGGTGGGCAGCTTGCCGATATCAAAGCCATGATTTCACACCCGGTGACTACCGATGCACTTAAAGATTTCTTTAAGAAGTTTGACATGATATTTCTTGAATTGTTTCCCGATTTCATTGCCGATTTCAACAAGTTGTTGCAGCCGGGAGCAGAAATATTGCCAAAGGAAAAAGACAGCCTCAATACCGAATTAAGGATTTACGCCCTTGTCAGGCTCGGCATAAACGACAGTACCAAGATTGCAAGTTTCCTTCATTATTCGCCTCAAACGGTATATAATTACAGGCAAAAGGTGCGTAATCGTGCCGCAGTACCGAAAGATAAATTTGTGGAAGCAGTACAGAGTTTGTAACCCGAATAGTGCGTCAGGGGGCACAATTATACAGAAAGAATGAGAATTTAAGGCGATAAGCGACAGCAATGTGCATACAAGCCCTCATGCACAGCCCCATGGGGTGCTAATACAATTATGTAACGAGTAGAGACGCGGCGTTGCCACATTTCGTTATCAGCCGCATTTATCTATTGTTGCTATTATGAGAGTGTATAGAAATGCAAATCAAAGGGCGGCGAAGCCGAACCATCGGAACATGAAACCATCATATTTGGAACGTCCTCAAAGAGGTCGAGTTTGTTGATGCGCATAGTCTTGCTGACGGCTTGTGAGCCGCCCCTCGGCGATTGCTGCGCCTCCGGTTACTGCAGATTAGACGGCTTTGCTGCCCCTTGATTTGCATTTTGGCACACCAATACAATAACAATGTTGAAATTTTTGTCAGTTCCCTTTGGAATTGTTTAATGTTGTATAACATAGTTTGCCGGCATATAAAATTTTTGTAAAAAAATCATGGTTATATTTTGTAATACGGTTGTAATATCCGGAGCTTGATTTTGGAATAAAATTCAAATTTAAAGTTTCCCATAATCGCCTGAAAAGTTTACCAAATTGAAGATTATAAATGTGGTTAATTGATTTTTAATCAGTAAAATAATAATAAAAGTAGTTTACTTGCCTGTTTAATGCGTCACACAATTGTAATATCGAGTTAATAATTTTGCGGCATCGAGATTCGAATCTAATTTCATTAACACAAATTAATAAACCTGTTTGATTCATGAGATGTTTAAAATCTAACTTGTTCAGGGTGCTACTTCTTGTAATGGCACTTATCTTGAACATTGAAGTTTTTGCGCAAACAACGGTCAACGGTCTTGTCATCGACAGTAATCGTGAGCCGGTAATAGGCGCATCGGTATTAGTGAAAGGAACAACTACAGGTGCGGCTACCGACTTTGACGGGCGTTTCACCTTGAAAGTTCCCGATGAAAATTCTATTCTCGTCATTTCTTATGTGGGCTGCGAAACTCGCGAAGTTGCTGCCAATTCAGCCGAATTGCAAAGCGGTGTAATAATGAGGGAGAATGTGCAAAACCTTGACGAGCTGGTGGTGATAGGTTACGGCAGTGTAAAAAAATCTGACGCAACCGGTTCGGTAATTGCCATCAAGCCCGATGAGTTTAACAAGGGCAACCGTGTGACTGCACAAGATGCTCTTGTGGGAAAAGTAGCCGGTGTGAATGTGGTTAACGGCTCGGGTGCTCCCGGTTCGGGTGCAACTATCCGTGTGCGTAGCGGTGCTTCACTGTCGGCCAGCAACGACCCGTTGATTGTAATCGACGGTGTGCCTGTGGATAACTCGACAATCGAAGGCTCTTCCAACATCATCGGTTCGCTTAATCCCGATGACATTGAAACGTTCACAGTGCTGAAAGATGCTTCGGCAACAGCCATTTATGGTAGCCGCGCATCGAATGGCGTAATTGTGATTACCACCAAGAAAGGCAACGATCGCCTGGCTGTCAACTATTCGAGCAGCTACTCGGTAAGTACCACGGCCGACCGGCTTGATGTGCTTACAGCCGAAGAGTTCAAGGCATTTGTTCCCACGGTCACGGGTGTTCCCGCCAACCCTTCGTTTGGCAGTGCCAATACCGACTGGCAAGACGAGATATACCGTACGGCATTCGGTACCGAGCAAAATATCTCGGTATCGGGTAAGGTTAAGCCCATAAAAGCACCTTTCCGCGTGTCGCTTGGATATACCAACCAAAACGGTATCATAGAAAACAATAATTACCAACGATTGTCGTTCGGCGGAAATATTTCACCGTCGTTCTTTGACGACCACCTCACAGCCAACCTTAATTTGAAGGTATCATACGAAAACAACAAGATGGTTGACAATTCGGTGGTGGGTGCTGCATTGCGTTACGACCCCACTCGCCCGGTAATGACCGGCAGCCCGACAGCAGCCACCGACCCCGGTTTAGGCTATTTTATTTGGACCAATGGCGGCTCGCCTATGGCAATACAGACCAACAACCCCGTTGCGCAGCTTGAACTTACAGACCAACGCAACAAGGTGGTTCGCTCGATAGGCAGTGCAGCCTTGCAATACAAGGTACACGGGCTTGAAGACTTGAAGTTGAACGTCAACCTTGGTTATGACGTGCTTGAAAGTAAGTATAACAAGGATGTTCCCGACCTTGCAGGTACTATGTACACCGAAAACCAGAAGGATGGCACAGGCTTGATGCAACGCGGTGTGCAAAATAAGCGAAACTTGCTGCTCGATGCGTTTGCAAATTACGACAAGACGTTTGCCGACAAGCACACATTCGGCGCCATGGTGGGTTACGGTTGGCAGAACTTCTATAAAAAGTACAATCTTTCGTATGACGATCCAATGGGTAACGAACTGCAAAGCGATACCCATTATGAGACCGAGTATTTCTTGCTTTCGTTCTATGGACGTGTGAATTACAGCTACGACGACCGCTACCTTATTACAGCCACGTTGCGTGGTGACGCTTCATCGCGTTTCGCTTCCGATAATCGTTGGGGTATCTTCCCGTCGGTGGCATTGGCATGGCGCATTATCCAAGAAGATTTCATGAAGGAGCAAGATGTGCTTTCCGACTTGAAACTTCGCCTTGGTTATGGTGTTACCGGACAGCAAGATATATTGAACGACTACCCATATATGACAACATTTACGGTGTCTTATCCCGAGGCTTCTTATCTGTTTGGCAACACCTGGTACAACACTTATCGCCCCAATGGATATGACCGCGACATAAAATGGGAAACGACCACTACATGGAACGTTGGTGTCGATTATGGTTTCCTCGATAACCGCATTTATGGTTCTATCGACTATTACAAGCGATTTACCAAGGACCTGTTGAACACCATCAACGTAAGTTCGGGTACCAACTATTCATCGGTATTGACAACCAACATCGGCAAGATGGAGAACGAGGGTGTGGAATTTGCCATCAATGCAGTACCGGTGCGCACCAAGGACTTTGAATGGACCGTAGGGTTCAACTACACTTGGAACGACTCGAAAATCACCAAGTTGAACATGATTGACACGGGGTCGAACTTCGTGCAAACCGGCGCAATCTCGGGTACCGGCAAATATGTGCAAGTGTTCATGGTGGGCGAGCGTCCATATACCTTCTATTTGTGCAAGCAGGCTTATGATGAAAATGGCGATCCCATAGAAGGCAAATACGTGCAGCCCGACGGCTCGGTATCAAGCACCGAAACACGTTATGCCACCGACAAGAGTGCATTGCCAACTTCTTACTTGGGTTTCAACACACGTTTCTCGTGGAAGAATTGGGATCTCTCGCTCAGCGGTCACGGTTCGTTTGGCAATTATGTATATAACTATGTTGCAGCCGACCAGTATGTGCAATCGGTTTACAGCGACCAAGGTAGCTTCTCCAATATCTTGCGCTCGACTCGTGACAAGGGTTTCCAGCAACAACAGCTTTACTCGGACATTTGGCTTGAAGACGGCTCGTTCTTCCGTTTCGACAACATTACACTTGGTTACACTTTCGACCGCTTGTGGAACGATACAAGCCGTTTGCGCCTGACATTCTCGGTGTCGAATATTGCCACTATCACAGGTTATTCGGGACTTGATCCCGAGTTGACCGACGGCATCGACCGTGAAGTTTATCCTCGTCCTCGCGCCTATACGCTTGGTGTAAATCTCACATTCTAACAAATAATCGTAATTCGACAATGAAAACAATGAAAAAATATATATTGATGTTTATGGTGGGTTGCCTGGGGCTAACTTCCTGTATAGGTGACCTCGATACGATGCCGCTTGACGACAACAACCTTGTGACTGAAAGGGTTTATAGCTCCAAGGAAGGCTATATGGGTGTATTGGCCAAGTGTTATGCCTCGTTGATATTGACAGGCCAGCAAGGCGGTGACGGTGGCGACGGAGACCTTGAGGGAGCCAATGAGGGATACTCGGGCTATACCAGGTTGCTTTTCTACCTGCAAGAGCAGTGTACCGACAATTTTGTGATGCCATCATCGTCAAACGGTTTGCGTAATTGCTTGAACCTTAATTGGGATGCCACAACCTCGGTTGTTACATGGACCTATCAACGCCTGTATATGGCAATAGCATATTGCAATGAATTTTTGCGCGAATGCACTCCCGCGAAGATGCAGGAACGCGGTGTGTGGAACGATATGAGTGCCGATTACCTGAATTACCGCGCCGAGGCTCGTTTTATTCGCGCATATTGCTACTCGATGCTGTGTGACCTGTATGGCAATGTGCCCATCATCGATGAAAATGTTGGCGTGAAGGATATTCCGGTACAAAAGACACGTAAAGAGGTATTTGAATATGCCGAAAAGGAATTGAAATCTATTTTGGGTGAAGACGGATCGACCGATGAATTGCTCAAGAAATCGCGTCAAAACGAGTATGGACGTGTGGATGAGGTTGCTGCATGGTTCCTGCTTGCCCGTTTGTATCTCAATGCCGAGGTTTATGCCGGCGAAGCGCGTTACGATGATTGCCTCACTTATGCCGAGAAGATTATCTTGGGAGGTGATTATCCGTTGGCTTCGGATTACCGTCACATCTTCCTTGCCGACAATGAAACTTGCAGTGAAATTATTTGGCCGCTTGTACAAGACGGTGACCATGCACAAAGCTCGGCAGGCACAAACTTCTATGTCAAGGCGTTTGTAAACGGCCCGATGGATGAATTGTACCAAACCGGCGTTGGTTCGCGCGGTTGGGGTAACGTGCGTTCCAAGACCACACTCGTCGATGCATTTGATCCTGCCGATGTCACATTTGACACCAACGACACCTGGGGCAATGGCAAGAACGACAAGCGTGCACAGTTCATGACTGCATTGACCTCGGAAGACGGAACTCCGCAAACCAAGGAGACATGGGATGCCAACCTTGAAATGACCAGTACCTTTACTTGCGGTTACGGCTACATAAAGTGGCGTAATGTGAACAAAAACGATGATCCTGCCGATGAGGCTTATACTTCGATCGACTGGCCTATGTTCCGTACTGCCGATGCTTACCTGATGGCTGCCGAAGCAATATTGCGTGAAGGCGGCGACCGCACCAAGGCTCTTGAATATGTGAACGAAGTGCGTATGCGTGCCTATATGTCGGATGATTATGGTACAAATGCCGTTTCGGGCAAAATCACCGACAATGATCTTTCGCTTGATTTCATTCTTGACGAGCGTCAACGTGAAATGGCTTCGGAATGTGTGCGTCGTACCGACTTGGTTCGTTTCGGCAAGTTCACCAAAGGCTATAATTGGGACTGGAAGAACGGCGAACGCCTTGGTAGCGATGTCGATGACAAGTATAACCTGTTCCCGATACCTGAAAGTGAATTGACCAACAACCCGACTCTGAAGCAAAATGATGGATATTAATTTGCTGTTTTACATTTGTTAGTTTTACCTTTGTGTCGGGACGAGGAGTTAATGGGTGATCCTGCGTTCCGGCACTTTCTTTGGTCATTAACATTTATTGCAACGATATTTATGAATAAGATTTTCAAGATTGCGCTTGTTGCATTGTTGTTGCCGGTTGCGGCATTTGCACAGACTGCGAAAGAAGAGATTTTTGCCGATTTGAACAAAGCCGGCGGCGTGTATTATGCCTATCCGGTGAATACTGTGGAGCAGACCGAAACGCCTAAGGGGTATGAACCGTTTTATATAAGCCACTATGGCCGCCACGGTTCGCGCTACTTGATTGCCGACAATGATTACCTGTGGGTGCTGCAACTTATGCGCGATGCCAAGGAAGCAGGTGCGTTGACACCGCTCGGACTGGATGCACTTGACCGTGTGGAACAGGTGTGGCTTGAGGCCGAAGGCCGGGGCGGGGATTTGTCGCCGCTGGGCGTGAAGCAGCATCGCGGGATAGCCGAGCGTATGTTTCGCACTTTCCCCGAAGTTTTTGAAGGCAAAGTGGATATATCGGCGCGTTCTACCATTGTGATGCGTTGCGCCATGAGCATGGACGCATTTTGCGAACGTCTCAAGGAACTCAATCCCGAGCTTAACATCACGCGCGAGGCAAGCAACCGGTATATGTGCTACATGAATTACCACAGCCCCGAGTCGAACGAGTTCAATGCCCCCGATGGCCCTTGGCAGGAAGAATATCGCAAGTTTGAAGTGTCGCATACGCATGGCGACAGGCTTGTAAGCACGCTTTTCAGCGACAGCCTGTGGGTGGTGCGCAATGTTGACCCGCACAAGGTGATGTGGGGATTTTATTGGCTTGCCGTGGGAATGCAGGATATTGAGACCCGGGTGTCGTTTATGGATTTGTTTGAACCTCAGGAATTGTTTGATTTGTATCAGTCGTTCAACTACCGCTTCTATGTGGGTGATAGCAATTATCCCGGCAGCCATGGAATGTTGCTTGATAATGCCAAGCCGTTGCTCAGGAACGTGGTTGAGTCGGCCGATGCCGTGATAGCAAGCGGCAAGACGGGAGCCACGCTTCGCTTCGGGCATGACGGCAACCTTATTCCGTTCACCGGTTTGCTGGGCCTTAAGGATTGTTACAATTCGGTTGAAAATCCGGCTGAATTTTATAAATATTTTGTTTCATACAAAATTTCGCCAATGGCAGGCAATGTGCAAATCATATTTTTCCGCAACAAGAAAAATCATGATGACATAATTGTTAAGTTTATGCTTAACGAACGGGAAATTTCGATTCCGCAACTTGAAACCGATATGTTCCCGTTCTACCGGTGGAGCAGCGTGCGCAACTATTTTGAAACCATACTCGCCGAGTGACCCACTTTTTCGCGACAGAAATTTTTCCGGGGCGGAAGGACATATTTTTTGTAAAGACAAATCGAATTTACGTTCTTTGAAAAAATATGTTTTTCCGCCCTGGAAATTTCTGTTGTTAAAAGGTGGGGCATTGGTTGCAGGCAATGTGGGAATTTTGTCGTACCTTTGCAACTCGAAACAATTGTTAAGATATGTTTGAAAAAGGTACCCGGGGTAACACCCTGCATGGCATTCTGCTCATTGCGCTGTTTTCGTTTGCTGCTTTCTATATTGCAGAAGTGCCTTTTGTGAAAAGTTTGTCACTCAGTCCGCTCATTGTTGGTATAGTGCTTGGTATGTTATATGCCAACAGTCTGCGCAACCGCCTGCCCGAAACATGGGTCCCCGGCATCAAGTTCTGTACCAAGCAAGTGCTGCGTGCAGGCATTGTTTTGTATGGTTTCAGATTGACTCTTACACAAGTCGTTGCAGTAGGGTTGCCTGCAATCACCGTCGATGCGATAATCGTGGCCGGAACTATTTTCCTTGGTTACGGGCTTGGAAAGCTATTGAAAATGGATAACGACACAGCAATAATGACATCGACGGGCAGTGCAATATGCGGTGCGGCGGCAGTGCTCGGTGCCGAGCCGGTAGTGAAATGCGAAGGGCATAAAACGGCAATAGCGGTATCGACGGTGGTGATATTCGGAACTATCTCGATGTTCCTTTACCCGATAATGTACCGTTCGGGCTTGCTTGACGGGCTTACCGACCAGCAGGTGGCAATATACACCGGCAGCACGTTGCACGAAGTAGCCCATGTGGCAGGAGCAGGCAACGCAATGGATCCCACCGACTCGCTCGGCATTGCAGGAACTGCAACCATTACCAAGATGATTCGTGTGATGATGCTTGCGCCGGTGCTGATAATCATGGGGCTTGTGTTGGCCCGTACTCGCCGCGGCAACAACGGGCAAAGCCATGCCGCAAGCGGCAAAAGCAAGATTACCATTCCATGGTTTGCATTTTGGTTCCTTGGGATAATTTGCGTCAACTCGCTGTTGCAATACCTGTGTGGGGTTGACAATGTGAAAGATATACCGCTTAACGGAACAATCGAATATATCGATACATTTATGCTCACAATGGCCATGACGGCCCTGGGCACCGATACCAATATAGAAAAATTCAAGCAAGCCGGTGCAAAGCCATTCTATTTGGCCGGACTGTTGTTTGTGTGGCTTGTGGGTGGAGGATACCTGCTCACCAAGTATCTTGTGCCTTTATTCTGATATATTGGTGTCCGCTAAAAAACAATAAGGCAAAAAATTCATGTCCGCAATGCCCATAAACAGGCGTTGCGGATAC
>CALUMH010000043.1 GCA_944321685.1 uncultured Muribaculaceae bacterium
AACTCTGAAAAAAGCGCATTAAAGCATTTGTTAAAATTTTTACCGGACACTTGTGCGATGAATCGCGTCTCTACATTAATATTGGTTAGGAGACTTTTTTGACTTATACTATACGTTAGTTCTAGGTGACACGTTGGCGAAGTCAGGAACAGATTGCTAATTCAAGCCGCCGGCAAGACTATACATTAACAAACTCGGCCTCAAAGAGGTCGAACACATTTGGTCGGAATGCATTCGACCTCTT
Organism: uncultured Muribaculaceae bacterium; assembly: GCA_944321685.1. Classification (GTDB taxonomy): domain Bacteria; phylum Bacteroidota; class Bacteroidia; order Bacteroidales; family Muribaculaceae; genus Avimuribaculum. The sequence goes on from CALUMH010000043.1 coordinate 245, forward strand.
TGAGACCGAGCTTAATATGATGGTTTCTTGCTCCGACGGTTCGGCTTCGCCTCACACATCGGTTACCGCAAGTTGGACGGTTTTGCCGCCCAATCTGCATTTTGTCACACCTTCATTTTTTATGGTTTAACTTGCCCGGCAAGTTATTCTTCTACCTCAAATTGGTCTTTGCCTACTCCACACAGGGGGCAAACCCAGTCTTCAGGCACATCGGCCCATGCGGTACCGGGTGCTACGCCGTTATCGGGATCGCCTACTGCAGGGTCATATACATAACCGCATACCACGCATACATATTTTTCCATAATTCTTAAGTTTTTTGTGGATTAATAAAAATGTTAAAGCTGTATCAATCTCAATCCGGGATTGAACACAATACAAAAATACTCTTTTTTTATTATTAAACAAAAAAACATTGTCGGGTATCTCACCAAAAATGATGAGATGGATATAACGAAACTATTTCGTAATTTTACGGTCGGATAATGATATGTGGGATGGGGATAAAGAAATTCTTTAATGATTTAAGCAGCCACGATCACAGGCGCACCTTGGGCGGCCTTGACTTTTTCCGATATATAGGCCCCGGGCTGTTGGTTACCGTGGGGTTTATCGATCCGGGTAATTGGGCATCGAATTTTGCCGCCGGATCTCAATTCGGATATTCGTTGCTGTGGGTTGTTACGCTGTCAACCATTATGCTCATTATATTGCAACATAATGTTGCGCACCTTGGTATTGCCACGGGCTTGTGCTTGTCGGAAGCAGCAACCAAATATGCTCCTAAGTGGGTATCGCGACCTATACTTGCATCGGCTGTCGTTGCCTCGATATCTACTTCACTTGCCGAAATTCTTGGCGGTGCAATAGCGTTGGAAATGCTCTTCGGCATACCGATTGCTTGGGGAGCTGTGTTGACTACGGCCATGGTGTTGATTATGCTGTTTACCAATTCTTACAAGCGCATAGAGCGTGCCATAATTACGTTTGTGTCGATTATAGGGTTGTCGTTTATTTATGAATTGTTTTTGGTGGATATCGACTGGCTGAGTGCCGCACGCGGGTGGGTCACGCCATCCATTCCCGACGGCAGCATGATAGTGATAATGAGTGTGCTCGGGGCTGTGATTATGCCTCATAACCTGTTTTTGCACTCCGAGGTTGTGCAGAGCCTTGAATATCACAAGCAGGGTGACAATTCCATTCGTTCGCGGCTTAAATATGAATTTTTCGATACGCTTTTTTCGATGATTGTGGGGTGGGCAATCAACAGCGCAATGATTTTGCTTGCTGCCGCCACGTTTTTCGGGAACGGTATTCTTGTGGAAGAGTTGCAGCAAGCCAAGGAACTTATGACACCGCTGTTGGGCGACAATGCAGGTAATATATTTGCGGTGGCTTTGCTGCTTGCCGGTATTTCTTCGACTGTGACAAGCGGAATGGCGGCGGGGTCTATTTCGGCAGGTATATTTGGCGAGTCGTATCATGTCAAAGACTCGCACTCGCAGGTGGGTATAATTGCTTCGTTAGGGATAGCTCTGTTGTTGATATTTTTTATCGGCGACCCATTCAAGGGATTGCTTGTTTCGCAAATGGTGCTGAGTCTGCAATTGCCGTTTACGGTGTTTTTGCAAGTGTGGCTTACATCATCGCCTCGGGTAATGGGGCAGTACGCCAATTCCCGATTTAACAAAACCGTGCTTTACGGTATAGCCGTCATGGTTACTATATTGAATTTATATTTACTTTTGGCCCAATAAAGAAAACATATAGCTCGATGAGAAGGAAAATATGCATCATTACCGGTACACGTGCCGACTGGGGTTTGTTGAGCGGCATTGCACGGACGTTGAAGTCACGTGATGATGTGCAGCTGCAAATTATAGCGACTAATATGCACTTGTCGCAAAAGTTTGGCAATACGCAACGCGAAATAGAGCAAGACGGCCTCACGATAGATTATCGGGTACCCATGCCTGTGGAAAACGACACACCTGCACAGACAGTGCAAGCCATGGCAGTGTGCATGAAAGGAATGGCCGATGCATTCGGCACCTTGCGTCCCGACCTGATTGTGATACTTGGTGACCGTTACGAGATGCTTGTTGCTGCTTCGGCGGCTCTCATTTTTCGCATTCCGGTGGCTCACATTGCCGGTGGTGCCGTGAGTTTCGGCGCTTTCGATGAGAGCATACGTCACTCCATAACCAAGATGAGCCATCTGCATTTCACCGAAACCGAAGAATACCGCCGCCGTGTGATACAGTTGGGGGAACAGCCTTGCCACGTGTATAATGTGGGGGCTATCGGGGTTTATAACATACGGCACGTGCGGTTGCTTTCCCGTGAGGAACTTGAGGCCGACTTGCACACTTCGATACCGCAACGGTCGCTGTTTGTAACCTTCCATCCGGCTACGCTCGATGCCGAGCCTCCTGCCACACAGTGCAGCAACCTGATTGCGGCACTCGACCACCTGGAGGGATATAAAGTGTTTTTCTCTTATCCCAACAGCGACACTCATGGCAATGAAATAATAGAAATAATAGAACGTGCGGCACAAGCGCACCCCGATAAATATGTGGTGTTCCCATCGCTCGGACAACGGCGATACTTGTCGATGTTGCACTGCGTGGATGCAGTCGTTGGCAATTCATCAAGCGGCATAGTGGAAGTGCCATCGATGGGCATACCCACTTTGAACATCGGCATACGCCAATCGGGGCGCACGGCAGCAGCTTCGGTGATAAATTGCGGCACATCGGTCGAAGAAATCAGCCGAGGCCTTGCCCTGGCTCTTTCGCCCGATTTCAAGAAGACAGCTCGCACCGTGATTAATCCGTATGAGCACCCCGACACATTACCCAAAATAGTAGATACCATCTGCACCGTTCCGCTCGACGGTATCACTATCAAGCATTTTTATGACTTGCCGTAAAACTGGAATTGCAGCATGGATATATGGGATAAAAAGAAGCGGTCGGCCGTGATGGCCAAAATCAAGAGCAAGGATACCAAGCCCGAGCTTATAGTGCGCCGTTACCTGTATTCCCGAGGATATCGTTACCTGAAGAATGTCAAAGGTTTGCCGGGAACACCCGATATTGTGCTGCGTAAGTATGGCATAGTGATATTCATTCATGGCTGCTTTTGGCACGGGCATGACATTGACGGCCATTTGCCACATTCAAACGTGAAGTTTTGGGAAGCAAAAATAAGCCGTAACCAGAACCGGGACGAGCGCAACAAGGCAGCACTGCGTAAGATGGGGTGGAAGGTGATGACAGTGTGGGAATGCCAGTTGCGTCCGGCTATCCGTGGAAAAACTCTGCGAGAAATCGAGTATCTGATTAATCACACCTATTTGCAACGCTTTCGCCGACCTTTACAGGTACGTCAATATGGAGAAAATAATGTTGTTTCCACCCCTATGGCTGCAGAACCTTCCACCACTTACAATAAATCGACCGATGACCATTGACGGCTGTAATGAAGTGGGTTTTATGTCATAATCTACATTTATTAAACTCGTTTAATTGTTGTTTTGTGATTTTTAAGTCCTTTTAAATATTCGCTAATTCACAACTCAATATCTTTGCCCGTATTGGTAAGAATAACATTTTTTTCTGTGCCATGAAGTTTAATGACTAACTCAAAATTTAAAATTATGAAAAGATTTATTTTGACAGCTTTATTAGCAATCCCGGCATTGATGGCATTCAATGCCCAAGCCGATGACAAGCCTATCCAGGCAGCCGAACTCCCGGCCGAAGCCACGGCATTTATCAAGAATTTCGCTCCGGCAACCATCACGGCAGCCGCAGTCGATGACGACTTTTTCCGCCCCGACTATAAAGTGTTCCTTTCTGACGGAACAGCTATCGAATTCCGCCACAGCGGACAATGGGAAGAAGTGCAGAACTACAAGGGCATTCCCACCAAAGTAATACCGCAGGCTATAGCCACTTATCTCGATGCCAATTTCAAGGGTATCGCAGTTACCAATATAAGCTATGATGCCGATGATCTCGACAGTTACGAGGTAAAACTTGCATCGCGCATGGAACTGAAATTCGATCGCAATGGCAATTTCCTGACAATGGAATATGACGATTAAACGTAATACTATATAAGCACAAGAGAGGATGGCCCGATGTGTGTGCCATCCTCTTAATTTTGTCCATATATGATACTGCAAATGAATAAACAAATATTGACAGGTGTGGTAATGTGCCTTTTATTGGCAACAAGTTCCTGCTTGAATACCACACATGAAGACAAACTTAATGGAACCGATTTCCCTCCTCCACTGATGGGTTGGAGTTCATGGAACACTTACCATGTTAACATCAATGAGGAACTGATTAAGAAACAGGCCGATGCTTTGGTTGCGCAAGGGTTGAAAGATGCAGGTTACATTTATATTAATATAGATGACGGTTTCTTCGGATACCGTGACGGATCAGGAAAAATGCATGCGCACCCCGAGCGATTTCCTAATGGCATGAAAGTAGTGTCTGATTATATCCATTCGTTAGGGTTAAAAGCCGGTATATATTCGGATGCGGGTGATAATACTTGCGGTTCCATTTACGATAACGACAATAATGGTGTAGGTGCAGGCCTGTACGGACACGAACAGCAAGACATGGATTTGTACCTGAAGGAGTGGAATTTTGATTTTATCAAGATAGACTATTGTGGTGCACAGAAGTTGGGATTGGACGAAGAAGAGCGATACACTGCCATCAGTAAAGCAATCGTGAATACCGGACGCACCGATGTGTCTGTCAATATCTGCCGTTGGGCCTTTCCTGGTACTTGGGCAAAAAATTTGGCACGTTCCTGGCGCATCAGCCCCGACATACGTCCCAACTGGACTTCGGTGAAACGCATTATCGAGAAAAATCTATATCTTTCGGCATATGCAGGCGAAGGGCATTACAATGATATGGATATGCTGGAAATAGGACGTGGGCTTGCTCCTTCCGAAGAAGAGGTGCACTTCGGTGTGTGGTGCATCATGAGTTCTCCATTGCTCATAGGTTGCGACCTGACTTCAATACCCGAGGCTTCGCTTTCCCTTCTGAAAAACAAGGAGCTTATAGCTTTGAACCAGGATAGATTAGGACTTCAGGCTTATGTAGTACAACGTGACAAAGACTATTACGTATTGGTAAAAGATATTGAGCAAAAACATGGAAATGTCCGTGCCGTGGCATTCTGCAACGCCTCGGACAGTGTGCATGAATTTCACACTCCGCTGCAGGCTTTGGAGCTTTGTGGCAAGGTAAAAGTTCGTGATTTGGTAGAAGGAATGGACTTGGAAGATATAACTTCCGACACTTGTAACTATACTGTACCGCCGCATGGTATATTGATTTGCCGAATGGAGGCCGAAAAGCGAACTGAAGCTGACCGATATGAAGCGGAGTGGGCATATCTGCCTTGTTTCAACGATTTGGCCAAGAAACCGAAACAAATTCTTTATGCTCCTTCTTCCGAGTGTTCGGGTGGCATGAAAGTGCGCTATTTGGGAGGAAGCATGGAAAATTATGCCGAATGGAAAGAGGTGTACAGTGAGCAAGGTGGCGAATATGAAATGACGATACATTATTGTTCGCCGACTCAACGCAAATTGGAAATATGGGTGAATGGAAAACGGCATGAATCGGCCGGTTTGCTTTCAGGCGGTGAAGATAGTGTAGCCACTATTACAATACCGATTACTTTAAAGGCCGGATACAACAATATACGCATGGGGAACAATTTCGGTTGGGCTCCCGATATCGATTGCTTTACCTTAAAACGGTTATCATTTAAGTGATTTCAGGTAGTATCTCACTTTTTTGCACTATCTTTGCACCTTGAAATTTTTTACGATTATGGCAGGCTCTAATTTTATTGATTATGTGAAAATATTTTGCCGCTCGGGGCGCGGCGGTGCAGGGGCGTTGCACTTTCACCGTGCAAAATACATTCCCAAAGGCGGCCCCGACGGTGGCGACGGCGGACGTGGCGGTCACGTGATATTGCGCGGTAACCGCAACCTGTGGACACTGTTGCACTTGAAATATATGCGGCACGTGTTTGCAACCAACGGGCAGGCCGGCGGTGCAAATCGCAGTACCGGTCGTGACGGTGAGGATCGATGGATAGAGGTGCCTTGCGGTACTGCCGTGTATGATGCCGAAACAGGCGAATTCCTGTGTGACGTAACCGAAGATGGCGAAGAGGTAAAATTGTTGAAAGGTGGCCGTGGCGGACTTGGCAACTGGCAGTTCAAAAGTGCCACCAACCGCACCCCACGTTATGCACAACCTGGAGAGCCCGGAATTGAAAAAGCCATAATCCTGGAATTGAAACTGCTGGCCGATGTGGGGCTTGTGGGTTTCCCGAATGCCGGTAAATCCACGTTGCTGTCGGCGGTGTCGGCAGCAAAGCCCAAGATTGCCAACTATCCTTTTACCACGCTCGAACCGAATCTTGGCATTGTGGAGTACCGCGATCGCCAATCATTCGTGATGGCCGACATTCCGGGGATAATCGAGGGTGCAAGCGAAGGGCGAGGACTTGGGCTGCGCTTTTTGCGACACATTGAGCGTAATGCCGTGTTGCTGTTCATGATACCTGCCGACAGCGATGACATTCGTCACGAATACAGTGTATTGTGTAACGAACTTGCCACATTCAATCCCGACCTTGCCGACAAGTCGCGTGTGCTTGCCATCACCAAATGCGACCTGCTCGATGATGAACTGATGGATGACATTCGCCAAAATCATTTGCCCGAAGGGGTACAAACGGTATTTATCTCGGCAGTGGCCGGAATGGGTTTGCTTGAACTCAAAGACTTGTTGTGGCGTGAGATAAACGATGAAAATAACCGCATTCCCACCAAAATCACTCATCGAGATCTTGATGAACGGCACCGTGTAAGGGAAGAAGACGAATTCATATTCGGAGAAGCGCCTGTCGAGGAATTTGAAGAAGAGGAAGGACCCGACATGGGTGGCCGAATGCAAGATGAGGACCACTGGAGGGAAAAGGAATTTGAATACGGCTTCGATGATGAACGTTGAGCGCGGACTCTTGTCTGAACGCTTTGACGTGGTGGTTGATTTCACCACGTTGCGAGGTCGCCACAATGACGACCCATATAGCGGTTTCTCGGTTTGCGACTATACGGGCGACTCGCAGGAACATTATCAAGGATGCCGTGCCGCGCTTGCGACAGAACTTGGCATTGCACAGGCCGATATTATCCAACCGCGGCAAGTGCATGGCGACAAAGTCGTAATGCTCGATGACAACTTTTTTGCACTTGATGATGCCGGACGCTCAAAGCTGCTTGACGGGGCCGACGGAATTATAACTGCCTGCCGGGGTGTGGCCATAGGCGTAAACACTGCCGACTGCGTTCCCATACTCATATACTCTTATCAAGGAACACGACTTGTTGCTGCAATCCATGCAGGGTGGCGCGGAACGCTTGCCGGAATCGTAACAAAAGCTGTAAAATTAATGCGGCAGGCCGGTGCGGAAAAATCAGCCGTCTATATTGGCATTTCTATTTGCCACCGGTGCTTTGAGGTCGGAAACGAAGTGTCCGATGCTTTTGCCGCTGCCGGGTTTGATGGTGAAATCATCACACGGAATCCCGGAACAGGCAAAGCGCACATTGATTTGCAAGTCGCCAACCGACGCTTATTGGAGAAATGCGGGATTGCTCCCGATATGATATTTATCGATGGCCGATGTTCCCGGCACGATCAGTCGGGCAATTATTTCTCGGCGCGTCGCATGGGCGTACATTCCGGTCGCACATTCACAGGCATCATGATGCGTTAATATTACATACGTGAAGTGTCGAAATGGCGAATGCAGTTTCTTCTGTGCAACTGTCACGAGACAAATGAGGTTTGTAAATAAATATTAATAAAATAATACATTTTTGGCATTAAGCAAATAAATGCCTACCTTTGCACCCGTCAATTACAAAAATGGTGGTTTTACCACAGGCCGATGCAGCAATTCATATGTTGGATTGCGGGCAGCAAGGGAAGTCGGGCATCCCGCCGAGCCGCAAGTGGAGAGAGGAGATGAGCAATTCGGCTTTCGGGTCGGTTGCTCATTTTTCGTTGGAATGAATATCTTCTTTACCCCAAAATACCATCTCGGGGGGCACTATTTGTACGTTGTTAATCGGATAACAGTTTTCAGGATCAGCGGATTTTCCCGGTTGGTGGAGCAGGGATTTCAGGAATATAGCTTGGCAAGCCTGAACATGAAGAAGCCT
>CALUMH010000044.1 GCA_944321685.1 uncultured Muribaculaceae bacterium
TTCCATTACACGTTCTACCTGATATTCCGGTTGGTGAGTGTTTACACGGTTTACAGCGAGAAGCAGCAGAGCGAGGGTCGGGTTGACTGTATAGTTGAGACTCCCGATTATGTTTATATCTTTGAATTCAAACTTGACGGCACAGCAGACGAGGCATTGCAACAGATAGAGGAAAAAGGTTATGCCCGACCGTATGAGGCCGACAGCCGCAAGCTCTACAAGGTGGGAGCCGTATTCTCCTCGCAAACCGGTACCATAAGTGACTGGAAAGTAACAGAATAAAATCATGAAATGATATGGAAATTGCAGCAATAGTGGCAGTGGATAATAATTGGGCTATAGGACGTGCAGGAGGCTTGTTATGTCATTTGCCTGCCGATTTAAAGCATTTTAAGTCGGTTACAATGGGATATCCCATAATTATGGGGCGTAAAACTTTTGAAAGTTTCCCTTGTGGTCCGTTGCCCGGACGCTTGAATATTGTATTGACCGGTACCTTGCATTACGAAGTGCCGGGTGTTGTTGTGTGCCATAGTATTAATGAGGCACTGGTTGCAGCCGAAGCCGATGGCAAAGGTCGCTGTTTTGTGATAGGCGGAGGTAAGGTTTATGCCGATTTTTCAGAACTCTATGACGAACTTTTCCTCACACGTATAAATGCACGATTTGATGATGCCGATACGTTCTTCCCGGCTATCGATCCAAATCAATGGGAACTGATAAAAAAAGAGGATTACGCTGCCGATGAGCGTAATCCCTTTCCGTATAGTTTTGTACACCTGAGGCGCATTCGTTGCCGTTAGTCTTCTTCTTCAGGTGTATTGTTTCTGTGCTTTGATGTTTTGTAGTGCGTCAATTTAGCAAAGTTGGTTGGAATGGGCGTTGAGAAATTCATGTCTTTGCGAGTGATGGGGTGTGCAAAGCGCAATGACATGGCGTGTAATGCAAGTCGGTGTATGGGGCTGGTTTTTGCTCCATACTTGCGGTCGCCAACGATGGGATGCCCGAGGTCTTTAGAGTGTACTCGTATTTGGTTTTTGCGCCCGGTATCAAGTTCATATTCCACAAGCGAATAACCGTTGCCGGTGGCGATGGTCTTGTAGCGGGTTATGGCAAGTTGGCCCTTTTCGGGGTCGTCGGTGGAATATACTTCAAATTGCGAATTTTCGGCAAGATAACTTTTCACCACACCTTCACGATTTTCCATTATGCCTTCCACTACAGCCACATATTTGCGGTTGATTACCATATTGCTCCAGTTGTGTTGCATAACATCTTTGGCTTCACGAGTCTTGGCAATCATCATCAATCCAGAAGTATCACGGTCGAGACGGTGTATTATGAACACTTGTGCTTTAGGATCGTGGGCTTTGACGTATTCCCGCATTATGCTGTAAGCTGTGCCGTCTTTTATGTGGTCGGTACCCATCGACAGCAACCCGTATCCCTTGTTGATGACAAGAATATGCTCGTCTTCATATACTAATTTCACACGTCGGTTGTCAAACACGACAAATGACCGGTCGAAGTTTACCGAGAACTTGTCACCGGCGGTTATCGGGAAATCAAATTGAGTGTGAGGAACATTGTTTACTGCAAACTGGTTGTGCCGCAGCATGGATTTCACCTTGGTCGGAGTGTGGTCTGAAAGTATCTTTATGGCCGTTTCGAGCAGTGTGCCGTCTTCGGTGACATTCCATGATTGGATGTTGTCGGGGCGGCGTTTCCGCTCTTCACCTTTTTCTTTTGGCTGTCTCATAATGCGTAAGTCTGATTTTTTTTGCAAAGTTAATATTCTATTTCCTTTGATAGAAAAACATATGTTTTATTTTTGCCTATTTTCAACGGCAGCCTATCGAAATCTATTGAATTCGTGGCATAACAATCAAGTAAACTTGATGTTCTGCGCCCGATTTACACTATATTTGCAAAATAAAACGATAGGACGATGGAACATATCAACGAGGAAGTGATGCAGTTGCTGGTAGATGCCGGACTTGTGGAAAACGATATGACGTGGGTAGCTCGCGTTGCCGTTATTTTGGTGATGCTGTTGCTGATATTTGTCATAAATGTGCTTTTTACACGAGTAGTAATGCCCATGATACACCGCATTACGGCATCAACCAAAGCTACATGGGATGATTACCTTTTCAGCAAGAAGATGCTTCGGGGCTTCTGCCGCGTTATCGATCCGATATTGGTTTACATAATGTTGCCGTTGGCATTTAACGATATGCCTCAGTTACTTGTGTTCCTGACGAAAGTTTGCGAGGTGTATCTGGTGGTTGTGACACTTATGCTCGTAAATACTTTCCTCAACACGCTCTACATGATGTCGAATGAGCATGAACACTTGCGTAATCGTCCGCTCAAAGGTGTTTATCAAATGATAAAACTTGTGGCTGTGAGCGTAGGTGTGATTGTGGCCATAGCCATATTGATGGATAGCGACGCTACTTCCATCATTGCCGGGCTTGGAGCATCGGCAGCCGTGCTTATGCTTATTTTCAAAGACAGCATACTGGGGCTGGTGGCTGGAGTGCAACTGTCGGCCAATGATATGCTTCGTCCGGGCGACTGGATTACTATGTCGAAATATGGGGCAAACGGATTTGTCGAAGAGGTGTCGCTCACCATTGTCAAAGTCCGTAATTTCGACAAAACGGTCACGACCATCCCGCCTTATGCGCTTGTGAGCGATTCGTTCCAAAACTGGCGTGGAATGTGGGATACCGGTGCGCGACGCATCATGCGCTCGGTATATATCGATGTTACTACGGTGCGCTTTTGTACTGCCGATGAACTTGCCGGTTATGTGGCCGACAGACTTGTTGACGGCTCTTTGGCCGAAGTCGGCCACCCTGTTGAAAATCTCAAGGTATATCGCCAATATTTGAAAAATTATCTTGCATCCCACCCCGAGGTGGATAAGGAACAAATGCTTATGGTGCGACAGTTGCAGCCTACTCCCGAAGGTGTGCCGGTGGAAATATATTGTTTTACAACAACTACGGTATGGCCCGAATATGAGCGCATACAGTCCGACATATTTGACCATGTGCTTGCAATAACTCCACGTTTTGGGCTCAAGGTATTCCAACGAATTTCGGCAAATTGTGGTGCTTGTCATGGAAATAAAGTTGATTGACATAGATAAAAAACGGTTCCTGGCATTGTTGCTTGAGGGCGACGAACAGGAGTCGATGATTGACCGGTATCTTGGCCGAGGTGATATGTTTGTCATGTATGATGGTGATATGCCTGTAGCCGTGGCTGTTGTCACAAAGGAAAAGCGCGGAGTGTGTGAATTGAAGAATATAGCTGTTGACAGGTCTTACCGGCGATGCGGATTGGGTAAAAACATGGTTGAATATCTTTGCAGTCTTTTTGGCAGTGATTGCCATACCATGTTGGTGGGTACAGGCGACAGTTTTGCCACCACTGCATTTTACCGCAATTGTGGATTTGTGTATTCCCACACTGTCGCCGATTTTTTTGTCGACAACTATGATCATCCTATAATCGAGGATGGCAGACAGTTGCGTGACATGATATATTTCAAACGAAATCTTTGAAAATTACAGATGATAATGTTTAAAACCATTCTCTGCATAGGTGCAGGCAGTTGCATTGGCGGTGTGGCACGGTATATGGTCGGCAGGCTGTTCAAGCCTGAGACTTTGCAGGTGTTCCCGTGGGGAACTTTCCTTGTCAATATATTAGGTTGCTTGATTATAGGAATAATATACGGCTGTGTGGAACGCAATTGTGCATTAAGCCCCGAAGTCAAGGCATTCCTTACGGTGGGATTTTGTGGCGGTTTCACTACGTTTTCATCGTTTATGTATGAAAACTATACGTTGTTCGGCTCGTCGGGAGTGATGGCCGCTGCTCTATATGCCGGAGCGAGCTTTGTTGCAGGCATGGTATGCATATATGGTGGCATCCGCCTTTCTACAATTTTCTAAGCTCTGTTGTTGTTTCAGTCTCAAGGCATTGGCCGGAATAAGGGTCAGGAAAAAGCCCCACTTTCCATGAGCGTGATTACGTCGGTGAGTTTTTCGACTTCAAATTGTGGACGGAAACTGCGCGGAACCCGCATGTCTTGGCGGTGGATGTTGCTGCCATCATCGAGCAGCATTACGGTAGGATAGTTGAATGTGTTGCCGATTATGAAATCTTTGCTGGGATTGTCGCCGACAAACACAAACCTGATTTCTTCGAGCAGGCCTACATCTTCAAAACGCTTCATTATCTTTGAGAAAGATGTGCCATTGATTTTCTCTTCGCCCACCTCTTCGCTTATGAACACGTTTTCAGGTGGAATGAATTCGTCAAGCCCGAGTGCGCGAATTTTGTTGCGCTGAGTCACCGATCGTCCGTCGGTTATGATATACATCTCTATGTCAAGTTCGTCGAGTTCGCTGATGAATTCGTATGCTTCGTCCGACAAGTATATTTGCGGAATGTGGTAACGGTATTCATCTACCATCCAGCTTATTGCATTCGGGATATTTATCCCTGCCTCTTTTAATTTTGTGTCAAGTGCGTCAAATGAATTTTTGTCGGACATCAGTGCTTCGAGCATGATGCGCCTCGCTTCGCCTGCCGGGAACCCGTAATCGGCTACAAGCAGACGGTCGATGTGGCAGAAAGCCGAGTGCACGAAATCGATTTCCTTGTACAATGTGTCATCGAGATCGAGAATGTAAACATAGGGAAGGTATTCGTCGGTGTCGTTTTTTTTCTTGGCCATATGTAATTAGCTTTTCGACTTGACAAATGCTTTTATGGCAGTTGCAACCGTTGCTATTTCTTCATCAGTCAGGATGCTTCCGCTGGGCAGGCACAGCCCGCTGTTAAAAAGCCGTTCGGCGGTTCCGTCGCCATAAAAAGGAGCATCGGCATATACAGGTTGCATATTCATCGGTCGCCACAGCCATCGCGACTCGATATTGTGCTCGTTCAGGTATTGGCGCAGATCCTCGGGGGTGAAACCGAGGCTGTTGTCAAATAGTATTGTTGTGAGCCAGAAATTCGAGTCGAAGTCGGCCGACGGGTTGTCATGTACCTGTATTTCGAGCATATCGTTGAACAGGTTGGCATAAAGCCCGTGTATCGCGCGGCGGCGTGCAACACGTTCGGGCAGCACTTCCATTTGTCCGCAGCCTATGCCTGCGCTTACGTTGCTGAGGCGGTAGTTGTAGCCTATGACCTTGTGGAAATAATAAGGCATAGGTTCCCTGGCTTGCGTGGCAAGAAATTTCACTCGGGCGGCGGATTCGGCCGTCGGGCATATTACAGCACCACCTCCCGAAGTGGTTATCACTTTGTTGCCATTAAAACTGAGTGCGCCGTATCGGCCCAAGGTGCCGCATTTGCGTCCGCGGTATTCCGAGCCGAGTGCCTCGGCGGCATCTTCAAGCACAGGAATACCATAACGGTCGGCGATTGCGGTTATTTCGTCCATGCGGGCAGGCATTCCGTAAAGGTGCACAACAACGATTGCTTTAGGATAGCGTCCTGTGATGCGGTGCCGGTCGATGATTGCTTCTTCAAGCGCGGCGGGCGACATATTCCATGTGTCGGGTTCGCTATCGACAAACACCGGTGAGGCACCCTGGTACACAACCGGATTGGCACTCGCCGAAAACGTGAACGACTGGCACAGCACTTCGTCTCCTTTGCTTACGCCAAGCATTACAAGCCCCATATGGATGGCGGCCGTGCCTGCACTCAAAGCCACAACATGGTTTGTGCCGAGGTATTCCCCGAGCCGTTGTTCGAAAAGATCGACGTTGGGACCTAATGGTACCACCCAACTTTCCTTGAAAGCTTCTTCGATATATTGCATTTCATGCCCGCCAAGATGCGGGAACGATAGAAAAATTCTATTATTCATCACACGCTTCTCCTTTCACGTTGCGAAGTTACACATAAATCCCCATAACCTCACTTTGGTGCAATAGTTTTTTATGGCACTCGGTATTTTTGGTTTTATCTCATGTTTTTCGGCAAAAAAATCAAAATAATCTCGATGCCTCTTGTGTAATCCGTAAATATTGCTTACCTTTGCACCCGTTAATCGGTAACAGCAGAGGCTGTCGTAAAAAACGGTTGACATACAGTTTTTTCGGAGAGATGGCAGAGTGGTCGATTGCGGCGGTCTTGAAAACCGTTGAGGGTAACACCTCCGGGGGTTCGAATCCCTCTCTCTCCGCAACAAACGCTGAAAATCAGCAAATTGCAAAACAAACACCCAGTTTTAC
>CALUMH010000045.1 GCA_944321685.1 uncultured Muribaculaceae bacterium
GATGTCACCGGTATTGTCGCCGCCAAGCATAAGGCAAGCACAATACGCTTTAATGAGTAAGATTTTTTCATAATAAAAAAGTTATTTGGTGATTAATTTGGTACATTTGTTACCTGTTTTCAGGATATAGATGTTGCCGCTCTTCAAGTCAACAGGCAGCGTGGTATCTTCGCAAACCGTACCGCTATATATTGTGCGGCCAAGAATGTCGTGCAGGCTTACCGGTGTTGCAGCCGTTACGTTTGCCACATGAATACCGCTCCCGTCGCTCCACACGCGAATATCGGCCGATGCGTCATCGCTTTGCACACCATCGATGCCGGCACTTTCGGTATCAAATTCAACAAAAGTAAATTCAAAATCATCAGGCCACCCCCATGCCTCCTTATAAGCATCGACGCATCCCTTTGGCACATGCACGGTAACTATCGCCAAATCCCAGAAACCGATGCTTTGGAACGGGTCATTAACCATTACCGGCGGTTCCTCGGCATAAATGTATATATGCCTCAATTTCGGACAGTAGACAATTGCAGGCGATTCCATTTTATTGAGATTGGGACCGAAAGTTACAGTTTCCAAGTTTGAAAATCTGTAAATTCCGTTAGCTACGACGCTTTCAACATTGTCGGGATAGCGCAGATAGGTAAGTTCTGTCATATTGAACATCTGGCCTATGTATTCCACGGTCGAGGGTATGTCAAGCTTCTTTATGGGAATAGTGTGGAACGCCGAATTGGCAATGTGCACAAGACCTTCGGGCAGTGTGATGCTCTTTATGTTGGCCGTGTCAACCGAGCTTGCATTGAATGCCGACGTGGCATCACTTCCCTCGCCGTAAGTTCCCGAAGCACCGCCACACAAGGCCGTCACGCTATATGTGGTGCCGTCGATTGTTACCTCGGCAGGTACCACCACATCGCCGGTATATAACCAGTCGGAGTTGCTTACCACTCCGAGCGTGCCATCTTCAAGCAGGCGGTAACGTATCTCGTTTTCACCCGACACTGCTTTCAGGTAGGTGTCTTGCTGTGCCTCTTGGGCACCGGCGATGCCGGTGCCGAGGCATAATGATGTTGCAAGCACTATAAATGATGCTATGCTGTATTTCATATTGTAATATGCGATTTATGTTTTATTTGAAAAAATGGGTTTAAATAATCACTTTCACAGTGGCTTCGCCTGCACGACCGCCAAGGCGCACGAAGTAAACACCGCGACCCAGGCCGTCGATGGTGCAACCGGTGCCACTTACAGCCTCGTTGCGTACCACTTGTCCCGAAACCGAAACCACCTGCACACGCGAATATGTATCGGCGGCATATTCAAGCCTTACACCACTGTCGCCCATGCGTGTCACCTTAACGCAGTCGGCACCTGTCACACCGTTAATACCGGTATTGATGTCTTGCGTAATATTAAGCACGATGTCGTCGTTGCCAACCGAAGATATGGTTATCGAGCCGAAACGGATAGGTGTTCCGTCGGGCAACGGATCAGTGGAAACCTGCAAAGCGTGGTTTACGCCATCATTCGATAATTCATTAATTTGTACCCAGTCGGGAAGCGAAATCTCGCAATCGTCAAGGAATGTGGCATTGGGGTCATAATAACTTATTTGAACCGTTCTGCTGCCTCCGGCAGGGCCGTATGCCAGCTCGGAATCTGATTCAAGCTTCATGAACGGATAAGTCACATCAAGCGTGAACACATAAGATGACCACAGCATATTGAACAGGTCAGGCAACGCCTTGAATTCTTCGGGTTGGTTACGCCGTTTCACATAGGCATACGCATGGTTTTCGCCATTGTCGTGGTCGTAGGCTTGTGAGGCAAATCCTATCGATGGGAACTTCTCGGCATCGTCGAAACCGCGTATGGTAACGGCTATCGCAGTTGAAATCTCTACCGGCTGATAGATGTAGAAACCGAATTGGTCATACTTGCCAAGGCGGAACGGAATGTTATAATATTTGAAACTCCCGTCGTCATATATCTGTTCTATTTCATAGCCGTAGCATTTGGCCGTAGCAATAGTGTCGGGAAGAACATTTCCGCTTCCGTCCACGCGGCATATCGTCATCTCAAGCACGACATCATCGGCGCACACCACGTTCACGGCTTTCGCCCACACATTGCTCAACAGATAAGGACGCACCGGTGCATCGAACATATTGGTGATGCCCCTCAACTTATATACCTGCCATGTTTCACGGTTGTTGCTACCGAATACGAAACTGTCATCGGCATCGGTCGAACGGTAAACTGTTATATATTTGCTTATGTCGAAAGTACCGACACCGTATTTATTACCGCCCCATATAGCTTCACCGCCATATTGTATATAGCCCACGCCTTTGGGATCGGGAGTATAGGTACTTGAGAATATCGGCTCCTCGTTGGTTCCGGTCAGTACCGGGAACGGCGACTGACAGTAAGGATAAGCCTCCATTGTGGGGCTTTTCTCGGTAAACTTCACCTCATTCTCCGAGCCGTCGGGATTGGCAAAATTCCACTCGAATGTGGCACATTCGTCATTCGACGTGTTGGTCCACGTTTGTTCTTCATATGCAGGCGCAAGCGTAGCCACCATGGGAGAACCGCCCGCACTCGGGAAAGTGAGACCTTCGGCATAGCTCCACCTGAACATACCCTTGGGCAGTGCATAAGACGCTTCCGGCATAGGGCCGCGCACCACAATCCTGTCAAGAGCCACCGACTGCGACCGCGAAGTGATTGCCATCTGCCTGAAAGCAAGCCTTATTTCCTTGCCGGCATATTTGCTTATGTTAACCTGGAAAGTATGCCACACAGCACGGTAGTAACCCACGCCGCCTGCGTATATTTCACTACGGTCCATTTTTTTGACTGTATCACTCACATCCCACACAGGCTCGTCTTCCCAGGTTTCGCCATTGTCGAGCGAAGCATATATCCTGAGCGTGGAAGTCGGCTCGCGGTCATTGACGTTGTTGATCATGAACAACGGCAAGAACCAATAGTCAAATTCAACCATCGAATATGCATCGGGAGTGAACGGACGTGTTACAAGCCACTCATCGTGCCACGAAGTAGCATAAAAGTCGGCATACAACTCATCGTTCATCCACATTTGATATTCACCGTCCGACACACCGCCGCTTGCTGCTCCTATCGAAAGCATCCATACCTTGGTTGCCGAACCGTTTGCCGGCTTGAACACATTTCCGGCCAATGAGAACTGATACCAGTCGTCGGGATACCACGTTTGGTCATACGACGGGGCTTCTTCAAAGCTCTCGAACATGATATACCCATCGGTGTCGGAAGTCTCCGTGCGTGGATGTGTACGCCATTTGGCCACATCATCCCACGTGGGACGCGGCGTCTCGGGGGCACGCATGTAAGATATGTAAATCCCGTTGTCATTGATGACTTCCTTTATCAAGCCATCGGTAGTGACTTCCGATGACACTATGGACACCGGCTCGTCGTTGGCCATGCGTTTCAGATACGAATTGTCCAAGCGTTTTGCAAGTTCATATCCATCGGCAACAGGGGGAATCACAGCCTCCTTGAACTGCGCACTCCCGTAAACCGGCAATGCGCCCGCAACAAGCAGAACTGATGTCACACAATTAAAGAATTTATTTTTCATAAATAAACATTTTGAAGTTGTGCAATTTTTTAATTAATGGTAGTTAATAAGTAATGAAGTGTAATAAAACTTGTTGTCCTCTCCGACTCTTATTAAGAGATGGATTGCTTGTTGCAAATATATAAAATAATTGTTGAAATTGAGGGAATTACAAGTAATAAATTTCATTAAAAAATCATGTGCGCAACCTCGAAATAAACGGCTTTGTCGAAAAACGTAAAGCTATATATTTAAAAATCATTACAATATGAAAGCAATCTGTCTCTTAATAAGAGATGGATCAAAAAACCACCCGATCGGTATGCGATAATATGGATTGGCCGTGGTATGAAAAAAGTTTTTATTTGGTCTTTAATACGTTTATACTCAGAGGAGTATGCAAGGCTGCACAATAATGGAAATTTACATGACGCAGCCATTTCAAGTACTTTTTATGAATGTCTGCATCGTGCCGACGTGCAAAGTTTTGTGCATACACACATGACAGGTAGCGGTAAATTGATAGCATAATACACACTTGCACGCCGGCATATTGCAGATGCAGATTATTTATGGTTAACCGACTTGGGCAAAGGCTATTACACAAACTTATCCCGAGCCGGGAAATATCTTTTATTCCTGCACGAGCTACAGCGATAATAAAAAATGTGAAATCGCATTGTCGTCACGGAAAATTCATTAACTTTGGCAACGCGGTGAGCAGAAAAATGTAAGTTTTTCATGAAACACATTATTATAATAAACTGCCATCCTATTAATAAAAAGATATATTTACGCCTGTCGCTTTTGATTATTCGACCAATTATTACCAAATAAAAACTTTTTATTATGAAAACTTTTTACGACTTATTTAAAAGCATCGCCATTGCTATAGCCTTGGCAGTGCCTGTGACAGC
>CALUMH010000046.1 GCA_944321685.1 uncultured Muribaculaceae bacterium
TTAATATGTTCCATGATACAAAGTTAAGCCATATTCCTGAAATCCCTGCTCCACCAACCGGGAAAATCCGCTGATCCAAAGATACCGTATGGGAAATACTGCATAAGGACATCAAAAAGCATGAACTGAAATTTGCGCTTGGAATACCGGGGAGCGTGGCTTTGCGTGAATTAGGCATAACAGACACCCAACGTGCCAATAACAGATGGAATGAACATATGCTAAAATATAAATCCCACATCCGGCTCTTTGACGGCATACCGCAATTATTGGGCAACTTGAAAATGAATGGCTATAAATTGGGCATAGTCACGTCAAAAACTCGAAACGAATACACTACTGATTTTGCAGCCCCATTTGCACTGTCTGATTATTTTAGCACTGTAATATGCATGGAAGATACTCCTCGCCCAAAACCTGCCCACGAACCTCTGCTGGCATATCTCAATGTCTCCAATATAAATGCCGATGACGCTATTTATATAGGAGACACCATTTACGACAGCCGGTGTGCACAAAACGCAGGGATAGATTTCGGACTTGCTGCGTGGGGAAATGCAGGACCTCAAAAAATATCGGCAAACTACATATTCAAAAGCCCCATGGATATATTGTTTTTCGCTGTTGGAAAATAACAACAGCAATTTCAAGAAACAGCAGAAATAATTTCTTGATTTTCCGGATGATGGATTTCTGAGGGGCCAAAAGAATTACCCGTTTTTTTAGATAACGAGTTGGCAACCGTTCCAATTGCCGTAGTTTGCACCGCTTTGCTTGTTTTAATTTCTTTCCTTTTTTCCCCAGCATTCAGATACTGAATCGAAGATTTTTCACCACACATTCAAATGTATCCGTTCTTCTGCATTGATGGCTTTCTGCTTGGGCAAGAACGCACCCTCGGCAGGATACCCGATTGTCAGCAGGCATGCGAACTCATACCCTTCAGGGGCGTGGACAAGCTCTTTTATCTGCTTTGCCTCGTCTGCCACGGGAATATGGAACACAGCTCCCAAGCCTTCGGCAGTAGCGGCAAGCAGCATATTCTCTACTGCGCACCATGCCGAGGCGAAATAATTGAGCGAACTTTGCTCTGTCGGTTTGAGTAGCGGACAGGTGAGCTGGCGAAAAAATGGGATAATCAGCAGTCCGCTTTCCATCAGCATCTTCTGTTGCTTTGGCAGGGCATCGGCAAACATCGCCATCTTATCTTCGTCGCCCGATTCGTCCACCTCGGCAACCAACTTCTTGAATGCAGCCATATTTTTTGCCAACGGAGCAATAACCTTGACTATGTTTTCCTGTCCGCGTACCACGACAAACTCGAATTGACGTAAATGATCGTTGGTCGGTGCTTTGAACGCTGCACCAATGACTCGGTTTAAAATCTCATCGCTCACTTCGCGGTCGGAAAAGTCGCGGTATGTGCGCCGCTTTTCCAATACTTCATAAAATTCCATCTTGCAATCTGTATAAAAGTCAGACATATTTGTTTATGTCATTGCAAAGGTAGGCTGCTTTATTGTTTCATATTTGCCTAATTGTTTCAAATGATTGTCGTACATTTGCAGACACAAAAAAAGAATATATGGAAGATGTCGTCATACCATACGAACTACCGGAGCCGGAGAACCACTCGTTCTTTTTCATTAACCAGCGTATAGATACACGGTTGGAAGCCAAACTGCACAGGCACGATGCGTGGGAATTATACTGTGTGCTGCAAGGGAAAGGCACGAGAATGGCAGGCGACACCCTACTACCCTTCGCGGAGGGGGATGTTGCTTTAATACCTCCTGACATGCACCACCATTGGAACTACAACCCAACATCAGCAGACGAAGAAGGTTGTATCCGTTACCTGATGGTGGCTTTCAGCCATTCGTTCATACTCCATTGCATGGCTGTATTCCCGGAACTGCGAAACAGGCTCGCCTGCGTGACATTCCCTTCCGAAGCCTTGAAGTTCGGAATGGAAACCGCACGTACCATCCGTCAAGCCTTATCTGCAATGAAAGGAATGGACGAACTGGAACGGTTGTGCGGCATGTTCCGTCTGTTACCCGTCATTTTTACTGCCAAAGACTATACAATTGCAGGCAAACCCATGCGGATAGAGCGCGAAGTGCGGCGTATGCAACAGGTCTGTGCATACGTAATGGCACATTACGTGCATCTCATCCCGCTTGATGACATCGCCGCAGAAGTGGGCATGAACCGTTCCGCATTCTGCTCGTGGTTTAAGCGTTGCAAAGGGATGACCTTCTCACAGTTCGTCACGCAATATCGGCTGAATACGGCTTGTGAGTTGCTGGAACATTCGCAAAAATCCGTGTCGGAAATTGGCTATCTTGTCGGATTTAGCGATATTCCACACTTCGTGAGGATGTTTACGAAAGAAAAGGGCATTTCGCCCGGAAGATATAGAAAAGGAAACTTGGCGAAAACCCGTGTGTGATTTGAACTCCCAATTTCTATTGCGTTAATCTGCCGAATTTCGGCGGATATTCCATAGATTTTGTGTAAATCTGTATAAGGAATATACCTCTTTGAAATCAAGAGAGTTAGAAGAATTACCTCGTTTTCGGGTAATGAGTTGGTAACCGTTCTAATTGCCGTGGTCTGCATCGCTTTGCTTGTTCGGGAAACTCTTACGGTACAAAGGTATGAAAAATATTCAGACTG
>CALUMH010000047.1 GCA_944321685.1 uncultured Muribaculaceae bacterium
AAAAGGGCTGATTTCCTCGCTTGGAAGTCAGCCCTAATTTTTATTGGACATAAAAAGTTTTACCGGACACCAATAATTTACAATAAGACATGATTTCGCCGGAAATCCTTCCAGTCCGAACAATTCAAATGGCTACCAAACTACATATACAGGCACTTATGCTGCCCAAAATGGGACTATCGAGGCAATATTTATAAGTGGGGTTTATCGCGAAACAGGAAATAATCATGATTACACTTTCGACAATACACCTAAAAGGACTTATTATTCGATAAAAGGAGATACTCTTGAATTGTCATTAGGAGTACCAGAAAGAGATGTTCCAATGAATGATGTGTTCATTAAAACAAGCTCGACACCTGAAAAATAATAATAATTAGAAATGAAAAACAACACCGTTCATGAGAAATTATCATCTATGAGCGGTGTCGTTTTTTTATATTGCTTGCTATACTTACTTGCGGCGCAGCTCGTAGAGGTCGAGACGGCGGTCACGCAAGTTGCGTACGCTGCCATAGGTGTGTAGTTCGCTCAGCAAATCGAGGTCAACGTCGCTAACCAATATCATTTCGGTATTTGGTGTGGCTTCGGCACGGCGGCCGTCGGTGGGGAATGCAAAGTCGCAAGGTGTAAATACAGCCGACTGTGCATATTGGATATCCATATTATGCACGCGCGGCAAGTTTCCTACCGATCCTGCTATTGCCACAAAACATTCGTTTTCGATGGCTCGGGCTTGTGCACACACTTTCACACGTGAGTAGGCATTTTGTGTATCGGTGAGGAATGGCACAAACAGTATTTGCATTCCTTCTTCAGCGAGCAAACGTGATAATTCGGGAAATTCCACATCGTAACAAATCAGTACGCCGATTTTGGCACAATCAGTGTCGAAAGTTTTCACCATCTTGCCGCCTGAAAGGCCCCAACTCTTTGCTTCATCGGGGGTAATATGCACTTTGCCATAGGTTTCATATGACCCGTCGCGTCGGCACAAGAAGCCTACATTTAAAAGGCGATTATCATCGCTCAAGTAGGGCATACTGCCGGTGATGATGTTTATATTATAGCTGATGGCAAGTTTCACAAAGCGTTCCCGTATTTCATCGGTGTATTTGGCCAGTTTCCTTATTGATTGTGCCTCGCCAAGGTTGTTATATTTTGCCATCAGCGGAGCGTTGAAATATTCGGGGAACAGGATAAAGTCGCTCTTGTAGTCAGACACGGCATCGACAAAGAATTCCACTTGTTCAAACACGTCATCGATGCTCTTATACGGGCGCATCTGCCATTGCACAAGGCCGATGCGAATCATTGTTTTGCGTTCGATAACTTCTGGTTTGGGCTGATAATAAATATTATCCCATTGAAGCAAAGTGGCATAATGTTTCGATTCCTCGTCATTGGGGAGATAATTTGTCATTACCTTACGCACGTGGAAGTCGTTGGAGAGTTGGAATGTCAGCACCGGGTCGTATATCTCGCGTTGGCGCACCTTGTTTATATATTCACGAGGGCGCAAACGGTCGGCATATTTGTAATAATTAGGTATGCGTCCTCCAAACATTATTGCTTTCAGGTTAAGTGTCTCGCATAAGTCTTTGCGGTACTCATACATTCGCCGGGCCAATCGTAACCCGCGGTAATCAGGGTGTATAAACACTTCGATGCCATAAAGTATGTTGCCATGCGAATTATGGGTGTTGAAAGTTTCATTGCCGGTTACTTGTGCGTAGGTATGGTCGCCTTTGACAAGATTATAATCGACGATAATCGACAGTGCACAACCTACAATTTTACCATCGACAACGGTCACTACTTGTCCTTCGGGGAAAATCTCGGTTAGTTTTTTTATTTGGTCGTAAGTCCAAAATACATCTTTGTCAGCATATACACGCTTGAACGATTGAGCCAATTCGGCATAATCGTCAAGTTTTAATTGCCGCACCTCTACTTTGTTTATTTCTCGTTTGTCGTTATTTTCCATAATGTATTCAAAATTAAAGTGGCAAGCACCGAGGTTGTTCTCCCCGGTGCTTGCCATTATTTCATGCTAAAAAATATTTATACATAACCACGAATTATACCACGTTTTGAATTACGTACAAAAAGAATGATTTCATCACGTTCCTTTGTGGCGGGTAATTCGGCCTCGATGCGTTCGATGGCATCAGAGTTGTTCATCCCCGATAAATACAGATATCTGAATATCTCTTGTATGTCGCGGATTTGCTCGTTGGTGAAACCGCGTCGGCGTAAACCTATCGAGTTGATGCCGGCATATGAAATGGGGTTACGTCCGGCCTTGACATATGGCGGTATATCTTTATTGACAAGAGCGCCGCCTTGCAGCATCACGTGTTGGCCGATGTGCGAGAACTGGTGTATCAACGCACCTCCACCTATCACGGCGTAATTGTCGATGACAACTTCGCCGGCCACTTGAACTGCGTTCGACATTATTACGTTGTCGCCGATTACGCAATCGTGGGCTACGTGGCAATATGCCATGATTAGACAATTGTTGCCAACGACGGTTTTCCCTTTTGATGCAGTGCCGCGGTTAACGGTGGCGCATTCCCTGATTGTGGTGTTGTCGCCTATTATTGCCAATGTTTCCTCTCCACGGAATTTCAAGTCTTGAGGAATACCCGATATGACTGCACCTGAACAAATAGTGCAATTCTTGCCAATACGTGCGCCTTCAAGAATGGTCACATTGCTGCCAATGCGTGTGCCTTCACCTATCTCCACATTTTGATCGATAGTGACAAATGGGTCGATAACCACGCTGCTGGCGATCTTGGCTGCCGGATGAACGTAGGCTAATGGTTGTTTCATATTTATTCTACTTCGTAAATAAGTTTTATTATTTGTTCTTTATGATTTGCGCCATGAATTCAGCCTCGCTGACGATTTTTTCACCAACGAAAGCATATCCTTTCATTACAGCACATCCGCGACGAATTTCGGTAAGCAATGACAAGTGGAATATGAGTGTATCACCCGGAACCACCTTTTGGCGGAATTTCACATTGTCGATTTTCAAGAAATATGTGGAATATTTTTCAGGGTCTTCCACCATATTCAATACCAATAGGCCGCCTACTTGCGCCATTGCTTCGACTTGTAATACGCCGGGCATGACGGGTTCTTGCGGGAAGTGGCCTTGGAAGAATGGTTCGTTGCCTGATACATTTTTTACGCCCACTATGTAATTAGTGCCTATTTCTATAATCTTATCGACAAGCAAGAACGGGTAACGGTGCGGCAGTAACTGGCGTATGCGGTTTACGTCCATTACCGGCGCTACATTAGGATTGTACACAGGTGCTTGCAATTCCTGGTGCTTGATTTCACGGCGCACTCTCTTGGCAAAAGTCGTATTAATGGAGTGACCCGGTTTGGTGGCAATCACGTATCCCTTGAGCGGACGGCCTATAAGTGCAAGGTCGCCAAGCACGTCCATCAGTTTGTGGCGGGCCGGTTCGTTTTCATAAGCAAGAGGTATGTTGCTTATGTATCCGAGTTCGCTCACGTGTTTGTGCGGCACCCCCATAAGGTCGGCAAGTTTGTCGAGGTAGTCTTGTTCCATTGGTTGATCATATACCACCAATGCGTTGTCAAGGTCTCCGCCTTTTATTAAGTTGGCTTTCACAAGTGGCTCGATTTCGCGAACAAACACAAATGTGCGGCTTGCTGCAATTTCATCCTTGAAGCGTGACAGGCTGTTAAGCGAAGCAAATTGATTGGGGATTATCGGAGACTTGAACTCAATCATTGTATCAATGCGGAAACTATCAAATGGTAGTACCACGATTGATGCTCCGGTTTCTTCGTCAACAACTTCGAGTTTCTGTTTTACGATATAGAAATTCTTGTCTTCATTTTGTTCTTCGATGCCTACTTCATTTATTTTATTGGCATATTCTATAGCACTGCCGTCAAGAATTGGCAACTCGGGTGCATTTACTTCAACGAGGCAGTTGTCGACACCTGCTGCATACAAGGCAGCAAGAGCGTGTTCCACAGTGCTTACGCGAGCTTCGCCTTTGCCTATTACAGTGCCGCGGGTGGTTTCAATGACGTTTTCGGCAAGAGCGTCAATCACAGGTGCACCATCGAGGTCGATGCGTTGGAACTTATACCCATGGTTGACAGGCGCCGGCTTGAAAGTGGCTTGTATCGACATTCCTGTATGGAGACCTTTGCCACTGACGGTGAACGAATCCTTTAATGTAAGTTGTTTCATAATATATCTTCCTTATTTTGTGCTATGTGATTTTAAATGGTTTTATTCTTCTTTCTTGTTGTCGGCAAGCATTTTTTTAATGGAGGCGACATCTTTAAACAACTCTCCGAGGCGTTTCATGTAAACCGTTTGACGTGCAAAGTCCATTGCATTCACTACCGGACTGCCTATTACCGAGTTGTTGTCTCCGATGCTGTTAGGTACTCCCGACTGTGCTCCGAATTTATTATTGTCACCTACTTTTATGTGACCGGCAAATCCCACTTGGCCTCCGACCATATTGTGTGCGCCTATCTTGGCCGACCCCGCAATTCCTACTTGAGCTGCCATTACGGTGTGTTCACCTATTTCCACATTATGAGCCACTTGTATCAGATTGTCGAGCTTGACCCCTTTATGAATGATTGTGCTACCCATTGTGGCTCGGTCGATTGTGGTGTTTGCTCCGATTTCTACATCATCGCATATCACGACATTGCCTATTTGGGCTATTTTCATGTATTCGCCATGTTCGGGCGCAAAGCCGAATCCGTCACCGCCGATCACCACACCGGCGTGCAAGATACAATTATTGCCTATGACACAATTATGATAGATTTTTACTCCCGGATATATAATACTGTTGTCGCCTATGGTAACATTGTCACCTATGTAGCATTGCGGATAAATGCATACGTTTTTGCCTATTTTTACATTTTTGCCGATGTAGGCAAAGGCTCCTATATATACATCATCGGGAAGTGATACTCCTTCGGACACAAAACTCGGCTGCTCAATACCTTTTTTTCGTGCCTGTTGGTCGGCGACATAATTAAGCAGCATGGCGAGTGTTGCATATGGGTCTTCCACGCGAACCATGGTGGCTGTTACCGGGTGTTCCGGTTCAAAGTCTTTTCTTACCAGTACCACCGAGGCTTCGGTGGTATATATAAAATGGGTATATAACGGATTTGCTAAAAACGTCATACACCCTTTCTTTGCTTCTTCTATTTTGGCAAAATTGTTTACTAAGGCATTGGCATCTCCATCAACGGTTCCGCCAACCAATTCAGCCAACTTCCCTGCGGTTATTTCCATAAAAATAGGTATTGTAAATACAAATGTATGTTTAAATCAATGTGCAAAGTTGCAAAAAATAGCCAATACAGCCAAGTAATTACGGATAAATTTCAGTATTTATTAATCATGGACTGTTTTGAGCTTGATTTAATTTTGCGATGTTTGAGATTTTGTCAAGTGATTTTGAGTTTCTCTTCGATCTGTATCTCCAATTAATTTATTACAAATTACTGTTATTTGTGCGATATTCATTAACTTTGCAAGAAAATGCGGGGTAAGGTGGATATAATAGAGTCACCTGCTCCATACCGATAAAAATACGAGAACATTCACGACATGAATAATAATCTTAACAGGGAGACTCTGTGTGTGCAAGCAGGGTGGAAGCCTACCAATGGGCAACCGCGTATTTTGCCAATCTATCAAAGTACTACATTCAAATATGACTCAAGCGAAGAAATGGCTCGTCTTTTCGATCTTGAGGAAACTGGCTACTTTTATACGAGATTACAAAATCCCACATGTGATGCCGTGGCAGCGAAAATCACTGCACTTGAAGGCGGTGCCGCAGGTACGTTGACATCATCGGGGCAGGCTGCTAATTTTTATGCTGTGTTCAACATTTGTCAAGCGGGAGATCATCTTGTGTGTTCGTCAACGATTTATGGAGGTACTTACAATCTGTTTAATGTAACAATGCGGAAAATGGGCATTGACGTTACTTTTGTTGATGCTGATGCCGATGAATCGGTGATAGATGCTGCATTCAAGCCAAATACGAAAGCCTTGTTTGGTGAAACTATTGCCAATCCGGGCATGAACATTCTCGACATAGAAAAATTTGCACATATAGCCCACAAGCACGGTGTGCCTCTTATTGTGGACAATACGTTTGCCACACCCATTAATTGCCGGCCGTTTGAATGGGGGGCCGATATTGTTACGCACTCGACTACAAAATATATGGATGGACACGCCATGACAGTTGGTGGTGCGATAATCGACAGCGGAAACTTCGATTGGGAAAAATATCCCGACCGTTTTGCTTGCCTCACCGCACCCGATGAGTCGTATCACGGACTTTCTTATACTAAGAAATTCGGCAAACTTGCCTATATAGAAAAAGCGGTTGCACAATTGATGCGAGATTTGGGCGCTGCACAATCGCCACAAAATGCTTTTTTGATAAATATAGGGCTTGAAACATTGCACTTGCGTGTTCCTCGCCATTGTGAAAATGCATTGAAAGTTGCAAAATTCCTGTCTTCTCATCCACGCATCAATTGGGTACATTATGGAGATCTTGAAGATGACCGCTATCATGGCTTGGCTCGTAAATATTTGCCCAATGGCACTTGTGGAGTGCTTACGTTTGGTATTAAAGGCTCTCGTGAAGATGCTATCAGGTTTATGGACAGGCTGAAATTTATTTGTATAGTGACTCATGTGGCCGATGCCCGTTCGTGTGTGCTGCACCCGGCAAGCCACACCCATCGTCAGCTTTCCGATGAACAACTCATAGAGGCCGGTGTAGCCCCTGATTTGATACGTTTGTCGGTGGGCATAGAAAATATAGATGATATTATAGAAGATTTGCGCCAAGCCCTTGAATAAGTATTAAAAATACAACTGAGTAATCATGCAAGCAAAATTATTGTTGACAATAGTCATCGCGTGCGCAGCGGCGTTCTTGTCGCAAGCACAGTTGCCTTTGCCTGTTAGGACCATAGGAGGCACACAATTTTATTATCATGAGGTCGAAAAAAAAGAAACATTATACAGCATAGCACATAAACTCGGTATAACCGAAAGCGATATTACTAAATATAATCCTGGAGCGGCCGAAGGCCTTAAATCAGGACAATTCCTGTTTTTCCCGGTTACAGACTTTTCGATAGGCCGAAAATGCAAGAATGCAATGGTACAGCAGGGCAGCACTACATTTTTACACACTGTCAAAAAAGGGGAAACATTATATGGCATTGCTAAAAATTACGGTGTCTCAACAGATGATATTGTAAAATTCAATCCCGAGGCCAATGGTGGAATAAAAGAAGGTGAAACATTGCAAATACCGCAATCGTCTCAAGCGATAGGGCAAGATACCATTAGGACCGCTGTAACTCCGCAGGACACGGCAATAATTTATGTTACCATTCGACAGGGTGACACTATGTTTGGCACAGCCAGGCGTTATAATACGTCGGTTGAAAAGTTGATGGAGCTTAATCCAGGTATATCGCCGCAAAATTTTAAAAGTGGAGAAGTAATACGCATAAGACCAAATTATTATTCTGTTGTTGAAACAGAAAAGGAAACAACCGAATTTCATACTTATGAAATTAAGCGTGGTGATACATATTACTCGCTTGCCCGCCGTTTTAATGTGAGCGTTGACGATTTAAAGGCAGCCAACCCTGATATGAAAAAACTTAAACGTGGCAAGATTTTATATATTCCTATCAAGAAAATAGAGACAGTGCTTGTTGATCCATCGATGAGCAATGCGCTAACCGATGATGAGTCGCCTATTATCCAAGAGATGTATGACTCGATACACGTGTTTAAAGACGATAATAATATTAATGTAGCATTGATGTTACCATTCATGCTCGACAAGGCTAATCCACCGAAACAGGCTCGTCTATATACGGAATTTTACAAGGGCTTTTTGATGGCAGTGGATACCGTTCGCGTAAAGAATAACGGTAAAAACATCAATATATATGCTTTTGATACTCAAGATGCTTCGGCACGTGTCGACTCGATTCTGAAGTTGCCTTCGATGGCAGGCATGGATATAATTTTTACACCCGATAACAGCGAGCAAATAGAGAAAATTGCTCGTTATGGAACCGAAAACAAAATAGCCGTTGTAAATTCATTCTCCTTGAAACACGATTCGTATAACGATTATTCCACGCTGTTCCAAGTGAACACTCCGCAAAGTTATATGCAGGCCAAGTTGTTTGATTTCTTCGATGAAGCATTCCACGGATATGAAGTTGTATTCCTTGATATGCCTGCCGAGGAAGAGAAAGAAATGATTGGCGAATTGAAGGCTCACCTTGATGTGAAAAATATCCCATATTCCACTATCGATATAACAACATCGTTGCAAGCCGATACTTTGAGTAAAGAATTAAAGCCGGGACGCAGATATGTAATTGTTCCCACTTCGAGCGGACGTAACATACTCATTAAGTCGCTTGATGCCATAAAAAGTGTCAAGCTCGACCGTTATGATGTTAATTTGTGTATGCTTGGTCATCCAGAGTGGACAACTTACACAGCCGAATTTGGGGCTGATTTCAATCAAGTTGACACATATTTCTATTCGCGTTTCTTCACACGGCATGACGACAGAGGTATTCATAATTTTGATGAAAAATATCACAGTTGGTATGGAGAATATATGATATATGCCGCACCTAAGTTCGGACTTCTTGGCTATGACACAGGGTGTTATTTCCTGAGCTTATTCATGCAAGGGAAAGACTATAATAATAATTTTAATTACACCGGGTTACAGAATTCGTTTGACTTTGACCGGACAAGCAATTGGAGCGGATTTGTCAACAAGTCGGTATATTTTATACATTTCACGGTATTTAATACCATTGAAACCATTGTCAAATGAGGAATTTCATTCTTGTAATAACAGTTTTGTTGCTTATATTAGGCTCGGCATCAAATGCTGTGGCTCAAACGCATTATGAGTCGAATATAGCGATAGGAGCAAAAGGTGGTACCACATTTTCTATGATTTCTCTCTCCCCATCGGTACCTCAATCTATGATAATGGGCATGATGATGGGTGTGACTTTCCGGTATATAGAAGAACGTAATTTTGGATTTATCGTGGAGTTGAATATGATGCAACGCGGTTGGAAGGAGAAGTTTGAGAAAGATCCGGAATATGCTTACCAGCGTCGTCTCACCTATTTGCACCTGCCGTTTCTTACGCATATCTACTTTGGCAGCCATAGGTTTCGTGGATTCTTTAATGCGGGACCTGAAATTTGTTGGCTTATAGGTGACAGCTATTCGGGCAACTTTGATCTTGCCAATCCACCTGTTTTCAATGAGGAATTTCGTGAAACCGAACAACTTGATATGCCGGTTAATTCCAAGTTTGACTATGGTATTTCGGCGGGGGTGGGTATGGAATTGATACTGAAAAATAAGCACTCAATTACGCTCGAAGGCCGTTATTATTTCGGAATAGGAAATCTTTTTGGCAGCAGTAAGACCGACCACTTTGGCAAATCAAACAGTATGTCGATTTCGGTTGCCCTTGGTTATATGTTCCGCATAAAGTAATCACTTACATATAAAAAATTTTGTACATTAGTTCCCGTAACAACTCATATTCGTTTTGGCGGGAATTAATGCCCTTGCTTTTTGTGTCAAAGTCACGCAAGTAACCTATAATTCTCACACAAGCGGCAGTGTTGTAGCAGCGCATGGCATCGATGAATATACGGGCGCGATAAGGCGACTTCGTTTCAAGTTGTGCCATTATTCCGTTTTCCGATTTGTCGCGGGCGGTGTTGGCAAGTAATAGATTTGAGAAAAATGAGAATAGTACACTTACCGTTAATACCGTAGGGTTGTGTTTGGCATTGCGTTCAAAATAGTCAACAATGCGGTAAGCCTTGGCTGCATTGCGGGTGCGTACTGCATTTTCAAGCTCAAAGTTATTAAAATCTTTACTGATGCCTATATTGCGTTCAATACTTTCCGGTACGATGCTACCACCTTCACCAATGAGCAGCAATAATTTGTCGAGTTCACCAACGAGACGCGACACATCGGTTCCTACAAAGTCTTTCATCATTGATACCGATTTTTCATCGATACTACAGCCTCGCTCTTGTACGTAGTTTTTTATTACCGATGCAACATCGGCTTCTTGTAATTTCTTTGATTCAAATATTACACCGACTTTGGCTGCTTGTAATGCCGACATTAATTCGGGTGCTTTTATTGTACCTCCTTTATTGCACACTATAAGAATTGTTGATGCAAGAGGCTTTTGGGCGTAATGTTTCAGCATATCAAGGTTTGATGCATTTTGTGCTTCTTTCAGTACCACAACTTGATATTGTGACATCGCCGGATAGCGTCGGCACGTATTCACTACATCGTGCATATCGCAGTCGGTTCCGTAAAATACCGTCAAGTTGAAGTCGCGTTCATCTTCGGTCAAGGCATTTTCTTCTATCATTTTCTGCAACCGGTCGATATAGAAAGTTTCTTCTCCCATAAGTATATAAATGGGAGCAAACACTCTGCGCTTTATATTGTTGGCTATTTGCAAATATGTCTGTGTTTCTTTTTTTGCTGCCATATAATTGTCGGGATATTGCTATTTTTGTGTAAATTTACACAGAAATATTTGAAATATGGCACTTAATTTGCCCCAAAAGCAACTTAACATAAAAAAAGGCGTAGATGGGAAACTTTGTATTCTTGATCGTTTGCGACGTAAGTTTGTAGCTCTTACGCCCGAAGAGTGGGTCAGGCAAAATTTTGTGGCTTTTCTCATTGAGGATCGTGGTTTTCCTGCCGGACTTATGGCAAATGAAGTTGCCTTGGTGCAAAATGGAATAAGTCGGCGGTGTGATACGCTTATTTCCGACCGCACCGGTCGGCCTTTCGTGATTGTTGAATATAAAGCTCCTACAATAGCCATAACCCAAAATGTATTTGACCAAATAGTGCGTTATAATATGGTATTTAAAGCTTCATATCTTATGGTTTCAAATGGTATGGAGCATTATTGTTGCCACATTGATTATAAGACCGGCAATTACACATTTTTGAAAGAAATTCCGTGTTATGGCGATTTATGAATAAAAACAAAGAATGGAAAATTTCATGTGAAACTTTTCATTCTTCAGTTGTGGGCGTTGACGGATTCGAACCGCCGACCCTCTGCTTGTAAGGCAGATGCTCTGAACCAGCTGAGCTAAACGCCCTTGTTTTTTTGTTTTGCGTTGCAAAGGTACGACTAATACCGCATATTGCCAAATTTTCAAGCAACTTTTTTGAATAAAAAATGAGGGTATGCAAATCATACCCTCATAAGTAGCTGTGCTATAAGCCTATGGACTAATCGAAGATTTTATCCCAATCTTTCCATACAACTTCATACCCGAGTTGGTGAATATCGTCACTTACATCTTTGGGTGAACGTTCGTCACTGACGGCGAATTGTTCAAGTGCCTGATGGGCTTTAACGTATCCTCCCGGTTCGGTGCGGCTGCCTGCGCTCATAGATGTCACGCCAAGTTTCATCATGTTTTCACGGAAAGCAGGGCTTTCACGTGTGGAATATGAGATGTCAACGTCATGGTCAAAGATGCGGAAGGCAAATGTTACTTGAGCAAGTTCTTTGTCGGTCATCACCACATTAGGTTGGAAGTGGCCTTCGGCAGGGCGCATACGCGGGAAGTTGACCGAGTATCTTGTTTCCCAATAAATTTTTTGAAGATAACGCAAGTGATAAGCCATCATGGTAATGTCGGTACGCCAGTCTTCCAATCCTATAAGTACCCCCATGCCTATCTTGTGCAGCTTTGCAGCTCCCATTCTGTCATATCCATTGAGACGCCATTCAAAGTTGGATTTCATGCCGTGAGGATGGTATATGTTATAGCGTTCACGGTGATAAGTCTCTTGGAAACATACACAACCGTTAAGGCCTGAATGTGTGAGCCGCTCATAATCTTTTTGCTTCAGTGGCATAACTTCAATGGTGAGGTTATTGAAATACGGGCGTGCTATTTGCAAAGCCCGTTCAAGGTAATCCACACCTGCTACCGATGGAAATTCTCCGGTAACTATGAGCAGGTTTTCAAATGGTCCGAGACGACGAATTGCCTCACATTCGGCTTTTATTTCTTCTTCGGTCAGTGTGGTTCTTTTGAACTTGTTTCCATATTGAAATCCGCAATATACACAAAAATTGGTACAGGCATTACTAAGATACAATGGAATGTACATACTTATAATTTTCCCGAAACGTTCTTGTGTATAGTATTGCGACAGACGTGCCATTGGTTCGAGATATGGCACAGCTGCCGGTGAGATGAGTGCCATGAAATCGTCAACGTTGAGCAGGTCTTTGTGCAAGGCTTCTTCAACATCGACATGATTTTTGCTTAAAATCTTATCGGTAGTTTCGTTCCAACTTATTTTATTTAGTTCGTCAGAAAACATTATGGTGTTTTAATAGTTGTGGTTATTTTTGTTCTTTACAAATTTCATTTGAAACTGATTGCGATATACGCATTGCGCAGAAGTTTGGCCCGCACATGGTGCAGAATTTATCACTGTCGTTGTGTGTTTCCACATAATATTGACGTGCACGGGCGGGGTCGAGCGAAAGATTAAACTGGTCTTTCCAGCGGAACTCATATCGAGCTTTGCTCATTGCATCATCACGCAATTGTGCACCAGGGAAGCCTTTGGCAAGGTCGGCGGCATGGGCTGCAATTTTGTAAGCGATAACGCCATTGCGTACATCTTCAAGGTCGGGTAGGCTGAGGTGTTCTTTAGGAGTTACATAGCAAATCATTGCAGTACCGTACCAACCGATTTGAGCAGCGCCGATGGCCGACGTTATGTGGTCGTAGCCCGGTGCGATGTCGGTAGTCAACGGGCCGAGTGTGTAAAATGGAGCTTCATGGCATGATGCAAGTTGGCGATCCATATTTTCTCGGATTTTTTGCATCGGGATATGTCCGGGGCCTTCGATGATAACTTGCACATCTTTCTCCCATGCAATCTTTGTCAATTCTCCCAATACGTCAAGTTCCATAAATTGGGCACGATCATTGGCATCATGAATACAACCGGGGCGCATTCCGTCTCCAAGCGATATTGCCACGTCGTATTGGTTGAGAATGTCACAAATATCGGCAAAATGCTCATAAAGGAAACTTTCACGGTTATGTATCACACACCATTGTGACATGATGCTGCCACCACGTGACACAACTCCCGTTAAGCGCGATGATATGAGGTCGGCATGGGCGCGCAGTACGCCTGCATGAATAGTGAAATAATCAACGCCTTGTTCACATTGTTCGATTAGCGTGTCGCGATATATTTCCCAAGTGAGGTCCTTTACACGTCCGTTTACTTTTTCGAGAGCCTGATATATGGGCACAGTACCCATGGGTACCGGGCAATTGCGAATAATCCACTCTCGAGTTTCGTGAATGTTGTCGCCTGTAGAAAGGTCCATAAGGGTGTCGCCACCCCAGTAGCAGCTCCACACAGCCTTGTTCACCTCTTCTTCGATCGAAGATGACAATGCTGAGTTGCCTATGTTGGTATTAAGTTTTACAAGAAAATTGCGGCCAATGACCATAGGTTCTGCTTCTGGATGATTGACATTGGCCGGGATAATGGCACGGCCCGCTGCAATTTCTTGCCTCACAAATTCGGGAGTGATATGTGATTGAATGCCAAGGACCTGATTGTTCATGTTCTCTCGAATGGCGGCATATTCCATTTCGGCAGTGATAATACCGGCTTTTGCATAAGCCATTTGGGTGATATGCTTGCCGTCACGGGCTTTAAGTGGGCGATGCCTTACCGGGAAACGTATTCCGTCAAGTGAGCGGTCGTTGAGTCGGCGATTGCCGTATTCCGAAGTTATTCCTTCAAGTGCGACGGTGTCACCGCGTTCCACAATCCAAGGTTCCCTAATGCGATTTATACCTTTATTGATATCGATTTTTATATTAGGGTCGGTATATACGCCGCTTGTATCATATACATATACAGGAGCATTCGGTGTGAACACTTTTTCCCCTTTGTTGTCGATGGTCACGGTCGGGGTGAGGTTGATACGCCTCATACCCACTTTTATGGGAAACAATTGTCCGTCGATATATATTTTTTCTGATCCCGGGTAGGAATCCACTTTCATATAATTAATTTCCATAAGTATCAATGTTTCTTAGTCCAAAAATGCTGTTAACGGGCTGCTGGCATTTGCGTAGTTGGATTGAGTTCCAAGTCCGGCAAGGTAGGCGGTGCGGCCTGCTTCGACTGCAAGTTTAAATGCTCGCGCCATTTCCACCGGATTTCTCGACATGGCAATTGCCGTATTTACGAGTACTGCGTCGGCACCCATTTCCATTGCTTCAGCGGCGTGCGACGGTGCGCCAAGTCCTGCATCGACTACAACAGGCACGCGGCTCTCGGCAATGATTATTTCTATAAGATCTTTTGTTTTAAGTCCTTTGTTTGTGCCTATGGGAGCACCAAGTGGCATCACTGCAGCTGTACCTACATCTTCAAGACGTTTGCACAATACCGGGTCGGCTTGGATATAGGGCAGCACTATAAAGCCCAGTTTTGCCAATTCTTCGGTTGCTTTCAATGTTTCGATAGGGTCGGGAAGCAGGTATTTAGGATTTGGGTGTATTTCAAGTTTTATGAAATTTGTTCCGAAACATTCTCGCGACAGTTTTGCAGCAAAAACCGCTTCTTCGGCATTTCTTACGCCCGAAGTGTTGGGCAGGAATTGCACGGCATCGCGGTTGATATGCTTGAGCATTTCGTCGTCGGCATCATTGTCCATATTGATGCGTTTCATTGCGACGGTAATCATTTCTGAACATGAAGCAACAATGGCTTGCTCCATAAGTTCATTTGACGAGAATTTCCCTGTTCCTACAAAAAGGCGTGAAGTAAATTCACGGTCGCCAATTTTTAATTTGTCCATGATGTGTATATGTCTGTTTATTTGTTCAGTCGTTTATCAATTATATTTTGCAACAAGTCGATCATACGTCGTGTTTCGGCAGTGGGATTTGTGGCATTTATTATCGAACCTGAAACAGCTACGCCATTAACGCCGGTACGCATAATTTCGGGAATATCGTCAAATGTAATTCCTCCGATTGCCACTGTGGGTATATATATTTTATTGGCACGGCATTGCGATATGATCGAGGCATACCCGTCAAGACCGACGATAGGGCTTAGGTTTTCCTTTGTCGTGGTAAAACGGAATGGACCGAGGCCTATATAGTCAATATCTTGTTTTGAAAGTTTATGAATGTCGTCGAATGTGTTGGCTGTGCCTCCTATTATTGCACTCATGCCTAAAATAAGCCGTGCTTGAGCCGGTGGCATATCGTTTTTGCCGAGGTGAACTCCGTCGAGTTGCAATTCTTTGGCTACGTCAACAAGATCATCAATTATGAGTATGCATTCATACTTAGCGCATAGAGGCTTTAACTCGCGAGCGGTGGAAACCACTGCTTCGCGCGGCGAATTCTTCATGCGAAGTTGTATCCATTTGCAACCGCCCTCCATTGCGGCGACGGCTTGGTCGATTACTACCGATGGAATGGCCGAATTGGTTATAAATTGTAGCATTGTATGATGTTTTTTATGTTTGACAGTTTTGATATTAAGACAGTTTCGTCGCTATTGTTAAATAAATAGCCGAGGAAAGCGGCACCGGCAAAACCAAGGCGGGAAAGTTGCACCAAATGGAATGGCATAATTCCACCGAGAGCAACGATTTTGCCGTGGGTGGCAGGCTGTTTGAAAATCTCTGTTAAATCACCTTGTGAGAATCGACTTGCATACCCACGTTTTGAAATACTATTGTATATGGGGCTTAGGAATACATATTCGTAGTTGTCCAACCCGTTTAATTCGGTGGCCGCATGGCACGACCTGCTAATCGTGAGATTGTCGGGCAGTCCTTTTGGGATATTGCAGAAGCGTTGATTAAGGTGCAGCCCTGCTACATTAAATTCATTTGCAAGGCTGAAATGGCTGTGCAACTTTAGTTTGGAATGATATTGTGTAGGGATTGAGGATATATATTCCTTTAATTGGGATAATGAATAATCTGGTTTGCGCAGATGCACATAATCAAAACCGGCATCAAGAATGTCGGCTATAAACCTTGTTTCATTATCGATTGGAAGTTCTGGTGTGATGGCTATTAATTTCATTTTATCCGCCATAAAAAGCTGTGATTATCGTCAGCCTGTCGCCGTGGGATAATTCCTTGGAGTTCCATTGCGATGCAGGAATTACGTCGTTGTTCAAGGCGATGGCAATTCCCGACGACGGTATGCTGCCCTCGACTTGTTTTAATGCTTGGCTGATTGAAGCGTTGTCTTCAATAGTGTATTCCTTGTTGTTGATGTAGATGGTCATAATGTATGCGTTTTTAGTGGAGATGGGTTGTAAAAATGGTTGACGGCACCATGCCCACGGCCTATTGCCATCCTGCCGCCTTCCATGATAGCTTGTGATATATATTTCTTGGCTTTTATGATTGCCGACACCCTGTCGTTGCCAAGTGCCAAATATGAAGCTATGGCCGATGAAAGGGTGCAGCCTGTGCCGTGGGTATTGCGGGTTTTGAAATACATCGACTCGAATTCCACAGGCGATGGCGAGCCGTCGGTGAAAAGGTAGTCGGTTGCGTCATAGCCGTCGAAATGCCCGCCTTTTATCAACACGGCATCGACGTTGAGCGACATTATATTCAGAGCGACTGTTGCGATGTCGTCTTTAGTGTTGATTTTGAGCCCTGCCAACAGTTCTGCCTCAGGACGGTTGGGAGTGATGAGGGTGGATAAGGGTATGAGTCTGGATATGAGTGCGTCGATTGCGCTGTCGTCTATTAGCTTGCAACCCGATGTCGATACCATTACCGGGTCGAGGACAATGTGCCGCGGCCTGTATTCGGCTAAACGTTCGGCGACGATTTCGATTATTTCACGGCTTGACAGCATCCCTATTTTTACCGCATCGGGGTGAAGGTCGTCGTTGAATATCGCATCTATTTGTTTCCCGACGATTTCAGGTGATACGTTCATTATACCTGAGACTCCCATCGTGTTTTGTGCTGTTATTGCCGTTATCACCGACATGGCGTAAACCCCGATAGCCGAACACGTCTTGATATCGGCCTGGATGCCTGCGCCGCCGCTGCAATCCGACCCTGCGATGGATAAAACTTTGTAATACGTGTCCATTTTTTTTGTTTATCATTAATGTTATGGACGCAGGGGGAAAAAATAGTATAGCGGTTTTATGGAAAACAATTCCTACGCCGGAATTACCCGGTTCAGGTTCATAGGGTATAATCTCAGCCGCCATCGGCACCCCTTTGTCATTGCAAAAATACAAATAAAAATCGGATAAACAATATTATTACTAAGAGACACTAATGATGTGCGTAAAATTGTGGATTTGCCGCCAAAAAATTGTACATTTGCATACAAACTAATTATTAAAAATTTATTTTTATGGTCATACAAAGATGGCAGAGCGTGTTTCTGCTTTTGGCTGCAATATTGATGGCATTTTATGCTTTTTTGCCGGTTGCAGGTTTTACATTTAATGAGATTAGTTACGAATTGTCATTGCTCGGCGTGGAGAGCTTATTGCCTGCCGATGGTGTTGCCGCTGTAATGCTTGAGCCCGAAGTGGTTTCTTGGCCACTGTTTGCGCTTGCGATGCTTGTGGCAGTATTGTCGTTGATTGCAATATTCAAGTTTAAAAAACTGAAGTTACAGAAAACGCTTTGCTATGCTTGCATCATTCTTACGGTGGCGTTGGTTGCATCGCTGTTGGTACTGGTAAACGGATGGAGCGACTTGCGCTATTATTTTTCAAATTGTATGCCTGTATTGGCGATTATAGCTTTTGTAATGGCTATACGCGGAATTTCAAAAGATCAAAAGACTTTAAGCAGTTACGACCGTTTAAGATAAACCTGACCAAATTAACTTTTAATACATTTAATTTATGATAGAAATGATGATAGTAGTCTTTGTTGTAGGCTACTTATTGATTGCCATTGAGCATTTGCTTGATGTCAACAAGGCAACGTTCGCCTTGTTGATGGGTGGCGTTTTGTGGACTATGTTTGCCTTCACGGGTATGGTTGACAACGTTGATACCGTTCTTGTTGAACATCTTGGAGATACTTGCGAGATACTTGTGTTCTTGATTGGTGCGATGATAATCGTGGAATTGATTGACAAGTATAACGGTTTCAGTTTTATAACTAAGGTGATACATTTGCACAATGAGCGTCGGCTCTTGTTTGTATTGTCGATAATCACATTCTTCATGTCGGCCGTACTTGATAATATGACCACTACCATTGTCATGATTATGCTTATGCGCCGTCTGCTTGCCAATGCCGAAGATCGCTGGTTGTTTGCCGGTGTGATTGTTATAGCCGCCAACAGTGGCGGTGCATGGTCTCCGATTGGAGATGTGACTACCATCATGTTGTGGATGAATGAAAATGTTACTTCGCTTGACCTTATCGTCAACTTGTTTGTGCCTTGTTTGGTGTCAACGTTGGTTCCGGCATATATGGCATCGTTGATGATAAAAAACAAGACTTTGACGGCTGTAACTCCTGATAATGCGACTGTGGCCACGAGTGCTGAAGGCGGATTAAGTCCGCAATTGAGCCGCCTTGTCATGATAACGGGTGTGGCTTCGTTGATTTTTGTGCCTGTGTTCAAAACGTTGACAGGTATGCCGCCGTTTATCGGTATGATGATTTCATTAAGTGTGATGTGGTTGCTTACCGAGTTGTTGGCAAAGAAATATAATTTCGATAAGTCTTTTGGCGGGCGTGTGTCACAAGCCGTACGAAATATTGATATGCCCACAATTTTGTTTTTCCTTGGCATTTTGATGGCAGTAGGTGCATTGCAGGCAGCCGGAATATTGAGCGAGATTGCCCATTTCCTTGATCGCACTATTCATGAGCCGTTTATCATAAATACAATTATCGGTGCCTTGTCGTCGGTAATTGATAATGTGCCGCTTGTAGCGGCTTGCATGGATATGTATCCTATACTTGATGCAGCACAGGTTGCCGCTTCGGCCGATCCCACGTATGCCAATTATTTTATTGTTGATGGCCTGTTTTGGCACTTGCTTACATTCTGCGCCGGAGTAGGTGGCAGTATGTTGATTATCGGTTCTGCGGCCGGTGTTGTTGCTATGGGGCTTGAAAAGATTTCGTTTTGGTGGTATCTGAAGCGTATATCATTGTTAGCTCTTGTTGGATATGTGTGTGGCATATTGACAATTTGGGTTCAACATTCTATTATAGGAATCGGTTAGTTAATTAATATGCTGAAGAACAGTGAGATAACTCATATATATGTGTTGTCGCACTGTTTTTTATTGTGTAATGTTGTTGCACAATAGTGTTAAATAAGCAAAACTGTATAAAATATTTGTCGCAAAAGTATGTTTTATAACATATAAATATATACCTTTGCATCGTTTTCATAGTAAAAAGTTTTTAGGTAAGTGATTTTAATGCCGTGAGGCATGAGTTTCATGTTTTAGGTTTATGTTAATGGTATTAAAGGTTAATTGGTAAAGCGATCCCGGGCAGTGATGTCGGGGATTATTTTTTATTTACGTGTTTATAAATGAGATGTTGAAAACTTGTTTTGTGCGGATAGAATGAATTTATTAAGTTTGCATTCCCAAAAGCAAACATAGATTATGGATAGCAATAATGGATACTCATATAAAAGTGACGGCAAGCCTTACAATAACAGCAATCGCAAGCAACCGTCGCAGCAACTTGTCGCCGATTTCGGCATAATGCCACCCATGGATACCGATCTTGAGGAGGCGGTGCTTGGAGCACTGATGCTTGAGAAGGATGCTTATACGGTAGTGTGCGACTTGTTGAAGCCTGAGAGTTTTTATGAACCGGCCAATCAGCGAATATATGAAGCAATCCAGCAGCTTGGGGCAATGCAGCGTCCTATAGATATGCTTACGGTTACCGAGCAGTTAAGGCTCAATGGCACACTGGACGAGGCCGGTGGTGCGTTAAGGGTATCGGAACTTACAGGACGGGTATCATCGGCTGCCAATGTGGAATACCATGCACGTATTGTTGCGCAAAAATATTTGGCACGTGAACTCATAGCATTTTGTTCATCGGTACAGACCAAGGCTTTCGACCCTACCAATGATGTTGACGATCTGATGCAGGAAGCTGAGGGCCGGTTGTTTGAAATATCGCAGCATAATGTTAAAAAGGATGTGACGCAAATCGACCCTGTGATAAACGATGCCATCAAAAAGATAGAAGATGCTGCAAACAGGGAATCGGGATTAAGCGGATTGCAGACGGGGTTTGTAGATTTGGATAAAGTTACATCGGGTTGGCAGGCAAGCGATTTGATTATCATAGCCGCACGTCCGGCAATGGGTAAGACTGCGCTTGTGCTGTCGATGGCCAAAAACATGGCTGTGGATTTCAACATACCTATTGCCATTTTTTCACTTGAAATGTCGAACATTCAGCTCGTAAACCGTCTCATAAGCAACGTGTGTGAGCTTGAAGGAGAAAAGATAAAGAGTGGCCAATTGTCTCCGGCGGAATGGAACAAATTGATGAGCCGTATAAAGAATTTATATTCGGCACCGATGTATATCGATGATACTGCAAATTTGTCGGTATTTGAATTAAGGACCAAGGCTCGGCGGCTTGTGCGAGAGCATGGTATAAAGTTGATAATAATTGACTATTTGCAGTTGATGAATGCAAGCGGAATGAAATTTGGCAGCCGTGAGCAGGAAGTAAGTACCATATCAAGGTCGTTGAAACAACTTGCTAAGGAACTTGAAATACCGGTGATTGCATTGTCCCAGTTAAACCGCAGTGTGGAGAATCGTACCGATGGTAAGCGTCCGCAACTTTCCGACCTGCGTGAATCGGGTGCCATAGAGCAGGATGCCGATATTGTGTGTTTTATACATCGACCCGAGTATTACACCAAGTCGGGTGAAGATGCAAGCGGCAATGACATACGCGGGCTTGCCGAGTTCATCATTGCCAAGCACCGTAGCGGTGCCGTAGGCGATGTGAAGATGCGGTTCAGGGCTCAATATGCGCGTTTTGAAAACTGGAGCGACAGTGTTATAGAAGTTGGAACCTATGAGTCGAAATTGGGCGGTAATAACGGACTTGGCGGAGAAAACCATGAAATGCCGCCATTGCCTCAGCAGGGTGGTGACGATATGGGCCTGCCATCAAATTTTGACTTCTCGGCAGGCCCTGGTGACGTGCAACCTCCGTATTGATTACAGAGGCAGTTTGTCATAATCGTACAATTCGGTTGACAAATAGCGTTCCCCGGTATCGGGTAAGATTGCAACTATGCACTTATCTTCATTCTCCTTGCGTAATGCAACTTGCAGGGCTGCCCATACGGCTGCGCCTGAAGATATCCCCACAAGCAAGCCTTCACGTGTGCCAAGTAGGCGGCTTGTTTTGATAGCTTCATTGTCAGGAACATCTATCACTTCGTCAACTATCGATGCATCATAATTGTTGGGAATAAAGTTTGCCCCGATGCCTTGGATTTTGTGCGGTCCTGGTTTGCCTCCGTTAAGTATGGGAGACGATGCCGGTTCGGCGGCGATTATTTTAATATCAGGGTTATGTTGTTTCAACCCTTTCCCGATACCGCTCACTGTACCACCGGTGCCGACACCGGCAACGAGTATGTCGGCTTTGCCATCGGTGTCTTCCCAAATTTCTTGGGATGTGGTGGCGATGTGTGCTTGCGGATTAGCCGGATTGGAAAATTGTTGGAGTACAATTGAATTCGGTGTGTTGCGCTGCAATTCTTCGGCTTTGTCAACAGCGCCTTGCATACCTGCGCTGCCCGGTGTAAGCACCACTTGCGCACCAAGGGCTTTCAGCAGCATTTGCCGTTCCATACTCATGGTTTCCGGCATGGTCATTATTGCCTTGAAACCGCGGGCTGCGGCGTTCATTGCAATTCCCACGCCGGTATTACCGCTGGTTGGCTCGATTATTGTGCCACCTTCATGCATCCTGCCTGTGGCCAAAGCATCATCGATCATCGACTTGGCCACACGGTCTTTTATGCTGCCTGCCGGGTTGAAATACTCAAGTTTGGCAACTATGCGTGCTTTGATATTGTAAATTTTGGCGATATTGTGCAATTCAAGCATAGGCGTTCGGCCTATAAGCTCGGTAATATTGTTTGCTATCATAAATTATATTGATTAATGGTTTATATTTTGCCTTCATCTACATAGCTGTAGTATCCGGTTTCGCTTATTATTACATGATCGACAAATTCTATACCAATCACATGGCAACTTTTTTGCAGTTGAATGGTAATGTTATCGTCGTTGGGGCTTGGGAAATTGTTGCCCGATGGGTGGTTGTGCGCGATGATTATACCCTCGGCAAGATGGTCGATA
Source organism: uncultured Muribaculaceae bacterium (assembly GCA_944321685.1). Taxonomy (GTDB): domain Bacteria; phylum Bacteroidota; class Bacteroidia; order Bacteroidales; family Muribaculaceae; genus Avimuribaculum. The sequence goes on from CALUMH010000047.1 coordinate 22,607, forward strand.
GCTGTTTTCAGGATTATCTTAGGGTCAACAGCAGTCATGCTCGTGCCGCCCGAACTTATTTTTATTTTTGCAGTGATGTGTTTTGCCCTGTCAAGAGTGAGCATCCAGAATTCTTCGTGTGGCAAGTGGATAAGATCCATTTTGAGGTAGTCGTAAACCGAGCGACTCGATAGCACTTGTGGCCGCTGCGGCATCTTTTCGGAATGGTATCGGCGGCCAAGTTCGAGTGCGGCAAGTATGGTTATGGCCCTCACCGTGCCTATCCCCCTGAACTGCTTGGTGAGATCTTTTACCGAAAGTCGGGCAATGCTGTTCAGCCGGTTGTCGAAAGTGTTGAGAATGCGTTGGCACAGGTCCACGACCGATTCTCCACGAGTGCCGCTTCCTACGAGTATTGCGAGCAGTTCGGCAGTAGATAGTGCGCCAAAGCCATGTTGCAACGCTTTTTCGCGAGGACGATCATCGGCTGCCATATTTTTAATGGCACGGGTATAGGCCGCTTGTGAAGTATCTTGTTTCATTTACTTGCCTTTCCTGATTTTTATTTCTTCGTCGATGTTACGTCCGCGGCGTAGCAATATTTTTACTACCCAGGCTTTAAGAAAACCGGTACCATATGCGCCAAGTTGAATTATGCTTGCCGGTATTGCAAGTGAACCTATTTTCAGGCTGCGATTGGAGACGGTTGCAGCAAAAAATATTGCAATAAAGTATGCAACAAGAGGGATGATTGCCCACGGAGTCCAAAATATGGCAAGCAAAATCATTGCCAACGAACCAAGGACAAATGCAGCAGGCAGGCAATGCACGATTTTCAGTGAATCGGGGTAGAGTAATTTCAGTGTTATTCGCGACATTCCGAAAACATAGGTTTGCCGACAGAATTTGCTGAAATCAACCCGTCGCTTGTGGTAAACAAATGCGTCACGGAAGAGCCGTATCTTGAACCCTGCATTGCGTATGCGTGTGCTCATGTCGATGTCTTCGGAGAACATTTCGCGGAAACCGCCAACTGTTTCCCACACTTTGCGTGAATAGCCCATGTTAAACGAGCGTGGCACAAACTTGTCAAGCTTGATTTTGCCTCCGCGTATCCCACCTGTGGTGAGGAACGAGGTCATGGAGAAATTTATGGCCTTCTGCACGTCGCTGAATGACGAATGGGCAGCATCGGGTCCGCCGAAGCAGTCGGCATAATTATTTCTCAATTCGGTTTCAAGTGTTTCAAAATATTGTGGAGGAATTATACAGTCCGAGTCGAAAAAAACGAGATATTCTCCGCATGAATGCTCAATGCCATAGTTGCGCGCTATACTGCGCCCTTCGTTAGATTTGTGGAAATATTTCAAGTCGAGTTTCCCGCTATAATCATCGGCGACTGTTTTGCAAGGAATGGTGGAACCGTCTTCTACAATTATTACTTCAAAATTCTTTGAAGTTTGTTTGGACAGGCTTTCAAGCAGGTCGCGAACTTCATCTACACGGTTATATACCGGAGTTATTACCGAGAAATATGGCATATTGTAGTATAATTTTTTCTCAAAATTAACCGAAAAATGCTGATTATGCAAATGAAGCCATAAAAGCAAGAATCTGTTTGAATAATATATCAGTTCAAACAGATTCTTTGCCGGTGTGTTATTGCTTTAATGCTTTTCTCTGAATATTTTATTTGCTATTATCAAAACAGAAGTTGTTATAAGTGCGAATATAACAGAAGATAAAACAAATGCCTCTCCATTTATTGTGTAATTTACTGCATATGAACAAATAAAAAACACTAAAAAGGTTACAATTGTGCGAAGTGTGTTTTTTTACAGTTACCATAATTGATCGATTGCATTTTCTACGGATCCGGCAGCTGCTCCAGAAAGACATACGGCAGCCCATGCTTTCCAACCTACGGGTCCACAACCTAATAAATAACTAACGCCTCCACTCACTACTGCTGCAATACAGCCATTGAAATCGGCTTTGCCTAAAGCTTTCCATTGAAATTTTACAGCCATTTCGGATGGCTGATTTTCATCTTTATTGATCCATTGTGTATAATTTTCTTGCCAATAATAGAGGGTATTTTCGGCTACAGAAATGGAGGAAAGCATTACATCTAAATCTTCACCTTGTAATTCTGAATATGCTTTGTCTTTGACATCTGCAATTCTTTTTTGCAGAGACTCCATATCAGAATCGTCATCAGTTAGTATTAAATCTAATTCTCCATATAATTTTTTTTGTTCTGTTGTTAGTTGGTTGAACAATTCTTCAAATGAAGACTCGTTTAACGAGAGTTGGTTGTCTATGCTTTTTTCAACCAAAGGTATGTATTCTTCGGTCAAGTCATATTCATTTTTTACGTATTCCACTGTTGTACGTTTAATGACATTGTTTATTTCTGTTTTAGAAATAGCAGGTTCTCCGCTTCTTGTTTGTGGAATGTTTTTTAATGCATCGTAGATCTTATCTAAGCATTCATTATGCTGAATGCCGATTTCTTGTTTTACTTCATTTGGCACTATACCAGAATTTTTTTCTTGATTGTTACAAGATATTAAGCTTATGACAAGTGTCATTAAAACAGTTGTTGATGATAAAAGATTTTTTTCATAAGTTTTTGGTTAATTATTGTTGGTTATTAATTGATTTGTTTGCAAATTTATCACAAATATTAATCCAACACAAACCAATTGTAGTTTTTTAACGATTAAAAAATGTCTATTTCGTAGGTTATCTTTATTTCAGTTTAATAAGTGTAATAGAGGGTTTATGGGGTTATGGTGTGCCGAAATGTAAATTCAAGGGAGATAAAGTCATCAAATCTGTGGAGACTGGCGGCGCAGTGACCGCCGATGGCAACAACAATTCGATCTCAAAGAGATCGAACACATTGAACCGTAATGCATTCGACCTCTTTGAGGCCGTTTCTAATATGTTGATTCCTTGCTCCGATGGTTCGGCTTCGCCTCACACATCGGTTACCGCAGATTGGACGGCTTTGCCGCCCTTTTTGAATTTACATTTTTGACCCTCTATAAAGTCTGTGTGTAGTAAAATTTATGACTTAACTTTTTTTTGAGTGGTGTAGGGCATATGTTACAAGGCTAATGGGGTGTATGGCATTTGCCAAACGTCGGCTACGGCCTTGTAGGTGATTTCCCCGTTCACTATGTTCAGACCGAGGGCAAGTGCCGGGTCTTCGCGGCACGCTTGTTGCCAGCCTTTGTCGGCAAGAGCTATGGCGTAGGGCATAGTGGCGTTGGTCAGCGCGAGGGTCGAGGTGTAAGGCACGGCTCCCGGAATATTGGCCACGGCATAATGCACTATACCATCGACGGTGTAAACCGGCTCGGAGTGTGAAGTGGGGTGTGAAGTCTCGAAACAGCCGCCTTGGTCGATGGCCACGTCAACGAGCACGGTGCCCGGCTGCATCAACTGTAGCATATCGCGGGTTATGAGGTGTGGAGCCTTGTCGCCTGGAATAAGTACCGATCCGACAACAAGGTCAACCATCGGCAATTCTTTTTCAATGTTGTGGCGTGAAGAATACAGCGTTTTCACATTGCGCGGCATTATTTCGTCGAGGTAACGCAATCGCTTTAGGTTGATGTCGGTAATGGTTACATCGGCTCCCAGCCCGGCTGCCATCATTGCAGCGTTGGTACCTACGGTTCCGCCTCCAAGGATAAGCACTTTGGCCGGTTTCACCCCCGGTACGCCTCCCAGCAATATCCCTTTGCCCGATTGCGGCTTTTCGAGGAAACGCGCGCCTTCCTGTATCGACATTCGGCCTGCCACTTCACTCATGGGTATAAGTAACGGAAGTGAGTGATCTTCGAGCTCCACGGTCTCGTAAGCAAGGCATACGGCACGAGATGCCACCATAGCCTCGGTGAGACGACGGTCAGATGCAAAGTGGAAATAAGTGAAAATGAGTTGGCTTTCTTTAATCAACGGATACTCGGGTTCGATGGGCTCTTTCACTTTCACAATCATTTCGGCTGCGGCATATACGTCGGAAATGTCGGGCAGTATGGTGGCTCCCACGGCTTTGTATTCGCTGTCGGGAAATCCCGAGCCTTCGCCCGCCGTGTGTTGTACATATACGGTGTGGCCGCGTCTTATCAGTTCGGAAACACCTGCCGGGGTCATGCCCACGCGGTTCTCGTTGTTCTTGATTTCTTTAGGAATACCTACAATCATAGTTTTTTCGATTTTAAGTTGGGTTATATATACCGCTAAGATATACATAAATAACATATTAAGTATTATGAATGAGGAACTTTTTTTCGTGAAAATGAAAATGTAAAATATCACTGTCGTTTTGCGGTTATATAAAATTTTATTGTTATATTTGACTAATGATTAAAACCGCGTAATACTATGAATGAAGAATCGAAATATGTTATAACCATAGGCCGCCAATATGGAAGCGGTGGCCGAGAGATAGGCCGTATGGTAGCCAATGCACTTGGAATAAAATATTACGACAAAGAATTGCTAACCGAAGCTGCACGGTCGTCGGGAGTGTGCCAAGAAATGTTTGAGGCAGTGGACGAGCGCACCCCGTCATTTTTTTCCAATTTGTGGTCGTTTAATTTGGGATTTAACACAGGTGCTTATTTGCTTGGGAATACACCATTGTCTGACGATCGTATATACACTGCACAATGTGCCGTGATGAGAGAGCTTGCCGAAAAATCATCGTGTGTCATAGTGGGGCGCAGTGCCGATTATGTGTTACGCAATAATCCAAGGCTTGTGAGTGTGTTCATTCATGCTTCGCTTGAAGCCCGCGTGAAGCGTATAATGGGGCGTGGCGATTGCGAGACCGAAGATGCAGCCCGCTCACTTGCAGCCAAGAAAGATAAGTTGCGTTCGAGCTACTATAATTTTTACACCGACAAGACATGGGGCAATGCCGCTTCTTATGACCTGTCGATCGACTCTTCAAAATTGACAAGCGAGGAAGTGTGCAAGATGATTGTCGATTACGTTCACCTTAGGCTTAAATAGCAGGCATGAACGAAGCACAGCAACGGAAAGCTGCCGCTGAATTTGTAGGCAGATGGCAAGGAAGAGGTTATGAAAAAGGGGAGAGCCAAACGTTTTGGCTTGAATTGCTGCATGACGTATTGGGCGAGGAACAAGCGGCTCACATCATTACGTTTGAGGATCGTGTGCACATCGACCATACGAGTTTCATAGACGGTTACATAGAACCCACCAAGGTGCTTATCGAGCAAAAAGGGCTTGGCAAGGACTTGCGCAAGCCCATACGGCAGAGCGATGGGTCGTTGCTTACACCTTTTCAACAAGCAAAACGCTATTCGGCCGATTTGCCCTATTCACGTCGTCCACGGTGGGTGGTGACGTGCAATTTTGCACAGTTCCTTGTGTATGACATGGAGCAGCCCAACGGCGAACCGCATGAAATTCTGCTTGACAATTTGCCCGACGAGATTTATCGGTTACGCTTTCTTGTGGATGCCGCCGACAGCCATGTGGCACGCGAAGAACAGGTGTCGTTGAAGGCGAGCGAGATTGTCGGCAACTTGTATGCCGCTTTGCTACAACAGTATAACAATCCCGAAGACAAGCAAACGCTGCGAAGCCTGAATGTGTTGTGCGTAAGGTTAGTGTTTTGTTTGTATGCCGAGGATGCCGGAATTTTCGGACGTCATGGCATATTTCATGATTATTTGGCTAATTTCTCGAATGATGCCGCATTGATGCGCCGTGCATTGCTCGACCTGTTTGATGTGTTGGATACTCCTTTAAATGAGCGAGATCCATATATGGACGAGCGTCTTGCTGTGTTCCCATATGTGAATGGTGGATTGTTTGACCGCCGTGTGGTTATTACTGTTCCTCATTTCAATGACAAAATCGTAGGTTTGTTGCTTACCGATGCAAGCGATAACTTCGATTGGAGCCACATTTCGCCTACGATATTCGGAGCACTGTTTGAAAGCACGCTTAATCCCGAAACTCGTCGCCATGGCGGTATGCACTATACAAGCATAGAAAATATCCACAAGGTTATCGATCCTTTATTCCTCGATCGATTGCGTTCCGAGCTTGATGAAATAGGCCGGATACGTGTGGAGCGTACACGCCGATTGCGCATCGAGGCTTTTCGCCACCATCTTGCGAGTCTGCGTTTCCTCGACCCTGCGTGTGGCAGCGGCAATTTCCTTACCGAAACTTACTTGTCATTGCGCCGTCTTGAGAATGAAAGTTTGCGACTTTTGCGCCATGATGGGCAAATTTCGCTTGGAGGGGATTTCAGCCCGATACGTGTTTCGATAGGGCAGTTCTATGGTATCGAACTGAATGATTTTGCCGTATCGGTAGCTCGCACTGCCTTGTGGATTGCCGAGGTGCAAATGAAACAGGAAACCGAGACCATTGTGGGGCAAGACCTCGGTTATCTGCCACTGAAATCTTATCCCAATATCACCGAGGCTAATGCCTTGCGCATCGACTGGAATACGGTGTGTCCGGCAACCAACATGAACTATGTGATGGGCAATCCGCCATTCACCGGAGCAAGGGTAATGAGGCAAGGCAGCGAGCAGAAAAGCGAAATCCAAGACTTGTTTGGCAAAATCAAAGATGTGCAAGACCTTGATTACGTGTGTGGATGGTACAAGAAAGCGGCAGAATATATCCAAAGGACAAATATTGAGGTTGCATTCGTATCCACCAATTCTATAAGCCAGGGGGCACAAGTGCCGGTGCTGTGGAATGTGCTGCTCAACAAATGCAATGTGCACATCAATTTTGCCTACCGCACATTCCGTTGGGACAGTGAGGCGACCGAAAAAGCTGCCGTAAATTGCGTGATTGTGGGTTTCGGCATGAATGAACGCATCGTCAAGGAATTGTATGATAGTTTTGGTAAACGTGTGGTTAAGAATATCAGTCCATATCTCACCGAGGGTGGCAATATCCTTGTGACGGCTCGCAACACCCCTATTTGCGACGTTCCGAAAATGAGTTTCGGCAACCAACCGCGCGATGGAGGCTTCCTCATAGTCGGTAAGGAAGAACATGATGAGATGCTCGAAACGTCACCAGGCGTGGCACGGTGGTTGCGCCCGTATATCGGAGCCGAGGAGTTTATCAATGGGAAACAGCGTTGGTGCTTGTGGCTGAAAGGCGCATCGCCTTCCGACATAAAAAACAACCCGTTGATTTACGATCGCGCAAGCAAGGTACGCGAATTCCGTTTGTCATCAAAGGCGAAAACCACCAACGGATATGCCCGTGTGCCGCACCTTTTCGCCCAAATTACGCAACCCGACGATGTGGACTTCCTGCTCATACCTCGTGTGTCATCGGAACGGCGGGAATACATTCCTATTGGGTTCATGGCCAGGAGAAACATCACAAGTGATGCCGTGCAGATTATCCCTGGAGCGACGCTCTACCACTTTGGAGTGTTGACAAGCAGTGTGCATATGGCATGGACGCGTACGGTGTGTGGGCGTTTAAAAAGTGATTACCGTTATAGCAAGGATATTGTGTATAACAATTTCCCATGGCCGTCGGTCGGAGATGCTCAAAGAATGAATATAGAGGAGGCTGCACGTGCCGTGCTTGATGCCCGCGCTTTGTTCCCCGATAGCACACTTGCCGATTTGTATGACCCTGTTACCATGCCGCTTGAATTGCGTAAAGCTCACAAGCAACTCGACCATATGGTATTGGCAATTTATGGAATTCCTGCCACTGCAGATGACGAACAAATTATCGCTCACCTATTTGGTCTTTACATGTCGATGGCATAATGCGCACTATAAAGAAGCCGAAATCGCATTGGCAGTTAATAAAAAGATGGCAGATGAAATGATTACAAACAATCATATATTCATCTGTCATCTTAATCTCTTTGGAGAAAAGTGTAAATATTCTCGCTACCCCTATACGTGTTAACGTTTTTTGATTGAAGTGGTGGCTCGTATCAATTCTCCACTTGGGGTTATTCCCTCTACAACCACATTGTATCGGGTATTTCGGTTATCATTGGCGTAAAACTCTAATGTTGCTTTGCCGGTTTTACCAATCTTTACGCATGGATTCCAGTAAACCGTGCTGCGTAAGTCATTGCCATCGGAAATATTGCCGAAATCTTTGGCATACTTAGGACTATAGAATTCGGCCGGTTCCTGGTATCCGAGCGGTGTGAAATATTTTATGCCGTAAGGACGTTCTTCTATATCCGAACCATCTTTTAAAATTATGGCTATGGCACCGTTTCCGCCCCTTGAATAAGCCAAAGTATTACCTGGTCTCAAAAACATGATTTGTTCTATCATATCAAACGGGTAAGTATCTTCAATTTCCCTTAATATCCCACGAGATGGAACAGGAGAGGACAGAGCTGCATCGGCGGCAGCAAAAGATGCCTGAGCCAGGCCTCCGCCACCGGCACGAGAACGTCGTCGCTTGTTTTCTCCATAATTTGCAACCAGCCCCGAAGCATCGGTGTTTCCCGAAGGGGCAAACATCATATCGTCAACAAGGAACATTACAGGCCTGTTGCGATAAAAAACATTTCCGTTGGCTTTTATCACCACACCGGGTATTCGTCTTATTGCTTCTTCTATCGAAGTATAGCCTTGTTCTTTCATGTATTCGCTGTCAAAAGCCTTGTCGGTCAATATCTCTGCCATGGTTTTTCCTTCATATCCTGAAATGAGGCCTTTTACCACAAGTTCACTGAGAATGATATTATACACTCCGGATGCAGAAAGCCGCATTTGTTCGGCGGCAATGTCGTTATCATCATCATCTAATGTGGCTGTTTCATAATTTATATTGCCATTTACAGACTCTACTTCGGGAAACAACTCGGAATCGATTTCCACATTGCTCTCGGTATCACCTTTCTTGTTGACAGCCTCTAATTGATAGGTTGCCCCGTTTACATTGTCAAAGCCTTTGAAGTGGAATCGCCCTATGCTGTCGGTCTTTACTGCACGGGCAAAACCTATTTTTTTCGATAATATCTTCACTGTGGCGTCGGTCAGTGGCTTGCCTCGCCACAAACTTTTCACAGTGCCGCTTATTTGCTGACTTTTTTCGATAGCTGCCGATGGATATTGATACTCGCCTCGCAGCGATGCGGGTATGTCATAACGTCTCCATCCTTGCGTCATCATAAGCGCATCGAGTGCAGCACTGTGCACACTGTCGTTTGCCTCGAAGTAATAAGCAGGATTTTCTATGTAACCTTTTAATTCCGATTGCAACAAAATGTTGCTGAAAATGTTGCTGCTACCTGTTTCGTCACCGAACAGCCTGTCGGTGACTGTCACGGCTATGTCGCCTGCCTGAATTTTATACCCTTCAAGGCTTAGGTTTAATATAATCTTGTCACGGTTGCCATAGGTCGGCCTTGCCGGTGCCACGACTGCCGTATGGTTATCTGCCGCTTTTACAAATAACAGGCGTTCACTCAATGCATTTAATTTCCCGTCAAGCAGTAAGACCTGTACAATTCCGGTCTGCAAGCCACTGCAACTTATGCTCGCTTCACGTAGGCCTTCGAGCCGTCCGGCATATACAAGCAACCCGCGTTCTTGTATCGCAATTATTGCATCTTCGGGGCAGTTGCCTTTTACCTTAATATCTATGATGCTGTCTCCTTGTAACTTGGCCGAGATAACGGCTGCGTTATCATTGGTTACAGGCAACGTGAATGTGGCATACAAGCTGTCACGTGCTTCACATTCGGCACGATAAACTTCGCCACGCCGGGGTACGAACGAAAAGCTGCCCATTCCCGTGTGCAGACTTTTGAAATCGGCCACTTCGTTGCCATTTGAATCCAAAACACGACCTCTGACATCAATCCCCGAGCCGTAGTTGTCTATTGCTTTAAACGCTACGCGGTTCTCTTCCCCTGGAACCAAATAACCACCTTCGGGATGGAATGTTACATCATATTCCGATACATTCCTCGGGAGGCGCAGGTATTTGGCATAGTCGTCGCACATCACAAGCAAACTGCCTGCCATATATTCATCACGGTCTAATTTTACAGTCTCTGTACCACTTTTGCGCCAACTCGGCTTCCAGTCTTCGTCATTTATTGTGCGGTAGGTGAATTCCCGGTCGGGTTCCTCTCCTGTTAAGCGGTCACGGTAGTCGATGTGGCAAACCAGTCGCTTACCGTTGTCCTCCCACTCAAACCGTGATGACAAGTCCATTCGCAATGAGTATGCGTTGCGTATGTTGACCGGCTTTTTGAAAAAGTAGTCTCCCCGGCACTGTTCATAAAATTGGTATAAGCTACAAGCGTGTAATCACCTTCGGCAACTCTCATGTCGAGTGGAATGTATCCGGCATACACTCCATCGCGTTCAATTACCTTGATGCGTTGGTCAACAGTATTGTAAGGTGTGCGAAACTCGACATACATATATTTGCTCACAGCCACCGGTTCATGAGTGGATGAACTTACTATGAACCCGCGGAACCATATTGTGTCGCCTCCCATATAGTGGTTGCGGTCGGTCATTACATGGATTTTTTCTTGCGGATATTCATAACATTGCTCATTAAGTCGTGCAAGCAATGTGTCGGCAAGTTCTTGTGCCATTCCACAATTGGCTATTACTAGTGTGGTTAAAATTGTAAATATCTGCTTCATAATATCGGAATTAAGTGTTTAAACTATTCCAAATTTATCGATTTAGCTTTTAAATTGCAAATATTTCGACCTCGAATGTTAATATCGAAATGATAATTAACATTCGAGGGGGGTAAATGTTAATTATTTATTTTCTATTAGTAAGCTCGTTTGATGATAGAAAGCAAATTTTGAGTTGTGAAATGTTAGAGGATTGTAAAAATGGGTGCGATACGGGGAAAAGGGTGGTTATATTGAGTAAAAATCGATACCTTTGCACGGTTTTTTATGTGGTGATGCTGATGTGTATTGCCACACAGTATTGTGGAATTTAAGTCAAGCACTATTTTTATATAGTAATAGATGATTTCGGTACAAAATCTGTCGGTAGAATTTAATTGCGTTCCGTTGTTTTCAGGGGCAAGTTTTGTCATTAATAAAAAAGACAAGATTGCACTTGTGGGCAAGAACGGGGCCGGTAAGTCAACGATGTTGAAGATTATAGCAGGGTTGCAGTCGCCAACCGGAGGAACTGTTGCAGTACCTGCCGATACAGCCATAGGCTATTTGCCGCAACAAATGGTGCTTGCCGACAGCACCACTGTGCGCGACGAGGTGAAGAAGGCATTTGACAGGATAACACGGTTACAAGCCGAAATAGATGCTGCAAATAATGAAATTGCATCCCGTACCGACTATGACAGCCAAGCATATGCAAAGTTGATAGAACACGTGACAATGCTTAATGAGCATCTCGCAATGGCCGGTGCCGACAATTGTGATGCCGAGATGGAGAAAACTCTTATCGGGCTTGGGTTTGAGCGAAGTGATTTCGACAGACCTACATCGGAATTCAGCGGAGGGTGGCGTATGCGCATAGAACTTGCCAAGTTGCTGTTGCGCCATCCCGATGTACTTTTGCTTGACGAGCCTACCAACCACCTTGACATAGAGTCGATACAATGGCTTGAAAATTTTTTTAAGACCAAAGCCAACGCAGTGATGCTTGTTTCGCATGACCGTGCGTTTATTGACAATATCACTAATCGCACGATTGAAATATCGTGCGGGAAAATATATGATTACAATGTGAATTACTCGAAATTTGTGGAGTTGCGCAAGGAACGGGTCGAGCAGCAAACTCGTGCGTACCTTAACCAACAAAAACAGATACAAGATACCGAGGAGTTCATAGAACGGTTCCGCTATAAGGCTACCAAATCGGTACAAGTGCAAAGCCGCATCAAGCAGCTTTCCAAGATAGAACGTATAGAAATCGACGAGGTGGACAATTCACACATCAACTTGAAATTTCCTCCGGCTCCACGGTCGGGCGATTATCCTGTGATAGCCGACGGAGTGAGCAAGAGCTATGGCGATCATCTTGTATTCAGCGGTGCCACATTTACCATCAAGCGAGGTGAGAAGGTTGCATTTGTGGGCAAGAACGGTGAGGGCAAATCAACGCTTGTGAAATGTATAATGGGTGAAATTCCATTTGAAGGAATGCTTAAAATTGGTCACAACGTAAAAATAGGCTATTTTGCACAAAATCAAGCACAACTGCTCGATGGCGAATTGACAGTGTTTGATACAATCGACCGTGTGGCCGTTGGCGACATACGCACCAAGATTCGAGATTTGCTGGGTGCATTCATGTTTGGCGGAGAAGCTTCCGATAAAAAAGTGAAAGTGCTTTCGGGAGGCGAAAAAACACGCCTTGCAATGATAAAACTGCTACTTGAACCTGTAAACCTGCTTATTCTCGATGAACCTACCAATCACCTTGATATGCGTACCAAGGACATATTGAAAGAAGCCATAAAGGACTTTAACGGAACTGTTATTGTGGTATCGCATGACCGCGAATTCCTTGACGGACTGGTAAGCAAGGTGTATGAATTCGGAGGAGGCAGGGTAAAAGAACATCTTGGCGGCATATACGATTTTCTTGAAGCAAAAAAGATAGAATCGTTGCGTCAGCTCGAAGCATCGGTAAAAAATGAACCTTCGACAAGAATGCAGCAAAAAACAACCGCATCCGAACAGATGGACGGTAAAAGCGCGGCTCGCCGAAATTATTTTGAGCAAAAGGAGCATGAACGAGAGGTAAAACGCAGGCAGAAGCGTGTTGCTGCCTGTGAAGTAGAGATCGGCGACATAGAAGCCCAAATAAAGGCAATAGAGGAACAAATGGCTGCCGGAGGCGATTTGCCCGCCGACATATACAGCCGCCATGCCGAGCTTAATAAAAAACTTGAAAACGCCATGAGCGTGTGGGAATTGGCTTGTAATGAATTAGAAACAATAACAAGCACCGACAAAGAAAATCAGATATTTGTTTAATATATTAACAATGAAAGTTTTAAAGTACATTATTCCAGTTTTGGCATTGACAATGACTACCAACAACATCAATGCAGAAGAGGTTAAGGGCGTGGATCGCGCCAACCTCGATGAAACGGTATCGCCCGGACAGGATTTTTATGATTATGCGTGTGGCGGTTGGATGAAAAACAATCCTCTGCCGGCCCAGTATTCACGTTTCGGCACTTTCGATCAATTGGCCGAAAACAGCCGGGAACAAGTGAAATCGCTTGTGCAACACTTGAGTGAGACCGAACACCCGCAAGGTTCGGTAGGGCAAAAAGTAAGCGACCTGTATGAAATGGGCATGGACAGTGTGCGCCTTAACAATGAGGGTGCAACTGCATTGCAAGCCGATATCGAGAAAATCGACGGCATGAAGCGCAACGAGTTGATTAATATTGTCGCATGGTTGCATAACGGTATTGCTTCGCCATTTTTCAGTACCGGTGTAATGGCCGATTTGAAGAATGCCGACCTTAACATTATGTATGTTGCACAAATCTCGGGCGGACTTGGCGACCGTGACTATTATCTTGAAAATGATGACCACACGGTGAATATACGCAATGAGTATGTGAAGTATATTGAGAAGATTTTCACTCTTGCAGGGTTTAAGAAAAAGCAGGCTCAAAAAGCTGCAAAGAATGTATTGAAAATTGAGACAGAGCTTGCCAAAGCTGCCATGACTCGTGAAGAATCTCGCAACTATGCAATCCAGTACAATATTTACACTATCGACCAACTTAAAGCCGAATATCCTAATATTGACTGGATGGCTTATTTCTCGGGTATTGGTTTGCCAAATCTTGACCAGGTGTGCCTGATGCAACCCAAGTTCCTTGCCGAGGTTAACAGTCTTATAGGCTCGTTGAGTGATCGTGAAATAAAGGATTACTTGTTGTGTAAATATATCTCGTCGGCATCTCCTTATCTGAGCGATGATTTTATTCAGGCCAATTTCGATATGTTCTCGCGTACTATGTCGGGCAAGAAAGAGATGCAACCTCGTTGGAAGCGAGCATTATCGGTACCCGACGGAATGCTTGGTGAAGCCGTAGGCCAACTTTATGTAGAAAAATATTTCCCTGCCGAGTCAAAAGAGCGTATGCTCAAGCTCGTGGGTAACTTGAAGAAAGCCCTTGCCGAACATATTGCAGGACTCACTTGGATGAGCGACCAAACCAAGGTGAATGCACTTGTGAAACTTAACAGTTTCACCGTAAAAATCGGGTATCCCGATAAATGGAAAGATTACAGTGACGTGACTGTGGATTCAACAAAAACTTACTGGGATAACATCAAGGGCATCAGTCTCTTCCTTGCACAAGACAACTATCAACGTTGGAATAAGCCTGTTGACCGTGACGAGTGGGGCATGACACCGCAAACAGTAAATGCTTATTATAATCCTACGACCAACGAAATCTGCTTCCCTGCTGCCATTCTGCAACCGCCGTATTTCGATATGAATAATGATGATGCCAGCAACTATGGTGCCATCGGTGTAGTTATCGGACACGAAATGACACACGGATTTGACGACCAAGGCCGTAATTTTGACCAAAATGGAAATATGACAGATTGGTGGACAGCCGAAGATGCTGCAAAATTCAAAACACTTGCCGACAAACTCGCTGCCCAATTTGATGCGATTGTAGTTGCCGATGATGTACACGCCAACGGCCAATTTACACTTGGCGAGAACATTGCCGACCAGGGCGGATTGCGCGTGTCATATACTGCATTTAAGAAAACCGAGCAAGGCAAGAATAATCAGCCGATAGACGGTTTTACTCCTGAACAACGCTTCTACCTTGCATATGCCAACGTATGGGCTGCGAACATTACCAAAGAGGAGATTTTGCGCCGTACCAAAATCGACCCGCACTCGATAGGCCGCTTGCGTGTGAATGCAACGCTTCGCAATATCGATACATTCTTCAATGCATTCGGCATTAAAGCCGGAGACAATATGTTCCTTCCGGTTGAGGATCGTGTAGTAATCTGGTAATCGATTTGTAAAAGAGAATAATAATAAGTCGGCAACCGCTTAATGTGTGGTTGCCGACTTATTTTATATTGTTTTTTATTAAATCTCTTCGGATATTTCATAATGGTTACGGTCGGGAGCATGACGGCATACGAGTTCTCCAACAAAACCGGCAAGAAATAATTGCGTACCCAGTATCATAGCCGTTAATGACAAATAAAAATACGGAGAATCGGTGACGAGTATGTAATCATGCCCGGTGTGCAGGTTATACAATTTTATGGCTCCGACGGCAATTACAGAAATAAGCCCGAGCAAGAACATGATGCTGCCAAGAAATCCAAAGAAATGCATGGGTTTTACTCCGAATTTCGACAAAAACCACAACGTTCCCAAATCAAGATAACCATTCACAAAACGGCTTAGCCCGAATTTTGATTTGCCATATTTACGAGCCCGGTGGTGAACCACTTTTTCTGCTATTTTTGTAAAACCTGCATTTTTTGCAAGATACGGTATATAACGATGCATATCGCCATATACTTCAATATGCTTAACAACTTCTTTACGGTATGCTTTTAATCCGCAATTGAAATCATGTAGATTGTGAATGCCACTTACACGCCTGGCCGAAGCATTGAACAATTTGGTCGGAATGGTTTTGCTCAGTGGGTCGTACCGTTTTTTCTTCCAGCCCGATACAAGGTCGTAACCGTCTTTCATAATCATATCATAGAGGGCCGGTATCTCATCAGGACTGTCTTGTAAGTCGGCATCCATGGTTATAACCACATCACCTTCGGCTCTAATGAAACCGGTGTTCAATGCGGGAGATTTACCGTAATTGCGGCGAAAACAAACACCTCTCACACACCGGTTTTTAACTTGTAATTGCTTTATGACTTTCCATGAGTCATCGTTGCTCCCGTCGTTTATAAACAGTATCTCATAACTGAAACCATGTTCTTTCATTACCCGTGCAATCCATTCTTCAAGTTCGGGCAAAGATTCGGCTTCGTTATATAATGGTACTACAACCGATATATCCATCTTGATGTCGTATAATTATTTTTTGATATAAAATCTGTTTTTTGGCGGTATGCGCCGCATTCCTAATATAAAAGCCAAAGCCATTGACACGAGCGAACCCAAGAATGTGGTGAGCATCACCATTTGCACCACGACTTCCATTGCCGACGGCAAGGCGTGGTGCTCAATTATTGTTTCCATTATGCTCACCATCTCGGCTGCACTGTCACCCGGTACGGTTTTGTATATTTCAATGGCCGCAACCACTTGGTCGTAGATGAAAGTTGGCATTATATATTGCATCCACACATATGTGACAGTTCCGCATATAAGTGAACCGAACAAAAATATCATAAGCCCAAGCATCCAAAGTGATGCAAATGGGGCAAATCCGTGCATATGTGTGCGATAGCGGCGCATCATCGGGTAGATTACCGCAGGTGTTGCCACAAACATGGCCATTGCCACAAGAAGCAGCGGGTATTGAGAAAAACCATAGATTATGGCAAGTGCCATCAATGTGAGGTATATGCCAAACCACACGCCATATTCGGCTCCATAGCGGTAAACCGATTTTACTCCATCGATATTATCATTTTCAACCATAGCCACAAAGTTAATCATAAATAATGACACCCCGTTTTTATTTAATGTTGTTTTTTTATTAAGCCAATCGGTTTTTGTGCTTAATTTGACTATCTTTGCACGAAAACATAACAAGAATATGAAACATAACGTATTATTTATTACAGCTGTTATGGCAGCAATTGCAATGACAGCCATTTCATGTGGCAATAGCAAAAGCAATACCAATGAAATGCAGCCTTTGCCTGTGGCAACATCAATATGCGAGGGTGTGTCCATGCTCGAAATCGATTCGGCCACCACATTAATTACTTTGCGTGACAATGCAGAGCCGTCATCACAACCTAACAGTCTGTTTTATGGTAAAAACAATAAAGATTCGGCAAAAGTTGAACAATTATCACCAAATGGACAGATACCGTCATCAATACATGCATTTCTTGTCAAGAAAGACAATAAGCTCACTCTTTTTGATGCGGGTAATGGTATTGTCAAAGGGGGGATGTTACTTTCTCGACTTGATTCGGTGGGGTATGGACCTGAAAATATCGATTATATCATTTTGACGCATATGCATGGCGACCATATTGGGGGATTGTTAAATGGTGACAGTGCCGTGTTTACTCGTGCAGAGGTGTTTGTGCCTCAAGTAGAGTGCCAATATTGGTTATCGCAGTCTAATGCCAATGGACAACTCGCCACTAAAGCTGTGGCTGCATATGGCAACCGTCTGCATCAATTCAGTTATACTGATACCACGGCATTACCTCTCGGCATACGTGCAATGGCTGCTATAGGTCATACTCCAGGTCATACGGTTTACAGTGTGAGTAAACATCGCTTGATGATTGCAGGCGATTTAATACATGGATATGATTTGCAACGTCAAGATATGAATATATCTCCGACATATGATATTAATCCCGAACAAGCAGCCGAAGCCCGTAAATTTTATTTCCAATTTGCCCGAAACAAGCATAGCGTAATAGCAGGAATGCATCTTCCGGGTAATGGGGTGTTGATTGAAGAATAAACAAAATAAAAGTGGGCGTGTGTCGGAATTCAGATACACGCCCATATAATTTATTATAGCGACATAATCTCAAGGAATGGTATTATGGTGGAATATACGGTTATCCACACTAAGCCGAAAGCTATGCCTAATTTGCACCACAGAGCAGCATTTTCGCTATATTTTATGGCTTTTTCATACTGTCCCATATCATACTTCGACTTGACTTGGG
This sequence comes from uncultured Muribaculaceae bacterium, assembly GCA_944321685.1. Taxonomy (GTDB): domain Bacteria; phylum Bacteroidota; class Bacteroidia; order Bacteroidales; family Muribaculaceae; genus Avimuribaculum. Next base: position 40,464 of record CALUMH010000047.1, read on the forward strand.
CTGCATATATTATTGCTATAATACCGAAAACCTGACAACACAGCACAGTTATAATGATAGCCCATGCAAGGTTGGTTGGAGGGCACGCAGGCATGGGATGCTGCTGGTTGCATACCATTTGTGGCATTTGAGGTTGTTGTGTTTGTATTTGTTGTTGGCCGGTTGAATTGTCATTGTCGGTTTTCCCATCTGTTTCATTGTCGTTCACAGTTTCTCCTACAACAAAATCATTTTCGACTTGTTGTCTGTTTTCATCAGGTGCAGTGTTATTGTCGGTCGATAAAATGAAAAATCCGGCAAGTTCCGGTACCTCACGGGCTTGTACCCAATCGGCAAGTCCTTCGCGCCAAACATATGTTTCGGCAGTAATGCCCAATCCGATAAGTTCCTCAAGCTGCATCGGTCCCCGCTGCACGCCACTTATATGTACCCAGTATTGCATATCAGTATATATTCACATTTGAAATACAAAAGTACGAAATTCTCATAAGCATTATGGATATATTTGAAAAATAATTCTCAAAATGAACTATAAAATCGGATGACAGATTTATCAAAAAAACAATGCACTGCGGAAATTCTGCGGTGCATTGTTTTTGCCGTTTATCAAATAAAAGCCCTCGCAATAGCACAAGTGGCATGGGGAGAAGCCCTTATTTTACCGTATCGCTAAGCTCGGCTCCAGGTTTGAATTTAACCACTTTCTTGGCCGGGATTTGTATCTTTTCTTTTGTCGATGGATTAATACCGGTGCGTGCGGCTTTTTCACTTACCATGAAAGTTCCGAAACCTACGAGGGCAACTTTGTCGTCATTGGCGAGAGCATCGGTAATAGCTTTCAAGGTAGCATCAAGGGCTGCTTTAGCGTCAACCTTCGACAGCTTGGCTTCTTCGGCGATGGCGTTAACTAATTCTGTCTTGTTCATAATGAAATTAAAAATTTAGATTTATGGTATGATAATTGTTTTTAAGTAACATATTTACGTGCTACAAATATAAGTCATTTGGCCAAAACTTCAAAAAAAGGATATAAAAAAATGTTTTTTTCAAGTAAATAAATACAATAAGTATATGAAGAGTTGTTATACAGCAGTTTTTTTCTTTAATTTTGCCCCCCGAAACAGCCTGCAGAACTCTATTCATAATAGAGGGGAACGGGATAAATGAAAAAAAGATAGCAATGTTTAATTCTCGTGGATTTTTAAATTCTATTCCGACTGTCACCAAAAATTTATTGATAATAAATATATTGATGTGGGTGGCTACGTTAGCCCTTGGTGGTATGTTTGATTTTAACAAGTATCTTGGGTTACATTATTGGGAGGCATCAGACTTTAATGTGGTGCAAATTTTCACTTATATGTTTATGCACGCCAATTTCTCGCATTTGTTTTTCAATATGTTTTCACTGTTCATGTTTGGTATAATATTGGAACGTGCATTGGGTCCCAAGCGATATTTATTTTATTATTTATCATGTGGCATAGGTGCGGCACTTGTACAAGAATTGGTGTGGACGTTTACTTGGCAAGATATGTTGCAGTTGAGCAATTCCGACGGTTTTGTTGCTCTTACCGGTGCTGATGCAGTTGAATATGCTTTGCGACATGATATGCTTGACGGATTTTTTAATATGATTGTTACCATAGGAGCATCGGGTGCGGTATTCGGATTATTGCTTGCATTTGCTATGTTGTTTCCGAATATGCCCATGTATTTGTTTTTTATTCCTATACCTATCAAGGCCAAATGGATGGTAATAGGTTACGGAGTTATAGAACTCATGTTTGGTGTAACCGGCGCACAAAGCACTGTTGCCCACTTTGCCCACCTTGGTGGTATGCTTTTCGGTTTCTTTGTAATATGGTATTGGAAAAAGAAAGGAGTAGTAGGTGGCGGATTTTATTAATACGTTGCGCAGCCGTTTTAAGATGGCATCGTTGTTGGCACGTATCATATATGTCAACATTGGTGTGTTCGTAGTATTGCGATTGATTGGTATTGCCGGATTTTTGTTTGGCTTTAATGCAGGCAGTATAATAAGTTTTGTGGAATTGCCTTCGTCTCCATGGCGTTTTTTGTGGCAACCATGGACCATAATCACGTATATGTTTGCACATTACGATGTATTGCACATCTTGTTTAATATGTTATGGTTGTGGTGGTTCGGGCAATTGTTTCTACAATTTTTTTCACCACGACATCTCACAGGGCTATACTTCGTGGGTGGCATAGGCGGTGGATTATTGTTTATGCTTGCATATAACTTGTTGCCTGTATTTGCCTGGCACAACGGATTGTTGCTTGGTGCTTCAGCTGCGATTATTGCCATAGTAGTGGCTACGGCAGTGCAAGCCCCTAATTATAAAGTCGGATTGTTGTTTTTTGGCGAGATTTCCATAAAATGGATAGCCATAGTTACCATTTTTATCGATTTCATAAGCATATCGGCCGACAACGCCGGCGGGCATATTTCCCACATCGGCGGGGCTGTAGTGGGGTTGCTGTTTGTAATGTTATTGCGTCGCGGCATAGATATTACCGCATGGTTCAATGCCATAATCGACTTTTTTGTCAATACTTGGCGACGCTTAACTTCGGATGGTTCACCAAGAATCCGCATCAATCCGTCTTACAAGCGGAGACGTTCGCACACCTCACCTTCATCTTCTCGGCATAGTGATGATATAATTTCGCCCGAAGATGAACGTGTAATGGATGAGATATTGAAAAAAGTGAAAGAGTCGGGGTATAGTGCACTATCTGATGAAGAAAAAAGCCGTCTGTTTAGTGCAAGTCGCAGGCGATCTCATTGACAAAGCAGAAAAACGGAATGAAGTGCTTTAAGGGTATTTGGAATTTGGCTAAGGTGTGTGGCATGGTATTTACTGTGTTGCTTGCGGTTGCATATGTCGCATCGGCATATGGGGGCATGGCTAACCCCGAAGAGACCACCCGTTATGCCATTTTGAATCTCGGGTACCCTATATTGTTTATAGTTTCGTGGATGATGTTTGTAGTGTGGATAGTGTGCAGGCAATGGATAATTGCTACGGTGACTGCGATTTCACTGGTTGTAACTATCGAACCTATGTTGACCTATTTCCCGGTTAATGTGTTTACTCATAAGTTGTCACCTCAGGAGCAGGAGTGGTCATTTAAGCTGCTGACATTTAATGTTATGAATTTTGATGATTTCGATGGATTGGTACATGAGCATAACCGCACAGTGCAGTATATTCTTGATGTTGATGCCGATGTCGTGTGCCTGCAAGAAGGTGCGCAGCAAGAACGCATGACCGATATAAAGGTTATTAAGAACGACTTGTCGGAATTGCTCAAACGTTATCCGTATTACACGCGGGGCATCGACGATATGGTGCTACTGTCGAAATATCCTTTTGATAACAGTGAAGATTGTGTGGTTGAAAATCGCAAGAAGGTTGTTGCATATGAAGTGTATATGCCCTGGGATACTGTGAAGATATTCAATTGTCACTTACATTCAATAGGGCTTACTATGGACGATAAGGAAATATACAGGCAAATAACCAATATTAAAGGTCTTGATGATTTACAGCCCATGGAAACAATGAGAGAGGTGCGCAGCAACCTGTTTTCAAAGTTGTCGTTGGCATTTTCTATAAGAGGAGAGCAGGCTCGGCAGTTGCGAGATTTAATTGACAAGTCGGGTAAAAATGTTATAGTTTGCGGAGACTTCAACGATACCCCCGGGTCGTATTGTTATCGTACCGTGCGTGGCAACGACTTGCGCGATGCTTATTTGGATTGTGCATTCGGCCCGGCTATAACTTATCACGACAACCGCTTTTATTTTAAAATCGACCACGTGTTGTATCGTGGTGGTTTTAAAGCCGTTGATATTGAACGTGGCAAAATCGATTCTTCAGATCACTATCCGCTTATTGCAACCTTTGTATGGGAGTAAGTTTTGTGTTAGTCAATGACTATTACACTTTGACAATACAATAAAAATCAGCAAACCGTTTTTTTGTAATGCACCCGACTTTGTGTATATTTGTATTTAATTTATGGTATTAAGGGCGTAATACACATAAATTTTCATAACGATAAACAATAAGGAGAAAATAATTATGAAAATATTTACCACAAGCGAAATCCGCAGAATAGAAGAATACACGATTAAAGTGGATGGTATAATCGAAATTGATTTGATGGAAAGAGCTGCATCGGCTGCAGCTTTTGAAATCATGTCACGGTGGCAGCCGGGAAAGCGTTTTGTGGTATTTGCAGGTCCTGGCAATAATGGCGGTGATGCTCTTGCTGTTGCTCGTTTGCTTAAAGAGCAAGGATATGAAAGAATAGAAGTTTTCTTATTTAATATTCCGTCCACCAAATTGTCAAAAGGTTGTGCCCGCAACCGTGACCGTCTTCTTGAAATAGAAGGTATTGATTTTACCGAGGTGGTAAATGAATTTGAACCTCCTACACTTGGACGTGAAGATGTTGTAATCGACGGACTTTTTGGTAGTGGTCTTCGTGAACCGTTAAAAGGCGGGTTCACTTCGCTTGTACAATACATTAACGAATCGCAGGCATATATAGTTGCAATAGATGTTCCATCGGGGCTTTTTGGCGAGTGGAATACCGGTACCGATCGTCGGAATATTATTCGGGCAAATCTCACACTTGCTTTCCAGTTTAAGCGACTTTCGTTTTTCTTTGCTGAGAATGCTCCTAATATTGGAGAATGCAAGATACTCGATATCGACCTTAGCCGTGATGCCATGAACAAGGCTTCGACCAATTATTATCTTGTGGAAAGCTATGAAGTTAAAAATCTGTTGCGCCGGCGACCTGAACATTGCAGCAAATATGATTTTGGTAGCCTGCTGCTTGTATCCGGTCGTTATGGGATGCTCGGTGCTGCAATACTTTCGGCCCGTGCTGCAATGCGTGCAGGTGCCGGACTGGTTTCGGTACATTCTCCGCGGTGCGGACACGATGTGTTGCAATCAAGTGTGCCTGAAGCGTTATTCGAGGCAGACAAAAATGATATTGTGACTTCTGATGTATCTATGACTCGTCGTTACAATGCTGTTGCCCTCGGTCCTGGTATGGGAACACATGAGATGACTATAGATGCAATTGATCGTTTCCTGAAAACACGAAATCTTCCCTGTGTGCTTGATGCAGATGCATTAAATTGCATTGCCATGCGACCGATGTTAATCGAAAGTATCCCACAAAAGTCAATATTAACGCCTCATGCAGTTGAGTTTGAACGATTGTTCGGGAATTTTGATACCGAAGAAGAACGCTTAAAGAAAGCCATTGAAGTGGCAAAAATGCATAAGTTGATTATTGTAATGAAAGCTCATTACACTATGGTAGTAGATACTGCAGGCAAGGTTTACATTAATACAACCGGAAATGCAGGAATGGCTACAGCCGGAAGTGGAGATGTATTAACCGGTATCATTTCAGGATTACTTGCCCAAGGTTACAGTCCACAGTTCAGTGCCATAATGGGGGTATATATTCATGGTGTTGCCGGAGATCTTGCCGAGAAAGTGCATGGTACTTATGGTATGACGGCCGGTGACATCGTTGACAATATAGGTAGAGCAATCAAGGATATCATGAAATGATTGTAAAAACACGTAGCATGAAAGAACTGATAAAATTTTTGTCCATTGTAATCTTTATTTTTTCAGTAGCATTTCCGAGTAGGGGAGAGACAAGGGAATTGATTTGTGATTTCACAAAAGAGCAGTCGTTACCCGATGGTTGGACGATGGGGAAAAATGTAAGTTTTAAAAATGTCGATGGGGTAAACTGTTTATATATTAACAGTACCAATACATCGGCAGAAAGCCGATCGATATATACGGGAGTTTTTTATAAGATAAATAAGATAAAAATATCGGTAAAAGATTATTACAGCAATAAAAATTCGGGATTCAATATTAGTTTCTATCGCCCAGAGGGCGGTACGGAATTGTGCGGTTTTGCATACAACAATCCTGATACCGGTATATCGGATTGTGATGTGGAGTTCAAAAATGGAACCGAATATCCATTTCCGACCGATATAATAAATTATAGTATGGGCATTAGTTGTACCGGTGTGGCAATAAGTTGCATTACTATAACTTATGAAGAACGCCCGGAGGAAGAAGAAAATGTGACAAGTTTCATATTTCGGAATTATTATGGTCGAGATAGTGAAAACATTTCGGGAGACAGATTGTCGGCAAATAATGTGGAAATTGTATTTTCGGATAATGTGACATATGCGCCCGAGTTGTTTTATGCCGAGATTGTTGATGGAGAGTGTGTACAGATATCGGCTGATAATATAGTGAGAGTAGATATAGGAACTCCTTTTTTTAATAAAGTAGTGTCGGTTAACGGTACTGAACTTGAACCATATGAAGGCAATGGCGTGTGGGTCAGCCGATGGGATGGCTTGGCAAATAGGGTGAAGATCACACCTCCTGATGGAGGAATTTCGTCGATAACTGCAGTTGCGGTTTACACCAAGGAAAATGCAGTGACTTTAGTGGAGAATAATTTATCGGGGATAATCAAGAACGGTGTAGCAGGTAATTGTTATGAAATAGGTCTGCCCTTGCAAGGTGTCGTAATAGGGGACGAAGGAAAGTTATATGCAAGGACTGTATCAGATGAAGCTTGCACCGATATTTCGGTTAATAATACAACAGGCAACGAATATGACGATGATGTAAATGATTTTGTTCAACGAGATTGGATTGCACTTGATATGAGTGGAGTGGATAATTGCAGTGCATCGAATTATTTAGGTAAATGCTTGTCGGCCGGAATAATCGGAGTGTTGGATACTGAAGCACCAACTCCCACATTGAATGTGATAGAGAAGCCCGAAATTGATTTAGAATGGGCAACAGATAATAGGTATAACACTTATTCAGTACGGAATTTTTATGGAGACAAGTTAACAGGTGCTTTTGTCGTTAAACCTCAAATTAATGAGTATGCCTATGTATCAGGGAACATAATTGATGCAGGAAGCGACAGTTATGCCATAAGCGACGAGAATGGTTCATTGGTTTTGGATAATGCACGTGGGATTATCGCAGATTCATTCATCGGTTGCGAAACTACAGTTGAAGGCATAGTTCAACTAACCGATACCACGACAAAAGATTATAAATTTTATGTCTTAGGTGCTTGTAAAATCGAGCATACTAATATAGAGAACGGGGTTGAAAATAAAACGAAGATTTGGGGAAATTCTGGGATGCTGGAGGTAAGTGGAAATGTGTGCTACGTTGAAATTTTTAATATGTCGGGGCACAAAATAGGAACATTCCAAAGATTAAATGCCAAGCGATTATCAGTGCCATTACACCCAGGCTTCTATTTAGTAAAAGCATATTTTTATGATGGAAGGATAGAAATTCATAAGGTTATTGTAAGTCGAAAATAGGTTTTCGGTAGTAACTACATCTCTTTATTGTGGAAAATTATTTGTAATTTTGCTTATCTATAATCAAATAATAAATGGCAGAAGAAATAAGAGAACAAGATACCAACAATTTGCCCGACAAAGAAGTAGGGGATTATAACAACCTTGTGACACTTGAGTCGCTTGAACACGTCAGGTTACGGCCCGGTATGTATATAGGGAGACTTGGTGACGGATCTCAACCCGATGATGGCATATATGTGTTATTTAAAGAGGTAATGGATAATGCAGTCGATGAACATCTTGCCGGATTCGGAACTGTAATAGATGTTACGCTTTCAAATAATATAGTAACCATACGTGACCATGGCCGTGGAATTCCTCTTGCCGATGTAGTTAATGCTGCTTCGAAAATGAATACAAGTGGGAAGTTCGACAATTCAAATTATAAAGGCTCAGTAGGGTTGAATGGTGTGGGATTGAAAGCAGCCAATGCGTTGTCAGAGTTTTTGGTATTACAATCGTTTAGAGATGGAAAAACTTCTTTTGCTAAATTTGAACGAGGGAAACTCGTAGAAGAAAGTGGAATAATTGATGCTCCTGAAGGTGCCGAAAATGGAACATATGTAATGTTCAAGCCCGATGGCGAATTGTTTAAGCACTTTGCTTATAGAGAAGATTATATAGAACCGATGGTCAAAAATTATTCATACCTTAATACCGGGTTGACCATCATGTATAATGGGAAAAAGTATCGTTCAACACACGGACTTGCCGATTTGGTAAATGATTATATGACAAATGAGCCTCTTTATCCGTTGATTCATTTCAAGGACAAAGATATTGAAGTTGTGTTGACACAAACGTCGCAATATGGTGAGGAATTTTATTCATTTGTCAACGGGCAGCATACCACACAGGGTGGTACGCATCAATCGGCATTCAGGGAGGCGTTGTCAAGGACAATAAAAGAATTTTATAACAAGGGCTTTGAATACAACGATATTCGCAACGGCATGGTTGCGGCCATAAGCATAAAAGTTATAGAACCTATTTTTGAATCGCAAACCAAGATTAAACTTGGCAGCACCGTAATGTATGAAGGCGGCCCCACTGTTTACAAATTCATCAATGACTATATAAAAAAAGAACTCGACAATTACTTGCATAAAAATCAAGAAGTTGCCGATGTGATGTTAAAAAAAATAGTTGCCTCGGAGAAAGAACGCAAAGCTATGGCGGGTGTGGCCAAGCAGGCTCGTGAAAATGCCAAAAAAGTAGCGTTGCATAACCGCAAGTTGCGAGATTGTCGTGTACACTTTAACGACTCCAAAGGTGATCGCAGAGATGAAACCATGATATTTGTCACCGAAGGAGACTCGGCAAGCGGATCAATTACTAAAATACGTGACGTGGAAACACAAGCAGTGTTTTCGCTGCGTGGTAAACCTCTGAACTCATATGGAATGCAACAACGCATTGTGTATAAGAATGAAGAATTTAATTTGCTACAAGCTGCACTTAATATAGAAGGCGGAATCGACGGTTTACGTTATAACAAAGTGATAATTGCCACCGATGCCGATGTTGATGGTATGCATATACGGTTGTTGATGATCACATTCCTGTTGCAATTTTTCCCCGAATTAATAAAAACCGGTCATGTGTATATTCTGCAAACACCGTTGTTTAGGGTTCGTAACAAAAAAGAAGCAAAGCGCAAACGTCGCAGTGGCAAAAAAGAAACCGGAACAAATAAAGTAGAGACATATTATTGTTATAACGACGAAGAGCGTATTGCAGCCATTAATAAATTGGGCGACAATGCTGAAATTACACGCTTTAAAGGACTTGGAGAAATCTCAGACGATGAATTCAGAGATTTTATAGGACCTGATATGAGACTTGACCGCGTGACATTGAGGAAAGAAGATGCAGTGCAGGAGATGCTTGCATTTTATATGGGCAAAAACACAATGGAGCGGCAAAATTTTATTATAGACAATCTTGTTCTTGAAGATGAAGAAGATATTACAAAATAGTGACAGTCGTCGGATAGCACTTTTTCCCGGGTCTTTTGACCCATTTACAGTGGGGCATGAATCGATAGTAGAAAGGGCTTTGCCGCTGTTTGATGAAATAGTGATCGCCATAGGCATCAATTATAATAAATTGACATTGACAACTCTTGAAGAACGTGTAGCATGGATTGAAGGAATATTCCGCGACGAACCTCGAGTAAAAGTCATTTCATATAACGGACTTACGGTGGATGCTGCTAAAAAGTGTGGAGCAACCTTTATGCTTCGCGGAGTGCGAATGATACAGGACTTTGAATATGAAAAAAACTTGGCAGAAGTAAACAGGGCTTTGTCGGGCATAGAAACCGTATTGCTATACACATTACCTGAATACAGCCATATAAGTTCAAGTATCGTTCGTGAATTAGTCAAATACGGGCAAGATGTTTCGGCTTATCTTCCGCATAATTGTGATCCAAACCTTATTCCACAAACGTGGAAAGTGAAATAATAAGAATTAAGAAGAGAGATGAAGAAATTATTTTTAATAATAGCAGTAATGGTCGTTTCAACCGTAACTGTGAATGTGAACGGGCAAAAGCATTTGAAGAAATTAATGAATGCCGAGTTTGCCATATCTCAGTTTTACGTTGATTCGGTAAGTGAAGACAAGCTGGTTGAAGATGCAATTAAAGGAATGCTTGAACAGCTTGACCCACATTCTTCATATAGCACCACCGAAGAAACACGGGAGCTCGAAGAGCCGTTAGAAGGTGAGTTCAGTGGTATAGGCATACAATTCAATATGCTGCAAGACACGCTTTATGTGATACAAACCATAGCCGGCGGACCGGCAGAAAAAGTCGGCATGGTCGCCGGGGATAGAATCATACAAGTGGAAGACAGTGTCATAGCCGGGGTTAAAATGCGCAATACAAAAATAATGAAGATGTTGCGAGGTAAGAAAGGTTCTAAAGTAAATGTGCTGGTTAAGCGGCATGGAGTGGCAGAACCGATACCGTTTCGTATCACCCGTGACGATATTCCACTTTATAGCATAGATGCCACATATATGGCCGATAAAAATACCGGATATGTTAAAGTGAGCCGTTTCGGGAAAAAAACCGATGAAGAATTCAACGATGCAATTGTCGAATTAAAAAAGCAAGGGATGAAACAGCTAATAATCGACCTTACAAACAATGGTGGCGGTTATTTGCAGACAGCGGTTGAACTTGCTAATAATTTTCTTGAACGAGGGAATGGTATTGTATATACGCAAGGTGTCAATTCTTCAAGATATGAAGCCAATGCAAATGGACGCGGTAAAATGTCGGGAGCTGATTTTAAGATAGTTGTAATGGTTGACCAATATTCGGCTTCGGCAAGTGAAATTTTAGCCGGAGCTTTGCAAGATTGGGATAGGGCAGTTATTGTCGGTCGTCGGACATTTGGGAAAGGACTGGTTCAACGCCCGTTCCGTTTTGAAGACGGTTCAATGATGCGGCTTACCGTAGCCCGTTATTATACACCATCGGGTCGTTGCATACAGAAACCTTATACAGCAGGAGACCGGGAAGGATATGAGAAAGATATTTATAATCGTTTTCTTGACGGGGAACTTGCAAATGCCGACAGTATCCATTTGCCCGATTCTCTTAAATATGCCACACTAAAATCGGGAAGGATTATTTATGGCGGAGGCGGAATCATGCCGGATGTATTTGTGCCAATCGACACTACCGACTTTAGCGATTATTATCGTGATATAGTGGCTCGCGGTACGATAAACCAATATGTGATAGACTATGTTGACAAGCATCGTCATGAAATAGAGAATAAATACAAGACTGTTGCCGATTTCGATCGCAAATTTTCGGTTGACACATTGATGCTTGCAGATTTAAAATCCATAGCCGACAAGGACAGTATTAAATATGACGCAGAACAATACGCCCGCAGCCAAGGATTGATACAAGATGTAATTAAAGCTCTTATAGCACGTGACGTATATGCCGATACTGGTGCGTATAATATGGTAATAAACCATCGAGATCCAATATTTACTGAAGCATTGAAAGTAATAAATGATGACAAACGTTATAGGGATTTGCTTTCTACATCGTTGAAAAAATAATTCTAATTCTAAAAACAGTGAATAAGGTATTGATATATTAATGGGTTAATAGTAATTTTGCGCCCGAAATAAAAAAGGTTAACTATGAAAGTTGCAATTGTTGGTGCCAGTGGTGCCGTTGGTCAAGAATTTCTGCGCGTACTTGCCGAGCAGCATTTTCCGGTAGATGAATTGTTGTTATTTGGTTCAAGCCGCAGTGCAGGTCGAAAATACGCATTCGGCGGTAAAGAAATTGAAGTGCGCGAACTCAAGCATAATGATGATTTTAAGGGTGTAGATATTGCTTTTACATCGGCCGGAGCCGGAACGTCGCGAGAATTTGCCGATACTATTACAAAGTATGGAACGTTGATGATAGATAATTCTAGTGCATTCCGTATGGATGAAGATGTTCCGCTTGTGGTTCCTGAAGTGAATGGAGATGATGCATTTAATACACCTCGTAACATCATTGCCAATCCTAATTGCACAACTATCCAAATGGTGGTAGCATTAAAACCAATAAATGATTTATCGAAAATACGGCGTGTGCATGTGGCAACGTATCAAGCTGCCAGTGGAGCAGGAGCTGCTGCTATGGATGAACTTATTAAGCAATATGCCGATATTGCTCAAGGTAAAGAACCTGTTGTTGAAAAATTCGCTTACCAACTTGCTTACAATGTAATCCCTCATATAGATGTATTCCAAGATAATGGATATACCAAAGAAGAGATGAAAATGTTTAACGAGACACGTAAAATAATGCATGAGCCGGAATTAAGTGTAAGTGCAATGTGTGTACGTGTTCCTGTTATGCGAGCTCACAGTGAAGCCATATGGGTAGAAACCGAGCGCCCCATATCTCCGGAAGAAGCTCGTGAGGCCTTTGCTAAAGCAAATGGTATAGTTATCGTAGATAATCCGGCTGAGAAACAATATCCTATGCCTCTGTTTGTAGCAGGAAAAGACCCTGTTTTTGTCGGTCGTATTCGTAAGGACCTTGCCAATGAGCATGGCTTAAGTTTTTGGATTGTCGGGGATCAAATAAAGAAAGGCGCAGCACTAAATGCCGTGCAAATAGCACAGTACATTTTAGAGCACAAATAACAAAACAGTTAATAGTGTATTCAATATGGATTGACGATTACAAGATCGCCAAGTAATGTATAATATTATAAGATGGGAATATCAAAAATTCGTTCTAAGTGGGTAGATATTGCAAAAGGTATTACAATTGCGGCTCTTGTATTAATTCATATTGATTACACTTTTCCTGATTCTAAATTATTTCCTATATCAGTATTACTGGGGGGCGTGTGGCGTACTCCGGTATTTTTTATAATCGGAGGTTTCTTCATAAAAGAAGAAAAATTAATAAGCCCGATTGCATTTATCAAAAGAAAAATAGAAACACTTTATTTGCCGTTATTGTATTTTGTTATACCTGCGGTATTGTTACATAACGTTTTCTTCAATATAGGGTGGTATGATACGGCAAGCGATTACGGTAACAAAATCATATCATATTGGTCGGCAGGGGAGTTTATAAAAAATATAATCCTATCTGTTTGTTTAGCCGGTCGTGAACCCATAATGGGGGCGATGTGGTTTGTGTATGTACTGTTTATGGCATTAAGTGCTTTTTCTATAATAAGTTATGTTCTAAAGAAAATATTTAAAGAATACAAGCAATATGAAATAATAAGGCTCATAGTGCTCCTCACTTTATGTGTTGCATCATGTACGGCTACACGTTTATATGATTTCACCATACCACGTTTTAATAATACGTTAACCGCAATTTGGTTGATTTATTGCGGATATAAAATTAAAAATCAATTACAATGGAGATTTGACAACATATATATTCTATTATTAGCTGCAGTTATTTTATACCATAACGCAACAATCGTCGGAGGGGTGGGCCTTAATGTAAATTACTATAATGATGCCATAACCCTTACAATTGCATCGGTTGCTGCGCTTTATGTGGTGTGTTTTATTTCCAAGAAGATTGAAAAAAATGCTGTTGGAACTTTTTTTGCCCTTTGCGGAAACAGTTCCTTTTATATACTGGCATTACATTTTGTAGGGTATAAATTATGTACTTATTTTTTAATGCTTTGTGGCGCTGATGTGAGTTTGTCGGCACTTAAGGCTCCTACAGGGAATTCTACATTGTTCCTTATTCTATATTTCATTTGTGCTTTATTATTCCCATTGGGTTTCAGGTGGGTATTTCGTAAAATAAAAGGATGGGTTAAACAACAGATTCTGCAATTACAGTCATGATGCAATTGCAGAATGTTATATATTAATGAGAAAGAATATAGTCAACTATCCATTGGCCAACTTCGGTTGTCCCATATTTTTGTCCGTTTTCAATCTGAATTTCGGGAGTGCGAATGTTGGCATCAAGCGAGGCATCAACGGCTTCACGAATAAGTTTACCTTCTTCCATTAAATCGAAATGCTCAAATAGCATTGCAACCGATAGGATCTGTGCAATAGGATTAGCTATGTTTTTACCTTTGGCTTGCGGCCATGAACCATGAATAGGCTCAAAGACGGGTGTTCCAGAACCTGTTGATGCAGAGGGGAGCAATCCCATGGACCCTGAAATGCACGATCCTTCATCAGTAAGAATGTCGCCGAATGTGTTTTCAGTAACCATCACATCAAAGAAACGAGGTTCCTGTATCATTCTCATGGCGGCGTTGTCAACATACATATAATCGGTAGCCACTTCAGGATATGCCGGAGCCATTTCCTGAGCAATTTTTCGCCATAACCGGCTTGAAGCCAATACATTTGCTTTGTCAACAACAGTGAGATGTTTGCGACGTTTCATGGCATATTCAAAAGCCACCTTTAGAATGCGTTCTATTTCAGGGCGTGTGTACATATTTGTGTCAAACGCTTTTTCGTCATCCTGATATTTTTCACCGAAATACATTCCTCCGGTAAGCTCCCGAATGCATATAAAATCTGCACCATCAACAATTTCAGCCCGAAGCGGAGATTTGTGAAGAAGGCATTTGAATGTTTGTACCGGACGAATATTTGCAAAAAGTCCTAATTTTTTGCGCATTGCAAGCAAGCCTTGTTCTGGTCGGACTTTAGCTGTCGGGTCATTATCAAATTTTGGATCTCCGACAGCTGAAAACAGTACGGCATCGGCATTCTTACAAATATTGTAAGTTTCTTCGGGGAACGGGTCGCCAACTTTGTCAATGGCATCAGCTCCACATATTGCTTCTTTGAAAATAACGGTGTGGTTAAATTTTTCACAAACTGCTTTCATTACATTTACACCCTGTCGTGAAATTTCAGGGCCTATACCGTCTCCGGCAAGAACTGCAATTTTTAAATTCATATAGTTAAATTTTTATGTTACATATTTTCTACAATATTCAGCATTTTAAGTGTTGCTTGTATTGCGGCTTCGATTTGGTCGGCATCAAGGCCACGGGTTTTTATTATGTGTCCATTGTGGTTCCAAGTGATATTTGTCTGCACAAGGGCATCGGTTCTACCTCCGGGAGGAATGCTTACCGTATAGTTCGTCAACATGGGGAAACGGCGGTTAAGGTTTTCGTTATATATTTTTTTTACAGCTTTAACGAAAGCATCGTATTGCCCGTCTCCTACTGCACTTTGTTGATATTCAACGCCGTTCACTTCTAATTTGATTGTTGCAGTCGGACGTAATCCTTGGGAAAGGCTAAGTGCATAATTTATGATTCGAACCTTATTAGCGGTATGAGTATTATGCTTTAATACATCAGAAACTATATACGGTAAATCATCGGGAGTTACTATTTCTTTTTTATCTCCAAGTTCGATAACACGTTGGGTGACCTTTTTTATGTCATCCTCTGATAGTTCGATGCCAAGCGACTCAAGATTTTTTTTTATATTGGCTTTCCCTGACATTTTACCAAGTGCATATTGTCGTTCACGACCAAATCGTTCAGGTAACAAGTCGTTGTAATACAAATTGCTTTTGTTATCACCATCGGCGTGTACGCCTGCGCATTGCGTGAATACAAATTCTCCGACAATTGGTTGATTCGGTGGAACAACAACGCCGGAAAAAGATTCGACTATGTGACTTACTTTATTAATCTTAGTTTCATCAACGTCGGTGGTTTTGTGCAGCATATCATGAACCACTGCAACAACACTCGCAATAGGCGCATTACCTGCACGTTCTCCAAGCCCGTTTATGGTACAGTGCAATCCTTTTACGCCGACAAGTACGGCTGCAAATGAATTAGCTGTGGCAAGATCATAATCGTTATGTGCATGGAAATCGAAATGTGCATCGGGATATTTGTTAACCATCCGTTTACAATATTCATAAACCTGATTTGGATTTAGAACTCCGAGAGTATCGGGCAGCATATATCGCTTTATGGGCAATTTAATCAATCGATCCATCATGTCATATACATATTGAGGCGATTGGGTTATACCATTCGACCAGTCTTCAAGATATATATTGACATCAAAATCGTTATCGACTGCTTTCATTACGTTGATGTAGATATCATTGTAATGTTCTTCGAGTGATTTGCCAAGTTGGAGCTCGCAATGCTTTTTCGAGCCTTTTGCAAGAAAATTAATGACTCGTCCGCCAACACCTTTCACCCAATTAATGGATAGACCATTGTCGATGAAGCCAAGTATTTCTATTTTATTTATATTATTTGTTGCTCGCGCCCAATCACAAACCGATTTTACCGATTCAAATTCGCCTGAAGATACTCTTGCCGAGGCAATTTCAATGCGCGGAACATTAAGTTCACACAATACCAAGCGCGTGATGTTTAACTTCTCGGATGTGGAAAATGAAACTCCCGATGTCTGTTCACCTTCACGTAATGTGGTATCGAGTATTTCTATTTGCATAGTGCAATAATGAAATTAATAGATCGAAGGACGCGTTTTTTCCCAATTTTCTATATCATTGAGATTGTTAAGTAAAAAATCAATGTCATCGAAACCGTTTAACAGACAATCTTTTTTGTATGGACTGATATCGAAATGTTCTGTTTGCCCTAATACATTATTTGTAACTGTTTGTTCAATAAGGTTTACGGTGACAGTCGTTCCCGGATTAGCGCTGATACTTGAAAACAAGTCGGAAAGGAATTTGTCGGATACGACAACCGGTAACAAACAATTGTTTAGTGCATTGTTTTTAAATATATCGGCAAAAAAACTTGATATAACCACTTTAAAGCCATACCCGGCTACAGCCCATGCAGCGTGTTCGCGGCTTGAGCCCGAGCCGAAATTTTTACCGGCAACAAGTATAGTACCGCTATATTTCGGATTGTTCAGGATAAACGAGTCAATTTTGTTTCCTTCATTATCATATCGCCAGTCGCGAAATAAGTTGTCACCAAAGCCTTTTCGCGAAGTGGCTTTAAGAAAACGCGCAGGAATAATTTGGTCGGTATCGATGTTCTCACGAGGTATAGGAATACAAGTCGATGTGAAAGTTTGAAATTTATCTTTCATAATAGATTAATTTAATAATGAAGCAGGGTGTGTTATTTTACCTGTAATAGCAGCTGCGGCTGCTACAAGCGGGCCGGCTAAGATAGTTCTTGCTCCGGGACCTTGACGGCCCTCAAAATTGCGATTGGATGTGGAAACTGTATATTTCCCAGCAGGAACTTTATCTTCGTTCATAGCAAGACAAGCAGAACATCCGGGTTGCCTAATTTCAAATCCGGCATCTTTAAGTATATTGTCAAGGCCTTCATCTTTAATTTGTTTTGCAACTTTCCAAGATCCCGGAACGAGCCATGCTGTTACATGGGGAGATTTTTGTTTGCCTTTTACTAATGATGCAAATGCACGAAAATCTTCAATACGCCCATTGGTACAGCTTCCAAGAAAAACATAGTCAATAGGGAAGCCTTCAAGCCGTTGCCCCGGTTTAAATCCCATATATTCAAGAGATTTAGAAAACGACGTTTGTCCTGTAGGTTCTATTTGGTCGAGTTCGGGAATAATACCGTCTATCTCCATTCCCATACCGGGATTGGTTCCATATGTAATACGTGGATTTATGTCGTTTGCATCGAAAGTTATTTCTTTATCAAAAACAGCGTCATCGCCACTGCGTAAAGTTTCCCAATAGGCGACTGCTTTATCCCATTCTTCACCCTTTGGGGCGTATTCTCGATTTTTTAAGTAATTGAATGTAATCTCATCGGGAGCTATCATTCCACCGCGAGCACCCATTTCTATACTGAGATTACATACGGTCATACGTTCTTCCATCGACATATTACGAATGGTTTCTCCTGCATATTCAACGAAATAACCTGTAGCCCCGCCTGTTGTCATTTTGCTTATTATATAAAGAGCAACATCTTTTGCGGTAACGTATGGCTTTAAATTCCCATTAATGGTTATGCGCATGGTTTTCGGCTTAGGTTGCAATATACATTGAGATGCAAGAACCATTTCAACTTCGCTTGTTCCAATACCGAATGCCACGGCGCCAAATGCACCGTGAGTGGAAGTGTGGCTATCGCCACACACTATGGTAAAGCCGGGTAACGTCAATCCATTTTCAGGACCTATTACGTGGATAATACCATTTCGGGGATTTCCCAATTCAAATAGTGTAAGGCCGAAATCTGTTGCATTTTTTGTTAATGCTTCGACTTGCTTCTTTGAAACCGGATCGGCAATAGGTAATTCTTGATGGAGTGTGGGTATATTGTGGTCGGGAGAACAGAATGTCCTTTCAGGACGGAAAACCCGTATTCTCCGTTCACGTAAATCAGAGAAAGCCTGAGGGCTTGTAACCTCGTGGCAGTAATGCCTGTCAATATATAATAAAGAAGTTCCCCCGGGAACAATCTTCACCGTATGGGCATCCCAAATTTTATCAAATAAAGTATTCATAACTATGCTTAGTGAACAAATTTGTTAATTGCGTCGATAAATGCTTCGGCCGATGCTGCAATAATGTCGGTATTTGCCGAGAAACCATGGTAATGATTTCCTTCATATTCAACAGTAATATGAACTTTTCCCACATCGTTGCTGCCCTTGGTAATTGCCTGTATAAGGAATTCTTCTACCACCATCCGACGATGAATTATTTGTTTTATGGCGTTGATGGCAGCGTCAACCGGTCCATTGCCCGAAGAACAAGCCTCAAATTTCTCGGAAGCAATATTCAGGCACACACTTGCCACTGATTGCAACCCGATACCGGAAGTTACTTGCAGGAATTCGAGTTTTATGCGAGCATCCTTGTTCAGATGCTTTCCTACAAGCATCATTATATCGTCATCATTAATATCCTTCTTGCGGTCGGCAAGTTTGAGGAACGATTCATATGCTTTGTCAAGATCTTCTTTTGAAAGTTCCACGCCAAGTAAGTGCAGGCGATGTTTCAATGCCGCACGCCCACTGCGAGCTGTCAGTACAATTGAGTTCTCGTCGATGCCAACATCTTTGGGATCGATAATTTCATAACTTTCCCTATTTTTAAGTACACCATCTTGATGTATTCCCGAAGAGTGTGCAAAAGCATTACGTCCAACTATTGCCTTATTGGGCTGTACCGGCATATTCATCAAACTTGAAACCATACGGCTGGTTTTATAGATGCGAGTCGTATTGATATTGGTCGATACATTTAATTCTTTATGGCTTTTGAAAATCATTGCAACTTCTTCAAGAGAAGTGTTGCCGGCGCGTTCACCAATGCCATTAATAGTGACTTCGGCTTGCCTTGCTCCATTAAGAATCCCACAAATGGTGTTGGCTGTCGCCATACCAAGGTCATTGTGGCAATGGGTTGCTATTATAGCTTTGTCGATGCCATCTACGTGGTCGATAAGGTATTTGATTTTTGCTCCAAATATTTCGGGAAGACAATAACCTGTGGTGTCGGGGATATTTACCACCGTAGCACCGGCCTTGATGACAGCTTCAATAACGCGGGCAAGATATTCATTGTCGGTTCTACCAGCGTCTTCGGCATAAAATTGAACATCTTCGACAAACGTTTTTGCGTACTTGACGGCAGCTACAGCACGCTCAATGATTTCCTCACGCGTGGAATTAAATTTGTATTTGATATGATAGTCAGATGTGCCGATACCGGTGTGTATGCGTCCGCGCTTGGCATACTTCAAGGCTTCGGCTGCAACTTTTATGTCGTTCTCAACAGCACGAGTCAAAGCACATATCGTTGGCCATGTGACAGCTTTTGAAATTTCCACGACAGAATGGAAATCACCGGGACTTGATACAGGGAAACCGGCTTCAATCACATCAACCCCCAGCTCTTCAAGCGCTTTTGCCACTTCAACCTTTTCAACGGTATTAAGTTGGCAACCCGGAACTTGTTCACCATCGCGTAATGTGGTGTCAAAAATGTAAAGTCTGTTATTATCCATAGTTTTTTAATATAAAAAAACACCTTTCTTTTTTTATGGAAGAAAGGTGTCAAATTACCGTATCTGCAAACAAGATATACATCTAAGCACGACTATCTTCCTCCACTATAATGTGATAGTAGCTGAGATAGTAGATTAATGCTTGATATTATACTCTTGTTATACATTTTAATTACTGCTATTAATTTAAGTATGACAATGCAAAGTTAAACCAATAAAATGATTTTACAAACGAAATGTAATAAAAATGTGCTTATATGTATCTTTTCTTCTTTCTATTCCATTCTAAAATCGTAAATTTTAGAAATTAACGCCGATCTTAACCGACATACCACTATAATTGTTTATATCATTATATAGTCCGTTACTATAAAAACTCTCCATATTCATAAATGTATAAGAAAGGATAAGGTGAGACTTGAATTTTGATGACGTATATAGATTGAAACCAAGTCCGACTGAACCATAAAAGGAATTTTGATTTATGTCATCGGTAAGAGTATTGAAAGAATAGCCCAACTTTAAATCCATAAAACAGAGACTTGGCTTACTTGTAAAAGAAGTACGAAACATTGCATATACAGGGATTGCCGTATAACTATTTCCAATTGCACTTTTAATACCGGCTCCCATACCCAATGTCCGTATTACATCATTTTTATAACCAAAGTATGCATCAATGTCAATTGACGACATATCATTACCCGAGATGTCGATAGAACTTCCAATGTCGGCGCCCCATGTGAAGTGATTTATCGGTGAAATGCCTGTTTCTTTATAATCGGCTTTTAAATTTAAGACTGGCATAACAGCGGTGATTATATATATTATCCAACGTTTCATATTTCATTAATTTTTTTGCTAAGGTAGTAAAAATATATCTAACCCGAAAGGACAATTTCGTATATGTAAAACGGCCTTTGGTTTATCCAAAGGCCGTTAAATAAATCTGTCCTATTTATTTAATCGCCGAGATATGATTTAAGAAGACGGCTCTTTTGCCCTTTAAGACGGCGTATAGCTTTTTCCTTGATTTGACGTACACGTTCACGAGTTAAATCAAATTTGGCTCCGATTTCTTCCAATGTCATTTCTTGACATCCAATGCCAAAGAACATTTTTAGAATATCACGTTCGCGTTCATGAAGTTGGTTTAAGGCTCGTTCTACTTCTTTGGAAAGAGACTCTTGGTTCAGAGAAGAGTCGGCCATTGGAGAATCGTCATTAGGCAAGACATCAAGCAGGCTGTTGTCTTCCCCTTCGACAAATGGCGCATCTACTGAAATATGCCGTCCCGACACTTTTAATGTATCGGAAATTTTATCAACCGGAATTTCAAGTTTGTTGGCAAGTTCTTCGGCCGATGGGCGGCGTTCATTTTCCTGTTCAAACTTAGAAAGAGCTTTGCTTATCTTGTTGAGCGAACCTACTTGATTAAGAGGCAGGCGCACGATACGCGACTGTTCGGCAAGGGCTTGCAAAATGGATTGCCTGATCCACCAAACGGCATAAGAAATAAACTTAAAACCACGAGTTTCGTCGAATTTCTGAGCTGCTTTAATCAAGCCGAGATTACCTTCGTTGATTAAGTCGGGAAGACTTAATCCTTGGTTTTGATATTGTTTTGCTACAGAAACGACAAAACGCAGATTGGCCCGCGTTAATTTTTCCAACGCCGCATGGTCGCCTTTTTTAATGGCTTGCGCAAGTTCCACTTCCTCTTCAACGGTAATCAGGTCTTCTCGCCCGATTTCTTGCAGATACTTGTCAAGCGAAGCGCTCTCACGGTTGGTAATTGATTTGGTAATCTTTAATTGTCTCATTTATGCTTAGAGATTTTAGTGTGCAAAGTTATGAATATTATTTCAATAACAACGACAAATATGCAAAAAAATATGTGAGCAATAATTATGCCTAAATGACAAAGAATAATATTCAATTAATTATATAACAATTTAAAATGCCGAAATGTTGCGGGAAAACTTGGTTATTTACGGTTCCTCAACGTTAATATGTATTAATCAGGCAGGCGGCAATCTGCTGTATATGAGATTGCCGCCTGCCGTAACTGACAAGAATAATATTATTAGTCTGCCAAATTTACTGCATAATAATCTTTGGCTCCGGTAGGATATACACCCGACACGAACATTACTTTATCATTGTCGGAACTATTCATAATAGAATTGTATATTGACTTGACATCATCCTGAGAATTGATGCGCTTGCCGTTAATGTCAAGGACGATAAATCCATCTTTGATACCGGCATCTTTGAATTTTCCGGCTTTTAGCCCTGCGACTTGAACGCCGGAAGTCAAGCCAAGGCTTTGCTTGGTGCTTTTCGATAGTTGCTTAAATGCACAACCAAGCGATGTGAAGTCGGTTGCCTTGGTGATTGTGGTGCTACCTTGGTTATTTTTCATCGTAGCTTTTGTAGTGCGAGTTTTATTGTCACGAATATATGTTATTTCCACAGTGTCGCCAGGGCGCAATTTGTTCATTTGCTCCATCATTTGACCGCTGTTTTTTACAGGATTTCCACCTAGTTTTATGATAACATCACCTTCTTTGATTCCGGCTTCCATTGCTGCACTTTGCTCACTTACTTGTGCGACATAAATACCATCGTTGGTGGCTGTAATTTCTTTTTCACGAGCCATTTCAGCTGTAAGTTCCACATATGAAATACCTAATACAGCTCTTTGTACTGTGCCGTATTGCTGAATGTCGGTAACTATTTTTTTCACAAGAGCCGAAGGGATGGCAAATGAGCAGCCGGCATAATCTCCTGTTTGTGAATATATGGCAGTGTTAATACCTATTAATTCTCCATTAATGTTGACCAAAGCACCACCGCTGTTCCCTTTGTTTACCGCAGCATCGGTTTGAATATAAGACTCGATACCCATAGGACGGCCATGGGTGGCAGAACTGATACTGCGGGCTTTTGCGCTGACTATGCCAGCCGTGACGGTTGATGTAAATCCAAATGGATTGCCTACGGCCAATACCCATTCGCCAACTTTTAAGGCATCGGAATCTCCAAATGGTATTGTAGGAAGGTTTTCACCATCAATTTTCAACAATGCAACATCAGAAGATGCATCAGTGCCTATGACAGTTGCATTGTAGGTGCTGTTATCGTTTAATGTCACTTCAAGTTTTTCCGCACCTTCAATTACGTGGTTATTTGTGACAATATATCCGTTTGAGGTTATGATGACTCCCGAACCGAGGCCAAGAGGTTGCGGAGTGGTTTCTCCTTGAGGTTGACGCTGTCCGCGATAACCCGGCCCGAAGAAAAATTCAAATGGGTCGATAAATTGTTGGCGAGAAACCCTTGGGGTTGCATAACTTTTAATGCATACAACGGCATTGACCGATTTTTCGGCAGCTGTAGTGAAATCAGTATCGAATGCAGCTGTTGCCGCAGCACGATAGAAATGGCCATTGGCATCAACATTGCTGTTACTTGAAATTTCTTTGACAAAATTTTCATTAGACTGACTGCCAAACGTCGATGTGGCGACTATGGTGACCGCCGAACCAAGAACTGATGCACCTAATAAAAGCAGTGCGAATTTAGCTGTTTGTTTCATAATGAGTTAATGTTAAATTATTTTTGTTTTTAAAATTTACTAACTTAAAAATTAACCTTTAATCCGCTGTAAAAGTATGACAATATTTGATACGATGTATGCGTAAGTGCTTATATTTATGATAAATTAATAGGGGATGGGTGGGTTTTAGGACTAATTAATCCTTGTCTTTGAAATAAATAAGGTTTAGCCCTAGCAAATGGCAAATTCATTTGAGCATGATTTGCATTTGCGCTCGACTTGCACTATCTTTGCATAAGATAGGGTATGCCTCGGCACAACGCCCCAAATGCGATGTAATTGAGATGTGACTCTTGTTAAAGCCTTTATTGATGGATAGCAAAATGCTTGTGGAAATATTGTCAAAACGCATGAACCGCAAACAAGAGGATGTGGAGAAATTGCTTGATGCTTTTATAACGGCTGTCAAAAGTCGTTGTGGAGAGCTTGACAGTGTGGCAATTCCCGGTTTTGGAACTTTCGAAGCAAAAAAAAGGCTTGAACGCATCTCGGTTAATCCGGCTACCGGCAAACGGATGTTGATACCTCCCAAAATAACAATATCGTTTAAGCCAAGCGCGTTGTTGAAAAATAAATTGCGTTGAAAAACAGTATTTTTGTTTTTAGCGTGTGTACAAGGAAAAATAAATGAATAAAAAAATTACATTTCCCGAACTGATAGAATCGGTTGCAACAACAACAGAAGCATCAAAGCGTACCAGTGAGATGTTTCTGAAAGAATTGTTTGCGGTGATATCCGATTCGCTAGTGAAAGGTGAGAATGTAAAAATAAAAAACTTCGGACAGTTTAAATTGACGGAAGTTGGAGAAAGGAAGAGTGTAAACGTCAATACCGGCGAAGAGATGAAAATCCCAAGCCATACAAAGGTGAGCTTTGTTCCCGACAAAGTGCTTGCCGATGCCGTAAATATGCCCTTTGCAAGTTTTGAGACAATTGAATTGAGTGACAGCATAACTGACGAGGAACTTAAAACGATGGCCTCAACCGAACCGGTCGAGAAGAATGAACAAGAGGAGGCTGCAACTGAAGTGGGGCAAGAAGCGGTTGAAACCGAAGAAATTAAAAAAGGCAATAAAGAGAATAACGATAATATAGTTCCTGAAACTGAAACAGAGGAACAGATTGAAAGTGCTTATAAAGAAACAGGCGCAGATGAATTGCAAGAAATGGGCTTTGTGGCTCCCGCTGTTACCGAGAATGTGATGATTGCGGCAGATGATGGTGGAACAAAAATGCATGACGAAAATAAAAAAGTAGAGAACTCCAATCCTAAAGGAAAAAGCAAAAACGATTGGGATGATAAAAGTTTAGAAGAATTGCGTCGCCAATTGGAAGAAAAATATACATCACCCTACAAAAGCATTTTGTTTTTCCGCGGATATTTTTGGGGCATTGTGACGATGTTGCTGATCTCTTCGGTAGCGTTTTATTCGTATTATTTATATACCGAAGAAAATAGAGCTTATGAAGAGGCAATAGCATATTCCGTGAATTCACGCAATCATAATGAAGAGATTGCGATTCCTAATGCGGATAGTATTAGTATCGATGAGAACCTGGCAGACAGCGCAACTGGAATTGAAAGAAATGAAATCATAAAAGTAAACGAACAGGAAAATATAACTCAAGACGATTTTGTACAATATGACACTGTGAGCCGTAGTCGCTATTTGACCACAATGTCTCGTGAATATTATGGAGATTTCAGGTTTTGGGTCTATATATATGAAGAGAATAAAGAAAAAATAGATAATCCTAATGCCATAGCCCCGGGTACAATTGTCATAATACCGTCGGCATCGAAATATGGAATAGATAAGAATAACAATACAAGTGTGGAAAGAGCCAAAGCCAAAGCTTTGGAAATAATGGATGCCCATAAATAAGCATTGAGATTGAACCTTACGGATGAATTCTATGCTTTGCATAATTTGAAAAAACACTTCTTGTTCCATTGAAGAAACACAAAACAGTTATTGAATTTGATATAGGACATAAGGGAGAAACGAATATTTTTTGTGGGAAGCTGGTTACTAAAATAGGTAACGTGGTTTAACATTCCTAACTTAAAATATTATAAATTAACTCGATGGGCCTGCATTATTAGTGTGCAAAATAATAATTTTGCATGGAAAAAAGAATACAAAGACAATAATAAAATCACATAATATAATATGAATGAAACTGTAAATATAAGAGAGCTTAACGACTTGATTGCGAGCAAAAGCAGTTTTGTCAACATGATAACCCAAGGCATGAATCAAACTATAGTAGGGCAGAAGCACCTTGTTGATTCATTGCTGATATCTTTACTTGCCAACGGGCATATTTTGCTTGAAGGTGTTCCCGGATTGGCCAAAACACTTGCAATAAAAACGCTTGCATCGCTGGTAGATGCTAAATACAGTCGCATACAATTTACCCCCGACTTGTTGCCGGCCGATGTCATGGGTACTATGGTATATAGTGTAAAACAGGAAAAATTTGAAGTGAAACAAGGCCCTGTATTTGCCAATTTTGTTTTGGCCGATGAAATCAACCGTGCTCCTGCAAAAGTGCAGAGTGCATTGCTCGAAGCAATGCAAGAACGGCAAGTGACAATAGGGGAAATGTCGTTCAAACTTGACGATCCATTTCTTGTAATGGCAACACAAAACCCGATAGAGCAGGAAGGAACATATCCACTTCCCGAAGCACAAGTTGACCGTTTCTTGATGAAAGTTATTATAGGTTACCCGAATAAGGAGGAAGAGAAACAAATCATACGCCAAAATATTAAAGGTGAAAAACAAACTATAACTCCGGTAATTTCCACCAAGGACATAATAGATACGCGCTCGATTGTAGAAAAGATATACATCGATGAAAAAATAGAAAAATATATTGTAGATATAGTATTTGCATCTCGTTTTCCGAAAGATTACGGCTTAAACGACTTGTCGAGCATAATTTCATTTGGAGCATCTCCTCGCGCCTCAATAAGTCTCGCCATAGCAGCACGTGCTTATGCATTTCTTAAAGGACGCGGATATGTTATTCCCGAAGACGTTAGAGCTGTATGTCATGACGTTATGCGTCACCGTATTGGTCTGTCATATGAAGCCGAAGCCAACAATATAGCTGCCGATGAAGTTGTAAGCGGCATTCTTGACAAAGTGGCTGTGCCTTGATGTAATACCATCTTCACTCGGCAAGATATGTCGAGGCAATGTGGAAGGATGGTAAATGTATGCTGTCTTAAAACGCAAGGTTGCATTTTGTTATTGTCATATAGAGAAAGAAGAATGTTTGCATGGATTCTTTGGAGCTAATAAAAAAAGTCCGAAAAATAGAGATAAAGACACGCGGATTGTCTCAAAACATATTCGCGGGTGAATACCATACGGCTTTTAAAGGGCGCGGAATGACATTTTCGGAAGTCCGAGAATATCAATATGGTGACGATATTCGAGATATCGACTGGAATGTTACCGCAAGACAAAATCACCCATATGTGAAAGTCTATGAAGAAGAACGAGAATTGACGCTAATGTTGCTTATCGATGTTTCAGGAAGCCGGAATTTCGGTGCTATCGGAGAAGAAAAGAAAGAGATGATCGCCGAAATAGCAGCAACTTTGGCTTTCTCGGCCATACAAAACAACGATAAGGTGAGCGTGATTTTCTTTTCCGATAAAATCGAGAAATTTATCCCGCCCAAAAAAGGCAGAAAGCATATATTGTTATTAATAAGGGAGTTGCTTGATTTTTCACCATCAAGCAATGGAACCAATATTAATAATGCCCTTGAATACCTGACTCGTGTAATCAAGAAACATTGTGCGACTTTTTTGATTTCAGACTTTATCGATCAGTCGGATTATTATAAATCATTGTCTATAGCCAATCACAAGCATGATGTGACTGGGATACAAGTATATGACAAGCGAGAAGCACAATTACCCAACGTTGGGTTGATGAAAGTTGTGGATTCGGAAAGCGGCGTGGAACAATGGATAAACACGAGTTCATCGAAAGTAAGGCAAGTGTATAATAAATGGTGGTATGAGCGCCAACTATTTATGAATGAGACTGCCCGGCGATGTGCAGTGGATCTTGTATCGGTTGCAACCGATGAAGATTATGTTAAGGCCTTGATGGGATTGTTCAAGAAAAGGGCAATAAGGTAAAAATGAAAAAAGAATTAGAATGAACAGATATAATCTATTAAAAATATCGGTTTTGTCAACAGCGGTTGTGGCAGTTTCGTTATCGGCATTTGGTAATGGTTCTGCCACTATCAGCACAAGACTCGATTCTACCGATTTGCTGATGGGAAAACAAACCGCTTTGCATGTGGAAATCATACAAGATAAAAATGTAATAGGCGGTTTTACCAATGAATTAGCTGATACAATTTGCCAATATGTGGAAATTGTAGGTCGGCCTGAAGCCGATACTGTAGATTTAGGAAATAACAGAATACAGATTAACAGAGACCTGATTTTACAGTCGTTCGATTCAGGGTTGTATGTATTGCCACCGTTGCAGTATGTCATAGGTAGTGATACTTTCGAGTCGTCACAACTTTCGTTGAGAGTAATGCCTGTTAATGTTGACACCTTGGCCGATATACACGGATATAAGTCAGTAGAAGAATTCCCATTTAATTTTTTGGACCTGTTACCCGATTTTATCGTTGATTATTGGTGGTTATATTTGTTAATCATTTTTATAGCTGTTGCTGGTGTATGTGTGTACCTTTTTGTCATAAAGAAAGAAAACATAGTTGCCGTTCCTGTAAAATTGGTACCGCCATATGAAGAAGCGATGCAACGCCTTGAGGAATTAAAGAACCGCAAGTTATGGCAGGCCGGGCAAGAAAAGGAATATTATACCGAGTTGACCGATATATTACGCAATTACATAGATCGCCGTTTTGACATAAATGCCATGGAGATGACATCTTCGCAAATAATATCGACATTGCGTAAGAACAAAGAAACCAAGGCTGTTAACGAGCAATTAGGTAAAATACTTGAAATGGCTGATTTTGTGAAATTTGCTAAGGTGCGTCCATTGCCAGACGATAATGAAGCGTCGTATCAACGAGCTGTAAATTTTGTTAATGAGACTCGCCCTGTTATTGCCGAAGTCGAAAGCGTTCAAGACAAAGACAGCAAGACAGTCGATGCACAAACGCCTATTGCCGAAGGAGGGCAGAAGAACTCATGATTAATTTTGCAAATCCCCATTTCTTGTGGCTGTTTTTATTGTATATACCACTTATTATATGGTATATAATGCGGCATAAAAACAATAATCCGACATTATTAGTGTCATCGACATTGCCATTTGCCAAAATGGGAAATTCTTGGAAACTGTATTTGAAACATTTCATGTTTGCCGTGAAATTGGCTGCAATAGGATGTTTGATAATAATTTTATGCCGACCTCAGACACACGACAATTGGTCAACGACAGAAACAGAGGGGACCGATATAGTATTGGCAATAGACGTATCTACCAGTATGCTTGCTAAAGATTTTGATCCCGACCGCTTTAATGCTGCCAAAGATGTAGCATTGCAATTTGTTGCCGGACGAGAAACCGATAATATAGGTGTTGTGATATTTGCAGGGGAGAGTTTTACACAAGTTCCACTGACGCTTGATAAAACTGTGTTGATGAATTATATACAAGATATAAAAATAGGAACACTGCAAGATGGCACAGCCATAGGTGACGGGATAGCAACATCAATAAATCGTATAAAAAATGGGAAAGCCAAGTCAAAAAGTATAATATTGCTCACTGATGGCTCTAACAATACCGGAGTCGTAGCACCACTCACGGCTGCAGAAATAGCCAAAGAATATGGAATAAAAATATATACAATAGGTGTTGGTAGTAATGGGTCGGCAAAATACCCGGTTGGAGTGAATTACTATGGGAAAATGGAATACCAGGTATTGCCGGTTGTAATAGACGAAGTTACATTGCGTAAAATTGCCGATGCTACAGGTGGTGAATATTTCAGGGCAACGAATGAAAATGTATTAAAAGACATTTTTGGGGAAATTGACCGCCTTGAAAAAACGAGAATGGATGTCATGAATTTCAGCAACACCGAAGATAATTATATGCCGTGGGCCATAGCATTGGCCATACTGGTATTAATTGACCTTTTCTCTCGCTATACTATCTTACGCAATATTCCATAAATCGTGTGTTGTTTAATAAATCGTGT
The DNA here is from genome assembly GCA_944321685.1 of uncultured Muribaculaceae bacterium. Lineage (GTDB taxonomy): Bacteria > Bacteroidota > Bacteroidia > Bacteroidales > Muribaculaceae > Avimuribaculum. Next base: position 70,331 of record CALUMH010000047.1, read on the forward strand.
AAATAGTCAGACTTATGTTAAGTTTTGCAAATCCTGAATTCTTATATTTGTTGCTGCTTGTACCAGTATTGGTGGCAATGTATATATTCGCAAGGGTTTCAAGAATAAAAAACTTGAAGCGTTTTGGGCATATAAAAGTATTGTCGGCATTAATGCCTGATGTGTCGAAATATAAACCGGGCATAAAGCTTGTATTACAATCAGTGGCTCTTGTAATGATTGTCATTATTCTTGCAAGGCCAAGAGCCGGAGCCGTGGAGCAGACTGTGAAGGTGCGCGGGATTGAAATAATGGTTGCCTTGGATGTGTCAAACTCGATGAATGCATCATCAAATGATGATCCCAAAAGCGTAAGCAGGTTGCAAAGGGCAAAACTGTTGCTTGAAAGATTGATTGACAATTTTGGCGATGACAAAGTCGGACTAATTGTTTTTGCAGGTAACGCCTATACACAATTACCTATGACAGCCGATTTTACTTCGGCCAAGATGTTTATTAACAGCATAAGTACCGATATGGTATCAACGCAAGGAACTGCCATAGGGTCGGCAATAAAGTTGGCATTGAATAGTTTTTCGGGTAACGAGAAAACTCAAAAAGCCATAATTGTGATAACCGATGGCGAAAACTTCGAGGACGATGCCGTAGCTGCGGCCAAAGATGCCAAAGAGCGGGGAGTCGTGGTAAATGTAATAGGTGTCGGATCTACCAAAGGATCTCCAATCCCAACTGTAGGTGGAGCATGGATGAAAGACGGACAGGGGAATGTGGTAACTACCTATCTTAATGAACAAACAGCCCAACAAATTGCAAAAGCTGGCGGTGGTGTTTATGTGAGAGGCAGTGCCGGTGATGCTGCAAATCAAATGTCAGGTGAATTGGATAAATTAGCAAAATCCGATTTACAGAAAGTGGTATATTCCCATAATAGCGAGCAATTTCCTGTTTTTGCATGGATTGCGTTGATATTTTTAATAGGGGATTTATTTGTACTCGAACGTAAAAATTCATGGCTAAGAAAAATTAATTTCTTTACCAAAGAAAATAAACAGTATCATGACGATAAAATTTCAAAGTAAAATATTATTGTTAGTTGCGATTGCCACAATGTTGCCAATGGTCGCTTTGGCCGATAATACAAGTAATCGTAAAGAACGAAAATCGGTGAGAAGTGGAAATTCACTTTATGAACAGAAACGATATTCTGAAGCCGAAGTGGAATATAAAAAAGCATTAGAAGCAAACCCTTCATCGGAAATCGCAACATATAATTTGGCGTTAAGTCTCCTTAATCAGGCAGATAAGAGCGATAATGATAAGGACAAAAACAGTCCTGTAAATCAAGCATCGCAAATGTTATCGAACCTTGCTGCTACAACTAGCGATCAAGATCTTGCATCACGCGCATATTATAATCTTGGAAATATTGCATTTGAAAAGGAGCAGTATGATCAAAGTATTGAAATGTATAAAAACTGTTTGCGGCGCAATCCCAACGATGATGATGCAAGAGAAAATTTACGCTTAGCCCAAAAAAAGAAACAGCAGCAAGAGCAACAGCAACAAAATCAACAAAATCAAGATAATCAAAAACAAGAAGAAAAGGAAAATAAAGAACAACAAGACAAGCAAGATAAACAACAAGAAGAACAAGAAAAACAGCAGCAACAGCAAAATCAAAACCAACAACAGCAAGGTATGAGCCAAGAAAGCATCGACCAAATTTTAAAAGCGATGCAAGATGCAGAACAAAATACACAGCAACGTGTGAATGAAGAAAAAGCAAAAGAAGAAAAAGCCCGAATTCAAACCGATAAAAATTGGTGATATATAATATAAATTAAGCAACATATATGAAGAATATATTTAACGAGAAAATATTCTTATTCCTATTGATATTAACGTCGGGCATCGTTTATGCATCGGCTCAAGTATCATTTACCGTTGATGCACCTCGACAGGTAATACAAGGAAATAAATTCCAAATTACTTTCGTGTTGCGTAATGGGGAAGGGAATGCTTTTCAAGAACCTAAAGTGGAAGGGGCAACAAAATTATATGGTCCGGCCACTTCAAGGAGCTATAGTTCACAATGGGTGAACGGTGTCAGTTCAAGCAGTTCTTCGGAAGAATACGCCATCACTTATCGTGCCGATAAAGCCGGTAAATATAATATTGGAGCAGCCAAGGTGTCGGTTGATGGTAAAGAATATACTACTAAGCCTTTTGCTCTTGAAATACTGCCTCCCGACAAAACGGCAGGTGCAAGTGGTGGTAGCAGCGGTGGGGTGCAGATAGATAATTATGATTCACAATCGGCTGGCAAACAGGTTGGAGCAAATGATTTGTTTATACGCATTAATTTGTCAAAATCGAGTGCATATGAACAAGAAGCGGTTGTATGTACCATAAAATTATATACAAAGTATCAGATTTCGCAATTTATGCCCACATTGCAACCGTCGTTCAACGGTTTCTTGATAGAGGAGTTGCCTATATCTCCGTCGTTAAATAACGTGGAGCATATAAATGGCCAAAATTACATGGTTGCAGAATTAAAGAAATGCATATTGTTCCCTCAGCAATCGGGTGAATTGACAATCACATCGGGAAACTATGATGTTACAATTGTACAATTTGAATCAATTCGTACAATGTTTGGAACAATGCGACAACCGGTTGAGAAACAGTTGACTGTGAAATCAAATTCACAAAAAATAAACATCAAGCCGTTACCTGCTCCAAAACCGGCATCATTCAGTGGCGCGGTTGGAAAGTTCTCGATCCAAAGTGAAATAAAACCACAAGTGCTGAAAACATACGAGGCCGCAACTTTATCGTATGTGGTGAAAGGGCAAGGTAACATTAAGTATCTTAAAGCACCACAAATACAATTTCCTGCACAGTTTGATGTGTATGATCCTCAAAACACAGCTAATGCAAGTCCGTCAGGAAATACCGTAAGTGGTACCATGACATTTGAATATACATTTATCCCGCAATATGTCGGAAAATATGAAATACCCGAAACTGAATTTTGCTATTTCGATCCTGCGACAAAAAAATATGTGACATTGACAACTCCAAAATATGACTTGTCGGTTGCAAAAGGTGCTGGGAGTGCATCACAATCACCGGTGCCCAATGGTGGAATAGAGCAAAAGAATTCTGACATTCTGCACATCAAAACCGGGAATCTTGACTTGCAAAAAGATCATGCGTCGATGGTTTCAGGATTTGCATATTGGTTATGGTATATAATTCCGACAATAGTTCTCGTCATAATACTTATATATTATCGGAAAACCATAAAAGAGCGACAAAACACAGCTTTGATGCGTACAAAATATGCCAACAAATTGGCCAAGAAACGGTTGAAACAAGCTAAAGCGTATATGGCCGCAGGTGACAATGCCAAATTTTATGGTGAATTGCTAAATGCCATATGGGGATATTTAAGCGACAAATTGGAAATTCCTGTTTCGGAATTAAACAAAGAAAATATATCAAGTGTATTAGAAGGTCGCGGAATAAGCAATGAAACCGTTTCAATGCTAATGGACTTGTTGGGTAAATGTGAATTTGCCCAATATGCTCCGGAGTTGGCTGATTCAAGCATTGAAGAAGCTTACAATAAAGCATTGGATGTGATGAACAAATTAGAAACCATTAAACGGAAGTAAAATAAATGATGACACGAAACATAATATTGCTTGCTGCAATATGCATATCATCGATGATTATGCATATGAGGGCACAGTCTTTGACGGAGCAGGCAGCAACGGCTTATAATAACGATGATTTCAACGCTGCATTAGAGCTGTATTTGAAAGTAGCGAACGAAGATGGTACATCAAGCGAGTTGTTTTATAATATTGGCAACACATATTACAAACTTGACAAAAATGGCCTGGCAATACTTTATTACGAGAGGGCATTGTTGCTTGACCCGAATAATGATGATGCTCGTAATAATCTGAATTTTGTGAATGGAAAGGCCAATGTGAATATCGATAATGGCTCAACTTATTGGAAAGACTCGATAGATGACATGGTGTGCAGCCTGTCTTCTTCAATGTGGGGAATGATTGCTGTCACAAGTTTTATATTATTCATAGGCTTGCTTATGGTTTACATATTTGTAGATGCCATAGTTCTTCGTAAAATCGGATTTTTCGGTGGAGGCATTATGTTGATTGCTTCAATACTGGCCAATGTATGCGCGTTTTATGTAAAAGGCAAAGCTGAGGCTCACAATCAGGCTGTGGTAATTGTTCCGTCGGTTACTCTAAGTACATCGCCACGACAACCAAAAGATAAAACCGAAGAAGCATTTATGCTAAATGAGGGAACAAAAATATCCATTGTAGATTCGGTTTCGGTCTCAACTTCAGGTAATAATGAAAAATGGTATGATATAAAGGCCGATGATACTCATAGAGCTTGGATTAATGCATCATCAATTGAAATAATATAACCTCACTATTACGCAAAAAATCAGGCAGAGATTTTTAATCTCTGCCTGATTTTTTTTATGTGATCCAGGCGGGATTCGAACCCACGACCCACAGCTTAGAAGGCTGTTGCTCTATCCAGCTGAGCTACTGGACCATTTTATGGTTTCATTAAATCGAGTGCAAAATTAATAGTTTTTTCCAATACAACAAAATTAATTAATGGAACAGGATATTAAAATATGCAATTTCAGAATATCGCAATCACCAAAATAAAACATATTTTGAATTATTGGTGTCCGCAACGCCTGTTTATGGGCATTGCGGACATGCATTTTTTGCCTTACTGATTTTTAGCGGACACCAATAATTTTGATGATATTTGTGTCCGCTAAAAAATTTTCTGTTCAACAATGCAATATTAAAGCGATTGAATAGCTTAATAGTCGAAGTTCGATTATATGTTTCCCCCCCCCAAAAAAAAATTTATGTAAGTCCGTTTAATAATTTCATATACTGCCGCTCAATTTTTAGTATCGTCAATAACATCAAATTATATCATTATATCTTGCTTTTAACGCATATCTTTCCACACAATAGCAGAAGAATATAAATATGTATTCCGAACAGCGTTGTAAATATATGTTGCGATGCTGATGGTAAATTTACCACAAACGTTTAAAGGGCGTGTTTGGATATGCAAATGAATTAATCAAAGCGGAAACTTATTAATATTTATATTTGTAAATAATATATTGAACGCATCTAATTGTTTGTAATGCTAAAGGGCGGCATCGATAGTTAGATTGCATATCGGTTGCAGGTTGGTTTTGTAAATTGTTCTATATTTAGATTTGTTTGTATATTGATTAAATTGTTATATATCATAGAGATACATATATTATTTGATGAATTTGTATATATTTATATGGCGTGTGGTATTTATCTCTACCAATGCTGTATATATGATTGTTTAATAATGTAATGTGGTGTGCGTAATATATGATAATCTAAAGTATTAATTCTAAAATATATATCCTTTCATCTTGTATTGTGAATTTTCATTTTTTAAAATTTGATTTTACGGCCAAATCTGTTTACGGAACTAAATTTGCATATTTCAAAAAACTGTGTTACATTTGCAAATACATAAATTTATTTTTGTAACCGACATTGCAATGGATATTGTATCTCGCATAAAAACTTTTTTAAGTGAATATCGAATCGCAAATTCACAATTTGCAGATAAGTGTGACATACCGCGCCCTACGATCTCTCAGTTGCTTAATGGGCGAAACAAAAAGGTCAGTGATGAGGTAATATCTAAAATCCATTCTGCTTATCCAAGTTTGTCTATAATGTGGCTGTTATTTGGGGAAGAACCAATGTTGCTTGCCCCGATGGAAACCAATGAAACCGATAGGGATAATAACCAATTGCAATTTACCGAAGATAGTGATGATAATTTGTTCCCTTCTGCCGATAATGAATTTCCAGCCTCTAAAGAAGAAAGCAACCGCATTGTATTTGACACGGATATGTCTGCCGAAAAAAATATTGTCGATAAACCTATCGATGATGTTGATTTTTCAAGAACATTGGAAACTTTTGTGAAGAATGCCCGGACAAAAAGCCAATATACCGATAATACTTCCACTGATAAGAACAAACACATTGTGAACGTTATGGTATTTTATTCCGACAACAGTTTCGAGTCATTTATTCCGAGTCGTTGAAATATTTATGTAGTACAGTAGTTGTTTTTGATGTGTAAATTCAGTAGTTTTGTATAAAATCTTTTTAAAGAAATGAAGAAATACATCAAGAATTTTGAAGTGAAAGCCAATTTGCACTTGAATGAATTGTATTCGGTGTTAAAACTGACACCCGTCGATGGCTTGATGCCCGATATGTATCCGGGGCAATTTGTCCAGGTGCTGATAGAAAATAGCGGTCATACGTATTTGCGACGCCCGATATCAATAAATTTTCTTGACAAGGAGAAAAATGAATTATGGCTGCTTGTCCGTGGTGCAGGAGAGGGAACAAAAAGTCTTTTGCGTATTGATGTCGGTAGTATATTGAATTTGGTCCTTCCGTTAGGCAAAGGATTCAGTCTTAAATCGGAACGTGCATTGCTTGTGGGCGGTGGCGTTGGTGTTGCACCGCTGTTGTTACTTGGAAAAACATTGAACGAACACGGTACCGATGTTTCATTCTTGTTAGGTGCACGTAGTGGGGCCGATTTGCTTCTTGTTGACGAGTTTGCCAAATATGGAACGGTTTTCCTGTCAACCGAAGATGGTAGCATTGGAGAAGAAGGGCTTGTAACCTGCAACAGTGCCATGCAATCAGATTTTGATATAATTCAATGTTGTGGGCCGCTTCCCATGATGAAGGCGGTAGCAAAAATAGCCCGTAGGCGTGGAATTGAATGTGAAGTGTCGCTCGAGAACATGATGGCTTGTGGCCTTGGAGCCTGTTTATGCTGTGTGGAAGATACTGTATCTGATGGGAACGTATGTGTATGTAAAGAGGGTCCGGTGTTTAATATAAATGAACTAAAATGGCAGATTTAAAAGTAAAAATAGGCAGTCTTGAATTAAAGAATCCTGTTTTGACTGCATCAGGAACATTCGGCTATGGAGAAGAGTATGCCGATTTTATCGACTTGTCCCAATTGGGCGGGTTCATTGTTAAAGGCACAACGTTGCATCACCGTGAAGGAAATCCTTATCCGCGCATGGTTGAAACCCCGTCGGGTATGCTTAATGCTGTAGGATTACAAAATCATGGCGTTGATTATTTTATCAATACCATATACCCTCGTATAAAGGATATCGACACGCAAATTATTGTGAATGTATCGGGAAGTTCTATTCCCGATTATGTGGCTGTGTGTGAAAAACTCATGCCGCTTGAAAAAATAAATGCAGTCGAAATCAATATTTCGTGCCCCAATGTGAAACAGGGCGGAATGGCTTTTGGTACCACGTGCATGGGGGCAGAAAGTGTGGTTAATGCCGTCCGTAAAGCTTATTCAAAGACGCTGATTGTGAAATTATCGCCCAATGTTACAAATATTGCAGATATTGCCCGCGCTGTGGAAGCAACCGGTGCCGATGCTGTTTCACTCGTCAATACATTCTTAGGGATGGCAATTAATACCGAAACCCGCAAACCATATCTTTCAACAATTACCGGAGGGTTATCGGGTGCCTGCATCAGACCTATTGCCGTGAGAATGGTGTGGCAGGTGGCCAATGTCGTTAAGATTCCTGTTGTGGGGCTGGGAGGCATCATGAACGGACGTGATGCAATAGAATTTATGCTTGCCGGAGCAACGGCAATACAAGTCGGTACGGCTAATTTCATCGATCCTGCTATTACTATAAAAATAATAGAGTATATTGAAAATTACATGAATCGCCACAATGTCACCGACATAAAGGAACTCATAGGAGGTGTGCTTTAAACCATGATAAGAAAGGTGATGCCGACTGATGCCAAAGCCATAGCCGATATATACAATGAATATGTAGTTAATACCGACATTAGCTTTGAAGTTGTTCCGCTCAGTGAATTTGAAATGCGACGTCGCATCGAAGATATTACGGCTGACGGGTATCCATATTTAGTATATGAAGATAAAGAAGGAATTGTGGGTTACTGTTATGCGCATCGGTGGAAAGAACGTGCAGCATATAATTATTGTGCCGAAACAACTGTATATTGTGCAATAGGACGCACCAAAAAAGGTATCGGCTTTAAGCTTATGCAATCTTTAATTGACGAATGCAAGGTAAAAGGTTATCATGCTCTTATTGCTTGTATCACAGCCGACAATGAAGCAAGCATATGTTTTCATCAGAAACTTGGTTTTCACAAAGTTTCTCATTTTGAAAAAGTTGGCATGAAACACGGTCGCCTGCTTGATGTAGTTGATTATGAATTGCTTCTCATTTAAAGTAAATCTTACAATTGAGAGTTGGAGATTTCAAAAAAATGTATTACCTTTGCAACACTCTTTTGCGCATGTGGCGTAATTGGTAGCCGCGCCAGACTTAGGATCTGGTTCCGTGAGGAGTGGGGGTTCGAGTCCCTTCATGCGCACGCAAAGACGGGTGGCTTTATAATGGCCACCCGTCTTTACGTTTCGTTTAAAATGTAATTGGGAGGTTTGAGAAATAGAAAAATAAAAAACGAGGGCATTCTTGATTTTTAAGGAATGCCCTCGCTAATTTTATTGTGTTATGTTACTGTTTACTTCACCATTACTTTAGTTGTGGCGTTTGCAATGCGCACAATGTATATGCCGGATTCGATATCGATCATAGTACGGCTGTCAATATCAATACTTTTTACTAATTGACCGGTTATTCCATATATATCGGCTTTGCCTACATAGCCGTTGATGGCTATTGCACCGATTGTGCCATATATGGCATTGTTATTGGCTGTAATATCATTAACCAAAGTGTGCTCAACCTTGTTACTTGTGAAAGTTACGGCAATGGGAAGGTTGCTGTCAACCCACAAGACATCTATCTTGAAATCAACTTTACCGTCAGCCGAAATTGTTCCATTGATGTCAACATTTGCTGTTATTGTTCCATTCATCAATTTCATACCATCTGCTGCTCCCTTATAAGTAGTATTACCGTTTTCTTCAGTCATTGACACATTTTCTACGATAATGTCTCCAAGAGGAAGTAGTCCTTCGCCTAAAGAGATTTGGAAATCGGGTAAGGTGAATGTACAATTATTGTCTCCTGTTTGAAGAATTTCAATAACATCTTCTTGATTTTCGACAAGTAATTTATCTTCCATTTCCACATTCAAGTAACCAGTATATTCTTCTGTTTCATACACTTTATTGGTGGTGAATGTTACGAATATAGGAATGACGGTTTCATCATTATGCCACTTGACATCTATTTTAAAATCAACCACATCATTTTCAATTGTTCCATTGACATTTAAATCTGCAATAATAGAACCTTGCATAAATTGCATATTTTCAGCTTCCCCGGAATATGTCGATATCCCATTCTCGGTAGTGATTGTAACATTATCAACCACAATGTCACCAAGTTCCAAGTTCATGGACGGCAAATTGAAATTTGACAATGTGAACTTGCATGTATTGTCTCCATAATTTGCGATTTGTATCTTTTTTGCTTCATTGGTTACCAATTGCATTTGAGTTTCACCTTCGCCCATTTTAATGTTTAAGAAACCTTCATGATTATTGGTTGAAGTAACGGTTTTGTTTGTGCTGAATGATACATTAATCGGGATAGGAGTACCACCGGGAGCATTGGTCCAAGTAACGTCTATTTTAAAATCAACGTTGTCTTCGGCATCTATTGTACCGTTTATAATCACATCTGCTTCAATGGGTAGAACTCCCATTTTGAGATCCAAACCGGTAGCGGTTCCTTTGTATGTTACTATTCCGCCATTTTCTACCATCGTTACATCTTCAACAACTATATCCCCAAGTTGTTGTCCCGAGAAACAGAAATCAGGCAAAGTGAATTTACAAGTTCCATCACCATATTCGGCAATTTCTACTTTGGCCGAAATATTACCGGCTTCATTTATGCATAAATAACCGGCATATTCTTTTTCTTCTTTAACTGTCTTAATCGATGAAAACGTTACATCTATATTTTGTAATAACGGACTTGGTGCATTAGTCCATACAACACTTATCTTGAAATCAACATTATTGTCGGCTGTTATATTTCCTTCAATTGAAACATTAGCAATTATTGCACCATTTCCAAGTTCCAAACCTTCCACATTACCAGTATATGCAGTACCATTTTCATCTGTTGCCATAGTAACATCTTCAACCACTATGTCACCCATCGGGCTGCCTTGGAAATTAAAATCAGGCAACAGGAACGTACATTTTTTATTTTCTTCTACTACATCAATTTGTACTGTTGTAGGTTGATTGTATGCCAACGTATTACCCATCATTGCTATATTTAGATATCCCGGATAGGTGTTTGTGGAAATCGGATCTTTATAGATGATGGTGTAAACGTGTTCTGTTTTGCCGTCGATGTCTTCACCACCTTGGTTGGTTACTGTGATGGTAACGGTTTTGGATTCGGTGTTCAAGGTTACTTTGGTTTCAGCGAAATTTCCTTTGGTAGTAGCTACTACGTCATCTTCCGATTCCGGCATAGTGCCTACAACTTCATAACTATATTCACCTTCAACAAGATTTATTTTGCGACCACCAATTGAAAGTTTGCTAAGGGTAGAGTAGTACACAAATGAAACGTCATCTACATTAAGATAGTTGCCTTCACCGATATTTGCCCGGTCGTCAAAATAATTGGCAGCAGAAATTATAATGTTTAATTTTTCAGGCTTAACTGTCGTCGTTTTGTAGTCAATGTCAAATACAAATTGTTTCCAGTCTTCAAAATCTCCTTCAATAAGATTTTTTGATTGTGAAACCAATTCAAAACCTTCTGATTTCGTGACACCTTCTGTAATCATGCCAAGCACGTCTCTATCACGATTAATCATTGTTGTAGCCTGAACAGAACCAAATCCAACTTTTACTGAAGATGACGTTTCGCCTTTCCATGAATACAATATTACTGATGCTTTTTCTTCGGTATTAATTTTTCCATTAGTTGCTTCTGTAGAATGTGTACGCTTTATCCATAACGATATGGCATCAGGACGATATGTAAACTCTATGCCACCATATGAACCTCCGTCGCTTTTCTCTATTTCTATGTTACCATAATTCCACGCAGACCCTAATGTTATATATGCAGGTGCCGTTGCCCCAAATTTACCAATACCACAATATTTATTAGTAAGATCTACGGAATAGGTATTGGCATTAGTGGAAGTACGATCTTTGATATTTTGAGAAACCAAGTAAAATGACATTATTGATTGATGTACATTTGATGCAGACCAACCGGTAGGTTGATTTCCAACTACAGTGTTCCCTCCGTTGGGTTTACATTCCGGCCATAAGCCGTCAAATGAACCAATATCTTTAGTGGTAATCTCAGGATTGGCAACCGGAAGTTGCTGAGCCGAGGCTATACCTGCTGCAGCAAGAGCCACGGCAATTAGGGTGTAAATTTTTTTCATAATAAGTAATATGAGTTTATGAATAATTTAAGCATGAATGTGTGTATCAAAGCGTTGTTACATCATCACATTATTTGCAATATTGTGGCAAAAGTAGCAAAAAACTCGAGAAGGGACAAATAGTTGCGGGTTATCACCAAAAAATGTTACAATAATACCATTTCATACAATAATGCATTACGGGTTTTAATGAAAATAAATTTTTGAATAATCGATTACTAAGTATTTTTTTATTGCATCATATCTATACACAAGTTGTATCTTAGCTGTAGCAACATAAGACTCTAAGCGACTTCCAAAAGAAAGTTTTTCCATGTAAAAATTTCCCATTATAAAATTGCGCTATAATTGGCATTATGTTAAATAGGATTTATGGAATATTTTATATTCCACTATCCTGAAGAATATTTCAAGCGTTTCTTGGAGGTCTTTTTCTTATATTCTATATTTTATGCCATATTTTGAATTTGCCTGTAATAAATTGCTTAAAAGCTACAATATCAGCCTTGACGACGTTATTTAATTCAGTTATTGTTCTTTTCTATAGATGATATGACTAATGTTGTTCAAGTTTTATCTTGTAAAAGTCAGAATTAACAGTCATAATCGGTAAGCAACGTAAAGGCTAAAATGATTAATAAACGTTCAGCAATCATTGCATTCTACTCTACATAATCAGGACTGCGAATAAAACAAAATGCCCTCTGCCAGGCTGTGGCAAAAGGCATTGAATTGAAGTTTTTCATGGCATAATCGGTCGTAGCGATTATATTTAGCAGCATTGTGATTTAGATACCGCAAATATACACCAATGTATGAGCAAAAATCAGGCACTCCAGTGTTAAAACATGTAATTAGTGATAACGCTTACGTTTGTGAATAGCACATTAATGTGTATTAAAAATACTTTTTATTGTCATCTTGATTTTTTACATATCCCAATTAATGGCTATTTTTGTGAAAAAATAAGCAAAACATAAACAAATGAATAAGATTATAAGCAAGGAGTATTTCTCCGACAAAGTAGTAAAACTCGTTGTTGAAGCTCCGCTAATAGCCAAGTCCCGCCGTGCCGGACATTTTGTGATAGTGCGATGCGGAGAACATGGCGAACGTATTCCGTTGACAATTGCACAAGCCGACGTAGAGAAAGGTACAATAACTTTGGTGGTTCAGCGTGTGGGTGTTTCAACTGAAAAAATATGTGCGCTTGAGCCGGGAGATTTTTTAACCGATGTCGTGGGTCCATTGGGGCAAGCTACGCAAATCAAAAATTATGGAACTGTAGTGTGTTGCGGCGGCGGCGTTGGTGTCGCTCCCCTGCTTCCTATTCTTACAGAATATAAAAAAGCAGGTAACCGAGTGATAAGCATTATAGCCGGACGTACCAAAGACCTTGTGATATTGGAAAAAGAAGTGCGTGAATATAGCGATGAAGTGATAATAATGACCGATGATGGTTCATACGGGCAAAAAGGTGTAATTACTGTAGGTCTTGAGCAAGTATTACAACGTGAAAAGGTGGATTATGTAATGACAATAGGTCCTGCCATAATGATGAAATTCGTGGCTTTACTTACAAAAAAATATAATGTTCCGACAGAGTGCTCATTAAACGCCATTATGGTTGATGGTACCGGAATGTGTGGTGCCTGCCGAGTATCGGTAGCAGGTAAAACACGGTTTGTGTGCGTGGAAGGCCCGGAATTTGACGCACATGAAGTTGACTTTGACGAACTTATGATGAGATTGAAATCGTATAACATAAAATAATGAGGCACAAAAATGGCAAATAATATATCAGAATCTCGTAACGACCAATGGCGTGACGAGTTGCGCCGCAGCATGACAGCAAAAGAGCGTATGGGCATAGCACGTGTGAAAATGCCTGAGTTAAAGCCTGAATACCGCATTACTTGCAACGAGGAAGTTAATATGGGTATAACAGCCGAAATGGCAGTACAAGAAGCTCGGCGATGCCTTGATTGCCCTAATCCGCAATGCGTGACAGGGTGTCCGGTGGGCATCAACATTCCCAAATTCATCAAAAATATAGAGCGAGGTAATTTTGTCGAAGCCGCAACTACTCTCAAAGAGACAAGTGCCTTGCCTGCCGTATGTGGTCGTGTGTGTCCACAAGAGAAACAATGTGAAAGCAAATGCATTCACCATAAAATGAAAAGCGAACCGGTAGCAATCGGCTATCTTGAACGTTTTGCTGCTGATTATGAACGAAACAGCGGTAGTACATCAAAACCGGAAGTGGCTCCTGCCAACGGCATCAAAGTGGCGGTTGTCGGTAGTGGGCCGGCAGCATTGTCTTTTGCCGGAGATATGGCAAAATTCGGATATGAAGTCACTGTTTACGAAGCTTTGCACGAAATAGGCGGCGTGCTGAAATATGGCATTCCTGAATTTCGTTTGCCAAATTCCATAGTAGATCACGAAATTGATGGGTTGCGTGCAATAGGTGTTAAGTTCGAGAAAGATATTATCATAGGAAAAACGCTCACATATGATGATTTACATGAAATGGGCTTTAAGGGTATTTTTGTTGCATCGGGAGCCGGATTGCCTCGTTTCATGAATATTCCTGGTGAAAACCTGAATGGTGTAATGTCGAGTAACGAATACTTGACTAGAATAAACCTGATGGGTGCAGGAAAAGCCGATTGGGATACACCTGTCCTGACAGGTAAAAATGTAGCTGTAATAGGAGGTGGAAACACTGCAATGGACTCGGTTCGTACAGCTCGACGAATGGGAGCCGAAAGAGCAATGCTTGTGTATCGACGGTCGGAAGAAGAAATGCCTGCCCGCGTCGAAGAGGTGAAACATGCCAAAGAAGAAGGAGTGGAATTTATGACGCTCCACAACCCTATAGAATATCGTGGAGACGATACGGGGCGAGTATGCCTGATGCGGGTACAAAAAATGCGTCTCGGAGAACCAGATGCTTCGGGACGTCGTTCTCCCGTTCCCATTGAAGGTGCAATTGAGGAAATTCCGGTAGATCTTGTAATTGTAAGTGTTGGCGTATCCCCCAATCCACTTGTTCCAAAATCGATAAGCGGTCTTGAAGTCAGTAACCGTAATACAATTGTAGTAGATGCCGAAACAATGCGTTCATCAATCAGCGACTTGTATGCAGGTGGCGATATTGTCAGAGGCGGAGCAACTGTAATTCTCGCCATGGGCGATGGACGACGAGCTGCCGAACATATGCACGCAGCACTCAGTAATAAGAGTTAAGCAGTTGACAGATATAGATAAAAGCGGAGAGCGCAAATAAATGGAACGCTCTCCGCTTTTCAATTTTTGTTATCGATTATTATATATTTGGAGTATCCCAAACTTTAGTTTCCGTACAATTTATCATTATTGATTGGTCTCCGCATTTTACACGAAATTCCCCTGCTTCAAGGGTCCATCGATTATCAATGCCGACAAAAGCAAGATCGCTTGCTTTTATACTTAGAGTTACTGTTTTGGTTTCACCTGCACGTAATTCCTCTTTCTTAAAGTTGCGCAGACGAGAATTGTCAGGTGAAATACTTGCAACAATGTCGCTTGTGAACAACAAAACAGGTTCCTTACCGTCCATGCTACCTGTATTTGTAACATCTACCGAGAACTCTATTACATCATCTGCTTTAAAATCATACTTATTTGCTCGCAAGTTTGAATATTTGTAGGTTGTATAGCTCAATCCATATCCGAATTGCCATTGCACATCGGTTTTGGCATCATAATTATATGCACCGGCCATCGTGGCAACATTTTCACATGGTTTATAATCATATGTAGAAAAACCGTTCACTTTACTTGGATATGTTATGGGCATTTTTGCACTGAAATTTGCATCTCCGGCAAGCAAATTGGCCAAAGCATCTCCGCCATAATTGCCGGGAAGGAAAATATCAACCACTGCTGATGCTAACGGTTCTATTTTTTCAATAATGCGAGGACGACCACCATTCAGTATCAAAACTATAGGCTTGCCGGTAGTGGCAAGAGACTTGATGAGTTGCTGTTG
Organism: uncultured Muribaculaceae bacterium; assembly: GCA_944321685.1. Classification (GTDB taxonomy): domain Bacteria; phylum Bacteroidota; class Bacteroidia; order Bacteroidales; family Muribaculaceae; genus Avimuribaculum. The sequence goes on from CALUMH010000047.1 coordinate 85,958, forward strand.
ATTGGCCGACAATGTAAGATCCTTAACATTTCCGGGTGTTTCACAATAAGAATTTTCCCCTATGCAGGCTATAATAACATCGGCACGTTGTGCAGCTTCAACAGCACTATTGATATTCTCTGCTGTATCTTGTCGCCAGTTGCTGTTAACGGCATCGGCCTGCATATATCTGACACCTTCGACAAGAGTCACATTATCAGTTCCATATTTATTGCATATGGCTTCATATATGGTATTGTGTTCTTGTGCAAACTCATCGGTCTTGTGCCCTTGCCAAGTGTATGACCAACCGCCATTGAGCGTTCGCATAGAATTAGCATTAGGCCCGGTAACCAATATTTTCTTGCCTTTGGCAACTGGCAATATTGCATTGTCGTTTTTTAAAAGCACCTGCCCTTCTTCAGCCACACGCAAGGCCACTTCGGCGTGCGCCTTACTACCGAATTCCGGGAAATCGGTAAATTTATAAGTGGGGCACTCAAATAGGTTCAAACGGTACTTTAATCGTAAAATACGGCGTACGGCATCATCTATACGTTCCATTGACACAGCACCTTCTTCAACCAGTTCTTTGAGCAATGTACAAAAATCAGTACTATACGGGTCCATTGACATATCAATGCCGGCATTAATGGCGATGCGAATGGCATCTTTCTTTGAAGAGGCGATATGGTCGCGTGAATACAAGTTAACTATATCGGCCCAATCGGTTACAACCATTCCATCCCAGTTTAAATCTTCTTTCAACCAACCGGTTATTAATTCCTTGTTGGCGTGCAATGGAATGCCATCATTTACAGCTGAATTTATCATTACCGACAAAGCACCGGCACGAGCTGCTTCAAGGAACGGAGCAAAATATTTCTCTCGCATATCACGCTCGGTTATTGATGACGGTGTACGGTCAAGACCGTTTATAGCCCCGCCATATCCCATATAATGTTTCATGCAGGCTGCAACATTCACGGTTCCTATATGGTTAGGATCATCTCCTTGAAATCCACGTACTGCCTGTGCACCCATTTGCCCGTTAACGTAAGGGTCCTCCCCATAGCTTTCCCACATTCTCGACCAAGATGAGCCACGCGCAATATCCATTGTCGGAGTATATACCCAAGGCAGTGAAGCTGCTTTTGTTTCGTATGCGCAAATACGTGATACTTCAAATGGTATATCCTTATTAAATGAAGCCGCTTGGTTTATGGGCTGAGCGAATAATGTTCCGCCATTCACATATGTTGTTCCATGTATATGGTCAATACCGTAAATATTGGGTATTCCCAATTCTTTTACAGACAAAGCTTGGATGTCATTAAGCAGCTGTTCATATACTTGCGGCGTTTGTGCTTGGCCATATGGAACGTTGAGAAACGATCCTACTTTATACATCGCAATCATTTCTTGCAACTTTGACTGATCTACGATAAATTTTCCCGCTTTACCACTCGCATCATAATCGGTAACGGTTTCGATGGTTAATTCGCACATCTGCCCTACTTTTTCATCTAAGGTCATTTTGCTTAACGTTGCTTCCACTTTAGCTTCAATCTCCGGATCGACAGGAATGCATGGTTTTACGTTTTGTGCCATCATCGAATGGCATTCGCAACCTATGGTAAATGCTACGGCTGCGCTAATTACTGTTTTTAGATTCATTTTACTTGAAATTTATGAATATTGGTTTATGATGTCACATATATATATAGCTTCTTCTGCTCCGACATTTGTTGAAATAGGGATACTTACCACACTGTTTGCCAATTTTATAGTGCGTGGTAATAATTTATTTTTGTATTTCATGTAGCATGGCTGCAAATGCGGCGGCGTGGGATATAACACATCGGTTTCTATGCCATGCTTCAACAAATATTTCCTGAACGCATCACGCTCATGCACTTGCAATACATATTGATGCCACACTTGTTTGCAGCCACCAAGTATTGCCGGTTTTATTACTCGACAAGAGGTTATATATTCATTATACATATTGGCAATGACTGCCCGTCTGTCATTTTCTGCATCCAAATATCTCAGTTTAACACTGAGTAGAGCTGCCTGCATTTCGTCCATTCGGCAATTAAGCCCACAATATATATTGTGGTAACGGCGGTCGGAGCCATAATTAGCCAATGCTCGTATGGTGTCGGCCAATTCCTTGTCGTTTGTAGTTACTGCTCCTGCATCACCAAGTGCTCCAAGGTTCTTTGTTGGATAGAAACTGTTTCCGGCCGCATGACCTAACCCTCCTGTAACCATTGAACCATTTAATCCGGGCAAAGCGGATCTAGCTCCAATGGCTTGTGCATTATCTTCAATTATTTTCAGATTATATTTATTGGCAATTTCGTTCAAAGTTTTATCCCAACACGGAGAACCATACAAATGTACAGGCATAATAGCTCGTGTATGCTTGGTTATGTGCTGTTCAATTAGAGAAATATCCAAATTCATGGTTGCCATATCTGGCTCTACAAATACAGGCACAAGACCGTTATCTGAAATTGCCAAAACCGTAGCAATATATGTGTTAGCCGGAACTATGACTTCGTCTCCATGATTTAAAATTCCAAGTTCTATGTATGCCTTTAATATTAACCGTAATGCATCAAGGCCGTTGCTGACAGCTACAGCAAATTCAGTTTCACAATATTGGGCAAGTTCTTGTTCAAATGTTTGTACATTTGTACCATTTATATACCATCCTGAGCGGATTACATTACTCGCCGCAACAATGAGTTCAGTTTCAATCTCGGCGTTGACAGTTTTCAGGTCTAAAAATTTTATATCCCGTTTCATGTGTTTTTGTCCGATGTTAATTTCTTGAATTCATCGTATGACCTCACATAATCACTTTCGTCATATTCTTCAGATGCAATTACAAGGCATACAGCTCCTGAAGAAAAATTATTCAAAACACGCCATATACCGGGTTTTACAAGTATGCCCACATTTGAACGATTTAAATTAATTGTTCTTTGGGTAACTCCATCATCCAGTATGATATCAAAACTGCCACAAACCGCTATGATAAATTCTTCGCAATTATGATGTGAATGCCCGCCCCTTTCTTCTCCGCCGGGAATATCATAAAGATAATATATGCGACGCAATTCAAACGGCAATTCTTTGAAATTTTCAACTACACTTAAATTACCATTTTCATGGTGATGCTTGTGCAATGTGATTATCGGACAATTCTCAATGCTTGATATTTTGTGTGACTCAATTATCATAAATGTGATTTAAATTGCTCAATATCTTCAATATAATCATTTTCGCAATAAAGACCTGAAGAAAGCACCAAGGCTATGGAATTGGTTGAAAAATTATTTAGTTCCCTCCAAGTGAGATGTGGAATATACAGTCCCTGGAAAGAGCGTGCCAAATGAAACGTTCTTTCATTTATGCCATTATTTGTTACCACATCAAAACTGCCCGACAAGGCAATGATGAACTCGTCTTGAGACTTGAATGCATGCCCGGAACGAATTTTTCCTGCCGGCACATCATATATCCAATAAGCACGTACAATGTTAAATGGGATATTCTTAAAACTTTCTATCACCGATAAATTGCCGCGAGGATCGCATATTTTGGGCAGTTCAATTATTCGAGGTTCATTTAATGTTTCCATTAGCCAATCTAATAAGATAGTCTCCGTATGAATTCTTCTTCATGGGTTCAGCAATTTTTAGCAATTTAGAGGCATCAATCCAGCCTTTTCTGAATGCGACCTCTTCAAGAGATGCAACCATGAGTCCTTGTCTGTTTTGTATGGTTTGAATGAAATTTGCAGCTTCAAGCATAGAATCCACAGTTCCGGTATCGAGCCATGAAAATCCTCGACCAAGTGTTTGTACCGATACCCTACCCTGAGAAAGATATATTTCATTGACCGATGTAATTTCAAGTTCTCCACGAGCCGACGGTTTTACACTTTTGGCAACATCCACAATGTCGTTGGGATAGAAATACAATCCTGTTACGGCATAATTTGATTTTGGCACTTCAGGTTTCTCTTCGATTGAGGTTGCATTGCCTTCGTTGTCAAAAGCCACAACCCCATATCTGTTAGGATCTTTTACTGCATATGCAAATAATGTTGCCCTACTTTCTTTTCCGGCTCTCATGCGAGCTTCTTCAAGCATTCGGGTAAAACTTTGTCCATAAAAAATATTATCTCCCAACACAAGGCACACATCATCGCCGGCTATAAATTTCTCCCCTATTATGAAAGCCTGTGCAAGACCATCAGGAGATGGTTGCTCGGCATATTCAAATGTAACTCCTAACGATTTGCCGTCACCAAGCAACCGTTTAAATGCCGGTAAGTCTTCGGGAGTGGAGATTATAAGTATCTCTTTTATTCCTGCCAACATTAAAACCGAAATAGGATAATATACCATTGGCTTGTCATACAAAGGTATAAGTTGCTTTGAAATGCCTTTTGTTGTTGGATACAGACGAGTGCCTGCCCCACCGGCCAATACGATTCCTTTCATTGCATCATTATTTTTTTCGGTTGGAATTAACGATTTCCATACATTTCTTCATAATACTTTTGATAATCACCGCTTGTCACATCATTTACCCAATCTTGATTATCAAGATACCATCTGATGGTTTTTAATATACCCTCCTTAAATGGCGTTTCGGGATACCATCCTAATTCGCTTGCTATCTTTGTCGGATCTATGGCATAACGCATATCATGTCCCGGACGGTCGGTAACATAATCTATCAGGTCTTCGTTTATATCATTGATGTCACATTTTAACAATGCATGATATTTAGGTTCTTTCTCCATTATATCATGAATGGTGCTTATTATAAGCTTCACTATGTTAATGTTACATTCCTCATTAAAGCCTCCGATATTATAGACTTCGCCAATTTTCCCATTATCAAGTACTTCGTCAATAGCCTTACAATGATCGACTACATACAGCCAGTCTCGCACATTCATTCCCGAACCATACACAGGCAGACGTTTACCTTCGAGGACATTCTTAATCATCAAAGGTATTAATTTTTCGGGGAATTGATATGCACCATAATTGTTGCTGCATCGGGTAATATTGACAGGTAAACCATATGTTTCATGATATGCCATAACAAGCATATCGGCACTGGCTTTTGAAGACGAATATGGAGAACGCGGAGACAATGGTGTGGCTTCAGTGAAAAAATGCTTGCCATATGTTTTCAAGTCGGACCTGTTCTCAACAACTTTCTTTAATTTTTCATCCAAATGTAACGGTTGTGGACTGTCATACTCATTTTCAAGCGAACCATATACTTCATCGGTGGATATTTGCAAGAATTTTTTTCCAGCCTTATAAACAGGTTTCCCTGCATTGTCTTTATTCTGGAACCATGCATGACGGGCTGCTTCAAGCATATTTTGAGTTCCCAACACATTTGTTTCCAAAAACAGACGCGGATTGGTTATGCTGCGATCAACATGACTTTCTGCTGCAAAATTAACTACATAATCAATGTCGTATTTGGCAAAAATATCAGTTACAACCTTTTCGTCACCAATATCTCCTTTTATGAACTCTACACAAGATAATTGTAACTCTTGTTCTATGTTTTTTAAATTGCCTGCATACGTAAGCATATCTAAAACAATGATATGCAAATCGTTAACACCATGCTTATTTATTATGTATTGGACAAAATTGGAACCAATAAAACCGGCACCACCTGTCACTAAATATGTTTTCATTCCTTTAATTTTAAATTATGGTGCAAGTTACAAAAAAACTATGAATTGTACCCCATATATGGCTTAGCTTAACCGATTATTTTTCACAAGTCTCCTGTAAAAAACAGTTTTGCGTATTACGACGTTTGTATTTAATTTTGTGGTAAAATATTTTGAAGTAAAAATGAGTATAACAATATTAGGAATAGAATCGTCATGCGATGACACATCAGCTGCGATTATTCGAGACTGCGTGCTTGCAAGTAATGTTATTGCAAGCCAAAAAGTCCATGAAGCATATGGTGGCGTGGTCCCCGAATTGGCATCACGTGCGCATCAGCAGAATATAGTTCCGGTTGTATCCGAGGCTATTCGTCAAGCCGGAATAGATAAAAAAGATTTAAATGCAATAGCCTTCACACGTGGACCCGGATTGCTCGGTTCTTTGTTGGTTGGAACTTCTTTTGCCAAAGGATTGTCCATTGCACTCGAAGTGCCCATTATCGATGTCAACCACCTGCATGGACATGTTTTGTCTCACTTCATAAAAGAAGATGAAAATACTGTGGTTCCCGACTTTCCCTTCCTTTGCCTTTTAGTTTCCGGAGGAAATTCTCAAATCATAAAAGTTTCATCTCCTTATCAAATGGAGATATTAGGACAAACAATAGATGATGCGGCAGGAGAAGCTTTCGACAAGTGTGCTAAAGTAATGGGATTACCTTACCCCGGTGGGCCGTATATCGACCGACTTGCTGCCGAAGGCGATGCCGAAAGGTTTAAATTCAGCAAGCCACATATCCCAAAACTTGATTATAGTTTCAGTGGACTTAAAACATCTTTCCTATATACATTAAGAGATGAAATTGCAAAAAATCCCGATTTTATTGAGCAAAATAAGACCGATCTTGCCGCATCTTTACAAAAGACCATTATTGACATCCTGATGGATAAATTTGCAATTGCTGTCAAAGAAACAGGCATAAAAACTATAGCTATCGGTGGTGGAGTCTCGGCTAATTCGGGATTTAGAAACAGAGTTCAAGAATTTGCCGATGAGCATGGACTTAAAGCATTCATACCCAAACGTTCGTTTACCACTGACAACGCAGCAATGGTAGCTGTTGCCGGATACTTCAAATACCTGAATAAAGATTTTTGCAGCTTGGATCTTCCTCCATATGCACGAGTGTCGTTGTAATATTTTCAATATTATGGATATTTCAATTATAGTTATTGGTGATGAATTGCTCATAGGGCAAGTAACCGATACAAATTCAGGATGGATAGCACGTCACATCAACCCCATCGGGTGGAATGTGAAAAGCATAAAAGTCATTGGCGACAACGAAACTGAAATACTTAAAGCTATCGAGGAATGTTTTGCTCAAACCGATTTGGTATTGACAACAGGAGGTTTGGGGCCTACTAAAGATGACATCACCAAAGAGGCCATGCGTAAATATTTTGGCGGAAAGATGATTTTTGATGCCGAAGTTGAAAAAAACGTACTCGAAGTCGTAAATAAACGGCATCTTAAAATCAACGATTTGACAGCTGCCCAGGCATACGTGCCGTCGTCATGCCGAGTGATACAAAATCTCGTAGGCACTGCTCCGATAATGTGGTTTGAACATAACGCCAAAGTACTTGTAGCCATGCCGGGAGTACCATTTGAAACCGAACAAATGATGGAAAAAGAGGTACTGCCTCAATTAATTAAGCACTTTTGTTCCAATGAATACATCGAGCATCGCACATTTATAGTAGTCGATTATTCCGAGTCAGCTCTTGCCATAAAATTGGAAAAATTCGAGAATGATATTCCCGAATATATTCATTTGGCCTATTTGCCACGTCCCGGAATAATAAGGTTGCGTTTGACAGGTCGTTCTACGGATAAAGCTAAATTGAAAGCCGACATGGATTATCTATCACATCAACTTCATGATATTTTAAATAATTGCATTATATCATATGAAGATAAACCGGTATCTGCAATACTTGGCGATCTGTTACGAGCCAAGCAATTAACTGTTTCAACAGCCGAAAGTTGCACGGGTGGTAACATTGCCCATGAAATAACGGAAATCGCAGGAAGCTCTGATTATTTCATGGGATCGGTGGTTTCCTATAGCAACAATGTAAAGCAATCGGTACTTGGAGTATCGTCAGAGGCATTGGAGAATGAAGGAGCGGTAAGCCGTACAGTTGTTGAACAAATGTGCAATGGTGCTGCCAAATTGATGGGCACGCAGTGCTGTATTTCCACTTCAGGCATTGCCGGTCCCGGCGGAGGAAGCGCAGAAAAACCGGTAGGCACCGTGTGGATTTGTGCCAAATGTGGCGACAAAACAGTCTCGGAACGATACCATTTTCCTGGCACACGCGATAGAGTCATAGACCGAGCCTCTATGACCGGATTATTGATGCTGATAAAGTTATTAAGAGACCAATAAATAAGAATTGAGCGGGAAATGATTATAACTTCCCGCTCATTCTTTATTTATTGATATTTTGAAATCAGAACATCTTTTCGGGATATTCACCAGAAGCATGAAGTTCGGCAAACTTTTCAACTACGGCAGGACGGTCGGCAGCATATGTTACTCCAAACCATTTTGATGTAGTATCAAGAACTTTAACACGGGCTTTGCCGCTCGTTACTAATTCATTAATCAGCAACGGAACATAAAATTCTGCTTTCAAGTTGTCTTTGTTGGTATCCAAGAAACGCTTGAAATATTCTTCCGAATACTTGAAATAGTCGGGTGTAAAGCCCCAAAGGTTCATCGAAACGGGTGTCTCGGGAGCCAATGTTTGTTCAACACCGTTTTCATCGGTAAAACAGATTGCTTCACCTTTATAACCGATTGCAGTACGTTCCACCACACCTGTCAAGTACCCATCTTTGGTTTCACATATGCCGCGAGCAACAGTGCCGCTCTTTGACATAGTGTTGCCAATGCGGAAACCTACCATACAATATTCGTTTTCGCCGGTAGCTTTTGAAAGCTGTTCAGCCATAACCCTGAAACTGTCTTGTCCATAGAAATCATCAGCATTGATAATGGCAAACGGTTCGTTTATCACATTGCGGCCCATCAATAGCGCATGATTGGTTCCCCATGGTTTAGTACGACCTTCAGGACAGGTATAACCCTCAGGAAGATCGTTAATCGACTGGAATACAACTTCAGTCGGGATATGATTTTCATATTTCGACAAAATTTTGCTGCGGAAATCAGCCTCAAAATCATGGCGGATTACGAATACTACTTTACCAAAACCACTACGAATTGCATCATAAATCGAATAATCCATAATGGTTTCTCCGTGAGGTCCGAGTCCGTCAAGTTGCTTAAGACCTCCGTAACGACTACCCATTCCGGCAGCCAATACAAACAAAGTTGGTTTCATTGTATTGTTGATTATTTAAGAAATGAAAATTTAATGGTTCTTTTGTATGTCTCTCCCGCGTTTAATTTTTGAGAAGGGAATTGTGGCTTATTAGGTGCATCAGGCATTCCTTGACACTCAATAGCCACACCATCATAATCATGATAATCATTGCCACTTATGCTCTTGGGACAGCCTTCAAGCCAATTGCCGGTGTATATTTGTACCCCGGGTTGGTCGGAAGAAACCTTTACGCTGCGACCTGAAACAGGATCTGACAAAATTGCGATATCCTTTACCTCACCATTCCAGTCGTCGATCACATAGCAATGATCATACCCTTTACCATATTTTAAAGCAGTAAAATCACATTTAATATCACGGCCGATAGGCTTGCTTTCGGTAAAATCCATCGGAGTACCCACAACATCAGCAAATTCTCCTGTCGGGATTGCAGTTTCATCGGTTGGCAAATATTTATGCGCTGCAATCCATAAATTGTGATTGAGAATTGTTCCGCTGTTTTCTCCCGAAAGGTTGAAATATACATGATTTGTAAGATTGACTATGGTATCTGAGTCACACCTGGCGTCAAAAGTCAAAGTTAACTCATTATTGTCGTTCCAAGTATAACGAGCAGTTACATCAAGATTTCCGGGATACCCTTCTTCACCATCCGCACTTCTGTATGTGAGCACAAGAGTATCGTTTTCCACATGGCTGTTCCATATTTGGTTTTGGAAACCTTCCGGACCGCCATGTAACGCATTGGGGCCGTTATTAATGGCAAGGTTGTAGTCTTTACCATTGAGAGTAAAGTGGCCTTTGGCAATACGGTTGGCATAACGCCCTGGCACCTTGCCGGCACATGGGCCATCATAAAAATAGTCTGCTGGATTGGAATATCCCAATACTACATCGGCAAGGTTCCCATTTTTATCAGGCACACATACCGAGACAATACCAGCACCCAGTGTGGAAATCTCCACACTGGCACCGTTTGCATTAGTTATTTTATATATTGTAATGTCGCCTTTTTGTGACGGCACACATCTTTTGTTGATCTCCATGGCTTACTCTACCCTGTGTGCTCCATCCGAAATTATGACATCATAAACTTTTGGTTCGTGGCCATATTTTTCGGCAAATTTTTTCTTTGCGGTTTCGATAAACGTATCGTGGATTTCGTCTTTAACAAGGTTGATTGTGCAACCGCCAAAACCGCCACCCATTATACGAGAACCGGTAACACCACATTCCTTGGCGATATCGTTAAGGTAATCAAGTTCTTCGCAGCTTACTTCGTAATACTTGGAAAGGCCTTCATGAGTTTCATACATCTTTTGGCCCACAGTCTCATAATCACCGCGTTTCAAAGCTTCGCACACGTCAAGTACACGTTGTTTTTCCCCGATTACATATTCTGCGCGCTTGTAATCTTCTTCGGTGATTTCACCCTTATGCGCATCAAGGTCTGCCATTTCAGCATCACGCAATGTGGGAACTCCAAGTGTTTTAGCTACACGTTCACATGATTCACGACGCTTGTTATAAGGAGAATCGACAAGTTCGTGTTTTACAACTGAGTCAAGCAATACCAACCGGTATCCCTTTGGTTCAAACGGGAAATATTCATATTCAAGCGAACGACAATCAAGACGAATCAAGCAATTCTTTTTACCGAATACTGAAGCAAATTGGTCCATTATACCACAATTTACGCCACAGTAATTGTGTTCGGTTGATTGTCCGATGCGGGCAAGTTCAAATTTATCGATTTTGTTACCATTGAACATGTCATTCATGGCATATGCAAAACATGATTCAAGAGCAGCCGAAGACGACAAGCCGGCACCCAATGGCACATTACCTGAAAATACAGTATCAAATCCCTTTACAACAAAACCACGTTTGATTACTTCACGGCAAACGCCAAAGATGTAACGAGCCCATTGTTGCTTTGGTGCATCTTCCTCATTCAATCTGAATTCTACATATTCGTCAATATCCATTGAATAAACGCGCACCTTATCTAAGCCATTAGCCCGAACTTCGGCCATAATGTACTTATCTATAGCCCCGGGCATTACAAAACCACCGTTATAATCGGTGTGTTCGCCAATCAGGTTTATTCTACCCGCTGAAGCGTATATGGCTTCTGTCTTACCGAAACGTTCCAAAAACTTTTTTTGAATTTCTTCTTTCATCGTAATTGTTCTATTTAAGATTTATGTTAATAATTTGGCACGAATATACTAATAAAAATCCAAATGTTTGAGCAATTTTGATTTATTTACCATTATTTCAACATTGTCCTACAGTGCATATCCTATGCTCTCGCTGATTTTTCCCATGCGCCACTACCTCGATGTTGTCGTAAATAGAAAAATCCTTTAATCACATTGACATTCATGAATAAGAAATAATATGGTACATATAAGAATTTATTTTTTATCGATTTCTTCGACAATGCATACCCCCATAACGCCGACATATAAAATAGCACCTGCAATACCAACATGACGATATAGAAACATGACTGAGGATTTTGTACCAATAAAATAATATTGACAGGCAACATTAAAAACATTAATATCGGTGTTATCGTCCAACGAAGTACACGATGTGAAATATATTGGAACGACATTGTTCCATATTTAAATATATTGAGCAGTTTTCGCAATCTCCACACAGATTGCAATCCTCCGGCTGCAATTCTTACTTTGCGTTTTTCCTCTTCTTGCATATTGGCGGAACCGCTTTCTTCGGCATAAGCATTGGAACAATATTCTATTTTATAACCTTTGGCAGCTATTTGCATCGACAACATAAAATCGTCAAGCAAAGTATCGTTCCCCATGTTTTCATATAGTTCTCGTTTGATTGCAAACAATTCACCGGCTGCACCGACGGCCGTACACAGTTCGGAATCCCAACGTTTTAATGTTGATTCATATTTCCAATAAATACCTTCTCCCCCCGATGAAGCTTTGTCGCGCACTTTGTTTATTATTCGTTTCTCTCCGGCAACACACCCTACTCGGGGATTTCTCATAAAACATTGGGCTATATTGATTATTGCATCACGGTTGAGCATTGTATTGGCATCGGTAAACACAACTATCGGTGATGAAACAAACGGCATACTGCGATTCAATGCCGCAGTTTTACCCTGCCTTTCAGGTTGATACAGTATTTTAACATCATTATATTTGTTCAAATTCTCATTTGTCTTGTCGTTGCTACCATCTGTAACCCACACTATTTTCAATTTCTCTTTAGGGTAATTAAGCAAGTGCGTATTTTCCATTTTAGCTTCAACAACGGCTTCTTCATTATACGCGGCAATCAGTAGTGTTATTTCTGGATAATCGTTTTGTAAATAATCATTGTTAAAAACCGGCTTAACAAACAAATGCTTGATTTTAATTAAAAGCCATAACAGAATTCCGTATCCTATATAAGTATAAAATACAATTACAAGGCTTATGCAAAACACAACTTCTAAACACTTCATTCCAATATTATAATATATATGTTATTACAAAACAAAATTAGTATAAAATGATTATAAATGCAATTATTACATATTTCCCATTTTTCATAAAAAATGACAAAATCCCTATTAATGGGGGTTGTACAATCTACCAATCGCTTCTTAACAAGTTATAAATTACCGATAAAAGGCGATTGTGGCCTATAAAATGTGCCCTTAACTTTGCACTGCAAAAAAACAAATATTTTGTCTGAATGAAGAATTATACAGTTATACTTTTAACCATCGCGGCTATATCACTTGTTGCTATTCCGGCAACCGCACAACATCATCACAAACACATATTTCATAAAAACGGTGGTCGTTCCATAATTTCGGGAAAAGTATTTTCGACAGAAAATGGAGAAGCAGTAAATTTTGCAACAGTGTATTTAAAAGGCACCAACCATGGCTGTGCTACCGATGAAAATGGAGAATATCGTATAAAAGCACCTATAGGTGATTATATGCTTGTGGTTTCGGCTGTGGGGTATTCCACAGCCGAAACAGAAATTTCCATCACCAAAGGCCGCCACACAGTGCAAAATATGGAAATAGCTCCCGAATCGCGCCACCTTGATGAAGTGGTCGTAGAAGCTTCCGGCGTGAAACGTGTACAACGGTCGGCTTATAACGCCGTAGCCATAGATACACGGGAAATGAAAAATACCACAAAAAATTTAAGCGAAGCATTAAAACAGCTTCCGGGTATGAAAATACGTGAAACAGGCGGTGTGGGATCGGATATGCAAATGATGCTCGACGGTTTTAGCGGCAATCACGTGAAAGTTTTTATTGATGGTATTCCACAAGAAGGCACAGGACAAGCACTTGACTTGAACAATATTCCAGTTAATTTTGCCGAACGCATAGAAGTGTACAAAGGGGTGGTTCCTGTAGGATTCGGTACCGACGCATTGGGTGGTGTCATCAATATTGTCACCAACAAGCACCGACGCAAGTGGTTTGTCGATGCCTCGTATTCTTATGGGTCATTCAACACTCATAAATCATATGTGCACTTCGGACAAAGTTTAAATAGTGGCCTGACATATGAGATCAACGCATTCCAAAACTATTCAGACAATGACTATCACATTGATAACTATATTACCGAATTTCTTGAAGACGGATTTGAGACTACCGACCGCAGCCGTATTTACCACGTGCGCCGGTTTAACGACACTTTTCATAACGAGGCTGTAATAGGCAAAATAGGATTCACCGGCAAATCGTGGGCCGATCGCCTGATGCTTGGTTTTACCTACTCAAATTTTTACAAAGAGATACAAACAGGTGTTTATCAATACATAGTGTTCGGACAAAAGCATCGCAAAGGACATTCACTTGTTCCTTCACTCGAATATAGCAAACGTGACCTGCTTGTGAAAGGGCTTGATGTGGTGCTTACAGCCAACTACAACCATAATCTGACACATAATATCGACACTGCGTCGTATAAATATAATTGGCTTGGTGAATACAAATATACCGGCACACATGGGGAACAATCATACCAAGACAACGAGTCGAAAAACACCAACTGGAATGCTGCCTTTACGGCAAATTACCGGCTTGGTTCGGCTCATGCATTCACACTCAACCATGTGTTCAGCTCGTTTCACCGCACCACACGGTCGCGCATCGACGGCGGCTCAAGATTGTCGGACTTCAGTATTCCCAAAGTGACACGCAAAAATGTAACCGGACTGTCATATCGCTTTATGCCTTATGAAAAATGGAACATCACAGCTTTCGGAAAATATTACAATCAATTTAACCGGGGACCAGTATCGCATAGCACCGATGGTATAGGCGACTACTATAACGAATCACGCTCAATAAGCGCATTCGGATATGGTGCGGCCGGTACATATTTCATAATCGACGGATTACAAGCCAAGTTGTCATATGAAAAAGCATACCGTCTTCCTAAGACCGATGAACTTTTTGGCGATGAAGACCTTGAAGCCGGGAAAACCAACTTACGCCCTGAAAAAAGCGATAATTTGAACTTTAATTTGAGTTATAACCGCACTTTCGGGAAACATGGGTTGTATTTAGAGGGTGCATTAATATATCGCGACACAAAAGACTATATAAAACGAGGCCTTGATGCAACCGGCGGGCTTGCTTATGGCATATATGAAAATCATGGGCGAGTGAAAACCAAAGGGTTCAATATATCGGCTCGCTACAGTTTCGACCGTTGGTTCAACATCGGTGGAACGTTCAACAATATCAATGCGCGTGACGATGAACGCTACCGCGCACAAGGCACGCAGCAAGCCAGTGAAACATATGGACAGCGCATTCCCAACCAACCTTACACTTATTCAAATTTCGATGCCAACTTTTATTGGCACGACATTTTTGGAAAAGGGAATATCCTCACTGTAAGTTATGACGGATATTACCAACACGAATTTCCACTATATTGGGAAGACCTTGGTGACCCAAACACCAAAAGCCGTGTTCCTAAACAATTGTCACACAACTTGACAATAGGATACTCGCTGATGAATGGACGCTACAACATATCGCTTGAATGTCGCAATCTTACCGATGAAAAGTTGTATGACAACTTCAGCCTGCAAAAGGCAGGGCGTGCATTTTACGGTAAAGTGCGTATATACTTTGGAGATTGATTAACTCAAACTATTATTATACTACGTTTATGAAAAGGAAACACTACTTATGGGCATTGGCTGTAGCCCTGAGCAGCCTCACTTTTATATCTTGCAGCGAAGACGAACCTAAAACGCCGGAAGGAGAAGCAGGTTCTATCCCGGAAGGAGACAGTCGCTTTATAATAGCAGCCTCGGCAGGCGATGCAGTTTACTTGTTGACTGCACCGTCGCTCGACGAAGGACAAATAACTGCCTACCAAGACGGACTTGAAACCGAATCGAGCTCTAACTGGATTTTCTATGGCAACAAATACTTGTTTAGCTTCCAATATAATGATGGCGCGCAAGGCACAGGATTTTCTTACCGTCTTGATGCAACAACAGGAAAAGTTGTCGAAGCCCAACAATACACCTATAACCGCACCACAACCTACGGGACTTGGGGCGAGAACGTAATCACCTCGTCAACCAATGCCGGCACCAAAGAACAAGATGCACAAGGCAATTATGCCTACTACCTGCAATTCAATTATTTGAATGTGGACAACGCTACTTCGAGCAGCGGTTCGCACATAGCCGAAAATTTTCTTGGTAACGGCGAGCGCGTCAGTTTTGCCGGCTTTGTAGAAGCAAATGGCAAACTTTATACATCGGTAGTTCCTATGGGCATGAGCCATTATGGAGTGAACACTTATCCCGACAAAGTGGTTGACATGAAATATATAACCAATCACAGCGGTGGTTCAGGTTCTGGACAATATACGCCTGGCATGATTCCAACCACTCAATATCCCGACAGTGCATTTGTTGCCATATACAGCGGCGACAGCTTTGATGAATCACCGGTTATTGCCCGTACCGGCAAAATAGGCTTTGCCAGCGGACGTATGCGCTCACAATATTACCAAACAATATGGGCTGCTGACAACGGAGACCTTTATGTATTCTCGCCCGGATACGGCCGTACCGTGCAGGCCGAGAGTACCGTTACCGATAAAGACGGCAACACTCACGAATTGCACCGTGTGCAAGGCCAATTACCTTCGGGTGTGGTGCGCATCAAAGCCGGGCAAACTACTTTTGATGAAAGTTACTATGTAAACCTCGAAGAACAAGGCAACGGTAACCCTATGTTCCGTTGCTGGCATGCCGGGGGCGATAACTTCCTACTGCAAATGTACAGTAATGGTGTAGAAGGCATGGCAGGAACATCTGCACCTCGTAACGAACTCGCAGTATTCAATGGCACTCAGGGTAAACTGACGGTAGTAACAGGACTGCCTTCTTCTGATGAAATCTCAAGTTTCGGCACTCCTACCAATGCCAACGGATATGCCTATATCCCGGTAGTAGTAAAGACCGATGGGGTTCCGCCTACTATATATCGCATAGATCCTGCCACAGGTGTAGCCACTCCGGGCTTGAAAATAATGTCTATCAGCAGCGTATCGGCACTTGGCAGCCTCTCTGCATCAAAATAATCATAATAGGTTTAACTTATTATCCGGCGACATTTAAGTTTTGTATATGAGCATTAAATGCCGCCGGATATAATACATACTGTTCATCAATTGAAACAATTATTTCGCAAACTGCATTTATGGCTTTCCATCCCGTTTGGCTTGATAATTACGCTTATATGCTTCTCAGGGGCAATGCTCGTGTTTGAACAAGAGGTGATGCAGTTCACCCACCGCTCGCTATATTACGTGGATGAAGTTAAAAACAAGCCGTTACCCGTAGACGAACTTGTAGCCTGTGCCAAAGCATCATTACCCAACGACGTGGCAGTGCAAAACGTGACCATTTTTCACGATCCACACCGAGCTTATCATATAACTCTGTCAAAGCCGCCGAAATCGGCTCTAATAATCGATCAATATACAGGCGAAATAAAAGGCCGTTCACAGCGCACCCCATTTTTTTCGGCAATGTTCAGACTACATCGTTGGTTGCTTGGAAGTCGCCCAAATGGAGGTGGTATTTTTTGGGGTAAAACAATTGTCGGGATAAGTACTTTGCTATTTGTCTTGGTGCTTATTTCTGGGGTAATAATTTGGTGGCCACATACCATAAAAGGGTTAAAAAACGGTCTTAGAATAAAGTTCTGTAACGGGAGTTACAAGTTATGGCATGGCTTACACGTGGCAGGAGGAATGTATGCCTTGCTACTATTACTCGTAATGGCTCTTACCGGCCTCACATGGTCGTTCAACTGGTATCGTACAGTTTTTTATAAATCATTCGGTGTAGAGATGCAACAACGAGGCAATCATAATAGCAACAACCATGTTCAAAATACGGCTCATGATACAGCACATAGGTATGAACATTGGCAACAAGTATATTCAACCCTTGCGGTCAACAATCCTAACAACATGAGCATATCCATTGGCGACGGAACGGCCGTGGTATCGCACAATCGATATGGAAATACACGAGGTGGCGACAAATATCGATTTGACCCAAACACCGGGGAAATAATCGAAAGTATTTTCTACAAAGATTTATCAAAATCGGGCAAAATACGTGGTTGGATTTACTCGGTGCACACCGGCACTTTCGGCGGAACAATCACACGTCTTATATGGTTCCTTGCAGCCTTGCTTGGTGCAACACTTCCCATCACAGGATATTACTTATGGATAAAAAAGACAATTTCAAGAAATAAAAACATAGGTAACAACACTTAACAACAAATGCTTAAGAAGGTACATCAAAATTAATAATATTGATACCTTCTTAAGCATATAATAATACATTGGTGACTCTTATTCTCATATACCGGCAATTTATGCACATTTTTCAAAAAAATTGCACTGCCCTATTGCATAATTACAAAACAATTTATACCTTTGCAACCGCAAACGATAACAAAGCGGGGTATTAGCTCATCTGGTAGAGCGCAACACTGGCAGTGTTGAGGTAAGCGGTTCGAGTCCGCTATACTCCACAAAACACAAGTCACAACAAGTGTAAAAATTTAAAGCGCCGAATTTCGATGATTAATTGAAATTCGGCGCTTTTCTTATGTTTGTCATTTTGATTGGGGGCAGTCTGAAAAAGGGATCAGCGGATTTTCCGGATCAGCGGATTTTCCCGGTTGGTGGAGCAGGGATTTCAGGAATATAGCTTGGCAAGCCTGAACATGAAGAAGCC
>CALUMH010000048.1 GCA_944321685.1 uncultured Muribaculaceae bacterium
GGCTTCTTCATGTTCAGGCTTGCCAAGCTATATTCCTGAAATCCCCGTTCCTCCAACCGGGAAAATCCGCTGATCCGTTCAATTCGGTGTAACTGCCGTTCATTATAGCACCGTTGGAATAGATGGTGCCGCCTTTTTCGATGATGCCGTGCTCGATGTGTATATGCCCGAACATGTGCAGGCGCGGCCGCACGACAGTAAGGCGTTCCAGTAGTTCCTGTGAGCCGTAGTTGATGTCGGCAAAGTCGAGTATGCCGTATGGCGGCGTGTGCGTTATCAGCACGTCGGTATCGGCCGGTATGCGAGCGATGTTGCGCGACTGGCGGTCGGTAATGCAGTCACCCATGAACATCGGCACTCCATAGAATTTCACGCCGTCGATTTCCATGCCCGAATTGCACAGGTAGTGGACATTTGCGTCAAGTCCGCCGATATTGGCACTATACAGGCAATCGTCGTGGTTGCCGCAGATGAATATCTTGTGGCGGTAGGGCAAGTCGCAGAACCAGTTGAGGAAGTCGATGGCTTCGGCCTCGGTTCCCACCATGCAGAAGTCGCCCGAATGTACCACCACGTCGGCCTCAGGCAAATCGCGGAGCCTGTGGTGGCAGCCATGAGTGTCGGAAAGATGCAAGATTTTCATACTTTAGCGATTTGATCTTCAATGGGCCTCGCTTTATTGTAATAAAGCAGGAAGATTTTTTCGTAAATATACGAAAACTCGTGAAATTATATGGCATTTTTTTGTGGAGATTGTTTTTTATTATTTGGTGTCCGCTAAAGCTTTTTTGCAAGAATGAAAAAATGATTTCATGTATGACATACCCCTTTCTCGATATCGTTGTTGTGTTATTGTGTGGAAATATTACTGTAAGGAAGTGTTAATGTGCGGCAGTGTCTTAAATAATTTTAATTATAGGAAAAAACGGGTGATTATTTTTGTGGTTCACATTTATTTGTTAATTTTGTGCCGTTGTGTTAATGTAAAAACATTGATGCAGTGAAAGGATAAGGAGGTTTGTGATGAAAAAATCAACGATTTGGCTACTGACCATAATAATGGCGTGTACGTTTATGGGACTGTTATATGTGCAAATCATGTATATGGAAAACATGATTAAGATGCGCAATGAGCAGTTTTCGGAAGTTGTAAAGCGCAGTCTTTATGGTGTCTCAAATACGTTGGAACAAGACGAAACCAAGCATTACCTTGAGGAAGATCTTGACAGATTGTCGAATTTTTATACCGATTTCAGCAACGGACAATCGAAGAAATTCGAATATTCGTTGAAGTCGTCGGACGGGTCGCAGAATTATCGTATCAAAGGTACGCTCAATGCGATAAACCAGGAAGGCGGTGACAACATAAAAGACTTGAGCGACAGCTACAGCAATATGCAGCGTGTGCTTAAAGGACAGTATTTGTACCAACAGGGCATACTGAACGAGGTGATATTGAATATGCTTGCCCAGTCGTCTAACCGACCTATTGAGGAGCGTGCCGATTCGTCGGTGGTGCGTAAGTACCTCGCCGTGGAACTTGAGAGCAACGGACTTGACCTGCCATTTGACTTTGCACTTGTGAACCGCAATGGGGCAATAGTGTATAAGTCGGCTAATTACAAGCCCGAGGAATTCGGTAACGTATATTCTCAGGTGGTTTTCCCGAACGATCCTGTCAACAAGATGAACTACTTGAAGGTTACGTTCCCGACGAAGAACGATTACATATTCTCGTCGATAAAGTTCATGATACCGTCGTTTGCGTTTTCGTTTATATTGCTCGCGGTATTCCTTTACACGATTATCTTGGCATTCAGGCAGAAGAAACTCACCGAGATGAAAAATGATTTCATCAACAACATGACACATGAGTTCAAGACACCGATATCGACAATATCACTTGCTGCACAGATGCTTAATGACGACAGTGTGCGCAAGAGCGGTATGATGATGCAGCACATATCCACTGTTATCAACGATGAGACGAAGCGTTTGCGGTTCCAAGTTGAGAAAGTGTTGCAGATGTCGATGTTTGACCGGCAAAAGGCTACTCTGAAGTTGCAAGAGATTGACGCCAACGCGACCATCGCCAACATAGTGAACACTTACAAGATAAAAGTGGAAAAATATGGAGGAAAGATTACTCCTGATCTCGAAGCCGAAGATGCGATAGTGAATGTTGATGAAATGCATTTCACAAATGTCATATTCAACCTGCTTGATAATGCCCTCAAGTATCGCCGTGAAGATGTACCGCTTGAATTGGGTGTATCGACACGTGACGTGGGCGAACGGCTTGAAATAGTGATTTCGGATAATGGTATCGGGATAAAAAAGGAAGATCAAAAGAAGGTATTCGAGAAGTTTTACCGTGTATCGACCGGCAACCGCCACGACGTGAAAGGATTCGGTTTGGGGCTTGCATACGTTCATAAGATGATTGTGGAACTGAAAGGTGATATTCGTGTGGAAAGCGAACTTGGAGTGGGTTCCAAGTTTATAATAACATTGCCATTACTAAAATAAAATATAAGAATTATGGAAGAAAGATTGCGTATTTTGTTATGCGAAGATGACGAGAACCTGGGTATGCTCTTGAGGGAATACTTGCAGGCCAAGGGTTTCAATGCCGACTTGTTTGCCGATGGCGAGAGCGGATATAAGGCTTTTTTGAAGGGCAAATATGATTTGTGCGTATTGGATGTCATGATGCCCAAGAAAGATGGATTTGCACTCGCACAGGAAATCCGCACGGTAAACAGCGAGGTGCCTATTATATTCCTGACGGCAAAGTCGCTGAAAGAGGATGTGTTTGAAGGCTTCAAAATCGGAGCTGATGACTATATCACCAAGCCTTTCAGCATGGAAGAATTGGTGTTCCGTATTGAAGCTATCTTGCGCCGCGTTAAAGGCAAGAAAGGCAAGGAAATCACTATGTATAAGATAGGGCGATTTACTTTCGACACTCAGAAACAGGTGTTGATGATTGATGATAAGGTGACGAAATTGACTACGAAGGAATCGGAGCTGCTAAGTCTGCTTTGTGCCCATGTCAATGAAATACTTGAAAGGAATTTCGCATTGAAGACCATATGGATTGACGACAACTATTTCAATGCCCGCAGCATGGATGTATATATCACCAAGTTGCGTAAACACCTCAAAGAAGATCCGTCGATTGAGATTATCAATATTCACGGCAAGGGGTACAAACTTATTGCACCCGATGTGGAAGCGAAGGCCAAATAAGATAGTACCGGATATTAAAACAGAAAAGGCGCACAAACCTATGGGGATGTGCGTCTTTTTTGTGTTTATAGTGAACGGTAGTGTTTCTTTATTGCATTAATCTGAAAAGTGCGCGGGCTGAGTTGTCGGTTGCGGCCGATACTTCTTCGGGTGTTGTTTCAAGGCAGGCGGCAATGCAAGCGGCGATGTCGGGAATATAGCTGCTCTCGTTGCGGCGGCCTCGATGTGGTACGGGGGCAAGATACGGCGAGTCGGTTTCAAGCACAATACGGCCAAGACCTATTTCGGGCAATACGAGTGGTACTTGTGACTTCTTGAAAGTTACCACACCATTTATACCGAAATAGAAATCGCCATAGTGGCGAATGCGCCGCACGTCATCAACTGTTCCGCCAAAACTGTGGAACACACCTTGCGGCAGCCGTTCAAAGCGGTCAAATACGTGTAACACTTCATCAAGCCCGTTACGGCAATGTATTATTATAGGTAAGTTACGTTCTAAAGCCCAACCTATTTGTTCGGCAAAAGCATCCATTTGTTCTTCTCGATGTGTTGTGTCCCAGTACATATCGATACCTATTTCACCAATTGCGACTATAGGCCGTTCTTCAATTCGGGCGGCTATGGCATCAAGAGCTTGCTTGTAATCATTACCGATTTCGGTAGGGTGCAATCCCATTGCTACAGATGTATAACATGGATATGCGTCATGAAGCTCATACATCGGTTCGACAGTAGTCAAATCGACATTTGGCAGCACTATGTGACTTATTCCGGCTGCCAGGGCGCGGGATACCACTTCGTCGCGGTCTTCGTCAAATTCAGGCAGGTAGATGTGCGAATGTGTGTCGATCATTTTTTGCGGCCTACAAGCATTGTTGCTAAATTGCGGAAAGCCCGACGTGCATCGTCGTCCATAGGCACTTTTTCGAGCCATTCGAGTGATTGCCATGTATATTGGGCAATTGCTTTTTCGGCTTTTTGTGCAATGCCAAGACGGTCATATATATTGCGTACTGCGGTAATCTTGTCGGCGCGGTGTGCAGGCTCGTTGTCGGCAAGCCAACGCTTTAGTTCTATTGCATCATTGCCTGTAGCTTCGGTCATGGCATTTATGAGCATATAAGTTTTTTTGTTGTTGGCAATGTCGCCACCAAGTTCTTTGCCGAAAGTGGCAGGGTCGCCATATACGTCGAGCAAGTCGTCTTGCAGTTGGAATGCAAGCCCGAGGTCGCACCCGAACCTGTATAGCGCATCGGCAGATTTTTCATCGGCACCGCCTATTATTGCACCTATTTTGCAGGCACAACCAAGCAATACGCTTGTTTTCAAGCGTATCATATCGATATATTCACGTTCGGTAACATCATCGCGTTGCTCGAAGTCAACATCATATTGCTGCCCTTCATACACCTCCATTGCCGTGCGATTGAATGTGTCAAGCACTTGTGGAAGCACATCGGCCGATGTGCGTGCTATGTATTGCCCGGCCATGGTGAGCATCGCATCGCCCGAAAGTATTGCCGTGTTGTCGTTCCATTTCACATGAACTGTCGGGTGGCCGCGGCGCAAGTCGGCACGGTCCATTACATCGTCGTGCAGCAAAGTGAAATTATGATATAGTTCTATTCCCACTGCGGCATCAAGAGCTTTGTCACAGTTTCCTGCAAATGCGTCACACGCCATCAGTGCAAGTACCGGGCGCAGGCGTTTGCCCCCGAGCGACATGGTGTAGGCAATAGGTTCGTATAATCCGGCCGGTTGTGCGGGATAGTTGATGGCTGCTACAGCTCGGTTTGCCTTGTCAACATATTCTTCAAAATTCAACATAATTTTTTATTTGGATATTATTGGGTTATTACCATGGATTAATGTTTGTGAGCGGTTGCGGCATTAAACAGCTCGCTTGCGAGCCTTGGGTTATGCTGTTTCACATATCGGTGAAAAGCTGCATCGAATGTGTCGGCAGCAGTTGTGTCGCCCAGTAACATATATTCGCTTTGTACCGATTTCGCGTGTAATACGCAGTCTTGCAGATGCATAAGCCCGACACTGTCACTTGCTACCACTTTAGCGGCTGCAATTTCGGCACGTTCACGGGCTTCGGCGGTTAATCTGCTTTCTTCTTCACCGGTGGCTCCGCAGCTCGTGAGGCAAATTGCTGCGATGAGCAACAGCATATGATGTTTCATAAATCGATATTCTATATTTTAAATTTTTATTCTTGTTTCAAAAGTATTGCAAATTTACGAAGTAATTACGACATAAAAAAAGGCACTTATGTGCCGCATGGAGACGACCTAAACATTTTTTAAAGACAACTTTATGGTTTTACCACATTGATGCACTAACTTTGCACGATTAATTGGCACTAAAACAAATATATGACAGAACAAAAGCAATTATTGGACAGCATTATCGAAGGTATTCAAGAACGTAAAGGAAAGAAAATCACATTGGTTGACTTAAGTGGTATTGAGAATGTTGCTACACAGAATTTCATAATCTGTCAAGGCACATCGACGATGCACGTTTCTTCCATAGCCGACAGCATAAGGGAATATGTAAGGGAAAAAACAGGCGACAAACCGTTTAATTATGACGGGTATGAAAGCTCGCAATGGATTGTAATCGACTATGGCACGATTTATGTTCATGTATTTTTACCTGAATATCGTGAACGATATAATTTGGAACAGTTGTGGAGCGACGCGCCGATAACCGAAGTTCCCGACCTTGACTAACAACGACATTCACCTATTTTAGATATGAACAACCAACCAAGTAACGAGGCTCCTAAAATGAAACTGCCAAAGTTTAACATATTTTGGCTGTATGCCATTATATTGGCGGTTTTGATAGGGCTTTACATGATAAACAATGACAGTTATACTAAACCGGTCGATTGGACTCAATTCGAGAAATATGTGCAGCATGGCGGTGTTACCGACATCATTGTGGTAGCCAACAAAAATGTCGCCGAAGGAGTCCTCACCGACTCCCTCGCTCGGAAAATTTTTCCTGAATATCAAAAATCGACGACCGCACAGGCTCGTATTGTTACCGACATACCATCGACCGACAAAATGCAAGAAAAAATCGACCAATGGGAGGCCGACGGTGTGTTTAGCGGAAATGTGAAATATGAAAAAGGAAGCGATTTCGGCGGATTCCTGTGGAGCTTGTGGCCTATATTGCTGCTTGTGGCACTGTGGTATTTTTTCATGCGACGTATGTCGGGCGGTGTTGGTGGTTCCGGCGGTGGAGTTTTCAGCGTGGGGAAATCGAGAGCTAAATTGTTTGACAAGGATAACAGTACTAATGTTACATTTAACGATGTGGCAGGCTTGCAAGAAGCGAAAACCGAGGTTGCTGAGATTGTGGATTTCTTGAAAACGCCTCAAAAATATACCGAGCTTGGTGGAAAAATCCCAAAGGGAGCTTTGCTCGTAGGCCCTCCGGGAACCGGAAAGACGCTACTTGCAAAAGCGGTGGCAGGTGAAGCCAATGTGCCGTTCTTCTCGATGTCGGGTTCCGATTTTGTGGAAATGTTTGTCGGTGTGGGCGCATCACGTGTGCGAGACCTTTTCAGGCAAGCCAAGGAGAAAGCTCCTTGCATTGTGTTTATCGACGAAATCGATGCCGTAGGTCGTGCACGTGGTAAAAATCCAAATATGGGAGCCAACGATGAGCGAGAAAACACGCTTAACCAGTTATTAACCGAAATGGACGGTTTTGGAACCAACAGCGGTGTAATCATACTTGCGGCCACCAACCGTGCCGACATTCTTGATAAGGCATTGCTGCGTGCCGGGCGTTTCGACCGCCAAATATATGTCGATCTGCCTGACCTTAATGGTCGGAAGGAGATTTTCAAGGTGCACCTGAAAAATATAAAGAAAGATGACAGTGTCGATCTTGATTTGCTCGCACGGCAAACACCGGGATTCTCGGGTGCCGATATTGCCAATGTGTGCAACGAGGCTGCGTTGATAGCCGCCCGTCGTAAGAACAGTTGTGTGCAGAAGCAAGATTTTATGGATGCCGTTGACCGCATAGTGGGAGGACTTGAAAAGAAATCGGTGATTACCACCGAGGAAGAACGCCGGTCCATTGCCATACACGAGGCGGGGCATGCCACCATAAGCTGGCATTTGCAATATGCCAACCCGCTTGTCAAGGTGACAATCGTGCCACGTGGCAAAGCCCTTGGTGCGGCTTGGTATTTGCCTGAAGAACGCCAAATCAGCACTTATGAAGCTATGCTTGATGAAATGTGCTCTACACTTGGCGGACGAGCTGCCGAAGAATTATTCCTTGGTCACATATCTTCGGGCGCAGCCAACGACCTTGAGCGTGTAACCAAACAGGCTTATGCGATGGTTGCATACTTTGGCATGAGCAAGAAGCTGCCCAACTTGTGTTACTATGATTCGACAGGACAATCATATGGTTTTACAAAACCTTACAGCGAGGAACGTGCAAAGATTATCGATGAAGAAGTGTCGCGTATTATTTCGGAACAATATGAGCGTGCCAAGGAAATATTGCGCAAATATGCCGACGGGCACGGCAAGCTCACCGAGATGTTGCTGTCTCGTGAGGTCATTTATACCGATGACGTTGAAAATATCTTCGGGAAACGCCCATGGGTGTCTCGTACCGATGAGATATTGAAGATTAATGAAGAAATAGAAGAAAAACGCAGGAAAGAAGAGGAAGCCGGGAAGAATGCCGAGCCTCAAAATAACGAGGACAAGGACGTCAAGGGAACAGGTAAGCCGGAGACGACTCCGCCCCCGTTTTCAAAGCAAGAGGACGACAACATAAAATGAAGTTGTGTGAAAAATTGAAACGCAATGGTAAAAAACGGACGGTTATTGCCGTCCGTTTTTTACTGTATGTTACACATGTCGCAGATGATATAAGTTACAGGGATTGGAGCGGGGCGGTGTTACGTGCTATTTCGGAGTCGGGAACTTGATAGTTGTTTAGGTCTCCTGCGAAATAGCTGTCATAGGCACTCATGTCTATGAGTCCGTGGCCTGACAAGTTGAACAAGATTACTTGCCGACGGCCTTCTTCACGGGCTTGCAGTGCGCAACGTATTGCCGAGGCTATGGCGTGTGAAGATTCGGGTGCGGGAATGATACCTTCGGCACGGGCGAAGAGAGTTGCGGCATTGAATGTTTCAAGTTGTGGTATGTCCATAGCTTCGATAAACCCGTCGTGTTTCAGGCTGCTTATTATCGACCCTGCACCGTGGTAACGAAGCCCGCCTGCATGAATGTTGGCTGGAGCGAAATTGTGGCCAAGCGAATACATGGGTATGAGCGGCGTATAACCGGCTTCGTCGCCATAGTCGTAGCATAGTTTGCCACGGGTTAGCTTGGGGCACGATTCCGGTTCGGCGGCAAAGAAGCGGGTTTCGGCATTACCTGCAAGATTATGCCGCAGGAACGGGAATGATATTCCCGAGAAATTGCTGCCGCCACCGAAACAACCAATCACCACATCGGGATATTCGCCTGCCATTTGCATTTGCTTTTCGGCTTCAAGCCCTATTACCGTTTGGTGCAGGGCAACGTGGTTTAGAACCGAGCCAAGCACGTATTTGCAATTAGGCGTGGTCATGGCAAGTTCCACGGCTTCGGAGATTGCCGTTCCAAGAGAACCTTGGTAGGTAGGGTTCTTGGTGATGATGTCTTTCCCGGCGCGGGTTGACATACTCGGCGAGGCAATCACTTCGGCACCGTAGGTTTCCATTATTGAACGGCGATATGGCTTTTGGTTATAGGATACCTTAACCATATATACTGCCAGTTCGAGCCCGAAGTGCTTTGCTGCCATCGACAGTGCTGCGCCCCATTGTCCTGCACCGGTTTCGGTGGTGATGTTGGTCACGCCCTCTTGTTTGCAATAATAGGCTTGTGCTATGGCCGAGTTGAGTTTGTGTGAACCTACTGGGCTGACACTTTCGTTTTTGAAATATATATGAGCCGGTGTGTCGAGTGCGCGTTCAAGTCCGGTGGCGCGTACAAGTGGAGTAGGTCTCCATATCTTGTACATTTCACGCACTTCTTCGGGGATTTCTATCCATGCGTCGGTATCGTTCATTTCTTGATGCGACGCTGCACGCGAGAACAGTGGATACAAGTCTTCTTCTTTCATTGGTAGCCCGGTTTTGGGATTTTTCATCGGCAGAGGTTTATTTTTCATTTCAGCAAGAATGTTGTACCATGCAGTAGGTATCTCTTGTTCCGGAAGGATAAATTTCTTTGTTTTCATAATTATACGTTTAAATTGAATGTTAATGCAAAATAAGTGTATGAAAATTAAAAAAACAAGAAAAGTATAGAATATTTTGTGTATATTATGCGAAATATCTGTTTTTTATAGACAGGCACCATGTTTTGAAGTTACGGGTGCCTTGTTGCTACCCCTTTTGAGTCGGGCTTATTCAAGTGTCGCATGGAAATGTTTCTATTCCGAAAAATTATATGAAAAACTTGATTAACGGAAAGAATCCCGAATTTGACTTGAAA
Source organism: uncultured Muribaculaceae bacterium (assembly GCA_944321685.1). GTDB lineage: Bacteria > Bacteroidota > Bacteroidia > Bacteroidales > Muribaculaceae > Avimuribaculum. Next base: position 9,798 of record CALUMH010000048.1, read on the forward strand.
GCCAACGGTGTGAATGCGACAGAAGGAATGGTTGTGGCGCAATATGTCATGATATCGGCATTCTAGTCGTTACTGTCGGTATGCTAATCGGTTGGTTTGCGGGCTTGTCATTGAAGGCAATGTGGCGAATACCTATTTTGTTGCTATACTTTTCAGGCTCGTTATGTCAGGATTGGTGTTGTTCATTGCTAATAAGTCGGCAACAATTTTACAAAGTATATTCGTGATGTTTGCTTTCATTGTTATGTTCCTGCTTATGGGGAGACTTTTTACACCCATAGCGTCAACGCTGCAATGGACACAATGTTTTATTTTTATCGAAATAATGTGTTCGGTTTATTTGAAAGGTGTAGGTAGCCTTTGGGAACAGTATTTATCATTGGTTTTGCTTTGATATTCAGCCTTGTGGCAGCCGTTATATATAAAAACGAAATTAAAGTATGCTTATTTGGCATTTTCCCGCTTTGACTTGCGATATAATTGCCAACTGTTTATGGTGTTTTGCCATACTATGTATGCAGCAGGAGCAACCGACACTATAGGATTTAGATATGTGAGTGTCATCCAAAGTCCTAAAATCGTGTTTTTTTGTCCGAGTCCTTGGGCGCCTGAAATTTTATCGCCGAAATGCCGTCCTATTTTTCGCCCGATGAAAAATTGCAGGCAGCACACAATTAATGCAGTGATTGTAAGGCATATCATTTCAGGTAGTTCTTCAACCGGCTGTTTGATCATGAAACTCACGGCTTGCCCCATGACGATGAATAAAGATATTGCCCATATCCAAAACGATATTGACTGGTGTTCGGCAATGGTAGAATGTATGCGAGGAACCGAGAATTTCAATAATATTGCAGTAACAAACGGGATTAGCAGCAATGGAATGACTTCGGCACATATGGTTGTAAATGATTCCATGAAATCGATGCCGTCGCCACGTATAAACGACAGGCATGATGGTGCTGCAACTGCTACTACAAGGTTGCTTAGCAAGGAATATGTTGCAATTTTTGTTACACTTCCCCCGAGCATGCCGGTGATAACCGGTGCTGCAGTTGCCGTCGGCATGAAAAAGCAAATGAATGCTCCGGCGGCAATGTTTGGATTTATGAAATAAAGCCCGGCATAAAACAATGCCCCGCCAATGATTTGTATGCCCAATAGTGACCATTGGAATTTTGTTATCCTGAACTCACTAATTTTCAGTTTTGTATAAGTGATAGTGAGCATTACAAAAATTAAGTATGGGGTAATGACCGATAACTTATCGATATGGTTATGGAATAATATACCACCCAACATGGATATCGGTAGCATCCATGATTTTAATAGCTGCCTGATGTGAATATCTCTAAGCATGATAATAATAAAAGAGCCGCCTTTTATGTTTGTGGCGGCTCTAAGGTATTTTAGAATTAATTATTTTTTAACTTGTCGATTAGTTGTTCGATCGATAGTGTGGATTGTTCCCCTGTTGCCATATCTTTGAGTGAAATGCAGTGGTTTGCCACTTCAGTTTCTCCTACAAGTGCGACGTATGGGATGTGCAAAGCATCGGCATATGACATCTGTTTTTTCATCTTCACTGCTTCAGGGTAAATTTCGGCTGCGATGCCGGCTTTGCGTAAAGCCATTACGTGTTTCATGCATTCGTTGCATTCGGTCGTGCCGAAATTGATGAAAATAACCTTTGTGCCGTTTGAAGTTTCGGCAGGGTATAGGTTGAGCGCATTCAGTACGTCGTATATACGGTCGGCGCCAAAACTAATGCCTACGCCCGATACTCCTTGAAGCCCAAAAACGCCAGTAAGGTTATCATAACGTCCGCCGCCGCTGATGCTGCCTATTTCCACGTCACGAGCTTTAACCTCGATGATTGTACCTGTATAATAGTTGAGCCCGCGTGCAAGTGATACGTCCACTTCTACCGAGGCTTTCATATCAAGGCGGGAAAGATTGTCGAAGATAAAAGTCATCTCTTCGAGACCTTTCATACCGATTTCCGATGTTGCAAGCATGGCTTTCAGTGTAGCCAGTTTGTCACTATTGCTGCCGTTGAGTTGCAAAAGTGGTTGCAGTGTGGCTATAGCATCGTCGGAAATGCCTTTAGAGCGCAGTTCTTCATTTACATTGTCAATGCCGATCTTGTCGATTTTGTCAATTGCGACAGTTATATCAACTATTTTGTCGGCAGCTCCTATTGTTTCGGCAATGCCTGAAAGAATTTTGCGGTTATTGACTTTGATTGTGACATTTATGCCGAAGCGATTGAACACTTCATCAATCATTGTCAATAATTCAATCTCGTTAATCAACGAATCGCTCCCTACAATGTCGGCATCGCATTGGTAGAACTCACGGTAACGGCCTTTTTGCGGTCGGTCGGCACGCCACACGGGTTGTATTTGGTAACGCTTGAAGGGGAATTGTATTTCATTGCGGTGCTGAACCACAAATCTGGCGAAAGGAACTGTGAGGTCATAGCGCAGGCCTTTTTCGCAAATGTGTGAAGTAAGGTGAACCGAGTCATGTTCGGCCAATTCGCAATCGGGTATATCTTTCAGGTAATCGCCGCTGTTCAATATTTTGAACAGTAACTTGTCGCCTTCTTCACCATATTTACCCATCAATGTTGACAGGTTCTCCATTGCCGGGGTTTCGATTTGGCGGAACCCGTAAAGCAGGAACACATCTTTAATAGTATTGAATATGTAATTGCGTTTCGCCATCTCTTCGGGCGAAAAGTCCCTTGTTCCCTTGGGAATGCATGGTTTTTGTGCCATAATGGTTGTCGTTTTTTTGTAAGGGCAAAATTACAAAAAAGTCAGAGCCTGTTTAAATTTTATTCAAAATAATATAGAGTAAAATTTAAGCAGGCTCTTAATTAATCACGTCGGTTTCCCAAGAAAATCATCACATAATAGACAAGAGTAGCCAAAGAACCGAGGGCGGCCACCACATATGTATAAGCTGCCGAGCGGAGAGCATCGGCTGCATGGTCGTGGCTTGCTCCTGTGGTTATCCCACTGCGGTTGAGCCAAGCAAGTGCGCGTCGGCTGGCATCGATTTCAACCGGCAATGTGACAAAACTGAACAAGGTGGTTATGGCAAACAGTATTATGCCGATGAGCAAAATTTGCGGCAATGTTTGCACGAGCAATATTCCAGCAAGCAGCACCCACGACATCCATTGTGATGCGAAATTCACGGCAGGTACGAGTTTCGAGCGCATTTGCAAGAAACTGTATTGTGTAGCGTGCTGTACTGCGTGTCCGCATTCATGAGCAGCCACTGCTGCCGCTGCTACGCTGCAACTGCCGTAAACGCCTTCACTAAGGTTCACGGTTTTATCGGTAGGATTATAGAAATCGGTCAGCATTCCGTTGGTGCTGCGCACTTGAACATCATAAATTCCATTGTCATGCAGCATTTTCAGTGCTACATCGCGTCCCGTCATGCCTCCCGGCAGGGGTTCTTGCGAATATCGGTTGAACTTGTTTTTAAGCGATGCTTGTACAAGATAGCTTATTATGGCTATCGCAATAAAAATTATAAACGGTGTCATAATTGTATTCTTAATTTTATTGGTTCTGTGAATGATTTTCAATCTTCAAAAATTGTGCCATCATGTAAACCGTTTTTTGATTTCTGCTTATGTCATAAAGTTGTCGGGCCTGCATATTATTGTCAAAAAACATATTGTGTTTTCATTCCTTTTCGGGAATAATGGTTAACTTTGCATAGTGCATCATGTGTGATGCGAGTTTGACATTTATTTATCAATTAAAGAATGAAACCTACATTACTTGTATTGGCTGCCGGGATGGGTAGCAGATATGGCGGATTGAAACAATTGGATGGGATTGGCCCCAATGGGGAAACTATCATGGACTATTCGATATTCGATGCCATACGTGCTGGTTTCGGAAAAGTCGTTTTCGTTATCAGACACGATTTTGAAAAAGATTTCAGGGAAAAAATATTGAGTAAATATGAAAACCACATTCCGGTAGAAGTCGTTTTCCAAGCAATAGACAAGCTGCCTGCCGGTTTTAAACCGAATCCTGAACGGACAAAACCGTGGGGTACCAATCATGCAGTGCTTATGGGATGTGAGGTGATAAATGAACCGTTTGCCGTAATAAATGCCGATGATTTTTACGGGCAAGACAGTTTTGCTGTGCTGGCCAAGGCATTGCAAGAAATGGCAGAAAAGGAAAATGAATATTGCATGGTGGGATTCCATGTCGGCAATACCCTTAGTGAAAGTGGCGAAGTGTCGCGTGGCGTATGTAATATTTCGGATTCGGGATTTCTTACCACAGTGACTGAACGACATCATATAATGCGTCGTGACAATGGCGTGATTTCTTACTTGGATGAAGACGGTTCGGCATATCAACTTGCCGATGATACGTTGGTATCGATGAATATGTGGGGATTTACTCCCGACTATTTTGATTATTCGAAAAAAGAATTGACCGAATTCCTCACTGCACACAGTAACGACTTAAAAACAGAATTCTACATACCTTCGATGGTAAATAAGCTGATAACCGAAAATATCGCATCGGTCAAGGTTTATGGTACCACATCATCATGGTTCGGCGTGACATACGCCGCAGACAAGCCATCGGTCATGGCCAATGTTGCAAGATTGGTATCCAATGGCATATATCCGAACAGATTGTTTGATTTTAAATAAAACTAAATTATCATGAAAGGTAAAATTTTAGTGACCGGTGGAACCGGATATATCGGCTCGCACACCGTGGTTGAACTTCAGAATGCCGGTTATGACGTTGTTATAATTGACAATTTGTCGAACAGTAATATTGAGGTTCTTGACGGCATCGAAAAAATCACAGGTGTACGTCCTGTATTTGTAAAAGGTGATTGCACCGACTTGGCAACACTTACAAAACTTTTTGAGGACAATCCCGGAATAAACGGAATTATTAATTTCGCAGCCAGCAAAGCAGTGGGAGAATCGGTACAAAAACCGTTGTTGTATTATTATAACAACCTCACTACTCTTATCAACCTATTGAAATTGATGCCGCAATATGGAACAAAGGGCATAGTATTCTCTTCTTCTTGTACCGTTTACGGAGAACCCGACAAAAATCCGGTTGACGAAACAGCTCCTATAAAAAAGGCAACCTCTCCTTATGGAAACACCAAGCAGATATCGGAAGAAATAATTACCGATTACATTAATTCGGGTGCACCTATCAAGAGCATAATATTGAGATATTTTAATCCTGTGGGTGCGCATCCAAGTGCAGAAATAGGCGAATTGCCCAACGGCGTTCCACAAAACTTAATTCCGTATCTGACTCAAACTGCAATAGGCATACGCAAGGAACTGAGTGTGTTTGGAAATGATTACAATACCCCGGACGGATCGTGCATACGAGACTTTATCAATGTGGTTGACCTTGCTAAAGCCCATGTTACGGCACTCGCACGAATGCTTGAAGACAAGAGCGAAGAGAAACTTGAGATTTTCAATCTTGGAACAGGTGTCGGATTGTCGGTGCTTGAATTGATTAATTCATTTGAGCGTGCCACAGGTGTAAAAGTACCGCATAAGATTGTGGGTCGCCGCAGTGGTGATATCGAGAAAGTGTGGGCCGAGCCAAAGAAAGCCAATGAAGTGCTTGGCTGGAAAGCCACAACCTCAATTGATGATACCATGCGCTCGGCTTGGAACTGGCAATTGAAATTGCGTGAGAGAGGGATTATGTAATTGAATTAAACATAAGTAAACAGTTGGCGTACAGTCGCAGGTGAGAAAAACTTCGAGTGTACGCCGCTTTTGTTTTCTGATATGGTCATAAGGTTGTTTTTAAGTATAGTCGCATTGTGTTGTGGTTACATAGGTGTCCATGCCCAATTGTGGAACCCTGATATTTTGGGCGGGAATTATTTTTGTAAAGAAATATTGCAGCCCGATGATTATTCGGGTAAAGTAAGGACAACTGTAATAAGGCAAAATTCGCAATATGCCACCGATAAGGCTGTGTTATATGTGCATGGATACAATGATTATTTTTTCCAACAGGAGCTTGGCGATAAATTTGTCGATAATGAGTATAATTTCTATGCCGTGGATTTACGCAAATACGGACGTTCGCTGTTGCCCGGACAAATACCGTTTGAAGTGCGGAATTTGGAAGAATATTTCAATGATATAAATGCGGCACTCGATGCAATATTGCAGGATGGCAATAAATCCATTATTCTTATGGGGCATTCTACCGGAGGCTTGATTACTTCATATTATATGGCCAAAGAGGAGCATTTGAAATATCCCATCAAGGCTTTGGTACTGAATAGTCCGTTTTTGGATATGAATTTGGATGTTGTCACTGAAGATTTTGTTTTGCCGTTTGTCGGCCGGTTTGCAACTTTATTTCCTGATATTTCCATAAACCAAGGGGGCGGCAACCAATATGCTCGTACATTATTGAAGCGATATGGCGGTGAATGGGATTATGATACGCAGTTGAAATTTGAATGGCCGCAACCTGTAACGACAGGTTGGCTGCGAGCCATAACACGTGCGCAGGATATGCTGCATAGGGGAGCGGATATCAATGTGCCTATATTGTTGATGCGTTCCGATAAAAGCGGTGCTGACAGTGGTTTGAACGATGAAGAGGCACGTAATGCCGATATGGTACTCGATGTGGCAGAAATTTCGCGTTATGGCAAGAGGCTTGGAACTGATATAACGGAATTTGTAGTAAAAGACGGAATGCACGACTTGTTTTTATCGCGCATTCCGGTCAGGTATGCATTATATTCACATATGCTTGAATGGTTACGTGAAAAAGGGTTATGATTGTGGTTGTGTTTGTTCGATTTGTTTTTTTGCAACTTCGAGTCGCTTGTTATAATAAAGTTTTTCGCTTTCGGCTTTTAGCCCGGCCTGTATTGCCACCGAATATGTGTATGATCGTGCAATGGCATTTTTAAGTGTGGCCTGCATGTGAATGCGATATGAAGTTTTGCCTACGAATTCCAACTTGAGATGTTTGTCGGTGTTATCGGCGATGAATTTGCAAAACTCGTTGCACTGGTCGGCGTGGAAAGTTACCATTTCATTTGTGATGCCGTCATTCTTGAACCTGTAATTCTGAGCATCGTCATATGGCACCGATGCTGTTTCGGCCGAACTGCCATCGGGCGCAATTACACGCAGCATGGTGTGATTGACGGCACGTCCTTGCAACAGTGATACAAGATATATATTGCCATTGTCATCAACACGAGGCTCAAGCCCTGTGCGATTGATGAGAGGCGTGTTTTTAAGAGTCTTGTAGATACGGTAATTTTCCACAAGGTCGGGATTTTTTACTACTATAAAATCTTTTTCTATTTCTTTTACTATTGGAGCATTGGCGGCAATCACACTGTCGGCGTGTGCGATACCGGCTATGCTTATTTGTTCCTGTGCCAGTGCCATGAGGTGAATGCCTTGCCTTATGACATCGGTTTCGGCGGGATAGCGCTTGTATAAAGTGTCGAGTACCGATAATGTGCTGTCATACATTTGCGCATTGTATAAAGCTTCGGCATTTTTATATAAAGCAGAGGCTTCCTCTTTTTGGCCGTTACCGCATGATGCAAGCATGAGTATGGCACATAATATTAATGCTGGTTTAATTGCTGCGTTGAACATCTTTTATTCCTTTTATTGTTTTTATTTTTTTCATTAATTCATTCAATGATTTGGTATCGTTGATGCCTATAACAAGGTAACCGCGGAATATGCCATCGTTGGAGTCGATGGAAATGCTCCGCAACGAAGTGTCTTTTTCTTTGTTTATCAGTGATGTAATATTTGTTACGATGCCGATATCGTCTTGCCCTACAATGCGCAGAGTTACCGCAAACTGTTGCCCGATTTTCCCCGACCATGCCGCATTGATGCAACGGTAAGGATATTTTTGTATTAAATGCTGTAAATTCTTGCAATCGCTTCGGTGTATTTTGATTGCTCCGTCTGAAGATGTAAACCCCATGATTTTATCGCCTATGATAGGGTTACAGCATTTCGATAAGCGGTAGTTGATACCGCGGATATTGTCGCCAATAATAAGCACGTCGCGTGAGTCGGCACTCTCTTCGAGTTCCGGTTGTTGCAGTGTGAAATTACCGGCTGATTCCGGGGTGTTTTGTTGGTCGGATGGTTCGGCAATTTCCAAATATGTGCTTATGACATCATTGACATCAAGCCTGTCGGCAAGGGCAACATAGAAGTCTGTGGCAGTCTTGAAACCCAGTTTTTTTATTGTTTTGGTGAGAATTGATTCGTCGATTTCAATCTTGCGATTTTTAAAACGTCGTTGCAACAATTCTTTTCCGAAACCTACATTCTTTGAAGTTTGTTCGTTTAGCGATTGTCGAATTTTATTGCGGGCTTTTCCTGTGACTACTATATTGAGCCAGTTGGCGTTGGGAACCTGAGACGAAGATGTAAGTATCTCAATTGTGTCTCCGCTTTTTATTTTGTAAGTAATCTTTTTGTTTCGTCCATTCACTTTGCCGCCGATACAGGTACAACCCACATTGGAGTGAATGGCAAAAGCAAAATCGAGCAGAGTGGCACCGGCAGGCAGCCGAAACAGGTCGCCTTTGGGAGTGAATGCAAACACTTCATCATTGTAGATGTCCATTTTCACGTCTCGCATTAACTCTGTAGGCGTGTTGCTTGTTTCAAGTATGTCGCGAATGTTGTTCATCCAGTTGTCGATGCTTCCCTCGCTTTTTATGCCCTTATACTTCCAGTGGGCGGCAAGACCGCGTTCGGCAACTTCGTCCATGCGCTTGGTGCGTATTTGCACTTCCACCCATTTTGATTGTGGACCATAAACTGTTATGTGCAGCGATTCGTATCCGTTTGATTTAGGATTTGAAATCCAGTCTTTTAGTCGTGCGGTATTAGCCGTGTACATATCGGTGACAATCGAATAGGCGAGCCAGCAGTCGGCTTTCTCATTTTTAATGGGAGTGTCGATTATTATGCGAATTGCAAACAAGTCGTAAATGTCGTCCACGTCGGCGTGCTGCTTTTTCATCTTGTTCCATATAGAGCTTATCGACTTTGTGCGCCCCTTTATTTCATAATTCAGGTGTGTTCTGTCGAGTGCGTCTTTTAATGGAGCAATGAAATTGCTTATGTATTCTTCTCGTTTGGCTTTTGTTTCATTCAGCTTGTGTGCTATTTGTGTGAAAGTTTCCCTGTCGATGTATTTTAACGACAGGTCTTCGAGTTCTGATTTTATTTTGTATAGGCCCAACCTGTGTGCCAACGGGGCATACAGGTATTTTGCTTCGGTAGAGATGTCGCGGACGAATTTTTCATTGGGGTGGTGGTTGATCATGCGCATCATGCCCAGGCGGTCAACAATCATTATTAGGATGACTCTTATGTCTTGGGCGAAAGTCAGCAATAACTTGTGGAAGTCCTCACTTTCCACGGCAGCCCGGCTTTTGTATAGTGAAGAAATTTTTATCAACCCCGAAACCAATTTAACTGTGTCGTCACCGAATTTGGCTTGGATTTCATCGGTCGATACCGATTCGTTGTGGCATAGCAGATACACCATGACGGCAATTATCATGTCGCGGTCGGCATGAATGTTCTCGGCGAGCAGTAAGGCTGTGTTTAAAACCCGTATAGTGGGATTTATGCCGTATTGGTCGCGTTGGAAATGGTTGTTTGCAACACCGTTCCTGACAATTTCATACACGTTGCGTATGTCCTCATGCGTCAATGTGTCATTTGACAAGTTAATCAAATTCTTACACAGCTTTAATGCAAGAAATCGTTCGTCTTGGTTAAAATAATTCCCGGTCATTGTCAATCTTGATGAGAAATTTTGCACGAATATATTAAAAAATCGAGCAATTGTTGTATTAGAAGTGCAAAATTTAGTATTTTTGGATACTATTTAAACCTAAATAATCATGTTGACTCAAGAAGACCTAAAACTATTGGAGAAAAAGGGTATCACGGCAGAAATGCTCGAAGCACAAATTAATCGGTTTAAAACTGGTTTCCCTTATTTGAGAGTGAAATCGGTGGCAACCGTCGGCAATGGGATAACCAAGTTGGCTGCTGCTGAGGTGAAACATTATACCGACGTGTGGAACAGCTGTCTTGCCGAAGGGTGTAAGGTGGTGAAATTTGTTCCGGCATCGGGCGCTGCAAGCCGTATGTTCAAGAATTTGTTTGAATTTGTTTCATCGGGTCGTCAAGCTCCCGAAACCGATTTTGAAAAGAAATTTTTTGACGGCATAACCAAGTTTGCATTTTACGATGCTTTAAATGAAGCTTGTGTTAAGAAACATGGCAAAGATGTAGCTGCGCTTGTAAACGATGGCAGATACGTTGATGTTGTAAAGTGCCTTGTCACCAATGATGGATTGGATTATGGTAGTTTGCCAAAAGGCTTGTTGTCGTTCCACAAAACGGGAACAATTGTGCATACTCCGGTAGAAGAGCATCTTGAAGAGGGAGCGCAATATGCCAAAGATAAGAATGGTATTGTAAATATACATTTTACAGTGTCTCCAGAACATCGTGCAGCATTCTCAAAATTGATAAATGCTCGTATATCCGAAGTGGAGAAAGAATGGGGTGTGAAATATGATATATCAATGTCGGAGCAGAAATCTTCTACCGATACCGTTGCCGTAACCATGGATAATGTAGCATATCGTGAAAACGGCAAACTCGTGTTCCGTCCGGCCGGTCATGGAGCATTAATCGAAAACTTGAACGATATTGATGCCGATGTGGTGTTTATTAAAAACATCGATAATGTGGTTCCGCGTAAGTTGCGAGACGTGACTGTGGAATATAAAAAAGTGATAGGCGGTGTCCTTATTGAAGTGCAAAAGCAGATTGCCGAATATGTGAAATTGCTCGAATCGGGTAAATATACCATGGAGCAAGTTCGGGAGGTGGTTGCCTTTATGCACGATGTGTTGTGCACCCGTTATGATGATACCAAGAAGTTGGAAGATTCGGAGCTTGTGGTTTATTTACTTAAAAAGTTGCATCGTCCGATACGTGTTTGCGGCGTGGTAAAGAATGATGGCGAGCCCGGTGGCGGTCCATACATAGCATACAACAGCGATGGAACATCTTCGCCCCAAATTATGGAGAGTGCCCAGTTTGACAAGAGCAAGCCAGAAGCTGTGGAAATGATTAAGAATGGAAGCCACTTCAATCCTGTTGATTTGGTATGTTATGTAAAAGATGTTGATGGAACGCACTTCGATTTGAAGAAATATGTGGATCCCGATACGGGGCTTATTTCGGAAAAGTCGAAATCGGGCGTTACAATAAAAGCTCTCGAATTGCCGGGATTGTGGAACGGCTCGATGAGTGATTGGAATACGGTGTTTGTGGAGGTTCCGATTGAGACGTTTAATCCGGTTAAAACCGTTAATGATTTATTAAGGCCTCAGCATCAAGGATAAAAACATGAATATCAGGCTCTATATTATCTCATTGGCTTTGTGCCTGTTGTGTATTCCGTTTGTTAATGCAGAGGTAAAAGCCGGCAAAGTGAATGAATTGTCACAAGGTGAATACAAAGCACTTGTGCATGATTATATCACCAATCCAAACTCATGGGTGTACAAAGGGAAACAGAATGCAGTGATCGATTTCTCGGCAACATGGTGCGGACCATGTAAACGATTGGCTCCGATACTTGATGACCTTGCAAAAGAATATTCAGGTAAGATAATGTTCTATAAAGTGGATATTGATGATTGCCGTGAATTGTCTCAAGCATATGGTGTGACTTCTGTGCCGACCATGTTGTTTTGTCCGGCAGATGGAAGCATCCCTACCGCAATCACCGGTGCATATCCCAAAGATGAGATAATAAGAGTAATAGATTACGTATTCAACAAATAGTAAAGAAGTCGCTGCAATTAAATATTTTGTAGCGACTTCTTTATTTTTATAGCGATTGTTTCAGTTGTTCCACATAGGCATCTATTTTGTGTAATTCATGTGGAATATTGATGCTTTGCGGACAATGTGGCGAGCATTGGTTGCAGCCTATGCAATGGTTGGCTTGGCGTAATTTAGGCACGCTTCGGTCATAGCCAATCAAGTATGCTCTTCGAGCTTTGCTGTAATTGTCATCTTGCGGGTTTGTTATTATATTGCCTTCATTTAGACACTTGTTATAATGCAGCAATATTGCCGGAATGTCGATGCCATACGGGCAAGGCATACAATACTTGCAGTCGTTGCAAGGTATAGTGGGGTATTGCATCATCAATGTAGCTGTGTCTTGCAGAAAATCGAGTTCTTTGTCGGTCAACGGGTCAAGCGGCGAATAAGTGTGCAAATTGTCTTGCAGGTGTTCCATGCGTGTCATTCCGCTTAATACGGTAAGGACTTCGGGATAAGTTCCGGCGAAACGAAATGCCCATGACGCCACACTGCGTTCCGGTTCTTGTTGTTTTAATCTGGCCATTATGTTGTCGGGAAGATTTGACAATCGACCTCCCAACAGCGGTTCCATTATTATCGCTTGAATACCCAGTTTCACAAGTTCATTGTACAGGTATTCGGCATCGACATTGCGATTGTTTATCTCGTTGGCGTTTTTCCAATCTATGTAATTCATTTGTATTTGCACGAAATCCCATTTATATTTATTATTTTGTGCAAGTAACGAGTCAAACACATTGATGTCGCCATGGTATGAAAAACCGAGATTGCGAATGCGACCTGCTTTGCGTTCCTCAAGCAGGAAGTCGAGTATTCCGTTTTTGATGTACCTGTTTTCAAATTCTTCCATACCCCCGTTGCCAACGCTGTGCAGCAGCATATAGTCGATATAATCAACTTGCAGAGCCTTGAATGAGTTGTGGTACATTTCAATCGATTTCTCCCGTGACCACGTGGAGCGAGCAAAATTTGACAATTTGGTGGCAATAAAGTATTTGTCACGGGGGTGACGGCTTAGGGCAATGCCTGTGGATGTCTCAGATTTCCCCTGGCAGTAAGCCGGAGATGTGTCGAAGTAGTTAACGCCATGCTCAATGGCATAATCAACCATTCGGTTTACCATTTCTTGATCTATCTCGCTATTACCTTCACGGGCACTGCGGTTATCGATTGAAGGCAGGCGCATCATTCCAAATCCGAGCAGCGACACGCGGTCGCCCGTGTGATGATTGGTGCGATATGTCATTTCTCCGGTACCGGGTACAATATTATTTGCCGGTTGGTTGTTGTTTCCTTTGTTGTTGCAGCCCGGCAGGCTTGTTACAGTTACGGTAGCACCCGCAATACCCAACGCTTTCAGGAATTTGCGGCGAGATATATTTGTTTTATTGCATTCTTTCATAGTTTCACTGTTTTATGCTTCATGATGTACTTCGTGTCCTTCTACATAAATTGCACTGAACGGGCGGGCAGGGCATAGATTTTCGCAAGCTCCGCAACCGATGCATTTTTCTTCATTGATAATCGGGATTTTCAGCGAATCGGGGTTGGACGGGTCGGAAGGAACCATCTGTATTGCCTTTGTCGGGCAGTGTCGGGCGCAATTGCCACATTCTTGTCCGTCGGTGAGAGGAATACAATTTTTGCGTATCCACACTGCATGACCTATGTGTATTGCCGATTTTTCAGCTATTGTTATGGGATGTATTGCTCCTGTGGGGCATACTTGAGAGCACTTGTTGCACTCGGGGCGGCAATAGCCTCGTTCATAAGACATTTCAGGTTGCATGAGCCTTGATAAGTCGGTTGAAGGGCGTAAGACCCCATTGGGGCATACCGATACGCATAATTGGCACGCTGTGCAGTGCAGTGCAAAGTGTCGAAGGCTTAATGCTCCCGGTGGCTCGATATGTGTGGTACGTTCAGGTACTTTCTTGTTTTCGATTACGGCAAGTCCGCCGTCAACTGTTTTCTCCTGGGCTTTTAGGGCTGTTGTTGCCGTGGTAGCCAAGGCTGTGATGATAAATGTGCGTCGTGAGGTGTCGGTTTCTTGTGCTTTTGAATTATTGGCGGTACTTTGTTTCGGGAATTTACGTGCTATGTCGAAACTTATTGCATCGAATTCACAACTGTTGATGCAGTTCATACAATCCACGCAGCGGCTGTAATCGACAACATGGTTCTTGAAATCGATGCACGAAGCCTTGCATTGGCGGGAACACAGGCTGCAGTTGCGGCATTTGCCGGCATCGATGCGTATTTTCATCAAGGAATACTTTGACAAAAATCCAAGGACGGTACCAACAGGGCATACGGTGTTGCAATATGTGCGTCCGTTTCGCCATGCAAGTATTGCGATTACAATAAATGTAACTGCGGCAATAATAAATGTGGGTAAACTTTTAATCCACACATCGGTGCGGTAGAATGCATAACTGTCGGCCCGTTCAGCGAAGTATGCCAGTATATTGTTGCCCCAGCCATAAACAGGAGCAAGCAGATTATTGGCTATGCGCCCGTAGGAACTGTATGGCGCAAGTAATGCTGCGATGGAACCAATACCGGCAATCAAAGCTACAATAAACAGCACCAACACTCCCCACTTGAGCCAGGTTTTGGCAGGAGAGTAGGAGAAACGACGTTTTTTCCCTTTACGCCGGGAGCTGATCCAAGAAATGACATCTTGCATTACGCCAAGCGGACATATCACCGAGCAATATATGCGTCCGATGAGAAGTGTCAGTATCACCAATGCTACTACAACACCCACATTGAGTGCGAGTATGGCAGGCAAGAACTGGATTTTTGCCATCCATCCGAGCCATGCGTGCATCGTTCCCGTGAAGTCGAGAAACAGCATTGTTATGGCAGCAAAAAACAGAATGGCAAGTGTCAGTCTGATTTTCTTTAACATAGTAGTATTTTTATCAAAACAAAATAATAAACTGTGCAAATTTAAACAACAAAAGCTGAAATAATATTATACATATTCCTGATTTTGGCTATGTTTTGTAATTTCTATAATGTTATTTGTAGCCCGACAATGCCGCTTGCAGCATTTTGCGTGCTGCAAAAATGCGGCTTTTTACAGTTCCTATGGGCAGTGCAAGTTTGTCGGCGATTTCTTTGTAGGAATATCCCGCAATGAACATTCGGAATGGACGGCAATGGTCGATGGGACAATTGTTTATTTTTGACAAGATTTCGTGTGCCGACAGGTTGTTTTCGGGGGTACTGTCGGAGGTCTTGTCATGAAAAGAGTCTTTTCTCGGATATTCGTTTTCGGTATCGGTCGATTTTATTTTTGCCGACCGGCGGCATTGGTTGATAAAAATGTTTTTCATTATCACACTCGACCATCCTTGGAAATTAGTGCCATGCGTAAATCGGTTTTTGTTGTCAAGAATTTTCAGCACTGTTTCTTGCAAAAGGTCCTTGGCATCATCTAAATCGAGTGTCAAGTTGTAAGCCAACTTGAATAACCACGTTTGTGACAATAGTATTTGCGAAGTGATGTAATCGTTACCGGACATAAGCATAAAGTGAAACTAACGTTCAAATATACGCATAATCCTTTAAATATCCTATATGATTTTCAATAATTGTGACAGATCTTCGATTATATAATCGGCATGAGCATCGATTAGTTGCCGTTTGGATGCGTTTCCATATGTTACGCCACAAGTGAGAGTTCCTGCATTGCGCCCCATGATTATATCAACGGGCATGTCGCCGACTACAATTGTGTCTTTTGCTTTCATGCCCAGTGCATCGAGGGTTTGCAGTACCGGTTCGGGTGCCGGTTTTGCATTTGTTACATTATCGGCTCCTACAATATGTGATATGTAGCGACTAATGCCTAATACATTGCTGAGTTCAATCAATGAAGCCGAAGAGCGTGAAGATGCTATGGTAATCGTGGTTCCTTGCTGTTTCAGTTCGGCCAACGTGTCTTTTACGTTTGGAAACAAGGTTGGCGGGATTAATGTTTTATTTTTATTGAATATATCACGATAGGTGGCGGCACATTTGTCGAGTGTTTTGTCGTCAAGTTGCGGATATATTTGAGCAAAGCATGATTTCAGAGGTAATCCGATTGTTGCTTTGCAGGTATTTGTGTCGGCAACAGGCAATTGCATTTGGCGTAATGTCGATTGCATTGTATTTACTATGGTGTTGCAAGTGTCGGCGAGTGTTCCGTCAAAGTCGAATATGGCAAGTTCTATTTTCATCTTCTCTCGTTTTTGGCGCACAAACTTAGGAAAAATCTGTTATTTTTCTGTAAGTTTGCAACCTAAAATTTAAGATATAATGGCATTGCAAGGTACAATACTTGTGGTTGATGATAACCGTAACATACTGATATCTCTTAAATATTTGCTTGGCGATGTTTTTGCCAAGGTATTGCTTGTGGATAATCCCGAATTGCTGCCGTCATTGTTGCGGGAACAGATTGATGTGGTTTTGCTTGACATGAATTTTTCACCCGGATTGAATACGGGCAATGAGGGGTTGTATTGGTTGAGAGAAATAAAGCGATTGAAACCGCAAGTGCAAGTGGTGTTGTTTACCGCATATGCCGATATTGAACTTGCTGTGGCCGGTATGAAGGAAGGGGCTTTTGATTTCGTGGTCAAACCGTGGGATAATGCAAGGTTGAAACAAACTTTGACAAACGCATATAAGGTGACCAAAGGTGAGAAACACAATATTAAAAATGAAAAGCAGGAACCTGATGCAATGTATTGGGGTCAGTCGCCTGCGATGTACCATATTAAGGAAATTGTGGAGCGAATAAGTGCATCGGATGCGAATGTGCTGATTACCGGAGAGAATGGAACGGGGAAAGATATGCTTGCCAGGGAAATACACCGACTGTCGGAACGAAACAATAGGCAATTTGTTGTCGTGGACATGGGTGCAATTACCGAGTCGTTATTTGAAAGTGAGTTGTTCGGGCACGTTAAAGGATCGTTTACCAATGCTTATACCGACCGCGTGGGGCGATTTGAGGCTGCCGATGGTGGAACGCTGTTCCTTGATGAGATAGCAAACCTGCCATATTGTTTGCAGCCAAAATTGTTGACGGCCATCCAAAAACGAAGTTATGTAAGAGTTGGCAGCAATGTGCCGCAACCTACCGATATTCGCTTGATTTGCGCCACAAATCGTAACCTTGATAATATGGTGCGGAATGGTGAATTTCGGGAAGACCTGTTATATCGTATCAACACGATACATTTGCATTTGCCTCCGTTGAGGGAACGAAAGGAAGATATTATAGAGCTTGCCCATAGGTTTGTATGCCGATATGCAGGGCAATATGGCCGCGGAGATGTGAGGTTGTCGGATAAAGTGTGTGAAATTCTGATAAACCATTCATGGCCCGGAAATATCAGAGAGTTACAACATGTGATGGAGAGGGCGGTATTATTATCGGATAATAACGGAACTATCTGTTCGGTGCAAATTCAAGAGAGCCACAATGATGGATTAAAACAAGAAAATGACACGATTGTACCTCTTGATGAAATGGAACGGAATATGGTACAAAAAGCCATAATGATGAATAACGGCAACTTGTCGCAAGCTGCCGCACAATTGGGAATAACACGGCAAACGCTGTATAACAAGATGAAGCGATATGGGCTTTGATAAGATTGCATATTCGTTACCGGTTCGTGCGGCACTATTGTTATGCGGTGGTGCTTTGATTGCCGGTGGGGTGGCCAAGTGGGGCGATTTTTTTATTGTAATCGGTGTCATTCTTGTGTTGGTTGCCATAGCGCTTATGTTTAAAGTTTACAGGACAATGCAAGAAAACAGCCGCTTAATGCTCGAAGCGGTGAAAAACGGCGACAATTCGTTTAAGTTGAATGAAAAAGGTATATATTCCTATGAAAGGATATTACAAATAACATTGAATGAGTTTGGTGAAATAATGGGGCGGCAAAAACTGATAATGGAGCAACGTGAACAGTTTTTCGGCATGATTTTGACGAATGTGACTACAGGTGTTGTTGTTCTTGACAAGGATAATAAAATCATTCAAACAAATCCTGTTGCATCCAAGTTGCTACATTTGCCATTGTTTTATTCATTGAAACAGTTGGAACGTCATGACATTAATCTTCCGGAAATGTTGAGTGCCATGAAAAATGGGGAGCGGTTGCAGGTGGATTTTACAACTTCCACAGGAGAAGTGCATTTGTTGGTGAAAGCGGCTGAAATGGTACTTGGCAACGAGCAGGTGAAGATACTTGCCATTAGTGATATTAAAAATGAGCTTGATGCAAAAGAACTTGAAACTTGGATAAAACTTACCCGGATATTGACACATGAAATAATGAATTCGGTGGCTCCGATAGCATCGCTGAGTGCCACTTTCCTTGACAAAGCAGAAATTAAGAATAGCAATATTTATGAAGGAATGCAAGCTATTCATGACACTGCTGCCGGCCTTGTTTCATTTGTTGATAATTACCGTGTGATTTCCACGTTACAAAAGCCTGCACCGAAACCATTTTATTTGTCGGAGATGGTAGAAAGTATTAATAATTTGAATTTTATACCGGCAAAAATAGAATTCTCATGCAGGATAGAGCCACAAGACCTGATGATTTATGCCGACCCTAATTTAATAAGACAAGTATTGATTAACATATTGAAAAACGCAGTACAGGCAATAGGGGATAATTCTGGTAAAATACATATTAATGCACATACTCTGTCAACCGGACATATATATGTCTATATCAGTAATGATGGTCCTATAGTCCCCGTCGATGTCGCAGAGACGATTTTTATGCCATTTTTCACGACACGGAAAGACGGTAACGGCATAGGCTTGTCGTTGTCGCGACAAATTATGAAATTAAGTGGCGGCAGTATAAGTCTGCTTGATGCCGGAACCAATGGTTGGAATACGACTTTCTTGCTTGAATTTGAATAACCGAGTGTAAAATAATTTGACATCGATGTCTAAATTTTTTACACATTTGCTTAATGTGGTTGTTGTATATTGTTGGTAATGAGCGTGTTGTGTTTTTGGCTTGATGTTTGAATATATTATAGCAGAAACATAATATTATACCAATGAGAATGAGTTTAACCACATTATGGAATTTAACGGCATTATGTTTTTCTGCTGCAAGTTTACAACTTCATGCACAAGAAGTGTGGAGTGTGGATCGATGCATGGCATATGCGGTGGAACATAACCGCACGGTGCGGCAACGCAGTTATGAAGTGGATAATTACAAAATCGACCGTATGAATGCCATAGGTAGTTTCTTGCCGGGAATTAGCGGGGGATCTTCGTTGCAATACAGTTGGGGACGTTCGGTCGATCCGGAAACCAATACCTATAACAATATTTCTACGTTTAATAATTCGTATTCGCTTGAAGCCTCGTTGACCATCTTTAATGGAGGCAACCTGGTTAACCAATTGCGACGGTCGAAGGCCGCTGAATTGATGGGAAAAGCTGCATTGCAGGTGGAACAAGACAATACGGCTATCGAAACTTTCCAGGCATATATTGATGCGTTATATTATTATGGGTCGGTGAAACTTGCTCGGGAAAAAGTGGCAGAAAGTGATTCGTTGTTGCGCAAGACTCGTCGGCAAGAAGAACTTGGATTGAAAGGAATGGCAGACGTTGCACAGATAGAGGCACAATATGCCACTGATGATTATACGTTAACCAATCAAATTAACTTGTATGAAGCGGCAATGCTTGCATTGAAACAGCAAATGAATTATCCGCTTGATAACCCCTTGATGCTCGACACGGTGTTGCTTGAGACTAATGCCATCGATTTATCGTTGATGCCGGATGATACTTCCAATGAGATATTCGGAGTGGCTCTTGATTGTAATCCCACTTTACGGCAATCTCATTATAACAGGGAAGTTTATAAGTTGGATATGAAACGGTCATGGGCAAATGTGTTACCTACCGTTTCATTGTTTGCCGGTATAAATTCATCATATTACAAGGAGTTGAATGTAACCGGATATGCTGATTTTTGGCAGCAATTGCAGAACAATTTCGGACAGTATGTGGGTATGCGCATAAGCATACCGCTGTTTAATGGTTTTTCACGGGTGAATTCTGTGCGCAAGGCAAAAAACAATTACCGTATTGCAAGCGAACAATACGAGGCACAAAAAGAGGAACTGCAGAAACTTGTGGCTCAGGCCGTGCTTGACCGTAACGGTTTCTTAAAAGAGAGCATACAAATGGAAAAGAAAGTACATTCCGATTCGATAGCTTATCATGTGACGAAGCGTAAATATGAAGAGGGGCTTATGACTTCGCTCGATGTGCAAACGAGTGCCTCGGCATTGCTTGAAAGTAAAGTAACGCTGTTGCGCAGTAAGTTGTCGTATGTGTTAAAATGCCGGCTTGTGGACTATTACAAAGGAAATAATATTATCAAAGATTAAAAGAACAGGAAAATACTATGGATATACAAATCGAGAAAAAGCGAGGATTGCAGAAACGTCATGTAATTTACATAGCTGTGGCTGTCGTTATGTTGTTGCTTGTGTTGTGGATCTTTTTTAATCCATATGTGGCGACACAAAACGTTGAGGCCAAGTCGATAACCGTAACTGATGTTGTTTATGGCGAATTCAGTGATTATGTGAGGCTTAACGGGCAGGTGAAACCGATATCGGTGGTGCAGATAAGTCCTGAAGAAGGGGGAATAGTCCGTGAAAAAGTGGTAGAAGAAGGTGAGTTTGTAAAAAGGGGGGATGTTATATTGCGATTGAGCAATTCCAACCTCGACTTGCAAATACTCAATGCCGAGTCGGAGCTTGCCGAAAAACAAAATTTGCTGCGTAATACTCAGGTAACCATGCAACAAGATAAGTTGAATAATGAAACAGAACAAGTGCAACTTGAAATAGATACTCGGCGTAAACGTCGCACGTATGAACAATATGAGCGTCTGTATGACGAAAAATTGATAAGTCGTGAAGAATATTTGCAAGCCTGTGAAGATTACGAGATGGCCAAAAAGAAGCATAGCCTTGTAAATGAAAGATTGGTGCAGGATTCCATCTATCGCACGATACAAATGGATCAAATGGAAGAAAATCTTGATAATATGCGACAGAATGTGTTGCTGATACGAGAGCGAAAGAGTAAACTTGATGTACGTGCCACTATTGATGGCGAATTGGGTTTGCTTGATGTAGAACTGGGGCAAAACATTGCTGCCGGACAAATGGTTGGGCAAATTAATGATTTGTCGGGTGTAAAAATAGAGGCTTATATCGACGAGCATTACATAGACCGTGTTTCAACCGGTCTGTCGGCTGCACTTGACCGCCAAGGGAGCCGTTTCAGCCTAAAGGTGCGCAAGGTGTATCCCGAAGTGCGTGACGGACGATTTCGCACCGACCTCGTGTTTGATGGAGAATTGCCCGATAATGTTAGGATAGGGCAGACTTATTATATAGACCTTCAACTTGGGGAATCTACCGAAAGTGTACTTGTTCCTAAAGGAACTTTTTTCCAAACCACAGGTGGACGATGGATATTTGTGGTTGACAAAGATGGCGGCAAGGCATATCGCCGCGAAATACGCATAGGCCGACAAAATCCACAATATTATGAAGTACTTGACGGGCTTGAAAAAGGTGAGCGGGTAATTGTGTCGGGATATGAGAGTTTTAAGGATAAGGATGTTCTGATTTTAGATTGATATTGTCATGAAAGGATTTAAGACATATTTTACATTTCTCAGTCGTAACAAGATGTTCACTGTTATCAATGTTACGGGGCTTGCAGTGTCGTTTATGTTCATCCTGCTGATCGCAGATATGGTTACACGACAACTCTCGGTGGATAGCGATGTGCCGGATGCCGACCGTATCTTTATTTTCGCATCCAATAGTAATGCGTTAGGGCATTATCAGCTTGGGCTGAAATTCCAAGACCGATATCCCGAAATAGAAGATTGGTGCGCGTATGGTGGGATACAGGAATTGCTATGCCGATCGGTTGGTGACCAAGAAATGTTGATGGGCGTAAGTTTCGTAAAGAAAAATTATTTTGACTTTTTCGGACATCCTCTTTTGGAAGGTCGGGCAATTGATGCACTTGTGTCGGATAATAATGTAGTGCTTACGCGGTCGGCGGCATACAGTCTATTCGGCAATGAGCCGGTAATGGGAAAGAATATTGAAATATCGGGTATGTCGTTTGTCGTGAACGGTGTGGTAGAAGATGTCGATAATTCTATTTTCCCGAATGTAATAGGCATATTTGTTCCTATCGAAAACATTAAGCATTTCAATTATAGTGCTGACATTAATGACACGAATATGGGTAATGCTGGTTCTGCAATGGTGTTTTTCAAATATGTGGAAGGTTTCGATCCTTCTGAAAAAAAGAGGGATATGGAAAACTATGTTAAGGAATTCTTTTGGATTTATCAATATGGCAATGCACACGGTGTGCAAATGATGCCTATGCGTGATTTTTATTTTTCCAAAATCACAGCGTGGCTCGGTGTTATGCAATATGATTTCGAGAAGGTGATTGTATTCTTTATAACAGGTATTATAATTTTGTTAATGGCCATTGGCAATTATGTGAGCATGAGTGTGGCGCAAACAGTATATCGGGCTAAAGAGATGGCGACTCGCCGCTTGCTTGGTTCCTCGCGAGGCAGCGTGTTTTGGAGAATGATCGAAGAATCGCTGTTCATGACGGTAGTCGCATTCTTTATAGGTTTATTGCTGGCAAAAGCGGCTGAGCCATATGCCATGGAATTGCTTGGAGTACGACTTGATATTTTAGGTGATTTTACTTGGATTACGATTGCTTGTTGGTTGGCGTTTGTATTGTTGTTGTCGTTTGTTGCCGGGTTTGTACCGGCATCGATACTGTCGGGTTATAATCCTCTTGATGTCGAAAAAGGAACATTCCGCCGCAAAACCAAGATGGTGTATTTGAGAGCACTTAATGTTTTGCAGAGTGGCCTTACCATAGCATTGCTTGCTTGTTCCATATATTTGGGAATTCAAATATATAGTGTGCTTAATGCCCCTCTCGGTTATAATTACGGTAACGTGCTTGTGTGTCCTACAACTAATATAATGGACAATTTGACAACGTTCAGGAGCGAGGTGAAAAAATTGCCGTTTGTGAGAAATGTATCGTTTACGCAGGGTACCCCGAATGACGGTGGAAACAACAATACGACAAGGATACAATCGGGAGATTCGGCGGTTACTTTCAGTTTTCAGACATTTCGGGCCGATTCCTCGTTTTTGAAAATCTTTGATATTCAAATCACCGAAGATCGCCGTTTGGCCGATAGTTGGCAGTCGGTGTATATCAGTGACGATGCCTACAATGACCTGGAAAAATTAGATGCAAATACAGAAAAATTACCATTAAGCAAGTATAAAAATATAGCAGGTCGATTTAAGGATTTCAAGATTAGATCGATATTGCAATAAGCAAAACATCCGTTGCTGATGCAAATATGTCCTTCCGACAGCATATGGCCATGGCAAGTGCTGGTGGAAGTGGAGGATGGTGACTTGGAATATTACAAGCAGCAGATAGATAATTTATTAGTGCAAATATATCAAATGTCCGGCTTTGACACGGAATGGTATGACGAAATGATGACTGATACCTATCGCGACATAATAAATATGAACAAAATCATAATTATCTTTACTTGTGTTGCTTTACTTGTTTCGCTGCTTGGATTGACGGCGATGAACATATATATGATTTCGCAGCGTAAGCGCGACATTGCCGTGCGTAAGGTGTTTGGGTCAACAGCAAAGATAGAGATAGCGTCACTAATGCGTTATTCATTGATGTCGGTAGTAATAAGTCTTGCGATAGCAATTCCGTTGTCGATTGTAGGAATGATTAAAATTTATGATTTTGTCCCATATGGTGATATCCCGACGTGGTGGATCCCGATTGTTGCATTTGCAATAGTAGTTGTTGTATCGCTTTTGTCGGTTTACCTGATAGGGCGCAAAGCTGCCAATGAGAATCCAATAGAAAATATAAAGACAGAATAAATATGAAAGATTTTAAGACATATTTCACGTTTCTCAGTCGGAACAAGATGTTTACGACAATTAATGTTGCCGGGCTTGCGGTGTCGTTTATGTTCATATTGCTGATTGCCGATATGGTTACACGGCAACTTACAGTGGACAGAGATGTACGTGATGCCGACCGCATCTATATGTACACCACGGGTAAAGATGTGTTTGGACATTATAACCTCGGACAACGATTTCAAGACCGTTTTCCCGAAATTGAAGACTGGTGTGCATTTGCCAAGTGCGCTGAATTGGAATGTAATTTAGAGGATATGCAAACGATTGTGGCACATACGGCTTTTGTGAAAGACAATTTTTTTGATTTTTTTGGATACAAAATTATAGAAGGTGATGCCAAAACTATGTTGTCGGCTGATAACAATATTGTGCTTACACGTTCAGGTGCAATAAAGTTTTTCGGAACAGAAAAAGTTGTGGGAAAGATGTTAAATTTACAATTCCCGACCACACATAAGTCAGGTACGTTTACAGTTACAAGTGTTGTTGAAGATATCGATAATTCGATATTTCCAGATGGAATTGAAGCTTTTGTGCCGATTGAACAGGTTGTTAATTATGATTCGTCAATGGATGTACGTGATGCAATAATGGAAAATGCTGCATCGGCAATCTTGTTTTTTAAATTTCCGAAAGACTATGATCCGACAACCAAGCAAGACGAAATTTTGGAATTGTTAAAAGAGTGTTTTTGGCCATACATTTATGGCGTCGTGGATTCTGTACAGATGATTAATATGCACGATTTTTATTATTCATCGGTTCCGACAATTTATGCAAGTGAACACTTGAAACAATATGATTTTGTTAAAGTTTTGGCTTTTTTGGCGGCAGGCATTATAATTTTGCTAATGTCGGTGTTTAATTATATAAGCATGAGTGCAGCACAAACCTCTTATCGGGCAAAAGAGATGGCAACTCGTCGATTGCTCGGCTCTTATCGTGGCGATGTATTTTGGCGAATGATATTGGAAGCACTGTTTTTGACCATAATTGCTTTTTTAATCGGATTATTGCTTGCCAAGGTAACCGAGCCGTATGCCATGGATGTGTTGGGTGTGAAACTCAACGTGATAGGTGATTTTACATGGCTCACTTCAATATGCTGGCTGGTATTCTTGATTTTACTGTCGTTTTTTGCAGGACTTGTTCCGGCTTCAATATTGTCGAATTACAATCCGCTTGATGTGGTAAAAGGTACATTCCGTCGCAAAACCAAGATGGTGTATCTGCGAGTGTTAAACGTAGTGCAAAGCGGACTTACAATAGCATTGATATCATGTTCCATATATTTTGGGGTGAAGTTAAATGTGGTGTTAAATGCACCACTTGGTTATGAATATGGCAATGTGCTGTGCTATAAAAATAATGGCACGCTTGAACAATTGCAGACTTTTAGAAGCGAAGTCGAAAAATTGCCATATGTGAAGAATGTGTCTTTTACTTCAGGTACCCCGATATATGGAGGTGAAGGTTCGGCGATGGCAATAGCGACAAGTGACACCACGGTAATGGAAATGTATCGTATTTTTGAAGTTGATTCGGCATTTTTTAAGGTGTTCAATATCAAAATTCTTGAAGACTGCAGACTTGCCAATTTGGCAAATTCTTATTACATGAGTGAAAGCACTATGGAACGCTATAAACGATTTAACCTTGGAATTGACAGGTTCAGATATGCGGGTGGTAGTGTTGATATTGCTGGGGTATTTAATGATTTCCAACTTGAATCGGTGCTTATGGACAATATGTTTGCCAATATATTGATACGAGTCAAGGACAAGGATAAGATTGTGCCACATATGATATTGGTGGATATAGAACCAGGCGACTTAGTAAATTATAAACAGAAAATTGATAAATTATATGAGGACATAGTAAAGCCGATAGGCTTTGAATCGATTTGGTATAGCGATATGATGCTGGATCAGTATAAAGGAGTGATAGACTTTAATAAAATATTGGTTGCATTCACTATTGCTGCACTCATAATATCGCTGTTAGGCCTGATTGCCATGAATATTTATATGATTTCGCAACGAAAACGTGACATAGCTGTGCGCAGGGTGTTTGGTGCGACTGCAAAAAACGAACAAATAAGGCTTATGCGTTTTTCTATGCAATCGATAGCTTTTAGCCTGGTTGTGGCGTTGCCGTTATTGTGGATAGGATTTAAAATGATTAACGACCTTATTTCATATGGAGATATCCCGACGTGGTGGATCCCGATTGTTGCATTTGCCATTGTGGTTGTGGTGTCGCTCTTGTCGGTTTATTTGATAGGCCGTAAAGCTGCCAATGAGAATCCAATAGAAAATATTAAAACAGAATAATTAACAATAAAATAGATAATTATGATTAAGATTGAAAATTTAAGCAAGGTGTTTAGGACTACCGAGGTGGAAACTATTGCCCTTAATGACGTGAGCTTGGAAATCAAGGACAAGGAGTTTGTATCTATCATGGGGCCATCGGGCTGTGGAAAATCAACGTTGCTTAATATTTTAGGTTTGCTTGATAATCCCACTTCAGGGTACTATTACCTGAATGGCAAAGAAGTTGGCAACTTGAAAGAAAAAGACCGTACTAATGTGAGGAAAGGAAATATAGGTTTTGTATTCCAAAGTTTCAATTTGATAGATGAACTCAATGTATCGGAAAATGTGGAACTCCCCCTTACGTATTTGCACATCCCGGCTAAAGAACGCAAGGAGCGAGTGTCCGAAATTTTGGCGCGCATGAACATAAGCCATCGTGCCAAGCATTATCCGCAACAGTTGTCGGGAGGCCAACAACAACGTGTGGCGATAGCTCGTGCCGTTGTCTCCAATCCGGAACTCATACTCGCCGACGAGCCTACCGGTAATCTCGATTCGAAAAACGGAAAGGAGGTTATGCAATTGCTTTCCGACTTAAACCGTGATGGAACAACGATAGTGATGGTCACTCACAGTCAGCACGATGCCGGGTATGCCAACAGGATAATTAACTTATTCGACGGGCAAATAGTGTCATCGATAGCTGAAATGTAAGCCGGTTGTGAAGTAGTGCTTTTAAGGTGTGTCATTCCCATAATGGTGCACCTTTATTGTTGTGGTTAATTTTACTATCGATAGTTATTATCAATAGTTGTTATTGCTGATTTCGATAGTAAATGTGTATGGTGTAGTGTTCTAAAGGAAACAAAAGTTATATGTAGGGCAAGATTTGTCTGTTTTACATAAATTTAATGAATAACCGATATCGAAAACCATTATCGAAAGATACATTAACCGATGTTTTTAAGCAATATCAAGACATTGGTAATTTTGCAGTGTTAAATTTTAAAGGGAAATAATTATGACAACACATCTTATTTTTACATGGTTTTTAGTAATAGGTTTTGTAGTTATCGGCATTTTGGCAAGGTGTATAGTGAGGTTTAACAAAACAACAAACCATTACCGAGTTGTAGGATTTGAAGGTAAGGAAGACTTCTTTGAATATGATGACGATGACAACGATGATGAGAATTACAAGTGATACCGAATGTGCTGCATTGACACATGATTTGTTGAAAGGTAAATGTAGGTTTATAGCCAATTATGCGGCGGCATTGTTGGGATGCGGGGCAACTTGCATCCGTATCGAGAAAAATGTAAAACGAATTGCCGAAACATTCGGTGTACACGTTGATATGACTTTGTTGCCTTCTCATGTTATTGCCGTGGTGTGGGATATGGATTACACTCATTCATATAATTGCCAGTCAAAACCTATTGGCGGAGCTATAGATTTTAGTCGAAATATAGCGTTGAGCAAATTGAGTTGGCAGATAGCTGAAGATAAACTTAATTATGTAGATGCTGCAGGTAAGTTTGAACAGATATTATTAAAACCGAGGTTGAATAAATGGCTTGTTTTAACATTGACTTCGATAGCAAACGCTTCGTTTTGCCGACTTTTCGGTGGCGATTTTAATGCGGTGGGAATAGTTTTGTTTGCAACTTTGCTTGGCTTTTTAGTGAAGCAAGTCATGCTTGAAGATAAGATTGATGTACGTATAACCACGGTGGCATCGGCTTTTGTGGCATCGGTTATTGGAGCATCGGGATATTTATTCGGGATAAGTGGTACTCCGGAATTGGCCCTTGGCACAAGTGTGTTGTTTCTTGTACCAGGAATTCCTTACATTAATTCGGGCAGTGACTTGTTTGCAGGACATTATTTATGTTCGATGAGCCGATTTATTCAAGCGGTCATACTCACTATTTGTTTGTCACTTGGCTTGTGTGGCGGAATGTTGTTGATGCAAATGAAATTTTTTTAATCGTTATGGAAATATTATTTGAAATATTACAGGATATGCTGTTTGCGGCCATGGCTGCCATTGGTTTCGCAAGCATAAGTAATACTCCTTTTTCGGCTATGAAATATTGTGCACTGCTTGGTGCGGTGGGGCATAGCATGAGGTTTGTCATGATGACTTATTTGGGGGTGCATATAATCATTGCTGCAGCAATTGCAGCTTTGGCAATAGGGATTTTGGCTATACCGTTTGCTCCCAAAGCCAAATGCCCGCCGGAAACTTTTTCATATCCTGCTTTATTGCCCATGATACCCGGAATGTATGCCTATAGAGCAGTGCAGGGGCTTGTGATGTGCCTGTCGAGTAGTGAAGAAAGTGTATTTGACCATTATTTTTATTTGATGAATTTTAATGGGCTTACTTGTATTATTGTTGTTGCCGGCATGGTACTCGGGGTGACGTTGCCCATATTTGTGTTCAAGCATATTTCTTTCAGTGCCACTCGTGAAATAATAAATGATTGAACAAAAATAGGTAATTTTGCAATCGCACATGGAATTACGACAGCTTAAATATTTTTGCAAGACAGCCGAATTGCTCAGCTTCTCGGAGGCGGCGAAGGCTTTGTTTATAACTCAAAGTACTTTATCGCAACAAATAAAGCAACTTGAAGGAGAACTCGATGCGCAATTATTCAGGCGCAACAATCATGGTGTGGCATTGACCGAAATAGGGATGGAGTTGTTGCCTTATGCCAAAGCGACACTTAATAAAGCCGATTCGTGCATAGAGCATATAAGAGATGTCCAGAACCTGATGACCGGAACATTGAACATAGGTGTGACATATACGTTCAGCCCGACACTTAACGAAACGCTGCTTGAGTTTATGAAGCGTTATCCAAATGTAAAGTTGAATATATATAACAAGACGATGGAAGAGCTGATGACCATGCTTGAAAAGCACGATGTTGACATAGTGTTGTCGTTTAAACCTACGCAGACATATGATCGCATAGAATCTCATATCCTCTTTGACAATCATCTTGATGTTGTAGTAAACAAGAAGCATGAATTGGCATCGTGTCGCAGCATTGACCTTGCACGGTTGCAGCAATATGAGATTGCATTACCGGGAAAAGGTTTGCAAGCCCGCAACCAATTTGACATCATAGTTGCGAGCAAAGGGTATAAATTCAACTGCCCCATAGAACTGAATGAAGTGAATATATTGCTTAAAATAGTTTCGGGTAGTAATCTTGTGACAATTTTATCGGAGGCAACGATTTATGGTGCACGCGATCTTGTTGCCATTCCAATAGATGCACCGGGTACACAAATGGAAGGTTGTGTGCATGTGTTGAAAGACAGTTATCGCAAGTGTTCGGCCGTGAAATTTGTAAAACTTTTGTGCGAATCGGACTCGATTCGCGAAAAAGCCTTTAATTGGTTGCACAATTCCTGATACTTGACGAGTGAAAAAGAGCGGCCGCAAATAAGCATTTAATTCTGCCTGTTTGCGGCCGATGTTTTTTGTGCGTTTTTGTGGTATAGAGAACGTTTAGATCACGCCTTCACCCAGCATGGCATGGGCAACCTTCATGAACCCGGCAATGTTTGCCCCTTTCATATAATTGATATATCCGTCGGGTTCTTTGCCATATCTTACGCATTGTTCATGTATGTTGTTCATTATTTCGTGGAGACGGTCGTCAACTTCTTTTTCCGACCATGACAAGTGCATGGCATTTTGGCTCATTTCAAGGCCAGATGTTGCCACACCGCCGGCGTTAACTGCTTTACCCGGTCCATAAGGGATTTTATTGGCAATGAATGTGTCGATAGCTTCGGGAGTACAACCCATATTAGAAACTTCACCAACACACATGACCTTGTTGCGAACAAGATTTTCGGCATCTTCTTTGCCGACTTCGTTTTGTGTGGCACAAGGCATTGCAATGTCAACCTTTACTTCCCATGGGCGGCGGCCGGGATAGAATGTAGCTTCGGGATACCGTTCGGCATATGGAGCTACGATGTCATCGCCCGATGCCCTCAGTTCAAGCATATAGTCGATTTTTTCGCCTGATATTCCGGTCGGGTCATAAACATAACCGTCCGGGCCTGATATGGTTACTACTTTTGCGCCAAGTTCCGTGGCTTTTAAGGCTGCACCCCATGCCACGTTACCGAATCCTGAAATTGCCACAGTCTTGCCTGCAAAATCTTCTCCCATCGACCGTAGCATATTGCGGACAAAGTAGCAAGCTCCAAATCCAGTAGCCTCCGGTCGTATTTTTGAACCACCGAAATCAAGGCCTTTTCCTGTGAATGTACCTGTGTGTTCCTGTGCCAGTTTTTTATACATGCCATACATATAACCGACTTCACGTCCACCCACACCGATGTCGCCTGCCGGAACATCACGGTCAGGACCGAGGTTGCGCCAAAGTTCAAGTATATATGCTTGGCAGAAGCGCATTATTTCGGCATCGCTTTTCCCCCGCGGGCTGAAGTCGGAGCCGCCTTTTGCTCCACCCATAGGCAGAGTAGTCAATGCATTTTTGAAAGTTTGTTCAAATCCCAAGAATTTCAGGATTGACAGATTGACTGATGCATGGAACCTAATGCCACCTTTATACGGGCCTATAGCATTATTGAATTGCACACGGTAACCCAGGTTGGTTTGAACTTCGCCACGGTCATCGGTCCATGTTACCCGGAATGTGAAAATACGATCCGGTTCAATCATACGTTCGATTATTTTGGCTTTTTCAAATTCTGGATGTTCATTATAAACATCTTCAACCGATAGAAGGACCTCTTTGACTGCTTGCAAATACTCTTTTTCTCCGGGATGCTTTGCTTCAAGCCCGGCTAAAATTTCATTGACTTTCATAGAGTGTTGTTTTTAATGTGTATTAAAGGTAATAATGTTAACGCTAATGGTAAAGCGTATTACAAATATAAGTTATTTATTCGGGTATAAAAAATTTAAAAAGGATAAAATTTCAGTGATTTAAGGCTCGTTTCAGGGTGTTAGCAAAAGAGTCTTTTTTGTAAATAAATGCACCGATTTAGGTGGCTTTTATTTTAAAGTTCCTTTACCTTCCCGCACAATTTCGGGAGCATCGCCTGTGCAGTCTATTATAGTGGAAGGGATGGTGCTGCCTCGTCCGCAGTCAAGTATCAGGTCGGCTACCGTTTCATAACGTTCGGCTATCAGTTCGGGTTCGCATCCGTAGTCTTCGTCATCGAATTGAACTGAGGTCGTCATTATAGGGTGTCCCAGTCGTTCGACGAGTTGTATTGCCACATTATTGTCGGGTATTCTAATTCCGACAGTTCTTCGTTTTTTGAAGGCTTTCGGTAATTTAGATAGGGCAGGCAATATAAAAGTGAATGGTCCAGGAAGGTTATTTTTCATCATGGTGAAAATGTCATTGTTTATGCGGGCATATTCGGCTGCCTGGCCGATATTTTTACATATAATCGATAGGTTGGTTTTGTCAGACCGTATCTCTTTTACTTTGCATATTTTTTCGATGGCATTGTTGTTTAATGCATCGCACCCCAAGGCGTAAAGCGAGTCGGTGGGGTATATTATGATTTCCCCGTTGTAGAGAGCCTCGACGGCCATGTCAAGAAATCGTTCATTAGGGTTAGTGGGTATTATTTGCAGAATTTTCATATCGTATAAGTTTCAATGTTTTGGGCGTTGCAGTATTTTTTAAGTAAGCAGATGCACCATTGTATGGTATCATCCAAAGGCATTTCTGGGGCAAAAGCGTTGATGTTGATTTGTACGGTGGAAGTGGAAATGTCGATTTTGGTACGTTCTTCATCGCTCGTTGGGGTGGCGACACCTCCTATTTCATCACGATATACGGGCAATCCGTCGATGTTCAGCGAGCCACGACCTATTCCGTTAAATGCTTCTCCGGCTTTCCCGATCCCCAATGATAATCTGTTGCCTGTTATTTTGTCGGCATCAAGTCCGCTTATGGGATATCCGCTTTTTATCGAAATGAGGTTTATGATATCGACCAAGGAATTTATTCTGTATAATTCCAACCCTTTTACCGCACGTCGGCATAAAGCCTCACTCGCCACTCTGTACCGATTAGGATCTTTGCCGCAAGCTCTGTAAAGCGAGCGTGTTGCCATTATTGCCGGACGCTTGTTTATGTCAAGCAGCTTGTATCGTGATTTGATTTCGTTGCAAGTGTCGCATATTTCTTTCCATAAATCATCGGGAGTGTTGCAGTTTGTTACTTTCGACCTTATAAGGCCGATTTTCATTTCGGGGCAATGGCCTGAAATAAATTCTTCTATCTCGATAACAGGTAACATGGTTTAAAATTTTTGCATAGTTGCAAAAGTAGTAATTTTTCACTAATTTTACGACCGAATTTTTTAAGGGAAAATCGAAACAAGCTAAACACCGATGCGAATAGGAATAATAGTGGCAATGGATAAGGAGCTTTCATTGCTTCTGCCCATGATTGAAGGCCACAAAACAGAAGATGTTTTAGGTTTTTATTTCCATAAGGGAACAATAGGAAGGCATGAAGTTGTGGCAATGGAATGCGGTATAGGAAAAGTAAATGCAGCTATTTCCACAATGACGTTATTGGAGAAATACGAGCCCGACGTGGTGATTAACACCGGTGTGGCCGGTGGTGCCGACAAGAGCATTAATGTGATGGACGTTGTGGTGGCCGATTCCATAGCTTATCACGATGTGTGGTGCGGTCCCGGAACCGATTATGGGCAAGCTGCTGGTATGCCGATGTATTTCGTACCTGATAAGAACGTTATTGATTTGCTTCCCTGTTCAGATAATATAAGGCATGGACTGATTTGTTCGGGCGACAAGTTTATTGATAAAATGGCAAGCGTGGAAGAAATAAAAACGCATTTCCCCGAAGCACTTGCCGTGGATATGGAGTCGGCTGCGATTGCGCACGTTTGTAACAAGATGCACGTGCCCATGTTTTGTATGCGTGTAATCAGCGATTCTCCGGGAGCGAGCCATAATAATTCGCGGCAATATGAGGATTTTTGGTCGGCAGCACCAGAACAGACGTTTGAGATAGTGAGACAATTGCTCGAGAAATTAAAATAACAGCTATAATGGAAAAAATAGATAGTTTCAAAGTTGATCACACACGATTGTTGCGCGGCATATATGTGTCGAGAAAAGACTATTTGGAAAAAGGTGACGTAGTAACAACGTTTGATATACGAATGAAAGAGCCTAATCGCGAGCCGGCAGTGGGGCAAGCTGCCATACATACCATAGAACATCTTGGAGCTACATTTTTACGGAACCATGACAGATGGGGCCGTAAGATAATATATTTCGGCCCCATGGGGTGTTGTACCGGATTTTATTTGTTGCTTGCCGGTGATTTGCGGTCGGAAGATGTTGTGGATTTGGTCAAAGAAATGTTTAAGTATATAGCAACGTTTAGCGGGGAAATTCCGGGGGCTTCGGCTCATGATTGCGGCAACTATATGCTTAATAATCTGCCAATGGCAAATTGGGAGGCTCGGAAATTTTTGAAAGAAGTCCTCGAATGCATATCTGTCGAAAACATGGTTTACCCGGAATGATAATCGAAAGGATGTATTATGGAAACTGAAAATAAGAAAAAACATATTGTAATAATAGGTGGAGGTTTCGCCGGTATAAATGTTATTAAAGCACTTGACAAAAATAAATTTGATATAACGCTTATTGACCGACATAATTTCCATTCGTTCCCACCGTTGTTTTATCAAATAGCATCGTCGGGGCTTGATTCAGGGAGCATTTCATTCCCTTTCCGCCGGGAAGTCAGGCATATGAAACATGTGAGGTTTCATATGGGCGAGGTGAAGAAAGTGGATACTGTTGCCAAGACGGTCTCGACACAATTTGAGACGGTGAATTATGATTATTTGGTAGTGGCAGCCGGAACCACAAATAATTTTTTCGGCATGAATGATTTGCGCGATAAGGTTTATACGCTTAAATCGGTTGCCGAGGCCATAAGGTTGAGGAACGAGATACTTGACCGCCTTGAACGTGCAAGCATAGCCACTGATCATGAACGGAAGAAACAATTGTTGAGTTTTGTGGTTATAGGTGCCGGTCCTACGGGCGTGGAGGTCGCCGGAGCAATAGGTGAGATGAAGCGCTATATAATTCCACGAGAGTATCCCGAGTTGGAGAAAGAAGATTTGAAGATACTCATAGTGGAAGGAACCGACCGTGTGCTGCGTACCATGAGTGAAGATGCTTCACGCCATGCTTATGAGTACCTAGGACACTTGATGGTTGATGTGAAATTAAATACCACAATGGTTGGGTATGACAATAATGTGGTGAAATTCTCCAATGGCGAAGAGGTATATTGCGAGACGTTGATATGGACTGCCGGTATTACAGGTGAGCCTATCGAAGGCTTTGATGAGTCGGTTTATGCCCGTGGCGGCCGTTTTAAAGTAGATGCGTACAACCGCGTAAACGGGTATGATAATATATTTGCATTAGGGGATATTGCTTATCTTGAAGCTCCTGAGTATCCGCGAGGTTATCCGCAGTTGGCTCAGGTGGCAATACAGCAAGCACGATGCCTTGCCGAAAATTTGAATTCGGGTAATTTCGTGAAAGAATTCAAATACAATGACAAAGGATCGATGGCCACGGTGGGGCGCAACAGGGCAGTTGCCGATTTGCATAAATTGCATATGTATGGCCGTCCGGCATGGGTGACATGGATGTTTGTACACTTGATCTCGATTTTGGGAATGAGAAACAAGTTGACCGTGCTGATAAACTGGATTTGGGCGTATTGTACTTATTCAACCTCTTTGAGGTTGCTTGTAAGGCCGTCTAAGTATCCATACCGCAAGCATTGGGATCTTGCAAAAGAGTAAAAAAGAATATATTGTATAATCAAAAATAATTGAATTATGAAATTTGGGAAAATTATCATATGTGTATTTGTCGCAGTAGCGGCTGTAGGTTGCGGAACTATGAAGAAAAGTGCCAAAACCGGCGTGAATGAAAATGTTGACACAACCGCAGTGGAAACAAGTGAAGCAATGACGGGCATATTATTGTCGAACCCTGCCGAGCAATTGGCGGGCGAATGGACGTTTATGACAATTGACGGGAAGGATGTCAACACATTGTCACGTCCGTTTATTGCATTTGATTTTCGCGAAAACAGATTTTATGGCAATAATGGTTGCAATATAATCAACGGAAATTTCAAGTGTGAAGGAAGTTCCGTGGTATTCAGCGATATAATTTCAACGCGTATGGCTTGCGACAATGAAACTCCCGAGCACAAGGTTATGAAAGTTTTTAATGACGTTGTAGAGTTGAGGCTTAATGAAAAGAAAGGTATTCAATATCTGCAAATGCTTGATAAGAAAGGGCATGAGTTAGCCACATTAAAGTCTCAAAATCTTGTTTTCATGAACGGGGCTTGGACAGTTGAAGAAATTGACGGTGAAACGGTAGTTGACGAGAACGTGAAACTGGTGATAGACCTGGATCAATTGACCATACACGGTAATTCCGGTTGTAATATTGTAAATGGAACCGTGTATATTGATTATGAGAAGGATTGGGGTGTCCAGTTCCAGCAATTGCTTTCCACAATGAAGATGTGTGAGAATATTCAAACCGAAAAGAAGTTGCTTGTGGCACTTGAATTGACAGAAACGTGTAAGCAGCTTGATAATTCCAAAATAGCCTTGTATGATGGCAAAGGAAAATGCGTGGCGGTATTGAAGAAACTGCATCTTGAAAAATGATGCGTTGCTGCTAAAGCATTTGATAATTTTTGTCGCCGATTAGGGCGATTATAAATATGTGCCAAACTTTTATATCATTTGAAAGATAGATTGTTTGGCACACATTTTGCAGATATGTTCTTACATTTGTAGTTTAATGAAAAGATGGTAAATTTTTTTAATGACTTTGATAGCGAACCAAACGACGAAACTCCACATATAATGCCGATATTCACAGAAATAAAGGGAGAAGAGAACGAGGGGGCCGATGAGGTATTCGACATTAACAATATGCCGATACTTGCGTTGCGCAATATGGTTCTGTTTCCCGGTATAACTTTGCCTGTGGCTGTGGGGCGGAGCAAATCGCTCAGCCTTATACAAGAGGCACAAAAGAATAAGACGAAAATAGGTGTCGTATGTCAAGTTTCAGGCAAAACCGAAGATCCCGGTTTTAATGATTTATACCATTACGGTGTCATAGCCGATATCATTAAAATTTTTGAATTACCAGATAATACAACCAATGTATTATTGCAGGGGCGTTCATGTTTTAAATTGAAGTCGATTGTCGCACAAGAACCCTATTTGAAGGGAATTGTCGAACCGATTGATGAAATCGAACCGGTTGAAGATGATAAGGAATTTGATGCCTTGATAATCAGTCTGCGTGAATTGACGTTTGACATCCTGAAGAATATGGGGGAGGGTGCCAAGGAATTGGCTTTTGCCATAAAAAATATAGATAATCCATTATATCTGATTAATTTCCTTGCTGTTAATTGTCCGATAGAACCTTCGATTAAGCAAGAGATGCTTGAAGAGAGGGTTGTTAAGCAGCGTGCTTATAAATTGTATTCCATATTGTCGAAGCAGGCTCAATTGCTTGCTATAAAGGCCGATATACAATCGAAAACACGTGAAGATTTGTCGCAGCAGCAACGAGAGCATTTTTTGCAACAGCAAATTCGTACTATACAAGACGAGTTGGGTAATACTGCCGATGATGATATAGACGAACTGCAAAAAAGGGCATCGGAAAAGCATTGGAACGAAGAAACAGGGAAAGCATTTGAGAAAGAACTGAAGAAATTGGAACGCATTAATCCGCAGTCTCCCGATTTTTCGGTACAATATGCTTATCTTGATACTTTGTTAAACTTGCCTTGGAACGAATATACAACTGATAATTTCAATTTAAAGAAAGTTGAGGCAAAGTTGAACAAGGATCATTATGGGCTTGAGAAGGTAAAGGATCGCATATTGGAGCATCTTGCCGTGTTGAAATTGCGTGGCGATATGAAGGCCCCTATTATATGTCTTTATGGCCCTCCGGGGGTAGGTAAAACATCGCTAGGCAAGTCGATAGCCGATGCGTTGAACCGCAAATATGTACGTGTGTCGCTTGGCGGCCTGCATGATGAGGCTGAAATCCGTGGACATAGGCGTACATATATAGGTGCAATGCCCGGACGCATAATTCAAGGGTTGATTAAGAGCGAAAGTGCAAACCCTGTGTTTGTGCTTGACGAAATAGATAAACTCGGACAAGATTTTAAGGGAGATCCCTCGTCGGCGTTGCTTGAAGTACTCGATCCGGAACAAAACAGCCATTTCCATGACAATTATGTGGATTTAGACTTCGATTTGTCGAAAATATTATTCGTGGCTACAGCCAATTCGCTTGCAGAGTTGTCGCAACCTCTTCTTGATCGTATGGAAATCATAGAGATAAACGGATACATACAGGAAGAAAAAATTGAAATAGCGCGCAAACACTTAATTCCCAAGCAATTGAAAGAACACGGATTTGCTGCAAAGGAAATCGATTTCCCGAAACCGACGATTGCAAAGATGATAGATGCATATACTAGGGAATCGGGTGTACGCCAGTTGGATAAAACAATTGCCAAGGTTTTGAGACGCATAGCCCGATTAAAGGCTTCAAACGATGAATATCCTACAACGATAGTCGTAGATGAATTGAAAAATCTGTTGGGACCCGAAGAATATTTCCGTGACAAGTATGAGGGGAATGAATTTGCCGGAGTGGTAAC
The DNA here is from genome assembly GCA_944321685.1 of uncultured Muribaculaceae bacterium. Taxonomy (GTDB): domain Bacteria; phylum Bacteroidota; class Bacteroidia; order Bacteroidales; family Muribaculaceae; genus Avimuribaculum. The sequence goes on from CALUMH010000048.1 coordinate 48,045, forward strand.
AGGTTTGGCGTGGACGGCCGTCGGTGGTGAAATCTTGTTTGTCGAGTCTTCGATATCCAAAGGTAAAGGTGAGAAATTGACGCTTACCGGTAATCTTGGTGACGTGATGAAAGAGTCGGCTGTTATAGCATTACAATACTTGAAGGCACACAGCTCGTTGTTTGGTATAGATTATGAGTTGTTTGACAAGTATAATGTGCACATTCATGTGCCTGAAGGAGCAATTCCCAAAGATGGACCTTCGGCGGGAGTTACGATGGTGACTTCACTTGTTTCCACATTTACACAACGAAAAGTTCGACCCAACCTTGCCATGACAGGCGAGATCACGTTGCGAGGAAAAGTATTACCGGTTGGTGGTATCAAGGAAAAAATTCTTGCGGCCAAACGAGCCGGTATCACCGATATCGTATTGTGTAAAGAGAACAAGAAAGATGTGGATGAAATTAAGGATACATACTTGAAAGGGCTTAATTTTCATTATGTAGGCACGATAAAAGAAGTCATAGACATTGCTATACTTCCCGAGAAAATAGATAACGCCCTTGAATTGTAAAGTATTTTCATTGATTTAACATGGTGGTTCATTGGTTAATGCATCCAATGAACCACCATGTTATTATGCAAGATGTAAAAATGCCAGCATAAAGAATGTGTATTGGCGAAAAAATTAGTAACTTTGAATTATTATTCGATTAAGTAACATAACAAAAAAACATCATAACAATAAGTATGAATGCAGATTTTAGAAATTATGCCGTGAAACATCTCGGCATGAATGGTCTTGCACTCGACCAATATATTGGCAAAACAAGTCCTGTAACGAGTAGTTATATTTCTCCTACAATAATCGAGGAACGCCAGTTGAACGTAGCGCAAATGGACGTGTTTTCTCGGTTAATGATGGATAGGATTATATTTCTCGGAACAACAGTCGATGATTACTCAGCCAATGTGATACAGGCGCAATTGTTGTATTTGGACTCGTGTGATCCCGGGAAAGATGTTTCCATATATATAAATTCTCCGGGCGGATCGGTGTATGCCGGCCTTGGAATTTACGACACTATGCAATATATATCGAGCAATGTGTCAACCATATGTACAGGTATGGCAGCATCGATGGCAGCCGTATTGCTCGTAGCCGGAGCCAAAGGAAAACGATTTGCCCTTAAACATTCGCGCATAATGATACACCAGCCTATGGGCGGGGTACAAGGGCAGGCCTCCGATATAGAAATAACTGCACGTGAGATTTTGAAATTAAAAGATGAATTGTATTCGATAATTTCACAGCATTCAGGTCAACCGTTCGAGAAAATTTTGAAAGATTCAGATCGGGATTATTGGATGACATCACAAGAAGCCGCAGAATATGGCATGATCGACAAAGTCCTTGAAAGACAAATTGCCGATAATAGTGAAGTAGAAGAAAATAAATAAAGATGGCCAAGAAAACAGAGACATATTGCAGCTTTTGTGGGCGCAGCTCTCGTGAAGTTCCATTGTTGATGCCGGGCATGAGCGGATGCATATGTAGCGATTGTGCTGCACAAGCATATGAAATATCGCGGGAATATTTTGCCGAGAAAAACAAAGTCAAGGATATTGATATCAAGGAAGTACCAAAGCCTGTAGAAATCAAAGATTACCTCGACCAATATATCATAGGACAGGAACGCGCCAAGAAATATATATCGGTAGCGGTTTATAACCATTATAAACGCTTGGCTCAACAAAACGATGATGTTGATATTGAAAAGTCAAATATAATAATGGTAGGTCCAACCGGAACCGGTAAAACGTTGATTGCAAAGACAATTGCAAGATTGCTTAAAGTTCCGTTTGCAATTGTCGATGCAACTGTACTCACTGAAGCCGGTTATGTGGGCGAGGATATCGAGAGCTTGTTGACGCGGCTTCTGCAAGCTTGCGATTATGACGTAAAGCTTGCAGAGCGAGGTATTGTATTTATTGATGAAATAGACAAGATTGCCAGGAAAGGAGACAATCCATCGATAACTCGTGACGTGAGTGGCGAGGGGGTGCAGCAAGGATTGCTTAAATTGCTTGAAGGTTCGATAGTGAATGTTCCCCCGCAAGGAGGACGCAAGCATCCTGAGCAACGCATGATAGCCGTGAATACGAAAAATATCTTGTTCATTTGTGGCGGAGCATTTGAGGGGATAGAGCGTAAAATTGCTTTGAGACTCAACACCCATGCCGTTGGTTACGGGTCTGATGCGGCTGTAAAACGTATTGCTCGTGAGAAATTGTTACACTATGTCACTCCTCAGGATTTGCGTTCGTTCGGGCTTATTCCTGAAATCATAGGGCGATTGCCCATATTGACAAATTTGGAAGAACTGGATCGTGCAGCATTGCGTCGGATACTTGTCGAACCTAAGAATGCCATAGTAAAGCAATATGTGAAATTGTTTAAGATGGATGGTGTGGACTTGAAATTTGACGATGAGACTTTGGATTATGTTGTGGATAAAGCAATAGAATTCAAACTTGGCGCACGAGGCTTGCGTTCGATAGTTGAAACAATTATGATAGATGCGATGTATGAAACTCCGTCAACGGCGAAAAAAGAGTTTGTCGTTACCAAAGAATATGCAAAATCACAATTGCAGAAAGCAAATTTTGAAATGATGCAACAGATGAATTAGCAGATCTTTGAAAGAAGCCGATGTCGCCTCGAAATCAAATGTCCGGTTGAATTATTTCTAAGGTGACCATATTGCAGGAGAAAAATTTTATTGGAACAAATGTTTGTTTTTTCAGTTGCGAAATATTATATTTGTTCTACCAATAAAAAATCTTTTCTATTAACATGGCAAACAAAGAACTCCTAACATCAACATTGAAAAAATATTTTGGTTTTGACACCTTTAAGGGCAATCAAGAAGCAATAATGGAAAACTTGCTTGATGGTAACGACACATTTGTCTTAATGCCCACAGGTGGGGGAAAATCGTTATGTTATCAGTTGCCGTCGTTAATAATGGAAGGTACTGCAATAGTGATATCTCCATTGATTGCGTTGATGAAAAATCAGGTGGATGCCATGCGAAATTACAGTGAAGAAGACGGGGTGGCCCATTTCCTTAATTCTTCACTTAACAAGCAGGCTATCGACCAAGTAAAGGAAGATGTAATCAGTGGCAAGACACGGCTGCTGTATGTCGCACCGGAATCATTGACAAAAGAAGAGAACATAGAATTTTTAAAAACAGTAAAGATTTCTTTTTATGCTGTGGACGAAGCCCACTGCATCTCGGAATGGGGGCATGATTTCCGCCCGGAATATCGCAGGATACGCCCGATAATAAACGAAATAGGGAAGCGCCCCGTGATAGCCCTTACAGCGACTGCCACACCGAAAGTGCAACATGACATACAGAAGAATTTGGGAATGACCGATGCCAGGGTGTTCAAATCGTCGTTTAATCGTCCGAACTTGTATTATGAGGTAAGGAGCAAGACGAGCAATATCGATAAGGACATCATAAAGTTCATAAAAGACCGACCCGGCAAATCGGGGATTATATATTGCCTGAGCCGGAAAAAAGTAGAAGAGTTGGCTCAGATATTGCAGGTCAATGACATTCGGGCGCTCCCATATCATGCAGGAATGGACAGTGCTACCCGCACTGCTAATCAGGATGCATTCTTGCAAGAAGATGTTGATGTTATTGTTGCTACAATAGCTTTTGGAATGGGAATAGACAAGCCTGATGTTAGATTTGTCATTCATTACGACATTCCAAAAAGCCTTGAAGGGTATTATCAAGAGACAGGCAGAGCCGGTAGGGATGGAGGAGAAGGATTGTGCATCACATTCTATACTAATAAGGATCTTCAGAAACTTGAAAAGTTCATGCAAGGCAAGCCTGTAGCAGAACAAGAAATCGGCAAGCAATTGCTTTTGGAAACTGCCGCTTATGCCGAATCGTCGGTGTGCCGCAGGAAGACGTTGCTCCATTATTTTGGAGAAGAATATGCCGAAACCAATTGCGGAAACTGTGATAATTGTTTAAATCCTAAGAAACGCGTGGAAGCTAAGGATGAATTGTGTGCGGTGATAGAAGCTGTCATCGCTTTGAAAGAGAAATTTAAGGCTGATTATATTACAAATGTATTGTTAGGGAAAGAGACTAACGAAATTAAGTCATATGGACATGAAAGTGAAGAGGTGTTTGGTAGTTTGCAAAGTTCTGACAGCAAGTTTGTCGGAGCTGTTATACGCCAAGCCATAATTTCGGGATACCTTGACCGCGACATAGAAAATTACGGATTGCTAAAAGTGACCAATGCCGGAAGGGCGTTCCTTAAAAAGCCTACGTCATTTAAAATAGTGGAAGATAATGATTTTTCCGACTCTGACGAAGAGGTTGTAGCCAAAGGAGGAGTGTCTTGTGCCATAGATCCGGAATTAACAGCAATCCTTAAGGATCTAAGGAAAAAAATTGCAAAGCAGCACAATTTGCCGCCTTATGTAATATTCCAGGATCAGTCGATAGATGCTATGGCCACTACTTATCCCATAAGCATTGAGGAACTTGAAAAGGTTCCTGGAGTAGGCCCCGGGAAAGCCAAGCGTTACGGCGACGAGTTTATAAAAGTGATTAAACGTTATGTCGAGGAGAATGATATAGAGCGACCCGAGGATTTGATGATAAGAGGATTGCCCAAGAAAGCCGACTTGAAGCAGCCTATCATCAATGGTATAGATCGTCGTATTCCACTTGACGAACTTGCCGAGTCGAATGGATTGGAATTTAATGAGTTGCTCGATGTCATAGAGGCAATGGTACACGCGGGAATGAAGATCAACATCGACTATTTTATCTCGGAAATAATGGATGAAGATTCAGAAAATGAGATATTCGAATATTTCAAAGAGAGTGAAAGCGGTGATGTTGATACTGCTGTGGAAGAACTCGGTAATGATTTTACCGAAGATGAAATACGGCTTGTCAGGATTAAATTTTTGTCGGAATTAGGTAATTAAAATAATGTATGGGGTGACGGGATTATGACAGTAGTTCCGTCACTGCTTTTATTGCCGCAGTTATATAAAAAACATTAAATAGGCTGTCGAAAAGCCATTAGAATTGATGAATTATTAGTAATTTTGTGGGCAATAATGATATAAGAGGACATAATATTGGTGCTTTAAATGGAATTTTGAACACCGATGTATGTGTACCACGCATTTGTAAGTAAGAATTTTACATAATTAATATAAATAATACTTTTTATGTCATTTGTTGCAGATCGTATAAAGATGGACGGGTTAACGTTTGACGATGTCCTTTTAATTCCGGCCTATTCGGAAGTCTTGCCAAACAGTGTTGACTTGTCAACTAAATTTTCGCGAAACATCAACTTGAATGTGCCACTTGTGTCGGCTGCGATGGATACAGTGACCGAAGCCCAACTTGCCATAGCCATAGCGAGAGAGGGCGGTATCGGGGTGATACACAAGAATATGAGCATAGAAGAGCAGGCAAAACAAGTTCATACGGTTAAACGGGCAGAAAACGGTATGATTTATGATCCTGTTACCATTTCTCGCGGTTCTACTGTCAATGATGCCTTAAATATAATGAAAGAATACAAGATAGGCGGTATCCCGGTAGTGGATAATGAAGGTTATCTTGTAGGTATTGTTACCAATCGTGATTTGCGTTTTGAAAGGAACTTAAATCGTCCTATCGACGAGGTGATGACAAAAGACAATTTAATTACCACAAGTCAATCGACAAATTTGGAAGAGGCTGCCGACATACTTCAACGACATAAAATAGAAAAATTGCCGGTGGTTGATAAGAATGGCAGATTGGTGGGACTTGTTACATATAAAGATATAACCAAAGCCAAGGACAAGCCAAATGCTTGCAAAGACCGATTGGGGCGTTTAAGAGTGGCTGCAGGAATAGGCGTAACGCGCGACAGCTTGCAACGTGCCGAGGCTCTTGTGAAAGCCGGTGTGGATGCCATAGTTATTGATACCGCACACGGTCATTCCAAAGGGGTAGTAAGTGTGTTGAAAGAGGTAAAAGCTGCGTATCCCGAAATTGATGTAGTTGTAGGAAATATTGCAACCGGCGATGCTGCGAAGTTCCTTGTTGACAATGGGGCCGATGGCGTAAAGGTCGGTATAGGTCCGGGTTCGATATGCACGACGCGTGTGATAGCCGGTATAGGAGTTCCTCAATTGTCGGCAGTATATGATGTATATGAAGCACTCAAAGATACAGGCGTGCCCTTGATAGCCGATGGTGGTATTCGTTATTCTGGCGACATTGTAAAGGCGTTGGCTGCCGGTGCCAATTCTGTAATGCTTGGCGGAATGTTTGCCGGTGTGGAAGAGTCGCCCGGTGAGACTATTATATTCAACGGACGTAAATACAAGTCGTATCGTGGAATGGGGTCGCTTGAAGCAATGGAAAAAGGCTCGAAGGATCGTTATTTCCAATCGAGTGTTACCGACTCTAAGAAATTGGTTCCAGAAGGTATTGCCGCACGTGTGCCATATAAGGGAACGCTGTATGAGGTGGTTTACCAGATGTTAGGCGGTTTGCGTGCAGGAATGGGATACTGCGGTGCTCCTACAATAAGTGATTTGCATAATGCACAATTTACACGCATCACCGGTGCAGGTGTCGCCGAAAGCCATCCGCACGATGTCACAATTACAAGTGAGGCACCCAATTACAGCCGTGGGTAATTCTTATAAAAGCCAATAGGACTAAATGCGTAGTTAGAAATCACGTGTTTCTAATTACGCATTTGTTTATGTGATAAAAAATCTAAAAAACAGAAGCGACATAATTTTTCTTTTAATGTTTCGTTATTATTTGTAGTGTAAGAATTATAATAAACAAACCTAATTATATGAGAATAATTAAACTGTTAACCATGCCGGTTGCCTTGTTGTGCGCCATGCCATTGCTGGCCGATGATCCGGTGCTTATGGAAGTAGGGAATGATAAGGTAACTTTATCGGAATTTGAATATCTTTATAATAAAAACAGCCAGCAGCAGCTTGAAAAAGAATCTCTCGACGAGTATATCGATAGATTTGTAGTGTATAAATTAAAAGTTGAAGATGCGAAGGCCGCCGGTATTGACACGACAAGTGCATTTAAAAAAGAATTTGAAACTTATCGTAACGAGCTTGCTGCTCCATATCTTCAAGACAGTACGGTAATTGAGAAATTGGCTGCCGAGGCATACAGGCGTATGGAAAGCGAAGTGGACGTGGCGCATATAATGCTTCCACTTGTTCCCGAATATCAAATGGACCGGACAATAGCCCGATTGGACAGCATGAAACAATGTGTGTTAAACGGGGAAGATTTCGGAGATTTGGCTGTTAAATATTCAATCGACCGTTCGGCGAAAGTAAATCGTGGCCGATTGGGATATTTGACAGTGGGTAGAGTTCCGTATTCATTCGAGAATGTGGCTTTCAATATTCCTGTTGGCGATATGGCCATTGTGAAAACCGATTTTGGTGTGCATTTGCTTAAAGTGCTTGATAAACGTCCTTCTCAAGGTGAGGTTCTTGTTGAGCATATATTGAAATTATATCCACGTAATGCCAACGATTCGATTAAAGCTGCTGTAGCTGCGGTCATGGATAGCATTTATGCAGTGGTTAAAAACGGAGCCGATTTTGAGAAAGTGGCTACAACCGAATCGGAAGATCCCGGGTCGGCTGCGCAAGGTGGAAAATTGCCATGGTTTGGAACCGGCCGCATGGTGCCGGAATTTGAGCAAGTGTCGTTTGCTCTTGCCAAGGATTCGATATCAGCCCCATTTGCCACACGATATGGCATTCATATAGTAAAGAAACTTGATAGTCGCGGATTGCCTGCTTATGCTGATTGCAAAGCCGGTATATTGCGTATGATGCAAAGGGATGAACGAGCCAATATGCCGCGAGAAGCCAAAGTAGAACAATTGAAGAAAGAATTTGATTTGAAGGAAAACAATGAATTCCTTGCTCTTGTGAAACAAGAGATTGATGCTTATGGCAAATATGACTCGGTTCTTGTGGAAAAGTTGCAAAATGACGTGAAGTGTGTAGCATTTTCATTTGCAGGGAAAGATGTTATGTCGCAGGAGGTGCTTGCAGATCTCAATCCGGGACTCGACATGAATAAGGAAGCGATTGCGGGATATGTGACCGGTATATTGCATAGGGTGGAGTCGAACAAGGTCATAGAACATGAAATGGAACTTTTGGATGAAAAATATCCTGATTATAGGAATTTGCTAAACGAATATTTCGATGGTATGATGCTGTTTGAAATAAGCAACCGTAATGTGTGGGATAAGGCAAATAAAGATACCGAAGGCCTTGGAGAATTTTTTGAGAGCCATAGGGGCGATTACACTTGGAACGAACCTCGTTTTAAAGGTTATGTGATTTATGCTGCTAATGATTCGATAGAAAACGAAATTAAAAAAATGATACAGGTCACCGGACGCGATTCGTTGTTCCAAACTTTGAGAAAGAATTTCAAGCGAGATATCAGAATCGAGCATTTGTTGGTAAAAAAAGGGGAAAATGCAGTTGTTGACCGATTGAAATTCGGTGGCGAAGAAACAACGCCAGGTGGCAAGTTGCCGGTTTTCTTTGAATTTGAAGGCAGAATAATCGAACAACCTGAAGAAGTTGCCGATGTTCGCGGGCAAGTTACTGCTGATTACCAAGCCGAGCTTGAAAAACAATGGGTAGCCATGTTGAAAGATCGTTATAAGGTGAAAATCAATAAGAAAGTCTTGAGAAAGGTAAAACAGTTGTGAGGCAATATTGCTTTTAAAGCAAAGTAATATATTGAAATTTACTGACAAACTCAATAAAATGGCACGGCCTTCGGTAAAATACGGAAGCTGTGCCGTTTTTTGACTATAAAAGTACTCAATGGTAAAAAATACGAAAATGGCATATTAGGTATAATCAATATAAAAAAATCTAATATCTTTGCACATAAATTATGTGATATGGTATTATTGATATTGTAAAAATGTCAAGTGCCATAAGGTTAAAAACGGATACTTAAAGTGAATACAAGAATTTATTTAGCTACATTTTTCGCATCGGTTATGTGCATGATGGCAGCAGCCCAGAACAACGTTATTGAAGAAGTTGCATGGGTTGTGGGAGATGAACCTATATACAAATCGGAAGTGGAAGAACAATATATGCAGATGCAGTATGAGAGACAGTCGATAGATGGGAATCCATATTGCGTGATACCGGAAAGAATAGCCATCAACAAATTGTTTTTACATCAGGCAAAAATAGATACGGTGGAAGTGCAAGATGCCATGGTGATGCAGCAGGCCGATAGCAGAATAAATTATTTTATAGCAAATTTGGGGTCGAAAGAAAAGGTGGAAGAATACTTCCGCAAACCTTTGCCCGAACTCAAAGAGCAGATGATGGATGTAATTCGTGACCAATATTCCATACAAGAAGTGCAACGCAACTTGACAGCCGATATAAAAGCGACTCCTGCCGATGTGCGCAAATATTTCTCATCGTTGCCGTCAGATAGTGTTCCGTTTGTGCCATTGCAGGTGGAAGTTCAGATTATAACCCTTAATCCTGTTATTCCGCAACAAGAAATTGATGATATAAAGGCAAGGCTTCGTGACTATACCAACCGCATTAATTCAGGAGAAAGCGATTTTTCTACTTTGGCTATATTATATTCCGAGGATGGGTCTTCGGTATATGGTGGAGAAATCGGTTTCAAAGGTCGGGGTGAATTGGTTCCGGAATATGCCAGCGTAGCTTTTAATCTTAACGACCCTAAAAAAGTATCGAAAATAGTCGAGACGGAATTTGGTTTCCATATAATCCAGTTGATAGAAAAGCGAGGCGACCGCATTAATACACGACATATATTATTGCGGCCCAAGGTGTCGGACAAAGATTTGACCGATGCTCTTAACAGGCTTGATTCTATCAGAACTGACATTGTTGCCGATAAATTCTCGTTTGAAGTTGGTGCACAATATATATCACAGGACAAGAACACCAAGAATAACAATGGAATGATGGTAAACCCGCAGATGGGTGGTACACGTTTTGAAATGTCGGCACTGCCGCAAGAGGTGGCTAAAGTGGTTGATACATTACAGGTGAATGAAATATCAAAGCCGTTTATAATGATTGACCAAAGCAACAATAGGGAAGTCGTGGCAATAGTGAAACTTAAAAACCGCATTGAAGGGCATAAGGCAAATCTCAGTGAAGATTACCAAATGATACGCGCCATGTATGAAAACAGTGCCAAAGCCAAAGTTATAGAAGACTGGATAGCGAAGAAACAAAAAGAAACATACGTCCGCATTGAAGAAGGATGGCGTGATTGTGAGTTCAAGTATGATTGGTTGAATAAGGATTGACACCTTGCAAAATAAGATGTTTATAAAAAAAATATTAAATATGTCGGGGCATAAAGTCTTAATTATGGCTTTATGCCTTTTGGCTGTTACATTGTCTGATGTAATGTTCTCGGGTAACGCTTGGGCGCAAAATGACGTCGGAACAGACAGAAATATTGCACCTCAAGTTCCATCGGCCGACCGTCAACAGAAAAACAAGGTTTTCCTTGAACACGCCGATGTGTTAGTTGCTGATGAGAAGGTCAGTACCGAATATCAGATTTTAAGGGGCAATGTCGTTTTTCGGAAAGAGGGTGTTTTCATGTATTGCGACAGTGCTTATTTTTATGATTCAAGTAATTCTCTCGATGCTTTCGGAAATGTGAAGATGAACCAAGGCGACACTTTGTTTGTTTATTCCGATGTAATGTATTATAGCGGAATAGATGAAATAGCCCGATTGCGATATAATGTGAAGCTCGAAAATAAAGATATGACATTATATACCGACAGCCTTGATTACGACATGATAGAAAATCTCGGGTATTATTTCGAAGGGGGGCGTATAGTTGATACCGAAAACGAATTGGTGTCGGTGTATGGCCAGTATGATCCCGACACTAAAGATGCCGAATTCCTTTTTGACGTGGAATTGATTAATGAAAAGTATGTAATGCATACCGATACCTTGCATTACAATACCGACACCCATATAGCCGATATAGTGGGGCCTACCACGATTGTTTCAGATAGCAATATCATATATTCTCAGCGCGGCTGGTACAATACCGAAGCAGATAAAGCTACATTGTATGACCGATCTTTGCTGGTGGGAAACAATGGCATTAAACTTACCGGGGATACCTTGTACTATGATCGTGTTGCAGGTTATGGTGAAGCTTTTAGCAATATGTTATTGACTGACTCGGTTCATAATTCGATACTTGATGGAGATTATGGTTTTCATAACGAAAGGGAAAACAAGTCGTTTGCGACTTTACGGGCAAGAGCAAGGGAAATAAATAATAGTGATACATTATATTTGCACGGTGATACTATTCGTACATATATGCTTGAGGATTCATCAAGGGTGATGATTGCCGAGCCAAATGTGCGATTTTTCAGGTTTAACATACAAGGGCTTTGTGATTCAATGACATATGTTCAACGTGATTCTATGCTGTATATGGATCGTCATGCTATATTGTGGAGTGGAGACAGGCAGATAACCGGCAATTCAATCGACATACACATGAATGATTCAACTGTTGATTATGCATTGTTGCCCGATTACGGGTTTATGGCCGAATTTATTGGTGAAGTTTATTTTAATCAACTGTCGGGTAAGGAAATGAAAGCTTATTTCAAGGAACAGGAATTGCGCAGGCTTGACGTAAGTGGAAATGTGCAATTGATAATGTATCCGATGGAAGAGGATTCTACATATAACAAACTTGTGGATGCCGAAAGCAGCTACATGATAGTGTTGTTGAAACCTAAACAAGAAGTTGATAAAATAACCATGTGGCCTGAAGTTACAGGGAATGTGACGCCATTATATTTGGCAAAAAAATCGCAATATTATCTTGACGGTTTTGCGTGGTATGACGTATTGCGACCTAAATCCCCTGAAGATATATTCATTATCCCCAAAGAAATGGAAGAATTGTTCAATGCACCCACTAATTTGCGGCGCGTGCGGAAAAATTAAGAAATTGTAAAGCTCTCGATTAAATATGAGTGACGTAATAAAATTATTACCCGATTCGGTAGCCAACCAGATTGCGGCAGGAGAAGTCATACAACGTCCGGCATCGGTCATAAAAGAGCTTGTAGAAAATGCGATAGATGCGCAAGCCGATAATGTAGCCATAATATTAAAAGACGCAGGCCGGACATTGATACAAGTAGTTGATAATGGAACAGGCATGAGTGATACCGATGCTCGTTTGGCTTTCGAAAGACATTCTACCTCAAAAATCAGGAATGCGTCTGACTTGTTTGCCTTGCATACTATGGGGTTCAGAGGAGAAGCCTTGGCTTCGATTGCAGCTGTGTCGCAACTTGAGTTGCGCACCACAAAACGTGGGAATGAAATGGGCACACACATAATTATAAATGGTTCGAAATGTGAAAGTCAAGAAGCCGATGTGTGTCCTGCCGGGTGTAATTTCATGGTGAAGAATTTGTTTTTTAATGTGCCTGCACGCCGTAAATTTCTTAAGGCTCCCAAGATTGAGTTGGCTAATATAGTAAAGGAATTTGAACGATTGGCATTGGTAAATCCGACAGTGGAATTCACAATGTGTAACAATGATGCGGTAATGTATAAGTTGCAACCTGGTAATATCAAGCAGCGCATTATGCAACTTTTCGGCAATAAGATTGAAGAACAGTTGATACCGATATCTATTGATACAACGTTGGTTCGCATCGAGGGATTTATATGTAAGCCTGAAAATGCACGTAAAAGAAATTTTATCCAGTATCTTTTTGTGAATGGAAGGTATATGCGGCATCCCTATTTTCATAAGGCAGTATTGTCGAGTTATGAACAATTGATACCTGAAGGTGCGCAACCCAATTATTTCTTATATTTTTCGGTTGACCCCGAAACTATTGATGTTAATATTCATCCCACCAAGACCGAAATAAAATTTGAGAACGAATTGCCCATATGGCAGATACTGTCAGCAGCGGTAAAAGAGTCGCTGGGTAGGTTCAGTGTTGTTCCTTCAATTGATTTCGATACCGATGATGCTCCCGATATTCCAGTTTTTCATGTGCATCGAGAAGCGCCGGTATCTCCAAGTGTGCCGCCGGGGGATAATCATGCCGCTGCATATAACCCATTTAAAAACGGAAACAGTGGAGACTATAAAGTTGATCCTGTGGTTGATTGGGAAAAGTTATATCAGCGGTTTGAGGCGTCTCGGCAAGATGGTTTTGATATGGCCGATGTCGAGGTTCCGTCTTTGTCTGATGATGAAGAAAATACCGAGTGTTCGTTGCAATTAACCGATATTGGCAACAATGATTGTTTGCAGATACAAAACAGGTATATTGTTTCACCGGTGAAATCGGGGTTGATGATTATCGATCAGCATAGGGCTCACATTAAAGTGCTGTTTGATAAATTCTTGAAGCAAATGTCGGGTAGAAGTTCCATATCGCAACGGATAATGTTTCCTGAAATGCTGCACTTGTCCGGTTCGCGTCAATTGGTCCTTGAAAGTTTACAAGACGAATTGGAAAATGTAGGTTTCTGTTTGTCTAATCTTGGAGGAAACGATTGGTCGATAAATGGGGTTCCGGCAGGCGTTGATGGTATTGATATAAAAGATTTGCTTATGCAAGTTATTGACGCAGTTACCGAAGGCGGCAAGCCTGTATCTGATCGCATCAGGGAACATATTGCTATGGTGATAGCTGAAAAAGCTGCAATTCCTTATGGACGATCATTGTCAAGTAAAGAAATGGATACTTTGATAGGTGATTTGATGCAACTCGATTCGCCGAATTATTTGCAAGATGGTAAAACTGTAATCAGTATTATGACTATAGACAGCATTAACAAGTTGTTTTAATATGGGTAATGAAACACTTCTTTGGTGATTATGTGTGATGATTATTTTGCAGGTAATAATAAATTAAGTATTTTTGAACTCGGACTAATATCTTGATAGAAATGAAAATCAGAATATTGATAATAATGCTTGTTGCATTATTTATGCCTTTATATGGTGGCACGCTCGAAGAAGCCAAGAAGGTGTATTTGTCGGGTGATTATGAGGCTGCTTTGCCGTTGCTTGAAGAGCAATATAAAAAAAACAAACGAAATGCATCGGTGAATCAATGGATAGGTGTGTGTCTGTTTAATCTTGGACGATATGAAGAGGGCCGTAAATACTTTGAATATGCCAAATCTCGAAAGGTGGTAGAGGCTTATAGGTATTTGGCAATGCTTGATTTTTATGCTTATCGATTTGATGATGGCAGCGAAATGTTCAATCAGTACAAGGCAGAACTGAAGCGTTTGAAAAAAGATGTATCTGATGAAGCAATTAAAATGGAACAACAACTAAGTAAAGCGAAAATAATGCTCGACCATGTGGAAAAAATAGCTATAATCGACAGTATCGTGGTTGACAAGGATAATTTTTTTGAATATTACAGGCTGTCTTCGGGCGCGGGTACCTTAAGTGGTAAAAATGTGTTGCCTTTTGAAATACAGGATAGTGCAACTGTTGTGTTTGAGCCGGAAAGCAGGTCTCGGTTGATGTGGGGGATGAATTCGTTGGAAAACGCCGATTCGGTTGATGGCATGACTCGAAAACACATATATGAAACTCAGAAATTATATGACGGAAATTGGGATAAGGCTATAAAACTTGATGAGACGATAAATATAGATGGAGATTCTTCATATCCGTATATGATGTCTGACGGAACCACTCTTTATTATGCCAATAACGGATCGGAATCGATAGGGGGGTATGATATTTTTATCAGTCGTAAAGATTCGGAAAGTGGAAAGTTTTATTCTCCACAAAATATAGGTATGCCTTTTAATTCGCCATTTGATGATTATATGCTTGTTATAGATGAATTTACTGGAGTCGGTTGGTGGGCTACGGATCGTAATCGTATTCCCGGTAAAGTAACTATATATGTTTATGTTCCGCAGTCGGTAAGGGTTAATTATAGCCCTGAAGATCCCGATTTGTTATCTTATGCAAAAGTGGAAAATATTCAATCTACGTGGGATGGGAATGATTATACCGATAAGTTGCAAGAAATAAAGGCCGTGTCACAAAGTCACAAAGAAGAGCATAAGGATTTTGTTTTTCATTTGTCTAATGATGTGACATATACTCGGTATGATCAGTTTAAGAATAGTGAAGCTCGGCATAGAATGGAAGAACTCGTGGTTATAAAGCAAAATAAGGCGAGCGATGAAGAACGTTTGAAACGATTGCGGGTTCAATTTTCCAAGGTTTCAGGTGTACAGCGCAATTCTTTGAAGGGCGAGATCTTAAGGCTTGAAGAAAAAATTGATGCGTATTACGAAGAAATTGAACGAGTAGAGAATGCCATAAGGCGATTAGAAATGAAATAATAAAATCTAATATTATATGTTTGGAATGGAAATAACTCTTATTCTCCTTGTGCTTGTCATTCTTATAGCACTTGGTATTTTCTTTTACTATGTGCCTTTTTTCTTATGGATCTCGGCAAGAGTATCAGGTGTAAAAATATCGCTGATACAGCTCTTTTTGATGCGAATTCGTAAAGTGCCGGCGAATATCATTGTAAGGGCAATGATAGAAGCCCACAAGGCAGGCCTTAGTGATGTAAATCGTGATGATCTCGAAGCCCATTATTTGGCTGGGGGGAATGTCGAAAAGGTTGTACATGCCTTGGTATCGGCAGCAAAAGCCAATATCGACCTTGGGTTTAAGATGGCTACAGCTATCGATTTGGCCGGCAGGGATGTGTTTCAAGCAGTACAAATGTCGGTTAATCCAAAAGTTATCGACACACCTCCGGTTACGGCTGTTGCTAAAGACGGAATACAGTTGATTACAAAAGCTCGCGTTACAGTTAGGGCGAATATCCGTCAGTTGGTCGGTGGAGCAGGAGAAGATACTGTTTTGGCTCGTGTGGGAGAAGGTATAGTTTCTTCAATCGGTTCTTCTGAGAGTCATAAGCAAGTACTTGAAAATCCCGATTCAATATCGAAGTTGGTATTAAAAAAAGGCCTTGATTCAGGAACAGCTTTTGAAATATTGTCGATAGATATTGCTGATATTGATATAGGTAAAAATATTGGTGCAATGTTGCAAATGGATCAAGCTCAGGCTGATAAGAATATTGCTCAAGCCAAAGCCGAAGAACGGAGAGCAATGGCGATTGCCCTTGAACAAGAGATGAAAGCAAAAGCACAAGAAGCAAAAGCCAAAGTTATTGAAGCCGAGGCCGAAGTGCCTCAAGCTATGGCTGAAGCGTTTAGAAATGGTAATTTGGGCATTATGGATTATTACCGCATGAAAAATATCGAGGCCGATACCATTATGCGTGAAGCTATTTCTAAACCATCAACTCAAGGAGGAAAATAAGTAGTGTAATTATGTGTTAGCCGCCAGGCCTTGACGATGGCGGCTAATTTTTTGCGGGTAGAAAAATATGATTGATTTTAAACGTATAATACAAGGAAGTAATTTGTATAATTTCCATTCTCACACCCAGTTTTGTGATGGAAGGGCAGCAATGGAAGATTTTGTAAAGAAAGCCATAGAAATGGGATTTACCGATTATGGGTTCAGTCCGCATTCTCCCATACCATTTGATTCTCCTTGTAACATGAGCAAAGAAGCTGTATGTGATTATATTGCCGAATATCAACGTTTAAAAGATTTATATGGTGATAAAATAAATCTTTATTTGTCGATGGAGATTGATTATTTGGGGCCGCAATGGGGGGCATCGAATGTGTATTTTGACACACTGCCGCTTGATTATCGCATAAGTTCGGTTCATTTTATACCTTCATTTACTGATAATGATTTATATATAGACATCGACGGACGGTATGTGACGTTTAAACAGAAGATGGAAAAATACTTCCATAATGATATTCAATCTGTGGTGGAGAGTTTTTATGCGCAATCAATAAAAATGATTGAAGCCGGAGGATTTGATATTATTGCCCATTTTGATAAAATAGGTCATAATGCAGGCCATTTTAAAGATGGGATTGAAAATGAATCATGGTATGAACGTTTGTTCAAACAGGCGTTTGAAGCTATAATGGATAATCACCTTATAATTGAAATAAATACAAAGGCATATGTTGAACATAACCGTTTTTTCCCGAATGTTAAATATTTTGATTTGATGAAGCAAAGCGGTGCGTTATTGCTGATAAATTCAGATGCGCATTATCCTGATTTGATTAATTCGGGAAGAAATGAAGCTATACGTTTATTAGTATGATTTTTTTGATGCGCTATTTTTCTGTGGGATAGCGTGTTGGTGAAAATGTGTAAAAATTTTTTGAAAAAAGTTTGGGAAAAATTTGGTTTTAAGGGAAAAATGGTAGTACCTTTGCAACCGCAAACGGGGAACGGCGGT
>CALUMH010000049.1 GCA_944321685.1 uncultured Muribaculaceae bacterium
TATCAGTGAAAATCTTTACAAAGATATGGATTTCAATCCATTACAACGATTTCATCACCCCAAATGTCCACCCCGCCATAAATATTTATGTATTCACGGCAATAATATGCTTGTACCCAATTTGTTAACAGTGTCACATCATAAATATATTTCATAATCTGTACAAAAATAGGAGCAACCCAATTTCTTGGACTGCTCCTTTTATTGTGTGGGCGTTGACGGATTCGAACCGCCGACCCTCTGCTTGTAAGGCAGATGCTCTGAACCAGCTGAGCTAAACGCCCGAATAATCTTTCTTCTTGGAGGTGGGCGTTGACGGATTCGAACCGCCGACCCTCTGCTTGTAAGGCAGATGCTCTGAACCAGCTGAGCTAAACGCCCCAATTGTTTTTGATAAATTGTTTCATCTTTTCGGTGTGCAAAGGTACAGCAAATTTTCATAATTGCAAATTTTTCCACCATATTTTTTATATTTTTGTTCTTAGCCCATATCCTGACGAATGGAGAGATCCAATGTGATAAAAAAAGTTAAATAACATATTATTACCCAAATCTACCATACTCGCAACGTTTGATTTCACATAATAAATTAATACCTTTGCAGTCCGATTATACCCGATTTATTAATCTTTCTAAACAAGGTTGCTTTTGGCCGAGCAAACCAAAATTGCGAAAGATCTATTAATTAACTATTAATCAGGAATTTAAAAGTGGATACTTTAAGTTACAAAACTATTTCGATTAACGCTGAAAACGCAAAGAAGGAATGGGTGGTAATTGATGCTACCGACCAAGTATTGGGTCGTCTGTGCGCAAAAGTGGCAAAAATTTTGCGTGGCAAATACAAGCCATGCTACACTCCCCACGTTGACTGTGGAGACAATGTTATTATCATTAACGCCGACAAGGTAGTGCTGACCGGCAACAAATGGACCGACAGGATATATTTGTCATATACAGGTTATCCCGGCGGGCAACGTTCGGCAACTCCCGAAATTTTGAAGAAAAAAGCAGAAAAGCCGGGCATTAAAGCCGGTATCAACCCTTTGTTCATCAAAGTTCTTAAGGGTATGCTCCCGAAAAACCGTCTTGGTGCACAATTGTTGAAGAATGTTCATGTTTACAATGGTTCGGAACATCCGCATGAGGCACAAAATCCCAAAGTTATTGATATTAACACATTAAAATAATTTGAAGTATGGAAAAAGTTAATGCAGTAGGCCGCCGCAAAGCCGCAATTGCTCGTGTGTTCTTCAGCGAAGGAAATGGCGAGATCACAATCAATAAACGTTCTCTCGAAGCGTATTTTCCGTCTTCAATTCTTCAATTCATTGTAAAGCAACCTCTTTCGTTGCTCGAAGCTGAAGGCAAATATAACATCAAGGTTAATTTGAACGGCGGTGGTTTCAAAGGCCAAGCCGAAGCTTTACGCCTTGCAATCGCTCGTGCACTTATCAAAATCAACCCCGAAGACAAGCCTGCATTGCGTGCAGCCGGATTTGTTACCCGCGACCCACGTGTTGTAGAACGCAAGAAACCGGGTCGTCCAAAGGCTCGCAAGAGATTCCAATTCAGCAAGCGTTAATGCCATATTATATTTCACTTGCTGTATAAATCAGAGTTTAGTATCCAAATCATGGGGACTTTCATGCTTTTGAATTAAAAAACAGGGCTACCTCATGATTGATTAAGTTGAATGTAAACAATTTTTATAAAAAATGGCAACACCAAATTTTGAACAATTACTTGAAGCAGGATGTCACTTCGGCCACTTGAAACGTAAATGGAATCCTGCAATGGCTCCTTATATCTTTATGGAGCGCAATGGTATCCACATCATTGACCTGTATAAAACAGCAGCCAAGCTCGACGAAGCAGCTGCCGCATTGAAGAATATTGCCAAAGCCGGCAAGAAAATCCTTTTTGTTGCAACAAAAAAACAGGCTAAGCAAGTTTTGGCTGACAAAGCATCGGCGATTGGAATGCCATACGTTATTGAACGTTGGCCGGGCGGTATGTTGACAAACTTCCCCACAATCCGGAAAGCCGTGAAGAAAATGGCTACCATCGACAAAATGACTAAAGATGGTACATTTGACAACTTGTCAAAACGTGAAAAATTGCAAATTACTCGTCAACGCGCAAAACTCGAAAAGAACCTTGGCAGTATTGCCGATTTGAACCGTCTGCCTTCTGCCCTTTTCGTTATTGACGTTATGAAAGAGCATATTGCCGTAGCCGAAGCCAACCGTTTGGGTATTCCTGTTTTCGGTATAGTTGACACTAACTCGGATCCTTCTCCCATTGATTTTATAATTCCTGCCAACGACGACGCATCAAAGTCGATTGAAATAATCCTCGACACCGTATGTGCTGCTATTGCCGAAGGTTTGGAAGAACGTAAAGTTGAAAAGGTTGACAATAAAGATGCAGCCGAGGGTGAAGAGTTGAAACCGAAGCGTTCGCGCATATCTCGCCGCAAACCGGCGACCGAGGGTGAAGAAGCTGCTGCCGTGGCAGAAGCTACCGAAACCGAGTCAACCGAGGAGCAAGCCCCAGCCGAGGAACAGGCTGCTGAATAATTTTAATCATTCAAATTTAAAACCATAAAAAGAATAAAATATGGCAGTAACAATGGCCGAAATCAGCAAACTGCGCCACTTGACAGGTGCCGGTTTGATGGATTGCAAGAAAGCTCTTGCCGAGGCAAATAACGATATGGAAGCCGCAATCGAAATCATTCGTAAAAAAGGACAAGCCGTAGCAGCAAAACGCGAAGACCGCGAAGCTGCCGAAGGATGCGTTCTTTCTGCTTCCACAGGCAAATTTGCCGCAATCGTAGCCTTGAAGTGCGAAACCGACTTTGTTGCAAAAAATGAAGGTTTTGTCAACTTGACTAAAAACATCCTTGCTGCAGCAATGGAGAAAGAAGCCAAATCACTTGATGAGGT
Organism: uncultured Muribaculaceae bacterium; assembly: GCA_944321685.1. Classification (GTDB taxonomy): domain Bacteria; phylum Bacteroidota; class Bacteroidia; order Bacteroidales; family Muribaculaceae; genus Avimuribaculum. Next base: position 2,952 of record CALUMH010000049.1, read on the forward strand.
AAAAAATCTCACTGTAGATGGCAAGACTATTGCTGACCTTATCGTTGAAGAAATCGGCAAAACCGGTGAAAAGATGGAACTTGGTGCATATGAATATGTAGAAGCTCCTTCAACAGTTGCATATAACCACTTCGGAAACAAACTTGCATCGATCGTCGGCTTCAATGAAGACGGTGTTGATGCTCAAGTTGCAAAAGAAGTAGCCATGCAAGTGGCAGCCATGAACCCTATTGCCGTTTGCCGTGAAGAAGTTCCTGCAAAAGTTGCAGAGCAAGAACTCGAAATCGGCCGCGAGAAGGCTCGTGAAGAAGGTAAGCCTGAAGCAATTATCGATCGCATAGCACAAGGCCGCCTGAACAAGTTCTACAAGGAGAATGTATTAATGGAACAAGAGTTTGTATCCGACAACTCAATGGATATTGCAACATACCTGAAGAAACAAAGTGCAGGGTTGAAAGCAATTTCGTTCCGTCGTGTAAACTTGAACGAGGACTAATATTCTTTTCCAACAAGAGAGTTTAATATTATCCGTAACATAGAGCAGGGAGAGCAAGAAAAACGCTCTCCCTGCTTTGTTATAAAGAATATTTTTAATGTATAATCATAAAATGCTTTCCAATTGGTAGCATATAATATCTAATTTCTGTAACTTTGCCTTAAATGTAAACTTAGAGACATGAATATTATCGACCGCTTGAATGCACACAACGGACCGACTTTTTCTTTTGAGGTCTTGCCACCATTAAAAGGGAAAGGCATATCCCAATTATTCTCCAATATCGACAAGTTGATAGAGTTCGATCCTATGTATATCAATATCACCTCCCATAGGAGTGAAATGGTATTTGTGAGTACAGCCGACGGACTATATAAACGCATTTCAGAACGCAGCCGACCTGGAACTGTTGCCGTGGCCGCGGCAATACAACAAAAATACGGCATACCGGCTGTTCCGCATATAATATGCAGCGGCTTTTCCAAAAATGAAACAGAATACGCACTTATTGACTTGAATTTCCTTGGAATTACAAATTTATTATTACTTCGAGGAGATAAAGCCAAGCATGAAAATCGTTTTGTTCCGGTCGAAAACGGACATAGTTATGCTTGTGAACTTGAAGAGCAAGTAAATATGTTCAATGAGGGGTATTTTCTCGACGGAACAAAGATGGATATAATAAGCGGCCAAAAATTCACGTATGGCGTTGCAGGCTACCCCGAAAAACATGATGAAGCACCAAATATCGACATCGACCTTGCACACTTGAAGTACAAAGTGGAACTTGGTGCAAGCTATATAGTCACACAAATGTTTTTCGACAATAAAAAATTTTATGATTTTGTAGATCGTTGCCGCTCTATAGGTATAACAGTTCCTATTATTCCTGGCATCAAACCTATTATAAATAAAAATCAACTGACGGTATTACCTAAGGTATTCCATGTGGACTTGCCCAATGAACTGGCATACGAATTGAGCCGTTGCCGCAACAATGACGAAGCCAAACAAATCGGCCAGGAATGGTGCCTGCATCAAACCCGTGATTTACTTTCATGTGGTGTAAAAAGCATTCATTTTTATTCGTTAAATGCCACAGACACTGTGCGTAATGTAGTTAAAGAAGTATTTTGAGCAATGAAATTCGGTGACATAATAGGTAATGATGCAGCAAAAAAACAATTGCGTGCAATGATCGATAACGACCATGTTCCCCATGCAATACTACTTTCAGGCCCACAAGGAATTGGTAAACTTGCATTGGCGCGTGCCACTGCACAATATATACATTGTGAGCACCGCAACAATGGAGAACCGTGTGGTGTGTGCCCTTCTTGTCGGCAACACCAAACATTCAACCATGCCGATACTTTTTTCTCGTTCCCTGTAATTAAAGGGAAAAACAATAGCAAACCTACATCGGACGATTACATCGATGAATGGAAACATTTCCTTTCAGAAAATCCGATTGAAAATTACAGGCAGTGGCTTCGAGAACTCAATAACGAAAATGCGCAACCTCAAATATATGCAAGCGAAAGTTCCAATATAATTGCAAAAATGAGCTATGCTTCATATTCGGCAAAGTACAAAGTATTAATACTTTGGCTTCCGGAGAAAATGAATGAAGAATGCGCCAATAAACTGCTCAAAATCATAGAAGAACCTTATCCTGATTCTATTTTCATCATGGTAAGCGATAATCCCAAAGAAATTCTGCCTACTATATATTCCCGACTGCAACGCATCGAAATGAAGAAACTTTCCACCGATGAAGTTGCCAAATTCCTTGAATTGCACTATAATATATCGCACCAAGACGCTATTGCCGTTGCAGCCCCTGCCGACGGAAACATCATTGAAGCACAATCTACAATAGCCCTTGACAGTGAGAATAAAGAATTTTTTGAAAATTTCATGGCATTAATGCGGCTTGCTTATTCCAGGGATTTGAAATCGCTGAAAAAATGGTCGGAAAACATCAATAATTTCAAACGAGAAAAAATCAAGCGTTTCATGCAATATCTTGCACGAATGGTCAGAGAAAATTATATATACAATATGCACCATCGGGAATTGAATTACTTGAACCGCTCGGAAGAACAATTCAGCAGCCGATTTGCTCCATTTATAAATGACGGCAACGCCGAACGCCTAATTGCAGAAATAGAACGCGCCGAAAGAGATATCCAAGGCAACGCTAACGGTAAAATAGTATTGTTTGATTTTGCCATAAAAACCACTATCCTAATTAAACGATAAAATGAACAGGCAAGCCCCTACCCCATTCTTACGTCTTGTAGCCAAGGCTTTTATTGAAAATGATCTTGACAATCTCCGAAATTATTGTTTTATTTTTCCCAACCGACGCAGTGGCGTATTTTTTACAAAAGAATTAGAAGAATTGTCGATGGGGAAAATTACTATTTTACCCGAAGTCACTTCAATTGCCCAATTTGTATCGGATATTACCGATAGCGTGGAAATCACTAAAATAGAATCGTTATTATTATTGTATCGGGAATATTGTAAAATTATGGGAGACAATGCCGACACGTTCGACAAATTCTCATATTGGGGCGATACCATATTAAATGACTTCAATGACACCGACAAGTATCTTGTCGATCCGCATCAATTGTTCAGGAATATAAAAGACCTGAAAGAAATACAAGCCAACTATCTTAACAAAGAGCAATTAGAGGCAATCAAAAAATATTTTGGAGAAACTCCGGTACATCAATATGCCAATTCTGAAAAATTATGGAAAGATACTGGCAACTCCAAGAAATTTGCGACTTTATGGGACATACTTTTTGAGTTATACACACGTTTTAATGCCGCCATCGATGAAATGGGAGTGTCATATTCAGGGAAAATATATAAAGAGGCTGTCACAAAAATCCGAAATATGGGTATCGAGGATTTCAAATACCAAAAATACGTTTTTGTGGGATTTAATGTACTGTCAACTTCGGAATATTATATATTCAAATTACTGAAACAAAAAGGACTTGCCGACTTTTATTGGGATTACAATTCCCCAACATTTAAAAATACACAAAACAAAGCCACACGATTTGTAGGCCGGAATATCAAACTGTTCAAGCCTCAACTCGACTTACACGAACAGGAAATCACCACATATCCAAATTTGAGAGCAATTGGCATACCGTCTAATATAGGACAAACAAAATACACCAAAGTCATTTTAGACGAGCTTATCAAATCGCACGAAATTCCGAATAAGGACAATGCCACAAACACGGCAATAGTTCTGCCTGAAGAATTTTTACTTATCCCTCTGCTTGACTCGATTAATCCCGAAATTTCAGGAGTCAACATAACCATGGGATACCCATTGCGCTATACCGATATTGCATCTTTAATTTCAAATATTGCAAAGATGCATAAAAATGCACGTAAAGAAGGGGATGAATTTTGCTACTTCCATGAAAATATACGCGAATTACTTGCACACCCGTTGATGAAATTGACTGCCTCCGAAGAGAGTGCAAAACTCTTGGCACATATAACACAATATAACCTGTTTTATGTCGAGCAATCGATAGTCAATGAGTATGCCCCTACATTGAAATATATATTTGACCCAGTTGTAAAAACCAATAATACAACCGAACTTTTCAAATATCTCAATCGAATCATTTCATTTACCGAAAGTTGTTTCATAGATAATAAATTGGTTCCTGAAAATTCCATAGAAATGGGATTTATATCAGCTTATATCAACCAGCTTAACATATTGGCATCAATAATCCTCAAATATGACATACCTATGAACGACAACACATTTTTTTATCTTGTCGATCGCATGGTAGCATCAGCCAATGTAGCTTTTGAAGGCGAACCCCTTAAAGGATTACAAATTATGGGGATACTTGAAACCCGATGCCTTGATTTTGACAATGTAATCATTTTGTCAATGAATGAGCGTATTTTTCCTCGCAAACATTATTCTCGGTCGTTTATACCTCACATCTTAAGGAAAGCTAATGGCATGGCGACAGTTGAATTCCAAGAATGTATGTATGCCTATTATTTCTATCGGCTAATCAGTCGAGCCAAGAATGTAACCATGCTCTTCGATTCTCGCGCACAAGCTATCGGATCGGGAGAACCGTCTCGTTTCATATATCAATTACAAGTCCTATTCCCCCAATCAGGCATAAACCTTAATCATATAGGATTCAATATATACGCCCCACGTGCAACAAAGATTGAAATCCATAAAAACGAAAGGATTATGCAAATTCTCAATCAATATCGCACCGAAGGCAGTGGCAAATACCTGTCGGCAAGCGCAATAAATCATTACATCAACTGTCCGTTGGCTTTTTATTTCGAGAAAGTAGAAAAATTGAATGTACCCGATGAAATGATGGAATTTATGGATGCCGGCACACTGGGCACGGTGGTACACACCGTGCTTCAAGAAATATACCTACAATATGGGAAAAACACTCATGAAGGAACATACGTAGATGATGCAGTCATAGACCGGATACTTGTAAACGATGAAGCATTACAAGCAAAAATTAATGAAACCATTAATCGCATCTATCTGCATAAACCCGATTGCCCTCTTCCTCTTACCGGAGAAACCGTCATTATTGCAACGGGGATATTAATGTTGGTAAAACGATTATTGGGATTTGAAAAAGGGCAAAGTTTCACAATCTTGCAGACCGAAAAAGAGGAAACCTACCATTGGCATATCGATGACGAAGTGTGTGTCAATATAAAACAATTTATCGATCGCGTTGATCGCATAGACGACTGCGTGAATTCCTGTATCCGCATAATCGATTATAAAACCGGTAACGACAATACAACAACATCTTCGGTCTCAATGATGTTCAACGGCAAGTCGCAATCAAGAGCCAAAGCAATGTTGCAACTTATGCTATACTGTAATGTATATGCCGCCATCCACAATCCCAATGTTCCACTAAAACCGATAATTTATAAAATACGGAAAATAACAGATTCGAATTTTCGCGTCAACAGAAAAACAGTGGAAAATTATGCCGAAATAAACGAAGAATATATGCAATTGCTGAAACAAGTAATCAAAGATATTTTTGATCCTTCAGTTCCTTTCAAACAAACCGAAAATGAAAATAATTGCTTGTATTGTAAATTCACCGATTTTTGCAGGAAATGAGTGGTTTATTATGGATATTTTTGTAACTTTGCACCGCTTTTTACAGATTCCAAGTGTGATGGGAAATTAAGAAGCAATAAACTTAATTTTTAGTAACACAAATTATTACAAAATGAAATCATTTAAATTAAATGCCGAGCCGAGAACTGAACTCGGGAAAAAAGCAAGCAAAGCTTTACGTAAAGAATCGAAAATTCCGGTAGTATTAAACGGTGGTGAAATCGTAGAACTCCCTTATACCGGAGAACTCGGTTCCGGCCAAAAAGTTGTGGAACTCTGCAATAACAAGGGTATCATTACTACCGACTTGATGGTTAATACCGAAGATGTAAGAAAACTCATTTACACTCCCGACATTTTTGCTATCGAACTTACTTTCAACGGCAAGACCATAAATGCCGTTCTCAAGGATTTGCAAACACACCCCGTAACCGATAACGTTCTTCATATCGACTTGCTCGAAGTCAATGACAAGAAACCTATCGTAATGGAAGTACCTGTAAAACTTGAAGGTCATGCCGAGGGTGTAAAAGCCGGTGGTAAGCTTGTTCTTTCAATGAAGAAACTGAAAGTAAAAGCTCTTTACACCAATATCCCCGAACGTGTTGTCATCAACGTTGACAATATCAAGTTGGGACAATCTCTCAAGGTCGGCGACCTTCACTTCGACAACTATGAAATTGTTAATGCCAAACACGCTGTTGTATGCGCAGTTCAATTAACTCGTGCTGCACGTGGTGCGCAGGCTAACGCCAATAACTAACGATTGCCGATAACGAATGAAGTATTTAATTGTAGGATTGGGTAACATCGGTGCCGAATACCGAGATACCCGCCACAATATAGGCTTTAAAATATTGGATGCCTTAGCCGAGGCATCCAATATTACTTTTAGCACACAACGATATGGAGATGTGGCCTATATGCGCGTCAAGAACCAAAATCTTGTGTTGCTGAAGCCTTCAACATACATGAACCTTAGCGGCGAAGCCGTAAGGTTTTGGAAAAACAAGGAGAATATAGCTCTTGAAAACATTCTTATAGTGGTTGATGATATTTCTCTCCCGTTTGGTGCTATACGTCTGAAAGGGAAAGGCAGTGACGGTGGTCACAACGGCTTAAAAAACATCACAGCCATGCTCCAAACCGAATCATATGCCCGTTTGCGCTTTGGCATAGGGAACGATTTCCCTCGCGGAGCACAAATCGATTATGTGTTGGGAACTTTCTCTGAAGAGCAGCAAAATATATTCAAGGAACGTGCAAACATAGCCATTGATGCAATAAAAAATTTTTGTTTGTCAGGGCTATCCTTCACCATGACTCATTTCAACAACAAATAATTTTATGGTTCAAGAAGAACGTATCGACAAATGGCTGTGGGCCACACGGATTTTTAAAACACGCAGCATCGCAACCGATGCTTGCAAAAAAGGTCGTATCGCAATTGACGGTGTGACTGTAAAACCATCGCGAACCGTAAAAATAGGAGACAAAATTTCGGTAAGGAAACCTCCTGTAACTTATACATTTGAAGTAATCGGGTTTACCGAAGCTCGTGTCGGGGCAAAATTAGTTCCTAATTTTCTTAAAAACCTGACCACCCCTGACCAATATGAATTACTCGATATGGTACGTATAAGTGGATTTGTCAACAGACAAAAAGGATTAGGGCGTCCCACAAAAAAAGAAGGTAGAGAATTGGCTCAATTTACCGAAATGACTTTCTCGGACTTCGATTTTGATGACGACTTTTTCGATGACGATGATGATTACAATACAACCAACAAGTAGGACACACATGATTGTGTGCCGACTTATTTATTATTTTGCAACATAGTTGCAAAATTTCTTCCTTAAATTTGCAACATGATAAATAAAATCACACATAACATTACAACCATAGTGGCCATTGCTGCAATGATAATAGGTGGCATGGTACAATTTCATCACCATTTGGCAAATGGCAATGTGTGTGTTGTGTATGATGAATTTATAAAATCTGTAATAGGACAGGAATGCCCTGTACAAAAACATTGCAACCATGAAAGCATTCCAACGCCTGATACTCAAGAGTGTTCTTTTAAATTAGATCTGTTTAATCCTAACGATAATTACAATCACGGAAATCTCATTTTACCTGCTATTTTGGCAATATATGCACACTCTACCCATATACCCATATTGCCATGTTTTGATGTATTGCAGCTTAATGACATTTTCTATAAGAATATCCTTACCCATACATTTAAAGTCAGTATAACAGGTCTTCGCTCCCCGCCAACCTTAATTAAGTAACTTCAACCATCAACATATTTTTGTCAAAGCAATCGACCATTTGGTCGATTGTCAAATAATCCTTTGTCTTTTTAAAACTTAATTATATGAAAAATTCAATCTTATCAATATTCATAATATGTGTGATGATGTCATGCAATAACTCAACCCACACACATGAAGAAACATCCGAAAATGGCCACCATCATACCGATGAAATAACCCTTCATGCCGAAAAAGCAAAACGTTTCGGAGTTGAAACATCGGTTATTAATCTCGGGGATTTCTGTGAAACAATTAAAGTATCAGGGAAAATTTATCCCGATGAAAATCAAAAACACACCGTTGTTGCTACACAATCAGGCATAATCACATTTGCTAACAATACAAATTTAGGTACAAAAGTCCTGGTCGGAGAAGCCTTAGCGAATATATCGGCAAACAACGTGCTCGGTGGAGATGATAACGTCAAAGCCAAAATCACATTAGATAATGCAGAACATGAATATAAACGCATCTCGGCTTTGTATAAAGACAAAATAGTCACCGAAAGTGATTATCTAAACGCCAAAGAAGCATATCAACAAGCCCTAAACGCCTACAAACCACAAACCGCATCTGCAACTTCAACACTTTCCGGAACTATTACAGCAGTATATGTCAATAACGGAGAATATGTTGAAGCAGGGACACCAATTGCAACAATATCGACAAACAAATCTTTAATTTTAAAAGCAGACCTGCCCGAAAGATATGTCGGCATGGCAATTAAGGATGCAAATTTCAAGCCATCATATACCGATTCTATATATAACGTGGCCAATCTCAACGGAACAATATTCTCACAACCGACCGTCTCCCCTATCGCCGGATATATACCTGTTTATTTCAAATTTGAAAATAGCATTGGATTAATTGCCAATTCATATGCCGAAGTATATTTAAAAGGCAATTTGCGACATAATATACTCGCAATACCACTTTCAGCATTAACCGAAGAACAAGGTGATTACTATGTGTATGAAAAAGTCGATGCCGAATGTTATGTCAAGCATTTGGTAACACTTGGCATGAGTGACGGCAATAATGTTGAAATATTGTCGGGAATTACTCCCGGGATGGAAATTGCCACAAAAGGAGCAGTTATAGTGAAACTCGCAGCTAACTCCGGTGCCGTACCGGGTCATTCTCACGAACATTAAACCATACCGACAATGCTTAATAAAATTATACATTTCTCACTTCAAAACAGGATTTTAATACTGCTGATTGCCCTGTTTTTGACAATTTTGGGAATATACGTCACAATCAAGGCCGAAATAGACGTGTTCCCCGACTTGAATGCTCCCACGGTGGTAATCATGACCGAAGCTCCGGGATATGCACCTGAAGAGATAGAAAAAACAGTTACTTTTCCTATAGAAACAGTAATGAACGGAGCTACCGGAGTGCGTCGCGTAAGATCCTCATCAAATACCGGTTTCTCCACAGTTTCTGTAGAATTCGACTGGGGAACAGATATATACCGGGCCCGCCAAACAGTCATGGAGAAATTAACCACTGTGAGCCAGGAATTTCCGGCCGGAGTGGAAGCACCCGTCCTTGGCCCGCAAACTTCAATATTAGGCGAAATGCTCATCGTAAGCCTTACAGCCGATAGCACATCGATGCTCGACTTGCGCACAATAGCTGACCGAACCATACGCCCCCGCCTACTTGCACTTGGTGGCGTATCGGAAGTGCAGGTGATAGGCGGAGACATCAAGGAATATCAAGTATTGCTCGACCTTGAGAAAATGAAATATTTGGGCGTTTCCTTATCGGAAATAGTGGATGCCACCGAAAATATCAATAATAATGTGGGAGGAGGCATACTCTATGAATATGGGAATGAATATATCGTTAAAGGAGACATAAACACCGGCAACCTTGATGAGATTTCGAGGTCGGTTATTCGAAGTGATTCGTCGGGCATAGTGACAATTTCCGATATCGCCGATGTGAAGATTGGTTCAAAAACGCCAAAACTCGGTACCGCGTCAGAAAAAGGCAAACCGGCAGTATCGTTAACAATCACCAAACAACCCAATTCCGACACTAACGAGCTTACCGATAAAATAATATCATCTCTTGATGATTTAAAAGGGAACCTTCCTGCCGACGTGCATATATCAACCGACACATTCATGCAAAGCAGGTTTATCGACAATTCTATTCGGAACATCGAGCACTCACTTATTGAAGGTGCAATATTTGTGGTGATTATATTGTTTATCTTTTTGATGAATTTCCGCACCACAATTATATCATTGGTTGCATTGCCGCTATCAGTGCTAATCACCATGATAATATTGCATTACATAGGATATACCATTAACACCATGATTCTTGGCGGCATAGCCATTGCAATAGGTTCTTTGGTTGATGATGCGATTGTCGATGTCGAGAATGTATTCAGGCGATTAAGGGAAAACCACGCTTTACCACCTGAGAAACGACTTCCGGTGATAGAAATAGTCAATGAAGCTTCACGCGAGGTGAGAATGCCCATCTTCAATTCATCACTTATTATAATGGCAAGTTTCTTGCCCTTGTTCTTCCTAAGCGACATGGAAGGTCGATTGCTCATACCTCTCGGCGTTGCATTTATCGTATCGCTGCTTGCTTCAACCATAGTTGCACTGACGGTTACACCTGTATTATGCAGCTATTTGCTAAAAGCCGATAATGATAGTGATGTAAAAGAATCTCGTGTGGCAGCATCTTTGAAAAAAGGTTACCAGAAGGCTCTTGAATGGAGCTTTTCACACAAAACAGCTATTTTGTCAAGTACCGGGGCGGTATTCGTGATTGCCTTAGCCTTGTTCTTTACGTTGGGTCGCAGTTTCTTGCCACCGTTCAACGAAGGTGCTTTTACGATTAATGTAAGTTTAATGCCCGGAGTATCGCTTGAAGAATCAGATAAAATAGGCCGAGAAGCCGAAAAAATTATATTGAGCGTACCTGAAATAACCACAGTTTCCCGAAAAACCGGACGAGCCGAATTATCGGAACATTCATTCGGAGTAAATGTTTCGGAAATCGAAGCGCCTTACGAACTTACCGACCGCACCAAAGAGGAATTGACCGAAGAACTACGCCACAAATTATCGGCTATCCCCGGAGCCAATATCGAAATAGGCCAACCTATATCACACCGTATCGATGCAATGCTTTCGGGAACCAAGGCACAAATTGCAATAAAACTATTTGGCGACGATCTTTCACAACTATATCAAATAGGCAATAGAATAAAAAACAGCATTACCGATATTGAAGGCATTGTTGATGTAAACGTTGAGCAGCAAGTTTCTCGCCCGCAATTGCACATAACTCCACGACGCGAACTAATGGCGCAATATGGTATCACAATGCCACAATTTGCACAATTTGTAAAAATAGCTTTATCGGGAATGGTGGTTTCCGAAGTTTATGACGCAGGTCTGCCATATGATTTAACATTAAAAGTGGCAGACAACGACCGCAACAGCATTGACGAAATAAAAAATCTTGCTATTGACAGCAATGTAGGGAAAATACCTTTATCGCAAATTGCAGAAATTACTTCCACCGATGGTCCAAATACAATTAATCGTGAAAATGTAAGCCGTCGAATTATTGTTTCGGCCAATGTGCATGAACGCGATTTGCGAGGCGCAGTTAACGACATACAAGAAAAAATCGATTCAAATATAACATTGCCTGAAGGGTACTATATTGTGTATGGAGGCCAATTTGAAAGTGAAGCCCAAGCCTCCCAAACCCTCTTGATTGCATCGGTTGTAGCGTTGCTTATTGTGTTTATGCTCCTTTATCATGAGTTTAAAAACACATCACAATCACTCACTGTGTTGCTTAATTTGCCTCTCGCAATGATTGGCGGCATATTTATACTATTCTTCACATCGGGAGAACTGAATATCCCGGCCATAATAGGATTTATTTCATTGCTTGGCATTACCACTCGCAACGGTATGTTGCTCATGTCACACTATAACCATCTGCGAGACGAAGGTATAAATTTACATCAACGCATCATTACAGGCTCAATCGACCGACTTAATCCTATCATTATGACGGCCCTGTCATCGGCTTTGGCTCTTATTCCTTTAGCTGTAAAAAGTTCCGAGCCGGGAAATGAAATACAAAGCCCAATGGCAATAGTCATTTTAGGCGGATTACTTACATCCACGGTTCTTAATCTGTTTATTGTACCAATAATTTATTATCTGAACAATCGAAATGAAAATGAATAAAACACTTATATATATATTTTTGTTTTTATGCATTGCCAATGTCAAGGCTGCAAATTCTTCTATCGACAAGATTATTGCAACCATATCCGACAATAATACCGATATTAAAGCAACAATTGCACAATTGGCAAGCGACAGCATAGAAATCTCATCAACTAACTATCTGGAAGATCCTTCGGTCGATTTTGAATACTTGTTTGGCAGTAAATCCATCGGAGACAAATGGGCAATAGGCGTATCACAAGGGTTTGATTGGCCCGGGATATATGGTTCACGCCGACGTGCCAATAAATCAAAACTGTCGGCACTCGCCTACTCGGCAAATATGAAACGTCTTGAAATACTATCTCAGGCAAAATTATTGTGTCTTGACCTCGTCAAGATAAACAAACAGATTGATGTGTGGCAAAAAGTGTATGATAATTATAGCCGATTATACGACAATTACACATTGGCATTGGAAAAAAGGGAAATAACCATTCTTGATATAAACAAGTTGCGTATAGAATTGGTGAATACCAAGCAAACTCTTGCCAATTTAAAAATTACACACGATGAGATTATTGAAAATTTGAAAGCTTTAAATGGCAATAATCAAATGCCTACGACATTAATTAATGAATTAATTGAATATCCGAATGACAAATTACAGCCTTTGGATATGTATGTAAAACAATTCAACGAACACGATCCCGAAAGCAATTATTACGCTGAAATGAATAATGCATTCAATGCCGAACGTTCAGTGGCTCGTATGGGGTGGTTGCCTAAATTCAGCATAGGTTATAAATATTCAAACGAAATAGGTGACGGGTTCAACGGTTTTACAATCGGTGTTTCAATTCCGATATTTGCTAACAGGAAAAAAACTAAAGCCGCAAAAGCACAAGAAATAGCAAATGTGTTTACGATTAACAGTGTCGAAAACACAAATATGGCTCGTATAAAATCTACTTTTGCCAAAGCTGTTTCTTTAAAGAGCCAATTATCGGAATATCAAGCAGCACTTGATTTCAATACAAACAATGAATTGCTGCAAAAAGCACTTGAAAACGGGCAAATATCATTATTGGATTTTATCAGGGAAACCATTTATTTCCTGGATGCAGAACAACAAATGTTGGATATCGAATATGAGTACAATTGTACCATTGCCGAATTAAACAAATATTCACTTATTGCACAATAAATCGATAAAATGCAGTTGCACATCATTTCTTGATTTTGCAACTGCATTTTTATATGCCATAAGATGTTATTTTGCGTTTTTTTTGTTTAAAAAAATATATGTGTTATATCCTGTATATCTAATTTTATTATTTTTGAAGCGTAAAGGCTAAAACATTATCACTATGACAGATATAGAAGACCTACTACGCTCTCTCATTGAACAGCACAGAAGCATTGATATTGTCGAAAGTGAATTTAAGCGTTTGCTTAATGAGGATCCAACAATTAAAGACGACTATAGCGTATGGTGTGAAGAAAGTGGATACTCATATAAAAAAGGTTATCACGAATTTATACAACAGATTTTCGACTCTGAAGATTCAATATGGGATACATTTATCCAATTTGAAGATGAAAATTAGAACATAATATTTGAAATGCATAATACTACTATTTTAAGGCTTCCCGCCGAGTGGGAACCTCAGTCGGCCATTATGATTGCATGGCCGCATAAAGGCACCGACTGGAATTATATGCTCGAAGAAGTGGAACATTGCTATATCAAAGTGGCAGAAGCCATTACAGAATGTGAAAATTTGATTATTGTTTCACCATTTCCAAACAAGGTAAAATCCAAACTGGCACATTTGCCGCAAAATCGCTTACAAATATTTAATATCCCGACTAACGACACTTGGGCACGCGATTTTGGTCCTATTTCTGTATTACATGACGGTGCGCCTGTCTTATATAATTTCAAATTTAATGCTTGGGGATTGAAATTTCCGGCCGATTTAGATAATTTGATAAATACTAATTTATCAAATTCCGGAGCATTCAAATGCAAACTTGAAAACAAACTCAATTTCGTACTCGAAGGTGGTTCGATTGAAAGTGACGGATGCGGAACTTTACTCACCACAACAGAATGCTTATTGTCTCCAAACCGAAATGGTGAATTTTCAAAGCAAGAAATCGAAGAATATCTATCTCTTCAATTTGGTTTGCATAAAGTCATTTGGCTAAATCATGGTTTCTTGGAAGGTGACGATACCGACAGCCATATCGACACATTAGCTCGATTGTGCCCGAATACAACAATCTTATATGTTGGCTGTGACAATCCCGATGATGTGCACTACAGCGAACTCAAATTAATGGAATGTGAGTTGCTGCAGGCAACCAATGCTCAAGGTAATCGTTTTAATTGCATTAAATTACCTTTCCCAAAACCTATATTTGACGAAAAAGGACATCGGTTACCTGCCACTTATGCCAATTTCCTGATAACCAACAACCAAGTGCTTGTTCCTACTTACGGGCAACCGGATACCGACAATGAAGCTATACAAATAATCGGCAATGTATTTCCAGAACGTGAAATAAAAGGCATAGATTGTCGTTCATTAATAAAACAACACGGTTCTCTACATTGTATAACTATGCAATTATTAAAAGGTACATTATGACAAATACAATAAAAATAGGTATAATACAGCAAAGCAACTCTGCATCAATCGAAGATAATCGCAAACGTTTGATTGAAAAGATAAAACGGCTTGCAATAGAAGGGGCTCAAGTGGTAGTACTACAGGAATTACACGATGCTCTTTATTTTTGCCAGTCGGAAGATGTTGCATATTTCGATCTTGCATATAAAATTCCCGGCAATGAGACCGATATATATTCACAAACAGCTCGCGAGGCCGGAATCGTCCTTGTTTCATCTCTTTTTGAAAAAAGAGCACCAGGCTTGTATCACAATACAGCTGTAGTTTTCGATAACGATGGCAGCATTGCCGGAAAATACAGGAAAATGCACATACCCGACGACCCTGCATATTATGAGAAATTTTATTTTACTCCCGGAGATTTGGGATTTGAGCCGATAAACACATCCATCGGCCGCTTGGGTGTACTTGTATGCTGGGATCAATGGTATCCCGAAGCTGCACGCCTAATGGCCATGAAAGGTGCTGAAATTCTCATATATCCAACGGCAATTGGCTGGGAAAGTACCGATACCGAAGATGAAAAAATACGTCAGCATAACGCTTGGCAAATCTCACAACGAGCCCATGCCGTTGCCAATGGATTGCCTGTAGTTGCTGTCAATCGGGTAGGTTTTGAAGCCGATCCTTCAGGGCACACAGCCGGAATTACATTTTGGGGGGGTAGTTTTGTTGCCGGGCCCCAAGGTGAATTACTATATGAAGCTCCACATGACAAAGAAATTGAAAAAATTATCGACGTTGACATGATTCGTAGTGAACACGTGCGTCGTTGGTGGCCATTTTTGCGTGACCGCCGCATAGATGCATATTCCGAAATCACCAAACGTTACATCGATTAATTTATATGGGCAAAGAAATTGAGCACAAATATCTTGTCAATGATACTTCATTCTTAGATCTTGCATCGGGGCATTCGGTAATAAAACAAGGTTACATATGCCGAGAAAAAGAACGCACAGTGCGTGTACGCCTGTGCGACGAAAAAGCGTTCCTGACAATAAAAGGCAAAAATCAAGGTGACACACGAGCCGAATATGAATATCCCATACCTTATGACGATGCCCAAATCCTTATTAAGACGCTTTGCATTCAGCCTGTAATTGATAAAATCAGATATTTTGTCGATTACCACGGTAACCGATGGGAAATCGATGTATTCAGAGGACAGCTTGACGGCTTAATTGTAGCAGAAATCGAAATTCCCGCAAGCGATTACACCTATGACATTCCTCCTTTTATTGGGAGAAATGTCACAGGAGATCCTCGCTATTATAATTCCAATCTAATTTCGGGTATTTTGTCTTAAAAAATTATCTGCGTACAAGAGACACAACATTTTCCACATGTTGCGTATGAGGAAACATATCCACCGGTTGCACTTCTTCCACTCGATATTTACAATCTAACAGTGCTATATCACGAGCCTGTGTGGCAGGATTACAACTTACATACACTATACGTGCAGGTTCAGCTGCAAGTATTACATCCACCACATCTTGATGCATTCCGGCACGAGGCGGATCGATTATCATCACATCGGGAACACCATGCTCGGCAATAAATTCATCAGTCAATACATCTTTCATGTCTCCGGCATAGAAAAGAGTGTTATCTATGCCATTTGTCTGAGAATTTAATTTTGCATCTTCTATTGCATCGGCCACATATTCTATCCCTATCACTTTACGTGCGTCATGCGCCACAAAATTAGCAATTGTTCCTGTTCCGGTATAAAGGTCATAAACAAGTTCATTCCCTGTAAGTTTCGCCATCCGACGAGCTACCTTATATAATTCATGGGCCTGTCTTGAATTAGTCTGATAAAACGACTTGGGGCCAACCCTGAATTTCAGGTTTCCCATTTGCTCTTCTATATAATCCCGACCATCAAATAATATAACATCCTGATCGGCAATAGTATCATTTACTTTACGATTTACAACATACATCAAGGATGTTATTTCAGGGAATTCACATTTTATAGCTGCCAACATTTCCCTTATCTTATCGTTATCTTCTTCGCCGAAAACCACAATCAGCATCAATTCTCCGGTCGTGGTAGTCCTGACGATGATATTTCGCATGAAACCATGTTGCTGCCTGATATCATAAAATTCATATCCGTGCTCGATGGAATATGCCCTGATAAACAACCTGATTTTATCGGAAATAACATCTTGAAGGTAGCATTCCTTTATGTCAAGAACCTTATCAAAGGCTCCGGGTATGTGAAATCCGAGGGCATTCCGGTCTTCAAAAACCTCTCCGCTATTCATTTGCTCAAAAGTCAACCAACACTTGTTGGAAAAGGTAAACTCTAGCTTATTGCGATAACGTTCAGTTTCGGCCGACCCCAGTATATTATTAATATGCGGCATCTCAACCTTGGCAATGCGTTCCATCGCATCGGTTACTTGTTGTTGCTTGCATTCAAGCTGGTATGCATATGGTAAATGCTGCCATTTGCAACCACCACAAATACCAAAGTGCGGACAAAATGGTTTTACGCGAATCGCCGAAGGCTCGATTAATTTGGTAATATGCCCTTCACCGTAATTTTTTTTCTTCTTGTCTAATTTTATATTTGCAATGTCACCGGGAGCACCATATGGTACAAAAACTACCATATCGTCAATTCTCGCAATACTTTTCCCTTCGGCGGCAACAGCACTGATGGTGACATTCTCATATTCGGGTAATACTTTCTTCTTTTTTGCCATTCTTTTTGTTTAATTGATTAAATTTCCTTTCCGATTGTTGCTTTAGGCTTTACAAACAATGCACTTAATTCATAAAGCAAATATAACGGCAGGAATACTATAGATAATGTAAACGGGTCGCTGGTAGGAGTAATTACTGCCGCAATTATAAGCAATATCACTATAGCGTGTTTACGATACCTCTTGAAAAAATCCCTATGCAAAACGCCTATCACTCCAAGTGCCCAAGCCAACAATGGCAATTCAAACACTACTCCCAATATGAATATCATCGATAAAAAAGTATTCATATAGGAATCGAGCGATATCTGGTTAGGTATCAAAGCACTTAATTGATAATCGGCAAGAAACCGCAGAGTGATTGGAAAAACAAGCAGATAACCAACTGCCAATCCTATGAAAAACATAACATTACCGAATATGAATGCCATGCGTACACCTTTGATCTCGTTGGCATACAATGCCGGTTTCACAAAATCCCATACAAAATATAATATAAACGGGAATGAAAACACCAAAGCCAGCCAAAATGACGAACTCATGTGTATGAACAATTGAGAAGCCAACTGTATGTTAATCAACTGTACTTCATAGCCATCGGTAGTAAATTCGGGCAGGAACGGAAAATATGCAGTTATATCATGAAAGAAACGATATAGCCAAAAATCACCTCGGCAAGGTGCTAAAATCACCTTGTCGAAGATTGTTGGCATAAACATAAAAAACACTACCGTGAACAATATTATCACGGCAATGATTTTAAACAACACTTTGCGCAAGACATCAAGGTGTCCCCAAAATGTCATTTCGGCTTGTTGCTTCTCGGGCATAGCCTTTATTTGTCTTCTTTCAAGTTATTATTGTTTTGCGATTGGTTACCCGATGAAGGTTTGTTTATCTCATCAGAAACTTCATTCATCCCGTCTTTAAAACTTTTCACACCTTTACCCAATCCTTTCATTAATTCGGGAATTTTTTTGCCACCAAACAGCAATAAAATAATTATGGCAATAATTATTATTTCTTGCGTTCCTATAAACAAGGGAATAAAGCCTAAAACATCGGTCATCATTAATCTATATAATTATTATGTTAAATTTATGTTTGCAAATATATGAGTTTTTCTGCCAATATAATTATTATATGCCGTTAAAAATATTTACCTTTGTGCCTATATTAATATAATCTTATATATAATATTTTGAGTATGAAAGCATTTGTATTCCCCGGCCAAGGGGCTCAATTTGTGGGCATGGGCAAAGATTTGTATGAACAAAATGCAATGGCTCATGACTTGTTTGAAAAAGCCAATGAAATACTCGGATTTCGCATAACCGACATCATGTTTGCCGGAACCGAAGATGAGTTAAAGCAAACAAAGGTTACCCAACCTGCAATATTCCTGCACTCGGTAATACTTGCAAAGACCCTTGGGGATGAATTTAATCCCAATATGGTTGCAGGCCACTCTTTGGGCGAATTTTCAGCACTTGTTGCTGCCGGCGCACTGTCGTTTGAAGATGGACTAAAATTAGTAGCCACCCGTGCACAAGCTATGCAAAAAGCATGTGAAGTCACTCCTTCTACAATGGCCGCAGTTTTGGCATTGCCAAATGAAAAGGTAGAAGAAATTTGCGCTTCTATCGATGACATTGTTGCCCCGGCCAATTATAATTGCCCCGGCCAAGTGGTTATCTCAGGAACAGTTACGGGTGTTGATGCAGCTTGCCCGAAGATGCTTGAAGCCGGTGCAAAACGCGCACTCAAGCTGAAAGTGGGTGGAGCATTCCATTCTCCGCTCATGCAGCCGGCACATGATGAATTGGCAAAAGCCATCAATGAAGCCGATTTCCACACCCCGATATGCCCGGTATATCAGAATGTGGACGCACTCCCCCATACCGACCCTACGGAAATCAAAAACAACCTCATTGCCCAATTAACTGCACCTGTGAAGTGGACGCAAATCATACAAAACATGGTCAAAGACGGCTTAACCGAAGTTGTAGAACTCGGTCCGGGAGCAGTACTTCAAGGATTGGTTCGTAAAATCGATTCATCGGTTGCAACTTCAGGCAAACAGTAATCTACATATAACACATTAACAACAAGCACGATGCGCCCACAGCCGACATCGTGCTTGTTTAATATATGGAATTACACACTCAAAAAAAACAATATTTTTTTGCCAAAGCTATTGCATATTTGAAACAAGAGTTGTAACTTTGCACTCGCAAAAGCAAAAGAGATGGCGGGATAGCTCAGTTGGTTAGAGCGTCGGATTCATAACCCGGAGGTCTCGAGTTCAATTCTCGATCCCGCTACAAAAAAGCAAGCATCAGTGATGCTTGCTTTTTTGTTTTCAACCATAAGCACAAAAAAAGGCGGGGTGGACATTTGGGGTGATGAAATCGTTGTAATGGATTGAAATCCATATCTTTGTAAAGATTTTC
>CALUMH010000050.1 GCA_944321685.1 uncultured Muribaculaceae bacterium
GAAAAGGGCTGATTTCCTCGCTTGGAAGTCAGCCCTAATTTCTATTGGACATAAAAAGTTTTACCGGACACTAATAAATTTTTATTCTTGAACAAATTCTTCAATTATTTCTTTGCATAATGGTCCGGTCATATTGCAATCACTTGCCATTTCATGTTTTGCAGCATTTATAATTGTCTCATAATTTGTTATGGCATTGATGCATATAAGGTTTATTGCAAGGCGGAACGCCGTGTAACGCAATATATCGCTATCGTGTGTTGAATATTTTATGATTAATTCTTGTGCATAGTTAAGTCGTTTTAATAATTTGTGGCACAAGTTGTCGGCTATTTCAATGTTTTCAATATTTTCTATCCATTGGCACGCTTCATCGTATTGCATAATTTCAATTGGGAAAAGCATTGGAGCAAGTAGCCTGCTTTCTCGGCAAGTAGAGTTGTTCCATAAAAGTCGGGCTGTTTCAACATTTTTCCCATATTCATTGGCTATATTAACCAATTGTGGAATATTAAGACCAAAGATAATTTTGTGGCAGTCGCCTGCACTTCTTAATCTATCGGCTATAATTCCGTTACGATAAGTATAAAATTCGTGTTTAAATTTTTTCAGCTCCTCATGTCCGAGTGGAGTATTGAGATTATTGATATTTTCCATATGCACAAAATTACTGCGAATTAACGAAAATACAAATAAAGTACAGCCGTTATTATATGTATATAGACATGTTTAATAACCTGTTTATATTTATGTTATTTTATAGGCAAGATATTTTAAACTTATATTTGAGTAGGTTTGACCATTATACCTTGTTGAAGGAAAGTTATCCTTCACATAAAGAATGTTCAGGAAAATCTACTTAGGCAGAATTCAAATAAACAGGAGAATTCTCGCTATATTTGTCCATAAATTAGAAGATGATGGGGAAAGTAAAAATATGGATTGAGTGTGCGCGTTTACGCACATTACCGATTTCGGTAGCAGGTGTTGTGATGGCTTGCGGGCTTGCTGTATGGCATGGTAAGTTTTCTTTGGTTCCTGCTATATTTTGTTTCTTATTTGCTGTAACTGCTCAAATTGTTTCAAATTTCGCAAATGAGTATTATGATTTCAAAAGAGGAACAGATAAGAAAGGCAGGGTAGGACCACGTAGAGGTGTGACAGAAGGCGACATTAAACCACGAACGTTAAAAGTAGTAACATATGCTACATTAGCCTTAGCTTGTGCGATAGGTTGTTGTTTAATTCCTTATGGCGGATGGTGGCTTATTGCAGTAGGTGTATTCATTGCTATTTTTGCTTTGGCTTATAGTGCAGGTCCATATCCGTTATCATATCATGGATTAGGTGATTTGGCTGTTTTATTGTTTTTCGGAATAATCCCTGTAAACTTTACATATTATGTTCAGAGTGGAATTTTGTTTCAAACAGATGTATTACTTGCATCGGTTGCGATAGGTTTGATGGGGGTGAATGTGCTTATTGTGAATAATTACAGGGATATGGACGACGATAAAGAGGCAGGTAAGCGCACGTCGGTTGTGATTATCGGACGTGAAGCTGCATCTGCTGTGTATTTGGTTAATGGTTTTGTGGCTGTTGCATTGTTTTATTCTATTTGGCTCAGGGTTCATTATGCGGCATTGATAATTCCTGTTATTTACCTCGTGGTGCATATTTTTGTGTGGCATAAATTGATAACCGGTAAAGGCGCAGAATTGAATCCATTATTAGGTATGACATCGATGAATATGTTAATATTCTCGATGTTGCTAATGTTATACATGGTAATTTGATGGTATTTGCAAGAATATTCACTTACTTATCAATGAATAATTCCATTCATCATGGCATATATGCAAAGCCCGGAAACGCTTTTAATACCAAGTTTTGTTGAAATATTTTTACGATGAGATAATACCGTATTGATACTGATGTTAAGCATATCGGCTATTTCTTTGTTGGTGTGTCCTTGGGCCACAAGTTTTAATACTTCGGTTTCTCGCGAAGAAAGTCCGCTTTGGGTGGAATTATTGCGAGTTAAGTTTTTTATGAGAGCTGAAATAGCTTCCACAATGTGATTTTCATCGGTGGTACTATTGATAGCCTGCCATGAAAAATACCGGTTGGCATCGGTGCTGGTGAGGATTATAGTTTTATTTTTTTGAGGAATAAACAAGTCTAAGTGTGAAAGACAATTATATTCATCTACTATGATTATTTCAAATTGCTCTATTTTGTCAGCTATGATTTTAATATCACGAGTGATTGAAGCCTTGACATTGAACAATGTGTCAAGGATATGTTTAATGCCTATGGCACGCAGAGTGTCGTGTGTTAATATTATTGCAGAAAGTTCAGGCATTGGCTTGTTGTGAGCTTAAATAGTGATATATAGGCATTAATATTCTGTTGCGTATCCTGTTGTTTTGGCACAAATCTTTTTTCAGGCTTATTATTGCCGAAAGCACTGCCAGGCACAAGTTGGTGTCATATTTTCCTGTGAGATGGATAACAAACATATTCACCAAGTCGTTGATTTTGTCTTCCATGGCATCGTCAGCGGTCTCGTTCTTAAATTGAGGTGAATGGTAACGCTCAACGGTATTATTGTTGCAATCGAGCATTAATATATTTGAGAACAACTTATCGGTATCGGATTTGATGCGGTTTAGAAGTTCGGTTTTCACTTCCAAGAAAAAGTTCAGGAGCAATTCGATGTTAGAATTTTTTCCTTCACTTCGTTTCAGCAATAGATTGAAATGGTTTTCAATATTGGGTAATATGAAATGCATGTAATAATCATTGGTGCATTCAAGATAGTTGATGATTAATTTCACATCAAAGTTTTTCAGCAATTCTTCGGGAAAATATTCTTCATTGGCGAATGTATTGAGAATAATTATAAAAAAATCGGTATCAAGTTGTTTTCCCGAACAAATTTGTTCCACGGTTTTATCTCCTACACCAAGATATATGTCGAAACGATTCAAAACGGTTATTATAGACGGATTATCGAGAATTATGTCGGCTAATTTATGTCTTCGGTCAATCAGTGCCATAATCGATTATTTAACATGAATTGAACAATTTGGAGTAAACACATAGTGCATTTTAATGTCATGCCTATCGGCAGGTAATATATCGAGTATCTGAAAGTCGTAACCCACTCCGATGCGTGTTGCCGGTGTCATTGCAAGCAGTCGATCGTAAAATCCTTTACCACGGCCAAGCCTGTTCCCATAGGGATCAAATGCCATTGCCGGAACTATTATCAAATCAATAAGCTGGGGTGGGATTGTATTATTTCCTGTGGGTTCTTCAATGCCGAAAGCTCCGGTTTTGAGGCATTGAGAATTGTATGCCAATAGTTCCAAATCGAGACCTTTAACCCTTGGCAGGAATATCTGTTTATATTCTGCCCAACGCTTGATTGTATTCTTGGTAGGAAATTCATCATCAAGAGAATGGTACATGAGTATATTTTTGCTGAATTTGAATTCAGGCAATAATTCCACTTTTGAGAAAACAATTGTTTCCAATGTGGAATTTACTTCAGCCGGGAGCTTTATGTTTTGTTTTAATTCTTTGATAATATGCCTAACGGCTGTTTTTTCCGTTTTCATTTTCGGGCAGAATGGGGAATGCAGCTTTATGCTTTTTGAAAGCTTCGATTGCTGCTACTATGTTGTTATCGTCTTGGTTCAGAATTGGATAAAATGCGTCATCACCAAATATGTACTGCCCGATCAGAGCCTTTAATTGCAAAGTGATTAATTTGCTTGAAATGTTTATGTAATACCATCTTGCTGGAACACCGTTGCGAGAAGCATAATAAACGAAATCGTTCAGTAATGCCTGATCACTTGGAAGAAGTTGCAACATATGCATATAATCTTTAGAACCTGTTAATTCGGCTCTATTTTTGTCGGCATATTTGTATGCGAATTTCTGTATAAGTCCGGCGTTTGCCACTTTCATATAGTATGAAGATATTCCCGATGTGTCATTAGGAACAAAGATGTCGGGGATAATGCCTCCGCCACCATATACCTTACGCCCGCTTACGGTAGTAAATATTTGAGTTGTGTCGATGCGTATGCTGTCCTGGCTATAAAGCTCTCCGTGGCTGTAGCGGTCGAGCAGTTCTTGATTGTATTTATCTTCGCCATGCTTGTAATCTTTTTGAATGCACCTGCCCGAAGGTGTATAATAACGGGATATTGTCATTCTTATGGCACTGCTGTCGGGGAGTACGATTTGCCGTTGTACAAGACCTTTGCCGAATGAACGACGACCTATAATCAAACCTCGATCGTTATCCTGTATGGCACCGGCGAAAATTTCACTGGCACTTGCCGAAAATTCATCAAGGAGTACTATAATTTCATCGTTTTGGAAAGACCCGTTTCCGTCACTCCATACTTCTGAATCGTTGCGTTTTTCCCTGCCTTTTGTAAAAACTATGAGCCTGTTTTGTGGCAAGAATTCATTTGCCATGAGAATGGCAGTTTCCATATAGCCTCCGGCATTTCCCCTGAGGTCGATGATATATTTATTGGCACCCTCGCTTTTCAGCAGAATCAAAGAACTTAGGAATTCATCGTAGGTAGTACGTCCGAATTTATTTACTTTTATGTATCCGGTTTCCTTGTTTACCATATATGCGATATCAACCGATTTTAAAGGCACATCACCCCTTATGACATCGAAAGAACGCAATTCGGAGTTCCCATCACGTTTAATACCTAATTTTACAATGGTATTTTTCTTGCCCTTTAAATGCTTGTCGCGCACATCGATTTGGTTCAATCCGGGACCTACAAACGTAGAATCGTCAATGGATATTATGCGGTCTCCGGCCAATAATCCGGCTCTTTCGGATGGACCACCCGGGATGACTTGTGTAACACGCATGGTGTCTTCAATTATTGCAAAAGAAATGCCTATGCCGCTGAAACTGCCTTCAAGTTCGTCATTGACGGCCGTTAGGTCTTTTGCCGGGATATATGTCGTGTGAGGGTCTAGTTCGGTAAGTATTTTTGGAATTGCATTTTCCACTAAATCATTGACAGTAACTGTATCGACATAATCATCGGCTATGAGGTTAAAGATGGTGTTTAACTTACGGTCATAATCGACTATGTACGGTTTACCCGAGAACAAATCCCCGAGTAGCATACCACCTATTACAGCCAAAGAAACAGCGAGAGGAATCCATACAAAAGGATCTTTATATTTCATATAAGATTTGCTAATGTGTTATTGTAATTGCAGTCTGACGCATTCTATGCCTGCCCGCTTTAGCAGGTTAAGACCATCGTCGATGCGGTAAGATTTGGAATATACGATGCGTTTTATTCCGGCTTGTATAATCAGTTTTGCACACTCGATGCACGGGGCATCGGTTATATATAATGTCGCTCCTTCGCTACTGTTATTGCTGCGTGCAACTTTTGTAATTGCATTGGCTTCGGCATGCAAAACGTATGGTTTGGTTAATCCGTTTTCATCTTCACACACGTTTTCAAATCCCGATGGTGTACCATTAAAACCATCAGAAATAATCATTTTGTCTTTTACTATTAATGCTCCTACTTTCCTGCGGACACAATAAGAATTTTCAGCCCAAATGCTTGCCATTCTTAAGTATCGCTCATCCAACAGGTGTTGTTTCCCGGATGTAATTTCGTTATTCATATTTTTTACACAAACTACACTAACTATAAGTGGAGATGCAAATGTACTAATTTTGAGACTATAAAAAAATAAGGAATTTAAAAAAATTCCTTATTTATTATCGACAAGAGATATTATTTGGTTATCCCATCACGTTTTAATAATGCATCAATTGTTGCTTCTCTTCCACGGAAACGCTTGTAAAGGACTTTTGGATCTTCGGTTCCGCCTGTTGACAATATGTTGTCTTTAAAAGATTTTGCTGTTTGCGGATTGAAAATACCATCTTCCTCGAATTTAGAGAAAGCGTCGGCTTCAAGTACTTCCGACCATTTATAGCTGTAGTATCCTGCTGCATATCCTCCCGAGAAGATGTGTGAAAAAACAGGCGAAATCAAGCACCCTTCAGCAGCATCGAATTGTTTCACGCTTTTTATGGCATCGGCTTCAAAGGCAAAAACGTCTTCGATAGGATTGGTGATGGTATGGTATGCCATATCCAAATATCCGAAGTTTAATTGCCTTATGCATAGGTATCCTGCGGCATATTGCGAAGCGGCGATTACTTTGTTTATCAATTCTTGAGGAATAGTTTCTCCTGTTTCATAATGTTTTGCGAATGTATCGAGGAATTCACGATGCAATAAGAAATTTTCGTTGAATTGTGAAGGTAGTTCCACATAATCACGATAAACATTGGTTCCGGAAAGTGTGGCATACTTGGTGTTGGCAAGCAACCCTTGCAGTGCGTGTCCGAATTCATGTAAGAAAGTTTCCACTTCGTCAAATGTTAACAATGAGGGTTTATCGGCTGTTGGCTTTGTGAAATTCATTGTTATTGAAACGATTGGACGTATGTTATTGCCATTTTCATCGATGCATTGTTCCCTGTAATTAGTCATCCAAGCTCCGCTACGCTTAGTGGCGCGAG
Organism: uncultured Muribaculaceae bacterium; assembly: GCA_944321685.1. GTDB lineage: Bacteria > Bacteroidota > Bacteroidia > Bacteroidales > Muribaculaceae > Avimuribaculum. The sequence continues at coordinate 6,611 of CALUMH010000050.1, forward strand.
GGAAGAAGTCGGCATACAATGCTCCCATGTAATTTCCTTGATCATCGGTTACGTTATATACTTTGACATCGGGAGTTAGGACTTGTGCGTCATAATTTTGTGTGAAATGCAATCCGTAAAGACGTGTTGCCAATCCGAAAACGCCCTTAATTACATTGTTTAGCTCGAAATATGGGCGCAACATTTCATCGTTAAAATTATAAAGACTGTCTTTTTGTTTGTTGGAATAATAACTGTAATCCCATGCTTGCAATTTTATGTTTTTGCCTTCGAGTTCTGATGCAAATTTTGTAAGCGACTTTAATTCATTATTCATGACGGGTGTGTATGCTTCACGTAACCTGTCAAGCAAATTATATACAGCTTCGGGGTTACCTGCCATTGTGCGTTTCTGCTTGTATTCGGCATATGTTTTGAACCCCATTAGGTTGGCAAGTTGCATACGTTTCAAGGTGATTTGTTTGATATTTTCGATGTTGTTGTATTCACCTTCGGTGCACATGCTGTTGTACATCTTATAAAGTTTTTCACGCAAGTCTCTGCGAGCAGAATATTGCAGGAACGGGCGATAACTTGGGGCTTGCGTCGTGAATAGGTATGCATCAGTTCTACCTTTCTCTTCGGCAGCCAATTTTGCAGCATCAATAAGATTTTGTGGCAGCCCGTCAAGGTCGTTGATTGAAAGCCATAATTCGTTTGCATTCATGGCTTTCAATGCATTTTGGCCGAAAGCAAGAGAAAGACTGTCGAGTTCGGAGGTCAATTGCCTGTATTTTTCTCTGTCTTCGCCTTCAAGGTTGGCACCATTGTTTACGAAACTTTCATAAGTCCTATTCAACAGCATTTCGTCTTCTCCGGTAAGCAAAGTCCTGTCACAGTTGTCATAGACATATTTTACTTTGTTCCATAATTGTTCATTAAGTGTGATATTGGCACCATGTTCCGACAAAATCGGAGACATTTTCCTGGAAATTTCCATTAATTCATCATCGGCGTTTGACGAACGCATGGCATAAAATACATACAAGGTGCGGTTCAAAGTTTTGCCACTCCGTTCCAATGCTACGATTGTGTTCTCGAATGTTGGTGTGGAACGTTGGTTTACAATTGCTGCAATTTCTTGATTTTGTTCGTTGATTCCTTCCAATATAGCCGGTTCAAAGTCGGCATTGGTGAAATAATCGAAAGGGATGAGTCCGTTTGTGGTCTTGAATTCATGCAAGAATACGTTGTCGGCTTTCATTATGACAGAAAATTGGAATATCAAAATTGATAAGATAAAAAATAATTTCTTTGAGGTCATTTGGCTTTATAAATTATAGTGAATAATATCCAGAATGAGTGCCAAGTCGTGACATGAAATGCCGCAAGATAACAGATATTTACGGTCACCATTGAAATTGTTGGCAAATTTGGAAAAATCACCTCCTGTCAAGTTGAAACTTTCTTTATATGCAGTAATTGCATCTTTCATATTTCCACAAGCCAGTTTCAAGTGCCCAAGATTCATAAAATCTTCAGCAGAGGGATTTGTGTTCATTATTTTTGAGTAATATTCATTGCTTTGAGCATAATTTTTTTGTAGGAACAAGCACCACGCTATGGGGCGTAAGGCTTTTGTTCCGGAAGATTCAAGATAGTCCACTTTAAAATAGTATTGCAAGGCTTCATCTATCCTGTTTAATTCAAGCAAGCAGTGTCCTATGCTGAGAGCGATAGATAGATTTTCGGGCGACAATGTTTCGGCTCGGGAGTAAAATTCAAGAGCCTTTTCGATATCTCCCATTGCTTTGTAAGAAGCAGCAATATGCCTGATGTTCCAAATATTATTGTTGTCGAACAGGTCATATTTCAAGTAATATTTTATTGCTTCATTATACATCTTTAAGTTTTGGTAGCAAAATCCTATTTTTTGCAATACGTTCGGGTTGTAGTCATTGGAAATTTCAATTTCTTTTTTCAAAAAAGAAAGAGATAAATTGTAATATTTGTATTTTAAGTAATATTCACCTATTATCGACAGATTTTCGGTAGTACATATTGTATTGGCAAGCAGAGTATTATCAAGGATGTTCCCCGTAAAAAGATTTTCAAAATCATGTCGTTGATTGCATAATTTAAAGAAGCGATATAATCCTTGCATATAATTGGTTACTGCTTGTTTTCGGTTGATTTTATTGTTGCTTATTTCGGCATTTTTAATTTCATCGAGTATTTCGTTTTGAGAGTCGAATTGGGCAAGCATGGCATTGCGTTGATTGTCAGGAATAGAATTTACCGACAAGCAGAACGAATATCGGTCACTGTCGCACAGGAAGTTGGCATGAGATATTATATTCATGATTAATCGGTTCTCGGCAATCGGAGAAGACGCTACGACCGAATGGTTGGAATAAAAAGGAATGAACCAATTGGCAATATCGTGGAAAAACGGGAATGATTTCAACTTGGAAAATGTTCCCAAAAAGACATCTCCGCCATCCATTTGTATTTCGTTTAATTCTTTTATTTTATTGGCAAAACCGCTTTTTTCAAGAAAATCTTCCCATTCGGGATTCGTTTCCATTTCGGCGAGATCATTTGCGTCAAGTTTCTTCCCTTTAAGATTTTTGAAAAATCCCGAACCGGCATTCATTATACCCGGTATAAGTTCATCATGAACCATTTTTGTGAGTTTGTCGGCATCACAGCTTTTTATAAATTGTAAAGCTATTATATTAATAATGTCTTTGAAGTTATTATCTTCGGTCAATTTTTTTAATCGAGATGTGATGTTTTCCGACAGAGACGCAATATAGTGATATTTGTGCAGCGTGAAGAAAATGCAGCAAGCCATGCGTACTGCAAGCTCTTCCTCGTTGTTGTAATGCGTATATAGATCGAAAAGTAAAGTCAACAGACGCTCGTCATATGAATGATTGATATTTAATAAGATTGCCGATGCCAAAAGTTGTTTAAGGCTCGTTGGAGTATTGTCCGATGTCATTAAATTTTTTAATATCGATAATTCCTCGGTACTCGGACGAAATGTAACCCACACATAGTTAAACAACTTGATCTCGGCTTTTTCCATATTACCGGACAATTCTATGACTTTGCTGCTATCTTTTTCGTTGTCGGGTATGCTGCTATACAAATTATATTTTTCGTATTCTTCGTAAAAGATGTCACACAATCCTTTCAATGTTGTTTTTGCTGTCGAGAAGTCTTGTGTGAGGGCATAATATAGCGAATGGGAATATCTCGATAATATTTTGTGGCAGTATCTGTCAAGCAGGTCATACATCGACAGTAGCAATCCTGTGTATATATGCTCTTTTTGAGGGTCGGAAGATCCGTTAGCCATATATGTAAGCATATATTTATACGACATTTGGAGTTTTGACAGCTCCTCATTAATATCCCAATTAGGGTTTGAATTAAGCAGAGTTCCAAACGAAGAGAATGCTTCGTACAGCTTAGCGTCTTTTATTAATGAAACTATATTACTGCGATGTTTTAAAATGTCGGCTTCGGTCATATCATAAAATTATAAATGCGAAGATATAACAAAAAAACAAAAGATGTGCCATAAAGTGTATTATTGGCATATTTTATGTGTGATAATCAAGACTTGTTCTTTGTTTTGTACAGTAGTGGCAAAAATATATATATCACCGCCGTCCTGTATTTTTAATTTTTTCTTGATTTCATGTGCCGCAATCTTAAAATTGCGAGTGGCGATATTGGCTTTGGGATATCGCTTGTAAAGTTGTTTGATGTATTTTTCTTTGAATGGAATGGTTTCAATCACATTGAATAGTCTTCCGGGAAATTCGGGGAAAAAAGTGTCACAAGTGAACAAATGGGCATTTTTCCCCAATTTCAGCAATTGTGGATATTTTTTTGCAATAACTGGAAATGCGCCGCTTTTCATTATGCAACAGTTGGGGTCATATAAATATTGCAATATATCGCCGGTGTTATAATTTACAGTAAAATGTCGGCATTCCCGGAAGTTAAATGATAATGTTTGTGGTGCATATGATTTATTATCAAAATTCAGTGTTGAGATAGTAATGTCATCGCTATGTATGGGTGTGCTTTTTAGATTTAGATGTAACAGCAGTTCTTTACATTCATTATCCACACCTATGACGTATATGCCCGAAAGGTGGGGGACGGTGGATAATAATTGAGTAATGTCGAGCATTGGTGATGCTTTTATATATAAAGTGTCAGAAATCTCCTTTATCATATTCAGTATTTGTAATACATCGGGTTCACAGTCGGCAAGTCCGTATGTTCGTTCATTCATTTTACCTCGCCGTGCAGGGTCGATGAATACAGCATCGAAGTGTAGTTTAGACTTTATTGCCGATTCAAGATAGACGCAAGCATCGTTATTTATCACAGTTGTGTTTTTCCGATATATATTCATGTTGTGTAGTAACGCCGCGGCGGTCAGGACATTTTTTTCGATTGCCGTCAGGTTATGTGTTTTATCGGCAATATAATAGTCGTCAATGCCTAATCCGGCAGTCAAGTCTAATATGTTTTCGGTGTTTGATAATAATGATGCATGAAATTGCGCGACGATTTGACTCGTACATTGCTCGGTAGATAAAGCGGATGGGTATAAGAAATATTTTAAAGCCGCAATTTCGGGAATTTTTTTTGCAACACGCTTTTTGCATTCGATTTGCAAGATGGCAAATTTTATGTCGAAAGTGTTATTTCGCTCTTTTTTTGAGAGTAATAATTTTGTAGTATCACAATTTATGTGCGTTTCGATATAATCGAAAAAATCGCTATTGATACTATATTCGGCAACAATATCCATAATTTTTATTTTTGCGGTAATGAATATGTACCTTCATCAGAATTAAATGAAACAAAATTTTCATTTACCAATTGAGACAGGGTAGAGGTGATGTCTTCTTTTGAAAATGACAAAGTATCGAAGAAATCGATTAATTGCCTTTGTTTCAATGATAACATATACATAATACCATTAATTACATCTTTAATGGTGTATTGCTCTTGTTGTTTCCTTGCAATACAGTAATCGCAATGTCCGCATGGATTGACGTTGATTTCTCCAAAATAAGTTCTTATGATTTGTTCCCTACACATATCTTCACTGTATGCGTATCTTATCATTTCATCGATGCGTTTGGCCATTTTTTCTCGTAGCACTTCATATGCACTACGAGGTATGGATATGTATTTAGGCAGTTCACGAGAAGTCGTGTAGTAAATGTATGGTGTGCGCTTACGTGGCACATAGTGAAGTATGTGCATTTTAGTGAGCGCAAGCAGTGATTCGTAGATTACTTGTACAGGAATTTTAAAACGTGATGAGATTAAATCCTCGTTTATAAACACATAGTCGGCAAATAAACCTGAATAAGTGCGAAGAATGGCTTGAAGCACTTTGTCGAGATTGGGGTTGTCTCCGGGTAAGTTATAAAGTTCTTCCTTTTTTGCAAGAATAATAACACGTGATTGAGTGTCGATTTCTTCAATAAATTCGATGTACCCCGATTTTGTCAATATTTTCAAAGCATTGAAAGTGGGAATGATGGGGTATTTAAACGTTTTGCAAAATAGGACGAAATTAAAGTCATATACTTGGTTGTACCCTCCTTCGACCGGCACGTTAAGGAAGTTTCCGACCCTTTCGTAAACATTTTTTATAAAATCCTTGTCGGGGAAAGCGTCGCTTATGCGTTTTTTTAAAATTGCCTTATCGGTGTTCTTTATCAATAAAACAACGAATGCTTTTTTCCCGTCGCGACCGGCACGTCCGGCTTCCTGATAGTATTCTTCGAGAGAGCCGGGTACATCGATGTGTGCGACAATCCGTACATTAGGTTTGTCTATTCCCATACCGAAGGCATTGGTGGCTACCATTATGCGAGTTTCTCCCGATTTCCATTTGTTTTGTCGGTCCGATTTGTCGGTATTTTCAAGTCCTGCATGATAAAAATCGGCAGTAATGCCGTTACGGATTAATTCTTCGGCAATTTGTTTTGTTCTTGCTCGGCTTCTCACATATATGATTCCCGAACCGGGGACTTTTTTCAATATATTTACAAGTTGAGCAATTTTGTCGTCGGTTTTCCTGACTACATAAACTAAATTATTACGGGCAAAACTTTTTGAAAAAACTTTGCCGTTTGCAAATTTAAGTTTTTCCATAATGTCGTTTACGACATCGGGGGTAGCCGTTGCCGTAAGAGCCAATATGGGTATCTTAGGGAAATACTCGCGTATCCGTGCTATGTTCAAGAATGAAGGTCTGAAGTCATAACCCCATTGTGATATACAATGGGCTTCGTCAACGACAATTAATTTTACCGGCATAAATCGCATCTTATCGATAAATGATTCTGACGCAATTCGCTCCGGTGAAATATATAAAAATTTGTAATTGCCGAAAGTGCATTTGTCAAGAGTGCGTCGCATTTCGCTTAATGATAATCCCGAATGTAGATATGTGGCTTTTATTCCTTTGGCCACTAAGTTATCTACTTGGTCTTTCATTAAGGAAATAATCGGGGTTACCACAATCGACATTCCCTCTCGTGCAAGGGTGGGCACTTGAAATGTTATTGATTTGCCACCTCCCGTCGGGAGCAATCCCAATGTGTCATTACCATCAAGTATCGATGTAATGATTTCTTCCTGAAGCTCACGAAACTTGTCATAGCCCCAGTATTTTTTCAGTATTCCATGAATGCCGGTTTCAGTTGGCATCATCTGCCTTTATTTCTTTTACAAAAAGTTGTATTGTAGAACCTCCTTTATGCCTGTTTTCTTCGATTGTGTAACATATTTCAAAAGGCTTGCCCGATTTGATATATTCAAACTTGTCGGCTTGGTTGAATGCAATGCCATTCAATACACGGCTCGATGAATTATCGATAAGTTCGAGTTTTATATGTTCAAGATTACGGCCAACCAATTTGCTTGTACCATAGTCCTTAACGTGCTTGCTTGCAAAAATAGGCCTTTGATTTCCCGGCCCGAACGGATTTAACAGCCGTAGATAATGCAACAAGTCGGCATTTATGTCGTTGAAAGCAATTTCACAATCAATCGAGATTGTTTGTGTCAATTGCTCAGGGGTGATGTTTTCTGTGACATATTGTTCAAACCTTCGTGTAAATTCCGGGATGTTTTCTTCTTTCAACGATAGCCCCACGGCATAGGTATGTCCGCCAAAATTTTCAAGCAGGTCGCGAGTGGAGTCGATGGCCCGGTATATGTCAAATCCCCTTACTGAACGTGACGACCCTGTAGCAAGTCCGTTGGTCAGTGTAAGGACTACTGCAGGTTTATAGTAAAGTTCGGTTAACCGGGAAGCGACTATGCCAATTATACCCTTATGCCACCCTTTATTATATATGACTATCGATTTTTTTGATGAAGTGATTTCTCCACGTTTTTCAAGGATGTCGTTAGCTTCCTCTGTGATGCGTTTATCCAGTTCTTTACGGTCTTTGTTGTATTGGTCGATGTTTTTTGCCCTGCGGTATGCGTCAACGGCATCTTTGGATACAAGTAATTCCACAGCCTCGATGCCCGATTGCATACGTCCCGAGGCATTGATACGAGGACCTATTTTGAATATTACGTCGCTGATTGTAATTTCTTTATTCGTCAGTCCGCATATTTTTATTATGCTGCGTAATCCCATGTTAGGATTGGAATTTATGCGTTTGAGTCCATAATAAGCCAAAACACGGTTTTCTCCTATAATGGGAACTATATCGGCAGCAATGCTTACAGCGACAAGGTCGAGCAAACTGTCAAGTTCAAACATGCTTGACAGGCCGTTGCTTATGGCAAATGCCTGCATAAATTTGAAACCTACGCCACAGCCCGACAAGTGCTTAAACGGATAGGAATTGCCTTCAAGTTTCGGGTTCAGTATTGCTGTTGCATCGGGTAATACATCGTCGGGAACATGGTGATCGCATATGATGAAATCTATGCCCTTGGTTTTTGCATAACTAACCTCTTCAACTGCTTTAATTCCACAGTCAAGGACAATAATAAGCGATACGCCTATGCTTGCGGCATAGTCGATGCTTTTATTGGAAATGCCATATCCCTCCTCGTAGCGGGTAGGGATGTAGTATTCCACATTGGAATAATAATTTTGCAGGTACCTGTAAACCAAAGCAACCGATGTGGTACCATCTACATCATAGTCGCCATAAATTAAGATTTTTTCTTTTGCCCCCATGGCTTTATTAAGCCTGTTTACAGCCTTATCCATATCTTGCATGAGAAACGGGTCATGCAAGTCGGACATAGAGGGATTGAGGAATCTGTCAGCTTCCTCTAAAGATTTTATCCCTCGCAGTACGAGTAAGCGACTTATCGGGTAGCAGTTGCGTAAGTGCGAAGCCAAGTCGGTCGCTATGGATGTTTGTTCGGTTGTAAAGGGTAAGTAATTCCATTTACTTATCATTTATGTTGTTTTTTATTTATCAAGATAAAAGAAACGGGGGTAAAGTTACGGCATGACGATGTGAGATGATAAAAATAAGAAAGTCGCATTGTCCTCGTAATGGTTGATACCGTGCGTTTCAAAGAAACGGCTTGCGCTCCGGCAGGTCGTTATATACTTAATTCTTCTTTATCATGTGTCACTACTGTACACAAATGGAAGAAAAACGTTGTCAGGGTCGGTGTATGTTTCTTCGTACAAATGTGTGCTTATGAAAACAGAAACCCTGCCTATATTTTTTGTTACGCAAATATACGCAGAGTTTCTGTATTTAACTATTAAAGTGCCTAATTTATTTTCAGCGACTGGTTGAAATTTCCATTATTTTATGTTTCGTCAAATTTATTTTGGATAAAATAAAAAAACACGTTAATTGGATTGTGTGACGTGTATGTCCATTTGCGGGAACGGGAAACTAAGTCCGTTTTTGGGAAATTCTTTGTATATTTTTTCATTCACGTCATATAAAACCGACCAATAGAATTCCGACCGAGTCCATGCCCTGATTGTTACAACAATGCTGCTGTCGGCAAGTGAAGTGAGAAATACTGAAGGTGAACAGTCAACTTTTGGTATTTTTGCTTCAATTTTTTCAGCTTGTGCTTCTTTCCATTTTTCCACATCGGCTTGTATTTTGGATTTTCTGCTAAATATGCGCTTGATCCAAGTTTTCTTATGCTCAATCTTATTTACGATTTCTTGCATTTTTTCGTCTTTGGCAAGTTCATTTCTGTTTTGTCGCATTTCACGGTCGTCTTCACGGTATTTTATTACGACACGGTCGTCGGCACGTAAAATGTCGAGTGCGACTTTTCTGGCTACATCCACATCATCGCCATAAGAAATCGATATGTCCCAGCTTAATCGGCGATATTCTTCTTTTGAGTAATTATTGATGGTTCCTGTGGACAATCCTCCGTTGGGGATTATTATTGACTTATTGTCGGGGGTGTTGAGGATTGTGTTAAAGATTTGTATTTCTTTTACCGTTCCTTGGTAATTGCCAAATTCTATGTAATCACCGATTTTATAAGGTTTTATAAATAAAATGAGCACTCCGCCGGCAAAATTTTGCAAAGTGCCGCTTAATGCCATGCCTATTGCAACACCTGCCGAGGCAAAAATTGCAATGAATGAACTTGTTTCAATGCCAAGTATGCCTATTACGGAAACTATAAGGACAAATAGCAGAGTGATCTTGACAAGACTTAGCACAAATGTGGTGAGTGATTTATCAAGACTATGTTTTATCATGACATTTTTCACGATAGTGTGAATTTTGTTGATGATAAGTTTGCCTATATAGAATACAACTATTGCTATGAGTATGCGCATTCCTATGTCAACCGCGCCATCTACTAATTTTTGGATTATTTCATCAAAAGAAAGAGATGACAATTTTGATGCCGACGATTTCAATTCGTTGCTTATGGAATCAGCGACCTCTTTGTTGTTGATAATCGGGTCGGCAATAAATGAAATAATATTGTTTAAAAGCATAAGTTATAAATAATTAGTTATATACCCTGTCATACCAATCGAGGGTGGTGTAATAATATTCGTTTGTAGGCGATGTGCCTAAAATATATGTTGATAGCCCCGAATAATTATCAGGGTCGATTGTTAATGAAGAAAATTTTGTGGTGGCTGCTTTGTATATTACGGCATTGCAGGTTGTGTTATAAAGGTCCTCGGCTTCTTGTTGTGTCGCCAAAGATTTGGTGTATTGCAGGAAATCAAAAAATATTGGCTTGCTATTGCGGTTATAATACTGTAATCCATCAGTTGTTGCTGTAACATTTGTTTTCTGATGTATTTTATGACATACTTCGGCAATAGGTTCGAGTTTAGAGCAATCAACAAGTGAAATGGTGGCATAACTGCCTCTTGAGGCATAATAATTATAAGTGTTTTGGCACACTTTGACAAGGTTGATGGTTTCTTCAAAAAAAAGAGGAACATTTTCGTCATATGGCATTCCTGTTGCCATAGTTTCGGTCGGGCTTGAAATATAATATCTGGTCTTGTTTCGTAGCTGGTAAGCGATTTCTATGCATCCCATGTAGCAGGCATCGGCATAAATGAAATCAAACATATTGTTGGGCAAGACCTTTGCAAGTTCGGTAATCGGCATTTTTTCATTATAATCTATTCCGAAGTCAAGAGGTTTGAACGTATCTCGTGAAATGGTTCTTTCTTCAGGTTCAAACGCCTTTACCCAACCATCGGCATGTGACCATAGTACGAGGCCATAGCTGTTTGCCGGTGCATAATCTCGTGTGTCGTTTATGACTTCGGCCATTCGTGTTGCAGTAGTGGAGCGTATGTCTGCCGGATATGTTTTTATGACTTGCTTTTCCGGTGTGCCATTTGTGCCGGTTATGGCATATAATGTCGGGTAGCTGTTATATGAAACTTCATAAAGGAGCAGGTTGCCGCCATCGGTGGTGACTTGTGCCATGCCTGTAATCATTTCGGCTATGTCGTCATAGCTGTAATTCGACAAGTTATTTGTTGCTATCATATAAACAAGAACGGTTCTCGACACAGTGTTGCCCTTTTTTGTGTCGGGGATGTCGTTGTTGCATGATAATGCATAAAAAGCCAATAATATGACCAATAGGGTGTTTGTAAATTTCTGCATAGTCAAAAATATTTACAAAATTAGTAAAATATCGAAAATAGTGCTATGTTAATTGGTAATGTAGCGGTATTTTTGTGGATATTTATGTGGATTTATTGAAATGAAGAGGTTTGTCATAGTATTAATGGTTTTTACTACATTTATTGTGTGTGCCGCTGGAAAGTGGTATTATTCCTTGGTGGATTCGGCCGAATTTTATATTGGTGGTCATGAATGGGAAAAAGCAGAATACTTTATACAGCAAGCATTAAGGGTTGAACCCGATAATCAAAATACTTCCCTTTTGTTGTCGAACCTTGCAACTGTGCAGCGTTATCAGGGCAAGTGGCAAGATGCATTGAAGAATTATACAATTGCTTTGTTTATGACCCCTAATGCTGTGACTTTATTGAAAAACCGGGCTTCGTTGTATTTGGATATGGACAGTATCGACAAAGCGTATTCCGATTACAGCAAAGTGCTTGAATTGGACGGTAACGATATAGAAGCATTGTATAATCGAGGTATTTTGGCTCTTGAAAAGAAGCAGATGGAGAAAAGCGAAGCCGATTTCCAAAAAATAAAAGATATAAGTCCTAATTCATATTTTGCATATAACGGATTTGCTATGTGGAATAAGGCGAACGGTAATTATTCGAAGGCTATAGAAAATTATGGTATTATTATCAAAGAGCGTCCGTCGATTAATGCTTTGGCCAACAGGGCAGAATGTTATTTGGCTTTAAAACAGTTGAATAATGCAGAGGCCGATATACGGAATGCGTTGGAAACAGATCCGCATAATGGTTTCCTTTATTTGTTGAGGGCAAAGCTTAATCGCTTGAGGTTTGAGAATGATGCGGCACGACGGGATGTGGAAATTGCAATGGAACATGGGGTGGACGAATCGGTGGCAAAATCTTTTTTGGAAAAAGATTGATTAAGCGAGGTGAAATTTTTGCCTGTTTTGTGAAAAATTGCTACATTTGTAATATGATTTCGATATTGGAGCATATAGAGTATCTTATGGCAGGGCATGATTGTGTGATTGTGCCCGGATTTGGTGCATTTATTGCCCGATATGATTCGGCATATTGTGAGTCCGATGGTATTAATTGGCATAGGCCCGAACGACAAATTTCGTTTAACGGAGAGTTAATTCATAACGATGGTTTGCTTGCCGGTTCGATAATGCGCAAAGAAGGGTGTGCGTTCGGCGTGGCAAATGATGCAATAAGTGAGAGTGTTGCAAGTTTCCATAAGCAGTTAAGCGTGGAAGGGGAACTCTCTTTTGGTTCGATAGGTATTTTTAAAATTAAAAATAAAAATATAGTATTTGTGCCGAGGCGTGCAAATGTTTATGATTTTTATGGTATAGGTTCGTTCTCGATGCGTCCGCTTTGTGCTGCAGAATTACCAGGGAAAGATAAGATAGATGGGAATTGGCGGTTTTCGCTGAATAAAGATTATTTGAAGATAGCCGCATCGATATTGGTGCTGCTTGTGCTTTCATTTGTTTTGTCAACTCCGATTTCCAACAAAAAAGGACAACAGGAATATGCAAGCATGAGTACATTTGGAATATCTTCGGAAGGGGCTTTCCCTTATGTGTCGGAAGTAAAAGAACTAGCTATATCATTACCGCCTCGTGATACCGATAGTGTTGTTGTCAGAGGGTACAAAAGCGGTGGCGGTTCGGTTGTTGATAATGACAAATATTTTCTGATAGTTTGTTCGGTGTTGTCGCAAGCTGAAGCCGATAAGTTCATAGCCGGTCAAAGCGGTAATTACACTTATAAGGTGTTGGCAAAAAACGGCAAATACAGGGTGTATGTCGCAACTGGAAATTCGGTTAACGAACTAATGAAATTGAAATATGCAATTGCCGATGACTATCCCGATGCATGGGTTCATTATAGTAGATAACATAAAGTGGTGCAGAGGTTTGTGATAAAAGCCTCTGCACCACTTTATGTTGCGGTTATTTTTTATGAAATAATTTTGACGGCGTAATAAAAATGATTAATTTCGCCATACAAAAAACAAGTATCAAAACTGTATGAAAGATATGGTAAAGTTTGGTATTGGCTTTTATATTCTTGTGGAATTAAATTCTTAGCCATGACATAACATTTGACATCAAAATACAGTAATGAAAAATATTATTTAACACTATTATTATGGGTAAAGAAAAAAAATTCTTGACTTGTGATGGTAATCAGGCTGCGGCTCATGTAAGCTATATGTTTACCGAAGTGGCTGCAATTTATCCTATTACGCCATCCTCAACCATGGCAGAACATATCGATGAATGGGCTGCCGCCGGTAGAAAGAACATTTTCGGTGAAACAGTGTGCGTGCAGGAAATGCAGTCGGAAGGTGGTGCGGCCGGAGCTGTTCACGGTTCATTGCAGGCAGGAGCATTAACCACAACCTACACCGCTTCGCAAGGTTTGTTGTTAATGATACCTAATATGTATAAGATCGCAGGTGAGTTGCTGCCATGTGTATTCCATGTGTCGGCTCGTACGCTTGCTTCTCATGCGTTGTGTATCTTTGGCGATCATCAGGATGTAATGTCCACGCGTCAAACAGGTTTCGCAATGCTTTGCGAAGGATCGGTACAAGAAGTTATGGACTTGGCAGGCGTTGCCCACTTGGCTACCATAAAGTCGCGTGTGCCGTTTGTTAACTTCTTCGATGGTTTCCGCACATCGCATGAAATACAAAAAATAGAGGCTCTTGACAATGAAGATCTCGCTCCGCTCGTTGACCAAGAGGCATTGGCCGAATTCCGTCACAGGGCAATGAATCCCGATAAGCCTGTTACCCGCGGTACGGCTGAAAATTCTGACGTATTCTTCCAACACAGGGAATCGAGCAATGAATATTATAATGCAGTTCCAGCCATTGTTGAAGATTACATGAATAAGATTGCTGAAATTACAGGACGTAAATATGGCTTGTTTGATTATTACGGTGCACCCGATGCAGACCGTGTAATAATAGCCATGGGTTCTGTTACCGAAGCAATACGTGAAACAATCGATTACTTGACCGAGAAAGGTGAGAAAGTTGGTCTTGTTGCCGTACACTTGTATCGTCCGTTCAGTGCTAAACATTTCCTTGCTGCTGTTCCTGCTTCGACAAAGCGCATTGCAGTATTGGATCGTACAAAAGAACCCGGTGCTACAGGCGAACCGCTGTATCTTGATGTAAAAGATTGCTTCTATGGCGTGGAAAATGCCCCGGTTATTGTTGGCGGACGTTATGGCCTTGGCTCAAAAGATACTACTCCGGCTCAAATACTTGCGGTATATGAAAACCTTGCTGCCGCTATGCCGAAAAATCAATTTACAATCGGCATAGTAGATGACGTTACATTTACTTCGCTTCCTCAAAAAGAAGAAATTGCTCTTGGGTCAAAGGGTATGTTCCAAGCCAAATTCTATGGTCTTGGTGCCGACGGTACTGTCGGTGCAAATAAGAACTCGGTTAAGATCATAGGTGAAAATACCGATAAATATTGTCAGGCATATTTTGCTTACGACTCCAAGAAATCGGGTGGTTTCACTTGCTCGCACTTGCGTTTCGGTGATGAACCTATCCGTTCTACATATTTGGTAACAACACCGAATTTTGTGGCTTGCCATGTTCAGGCATATTTGCATATGTACGATGTAACCCGCGGCTTGCAGAAGAACGGTACATTCTTGTTGAACACGATATGGGAAGGCGAAGAACTTGTAAAGAACTTGCCAAATAAAGTCAAGAAATATTTTGCCGATAATAATATAAAGGTTTACTATATCAATGCAACTAAGATTGCACAAGAAATAGGTCTTGGTAATCGTACCAATACAATCCTTCAATCGGCATTTTTCCGTATCACAGGTGTGATCCCTGTTGAGCTTGCCGTAGAGCAAATGAAGAAATTCATTGTAAAATCATACGGGAAGAAAGGTGAAGATGTAGTAAATAAGAATTATGCAGCAGTTGATCGTGGTGGTGAATATAAAGAACTTGCTGTAGATGCAGCTTGGTCTAACCTTGAAATTGAAACTCCGGCTACTGACGATGTTCCTGCTGTAATCAGCAATATCGTAAGGCCGATTAATGCCCAAGATGGCGATTTGCTTCCTGTTTCTGCGTTTACTGTCAATCCCGACGGTACTTGGGAACCCGGTAGCGCTAAATATGAAAAGCGCGGTGTTTCGACATTCGTGCCTGAATGGAATCCTGCAAACTGTATCCAGTGTAACAAGTGTGCCTATGCTTGTCCACACGCTGCAATCCGCCCGTTTGTATTCACGGCCGAAGAACTTGCTAAATCTCCGTTCAAGGAAGGAGAAACAATACCAGCTATTGGAAAGATGTTTGCAGGAATGCAATTCGCTCAAGTAGTTGACGACCTTGACTGCCTTGGTTGCGGTAACTGTGTTGATGTATGCCCGGGTAAGAAGGGAGAAAAGGCTTTGACGATGAAACCGCTTGAAACAGAAACAGGCAATCAGTCGAAGTGGGATTACTGCGTAGCAAACGTGAGCAGCAAGCAAAGTCTTGTGGATATTAAATCAAATGTAAAGAATTCGCAATTTGCTACACCTTTGTTTGAATTCTCGGGTGCTTGCTCGGGTTGTGGTGAAACACCTTATGTGAAATTGATTTCGCAATTGTTTGGTGACCGTGAAATAATATCAAATGCTACAGGATGTAGCTCTATTTACTCGGGATCGGTACCTTCCACTCCTTATACAACAAACGAAAAGGGTCATGGTCCTGCATGGGCAAACTCATTGTTTGAGGATTTCTGTGAATTTGGACTTGGTATGCACCTCGCATATGATAAGATGCGCATTCGCCTTGAAAACAAGGTTAAAGAAGCCCTTGCTTGCGATTGCACGACAGATGAAATAAAGGCTTTGTTCTCGGAATGGCTTGAATATAAAGAGGATGCCGATAAGAGCCGCGAACTTGCCGATAAGATTCTTGCTGCAATAGAAGGTTGTGATAATCCTATATGCAAACAAATTAATGAGCTTGGCCATTACTTGGTAAAACGTTCTCATTGGATTATCGGTGGTGATGGTGCTTCTTATGATATAGGTTTTGGCGGTCTCGACCATGTACTTGCTTCCGGTAAGAATGTGAATGTATTGGTGCTTGATACCGAAGTATATTCCAATACCGGTGGTCAGGCATCTAAGGCAACACCGCTTGGTGCAATTGCCAAATTTGCAGCATCGGGCAAACGTATTCGCAAGAAAGATCTTGGCTTGATTGCATCGACCTATGGTTATGTATATTGCGCACAAATAGCAATGGGTGCCGATAATGCACAGACCCTTAAGGCTATCAGGGAAGCCGAGGCTTATGACGGTCCGTCAATCATCATTGCATATGCACCATGTATAAACCATGGTTTGAAGGTAGGTATGGGTAAATCTCAAGCCGAGGAGGCTAAAGCCGTGGAATGCGGTTACTGGCACTTGTGGCGTTATAATCCCGACCTTGAGAAAGAAGGCAAGAACCCGTTCACGCTTGATAGCAAAGAACCTAATTGGGATAACTTTGAAGCTTTCTTGAAGGGTGAAGTGCGTTATGCGTCGGTTATGAAGCAATATCCTGCCGAGGCTGAGGAGCTTTTTGCCGAAGCGAAGAAGAATGCTCAATGGCGTTATAACAATTATCGTCGTTTGGCTCGTCAGCAATGGGGACAAGACCCTGATGAGGTTAAATAAATGATTTGATAAAGTCTTGATATTTATCGAGTAGGTTAAAAATGCGTTTTCGTGTTTTTATCCTACTCGATATTTTTATTATATGAAAAACTTTATTTTTAATTTTAAGCAATTCAGTGTAAGAAACAGCCTTGCCGCTATGAAAGTGGGTACCGATGGGGTATTACTTGGGGCGTGGTGTGATGTGCGGAATGCGCGGAAAGTGCTTGATGTCGGAACCGGAACGGGACTTATTTCACTCATGGTTGCACAGCGTAATAATGAAGCTGTAATCGATGCCATTGAAATTGATTATGCGGCAAGTGAGGAGGCTGCTCATAACGTAGCCAATTCTCCATGGGCTGATCGCATTTCGGTCATCAATGCAGATTTTTCAGAATACACGCCGCGGTGTAAATATGATCTTATAGTATCAAATCCGCCATATTTTTCCAACGGAATTTTGCCGCCGGACAACAGCCGGATGATTGCAAGGCATTGCAAAACTTTGACATATGACTTGCTGATAAGTAAAGCAGCATCGATTCTTGTTCCGGGAGGCGGCATATGTATAATAACACCGTTTGAGGCTGATAATGATATTACAAGTTTAGTGTCATTAAATAATTTGCATATATGCAGGAAGACATTTGTCCGTCCGAAACCAAATGCCAAATTCAAACGCATATTATGGCAAATTGGGGATGAGCCATGTGAAACGATTGTCGATGAGTTGCAAATTGAGAAAGAAAATCACCATGAATACACGTCGCAATATATTGATTTGACAAAAGATTTCTATTTAAAGATGTAATTTTGTTGTCAAAATTGCCTACCTTTGCAACAGGCATGATGTATGTGTAATAGTTATTCATGCATTGGCAATCTTTTATTAAATATAAACATAAACCTATGATGAAATACATTGGTGCTCATGTGAGCGTCGAAGGGGGAGTGGATAAAGCTCCCATAAATGCGCATGACATAGGTGCGCTTAGTTTTGCACTTTTCACTCGTAACCCGTCACGTTGGAAATCTGCTGAATTAAAGCCACAGGCAATAGATAAGTTTAAAGCGAATTGTGAGGAATATGGTTTTACTCCCGATTATATATTGCCTCACGATAGTTATCTCATAAATTTGGGGCATCCTGATATCGAAAAGTTACAGATTTCTCGCGATGCTTTTTTGGATGAGTTTCACAGATGTGAGATTCTAGGGTTGAAATTGCTTAATTTTCATCCCGGGAGTCATTTAAATGGATTATCGATAGATGAGTGCCTTAATCGTATAGCCGAATCAATAAATATTGTACTTGAACAAACTTCGGGTGTTACGGCTGTTATTGAGAATACAGCCGGACAGGGAACTAATGTAGGTTTCAAGTTTGAACATTTGGCTGAGATAATTGATAAAGTAGAAGATAAATCAAGAGTGGGAGTATGCATCGACACGTGTCATGCTTTTGCTGCCGGGTATGATTTTTCGTCAAAAGATTCATATAATACCGTTTGGAAAGAATTTGAAGAAACAATAGGTTTCAAATATTTGCGTGCCATGCATCTAAATGACACAAAAAAGGGGCTTGCTTCACGAGTTGACAGGCATGAATCGATAGGTAAAGGTATGCTTGGAAAAGAATTTTTTGAACTGTTAATGAAGGATGAGCGATTTAATGATATTCCGCTTGTACTCGAAACTCCCAATATTGATTTGTGGCCGGAAGAGATAGCATGGCTTAAAAAAGAAAGCGAATAATAAAACCTAATAATATTACACTTATTTGCATGAAGACTTTACCAGACCAAAGTTTCGGGAAACTTTGGAATATTAGTTTCGGATTTTTTGGCGTACAAATTGCATACGCCTTGCAAAGTGCCAATATCAGTCGTATTTTTTCTACACTTGGGGCTGATCCGCACGATTTGAGTTATTTTTGGATATTGCCTCCGTTGATGGGCATAATTGTGCAGCCTATAATAGGGGTGTTAAGCGACAAAACATGGTGCAGATTCGGTCGCCGTATTCCATATCTGTTTATAGGGGCATTGGTAGCAGTGATTGTAATGTGCTTGTTGCCAAATGCGGGCAGTTTCGGAATGTCGGTGTCGATGGCCATGGTGTTCGGGTTGTTATCACTTATGTTTTTGGATACTTCAATCAATGTTGCCATGCAACCGTTTAAGATGATGGTGGGAGATATGGTGAATGAAAAGCAGAAAGGTTTGGCATACTCTATTCAAAGTTTTTTGTGTAATGCCGGAAGCCTTGTGGGTTATTTGTTCCCGTTCATTTTCACATGGATAGGAATAAGCAATATTGCCGATAAAGCCGGTACTGTTCCCGATTCGGTTATATATTCTTTTTATATAGGTGCGGCAATATTAATATTGTGTGTAATATACACTACAGTTAAGGTTAAAGAAATTCCACCGAAGGAATATGCCGAATATCATGGCATAGCCAAAGACAGCGAAACCGAGAAAGTGAATATGTTTAAACTGCTTGTAAAAGCACCTAAAGCATTTTGGACGGTAGGACTTGTTCAGTTCTTTTGTTGGTCGGCTTTTATGTTCATGTGGACATATACCAATGGCAGTATTGCCGCTAATGTGTTCAATGCTCCAGAGACGGCAAATCATTTATTGGATACCGGGTCTCCGCAATATCAGGCTGCGGGTAACTGGGTAGGTGTATTGTTTGCTGTGCAGGCAATAGGGTCGGTTATATGGGCTGCTGTTATTCCATTTATTAAGAATAGGAAATTTGCATATGCGCTTAGTTTGATACTTGGCGGCATTGGTTTTATATCGGTTAATTTTATACATGATCAGTATTTGCTGTTTGCTTCATTTTTATTGATTGGTTGTGCATGGGCTGCAATGCTCGCTTTGCCATTTACAATCTTAACAAATGCTTTGTCGGGCGGACATATGGGTACATATTTAGGATTATTCAATGGGACAATTTGTGTGCCGCAAATTGTGGCAGCAGTAGCCGGTGGATGGATATTAAGAGCATTTACGGTTGAAGGTTCCGTTCCTCCTGAAGTTTATATGCTTGTTGTAGCGGGAATTTTGCTGATTATAGGAGCAATATGCGTGTCAATTATTAAAGAGAAGAAAGAGGCTTAGAGGATAGGTTCTCAGCAAAAATATAGTGGGTGAAATTGCGGTCTTGTTTTTAAGAGCAGTTTCACCCACTAAGTTTGTAAATAGTTTATTTGGAGTATCTACAAATAAAAAATACTTGTCATCACGACAAATATTTTTTACCTTAAATCTAATACCATGAAAAACTTGCACAAAGGTACAAGTAATATTTGAAACAACAAATCGTATGGCCAATAAAATTAAATGTTTAACTATATTTAAAATATTAAGGTGCTATTTTTTTAATGTAAAACAATTCTTTATTGTTCATCTTGATTTAGCATGGAAAGAAATTCCTGTTCATTGATTATCTTAATTCCTAATTTATGGGCTTTTTCAAGTTTTGCCGGTCCCATGTTTTCACCGGCAAGTACAAATGTTGTTTTTGAAGATATTGAACTTGAATTTTTCCCGCCATTGGCCTCGATCAGTTGTTTGTATTCATCACGAGAGTGCAAGTTAAAAACTCCGCTTATTACTATGGTTTTGCCCGATAAGATTACAGACTTGGTTATCGCAGTATTTTCATTTATATGCATCTGTATTCCGGCATTGCGCAAGCGTTCTACAATTTCTTGGTTTTCGGTTATCGCAAAGAAATCAACCACGCTTTGTGCAATTTTCTCACCTATTTCATCAATGGCAGATAGTTGCTCAGTGGTCATTTGCATCATGTTGTCAATATCTTTTGATGCATAAGCAAGTTTTTTTGCCACTGTCTCACCGACGTATGGAATTGATAATGCAAAAACCACACGTTCAAAAGGTACGTTTTTACTATCATTGATACCGTTAATTATACGTTGTGCTGATTTCAAGCCGAAGCGTTCAAGTAGCATTAATTTTTCAACTGTTAACTCGTAAAGGTCGGCAACATCTTTTACGAAACCTGAATTATATAACTGTTCGGCCACTTCTTCCCCTATACCATCGATATTCATTGCGTGTCGTCCCACAAAATGTTCTATTCTTCCTGTGATTTGTGGCGGGCAATGATATTTATTGGGGCATACCCATGCCGCTTCTCCTTCTACTCGTTGCAACAACGAGCCGCAAGCCGGACAGTGTGTAATAAAAGTAATCGGATTGCTGCCTTTTATTCGTGCTTCGAGATTTACACCAACTATTTTAGGTATTATTTCGCCGCCTTTCTCAACATACAGCATATCTCCGTCATGTATATCGAGATTGCGTATTATATCTTCGTTGTGCAGTGATGCTCGTTTTACAATAGTTCCCGACAGTAAAACCGGTTCAAGGTTGGCTACCGGGGTTATTACGCCTGAACGACCCACTTCAAATGAGACTGATTGTAATTTAGTACATTCACGTTCGGCTTGGAATTTGTATGCTATAGCCCATCGAGGATTTTTTGCAGTATATCCCAAATTGAGTTGTTGTCGCAGTGAATTGATTTTAAATACAAGTCCGTCGGTCGCTACTGGAAGATGCTTGCGTTCTATATCCCAGTATGATATGAATTGTTCTACTTCTTGAATGTTGTTAAGTAATTTTATGGCGTTTGAGACTTTGAACCCCCATTGTTTCATAGCCATTAAATTGTCGTAATGGTTGTCGTATGGGAGATTGTCTCCAAGCAAGTAATACAGGTATGCATCAAGTTTCCTACGAGCCACTTCTGCCGAATTTTGCAATTTCAATGTACCTGCAGCAGCATTGCGAGGATTGGCAAAAAGTGGTTCCTCATTATATTCACGTTCCTTATTCAGTGCTTCAAACACGGTCCAAGGCATTAAAATTTCACCACGCACCTCAAAGCGGGCAGGGTAGCCGCTTCCTTCTCTTAATTGCAACGGAATGCTTCGTATTGTTTTTACATTGTCGGTAACATCATCGCCTTGTACGCCATCGCCACGTGTTATGGCTTTTAACATACGTCCGTTTTCATATATAATAGAAATTGATGTACCATCGAATTTCATTTCTCCTACAATTTGGAACTGTTCGTCTCCGAGCATATTCTTTATGCGATTAATGAATTCGGTTACTTCATCAACCGAGTAAGTGTTGGACAGTGATAACATAGGGCGTTCATGTACCACTTGTTTAAATGATTTTGTAATATCACTGCCTACACGTTGAGTTGGCGAGCAAGGATCAAAGTATTGCGGATTTTCTTTTTCCAAGCGTTCAAGCATTGCCATCTTTTCGTCGAATTCTTTATCCGACATTGTTGGTGCATTCAGGACATAATATTTATAATTGTTTTCATTGAGTTCTTGGCGTAACTCGTCGATCAGTAATTTTACGCTATCCATATTTTTTGATGTTTTCTATTGCTAAATTAGGTAATTCAAGTCAATTTCACAAATATGAAAACATCAGGAGTATATTCGACAACTGTCGAATATACTCCTGATGTAAAAGTGTGTTGAGTAGTATTACTTTAAATTTTCACGCACTTCATCAAGGAAATTCTTCATAGATACACAGTCTCTTTTTTCTATGATAACTTGGAGCCTGGCAAGTTGTTGTTGAATTTTTTGTAATTGCCCTGTGGTATATGTGTTAAACAATATTTCTTGCAACAGATAATCATCTTCCGACATCAATCCGCGGGCTATTGTCATATGTCGCTTAAAAGTAGTACCCGGAGCTTCTTGGTGCTTCATCACGCTCCCAAAGACAAGTGTGCTTGCGAATGGAACCGATAACGAAAATGCAATGGTTTCGTCGTGTTGCTTGAATGTGTATTCAAATATATTTAGATGTAAATCGTTATATAAGTCTTTGAAGAACACTTTTCCCAAATGGTCGCTTTCGGCTATAATAATGGCATTTTCATTTGCCAAATTGCTAAGCGAGGCAAATGTAGGGCCAAACATTGGATGTGTGCTGACAAATGGGTGTCCGCAATTTCGGTAAAAATCGGGTAACCCGTTCTTTACCGATGCAATGTCGGATATTATGCATCCGTCGGGCAATAACGGCAACACTTCGTTGAAAGCATCAATAGTATGCTTTACAGTGACGGCATTAATAAGCAAATCGGGCTTAAAATCGCCGATTTCTTCGAGTGAAGAAAATCGCAGGGCATGGAATGTAAAACGTAATTTGTCGAGATTTTTGTCATAGACGGCAACCTCGTGCTTGAAACTAAGGACATCACAAAAGAATGACCCCATTTTTCCTGCGCCCAAAATAAGAATTTTCATTTCTGATTATTATTTTGTACGATTGTTCAAAACTTCGATTTGTTGACGCACCGATTCTTCGTGGATTGCTTCGACAATGGTTTGCATGAAATTCCCACTCATGCCAAGTTCCTCGGCCAATTTACGACGAGATTTAAGGATGTCATCATAACGGTCGGTGTGGACTATTTGCATACGGTGTTCTTTTTTGTATTGGCCGATTTCGCGTGAAATTCGCATACGTTTTGCAAGAATTTCTATGAGATCATTATCAATTTGGTCTATTTGTTGGCGCAACAAAGCAAGACTTTCTGTCGATTGGGTGTTTTCCCGAACCACAAGAGTGTTAAGTATAAAATTAAGCACATCGGGCGTGATTTGTTGGCTTTTGTCGCTAAGGGCACAGTCAGGGTCGCAATGTGATTCGATGATAAGCCCATCGAAACCCATATCAAGAGCCTGTTGTGATAATGGAGCTATAAGTTCCCGTTTGCCACCCATGTGTGATGGGTCGCATATGATTTGTAATCCGGGTAGGCGGCGATGTAATTCTATAGGTATATGCCATTGTGGCATATTACGGTACAAATGTTTGCCATACACTGTAAATCCACGGTGGATTGCTGCGAGGCGGTGTATGCCGGCATTGTAAATGCGTTGTAAGGCTCCAATCCACAATTCAAGGTCTGGGTTGACAGGGTTTTTTACCATTACAGGAATGTCGGTTCCTGCAAGGCTGTCGGCTATTTCCTGTACGGCAAATGGATTGGCCGAAGTTCGGGCACCTATCCATAACATATCAATCCCGGCTTTTAATGCAGCTTCAACGTGTGATTTATTGGCGACTTCGGTGCACACAAGCATTCCGGTTTCTTTTTTTACACGCATCAACCATTCAAGTCCTACTTCGCCCACACCTTCAAAACCACCGGGTTTAGTGCGGGGTTTCCATATTCCGGCACGAAAAATTTTTATTCCATATTCGGCAAGGGACCGGGCGGTGGTTAATATTTGTTCTTCGCTTTCGGCACTGCATGGTCCTGCTATTACGATTGGGCGGCCGATTTGGCCTTCGCTTACTATAGGTCTTAAATCTTCCATAATTGTTATATTTTTGTTTATTGATTATTCGATTTTATATTCTTAATTCTGTTAAGAGCTTCATTCATACGATCTTCAGTGGCGCATAATGAAATCCTTATGTAGCGATTTCCATTGCTGCCGAATATAAATCCCGGGGTGATGAATACCCGTGCTTCATTCAATATTTTTTCCGATAAAGTTTCGGAATCTTTTTCATTGTCAGGAATTTTTCCCCACAAGAACAATCCCATTTGTCCGGGATCATACTTGCAGCCGATGGTATTCATGATTTGTTCTGCAATGTTTCTACGTTGGCGATATGTTGTATTTATCTCGTCATACCATGCTTGGTCGCATTTCAGAGCTTGAGCTGCTGCGAGCATCATCGGACGAAATTGCCCGGAGTCAATATTTGATTTTACTCTTAAAATCCATTCTATGAATTGCTTATTTGATGCTACCATGGCGATGCGCCAACCGGCCATATTGTGAGACTTGCTTAAAGAGTTCATTTCTATGGCAATTTCTTTTGCACCATCAATGCAGAATATGCTTAATGGCTTGTCGTTGAGAATGAAACTGTAGGGGTTGTCGTTTACGATTACAATATTGTGGCGACGGCCGAAATCTATAAGTTGCCCAAACAATTTTTTTGTTGCACGTTGTCCTGTGGGCATATTAGGATAATTTACCCACATTAGTTTTATTTTGTCCAAAGGTAATTGCTCAAGTGCATCAAAATCGGGTTCCCAATTGGTTTGTTCCGTAAGGTCATACTTGTAAATTGTAGCGTCGGCGAGTTGGCTTACCGATGTATATGTTGGATAACCCGGATTGGGAACAAGGACTCCGTCTCCGGGATTGACAAAAGCGAGAGTGGTGTGTAAAATCCCTTCTTTTGAACCTATGAGCGGCTGAATTTCCGATGTCGGGTCGAGAGTGACGCCAAAATATTTATAATACCACTCGGCAAAAGCCTGCCGTAATTCCGTAATTCCGATATATGGTTGGTATCCATGTGTATCGGTACGGTGGGCTTCGTGGCATAAAGTCTCAATGGCCGAAGGATGCGGAGGACGGTCAGGGCCACCGATTCCCAATGATATTATATCAAGCCCTTGCGCATTGAGTTTTGCAATCTCACGCAACTTTTTCGAGAAGTAATATTCTTTGACTTGCGAGATACGCTTTGCAGGTTTTATAGTTTCGGTGTTCATGCTACAAATTCGTTATATTCACCTAAAATTTTAAATTCGTTAATAAGCGGCCTGACGGCGTCAATCGATTGACGATAACGCACATAGTCGTTAAATGTGAGATTTATATAAAAGCGGTATTCCCATTCACGTCCTATTATCGGCAATGATTGTATTTTTGATAAATTAATGTCATAGAATGAGAAAATCGTTAGTATTTTAGACAAGCTCCCTTGTGTGTGTGGTAATGTGAATACCAAGGAGGCTTTGTTTATTTTGTCGTGTTTGATAAGATATGGAGCCTCAAGAGGATCGGCTATTATTAAAAAACGTGTTGAATTGCGTTTATTGGTTTGTATATCTTTTGCGAGTATGTTTAAGCCGTACAATTTGGCTGCATATTCTCCGCAAATGGCTCCCACTCTATGCAGTTTACTTGTTGCGATGTTTTGAGCACTGCCGGCAGTGTCGTTTTGTTCCACAATTTTCAGGTTCGGGTGTTGTTGAAGGAATTGTTCGCATTGGAGCAAAGCCATGGGATGTGAATGTACTTCATTCAAATCGTTGATTGTCTGCCCCGGCATTGCGGCAAGCACATGGGATATGTGCATTTTATATTCTCCAACTATGGCAAGGTTGCTTTTGCGTAACAATTCATGGTTCTGCAACAAACTGCCTGCAATTGTGTTCTCGATAGCGAGAATACCAATCAATGAAGCATCGTTGTTAAGGAATTCAAACATTGAAGGGAATGTCTCGCAGGGAATTGTTTCAATTTCCTCCCCTTCAAAATATTTTCTTGCGGCGGCTTCATGAAAGCATCCCGGTTCTCCTTGTATTGTAATTCGTTTCATTCTAATATCGATATTTTTTTGTAATAAAAAATCCCGCCGTATTTTTGTTACGGCGGGATTTCATATTTTTGTTAATCATTAATGTAAAAATTATGCACATAAAACCTCGCCTTTATTTTTATCTAAATAAAAGTAAAAGAAAAAGCTATATGCAAAAAATCGGCTCATAAAAATTCGTTTTCGATGTTGCAAAGATATATAATTGTTTTTAAATACAAGTATTTTTTGAAAATATTTTTATGCCAATGCTCAAAATATATGTTTATTTAAGTGCCTTGTTGTTGGTGTTTGTATTTTTATCATCTTTGGCGTATGTCGTATATGCGTTTTTATCTTCTTTAAGAGCTTTTTTATTCTCTCGCTGTTTCAAGGTGATGTGCAGCAGTATAATTATTACAAGTGTGGCTGCAATAATACCAAAATAGAATAAATAACGTCCTGCACGTAAATGAGGCAACCCCATATATGCCATTACGCCTAAATATGCCAACAGTAGTGTGGGAATTAATGTGGATTTTTTAATTTTCATTTTCTTCAACAATATATTTCGACTCTTCGGGTTTAAATGTCTGAGATTCGAGATAATTATATATCTTCAGGCAAGCCCATGCGTCTATCGCGGCATATTCTTGCTGAGCTTCGGTAAGGGTTTCTGCTTCCCAATTTGATAGTCTTTGTCCTTTTGATATGCGTTTCCCAAATAGAATTGCATATATTTTTTGCAAACTGGCATCGGATATGTTGTATTGGGGAACAATTTTTTGCAAATCGATAAACCCCGACATATTTGCGTCATATCCTTTGTGAATAACCCCGAAGTCGTCTTTTAGGGATAGGCCGACTTTGGTGATTTTCTCATTTTCAAGGAATGAACGCAAGGAATCGGGCATTCCTATTTTATTAATGCGGAATAGGTAGCAATCATCCATAGTGGATATTTGCATGAGTGCAACATTATGAGATACGCCTTTCTTGAACGAAGGCCGGGTTTCCGTGTCAAATCCTAGGGTTGAAGCCTCTTTTAATTCCGAAAGGGCTTTGTCCACCTTGGGCAATGTGTCTATGACGTGTATCTTTCCATTGAAAGATACACGGTCAAGAGATGATAATTGTTCTTTACTTATGGATATTTTTATTGCCATAGGGTGGTTATATGTATAATTGAGGCATAACTAAGAATTTTGTTTGAGGAGATTGTGCCTCAAAATAATTCATCATGTATTTTTTATTGTCGGCTGCGATTATTTCATTCTCGTCAAAAAAGGAATTGTAAATAACGTATGGTAGTAAAATACCTCGAGCCTTTAAAGCCTCGAATGAAAGTAAAGTGTGATTTATTGCTCCGAGCGATCCATTGGTTACAAGCGCTACCGGGTAATTGTGATCTTGGATATAATCAATTGTCAAATAATTTTCGGTTAAAGGAACCATCAGCCCGCCAGCACCCTCTACCAAAACCATATCGTACATCGATGACAATGTGTTTGTAGCTTTTTCAATTTCATAAAAATCAATGACAGTATGGTCGATTGTTGCGGCAAGATGCGGAGATGCAGGATATGAAAAGATTGCAGGAGCTGTAATATGTTTCTCGTCATATTCGTTATATTCCTGCTTCATTATGCGGCGATGTATGGTTATGTCTTCCGAAATGTCGATGTTACCGGTTTGTATCAGCTTTTGCGTCATTACATTGTTACCTTGAGCCATGAGCAAGTTGGCAAGCCATCCTGTTGCATAACTTTTCCCGACATTTGTTCCTATGCCACTTATGAAAATTATGTTATCAGTCATTTGTTGTTTGTCGCTATTATGTATATAGGGTTATACGTAAGTGGGAATTTGCCATCGACCGATTTGTAAGAATTTAAAAGATGTCTGAGCGCACTTCTCGGAACATTCTTTGTGCTTACTGAATTTACTCCTGTCGATTGTATATGTCGTAATACCTGCAAAGGAGAGTCGAACAACATAGTTTCACATTCCTCGCTTATCAAAACAATGTCAAAGTTACGTTTTATTTCGTTATTATACCAATTTGTACCTTTATAATTAAGTGATATTTTAACATAATCCTTAATTTCTTTCATATTGTTTGGCCCGAATGTCGATATAACGAGTGCTCCATCGGGCTTGAGCCACTTGTGGATTTTCTCGAAAAACAATGGTAGATTTTCAAACCACTGTATTGCCGAGGATGATAACACATAATCGAATGTATTGTCGGGAAATGAGAGGGTTTCGGCATCTTGTTCTATGAATTCATAATTAGTGATATTCAAGTTGAGTGTTATCGTAGGAATATTGCATAAATCGTTTAATATTAATTTAGAGGGAAAAATTCGTGGCACATAAAGTTGTGTGAGGAAACCTGTTCCACATCCTATTTCAAGGATTGCAGCGTCTTGTTTTGTTCCGATTGATTTTTCCCATTTTTGATATAACGAAGTTGCTATATTACGTTGAATTACTGCATTACTGTCGTAGCCCGATTTAAAACTGTTGCTGAATTTTGTCTTTACCAATGTTTTATTGATGATATTTCGGCTTATCAGTTCTTCGAGGTTGGTGGGAAAGTGTGCTTCGGTTTCTTCTATTTCGATTGTTTCGCACAGCCCGTTCCATCCGTTTAATTGATTTTCAAACGGGAAAATAAGGTCGTTTTTTGAAATAATAACTTTATCCCAATTTTGAGGCGCATATTGCGGTGAGAAAGTTGAAGTTTCAATATTTACCAGTTCGTCATGTAGTGATTTTACTGATCGGCAGGGCAGATTAGCAGAGAATTTATGGAACTCATCGGTATTGCGGCAGATGCGCCGATAAAATTTCATCATGGAGCGTTCCGATAAATTAGCAAGCGTGGCATTAAACATTGAATGAGGAATGCCGCGATTATCATCAATCGGGAATTGAGTACCGTTTATTGCCATTTTAAATGCTATAGGCAAATTGTGATGCCGACCAATAAATTGTGATGCTGCAAAAATTCCAAATGACCATGCAATAAGGTATATATTCTGATAATTGCGGAATTGTAATACATCATCAATGTTGAAATTTACATATTCCCACACTACAGCCATATCGCATTCGGTATTGATTGACCGGAATGGTGTGGCATCCATACCCCAGCCGGTGAAAAACAGAACCAAAGACTTGCTGCCATTATGTTTTAGAAATTCATATTTCATAGCAGTTCTTTCAATTTATTGATTAATGTGTCGATGGTTTCATAATCAAGGCCGGCATTCAGACTGAAGCGTATGCGTTCGGTTCCGACGGGAACAGTCGGTGTGCGTATGGGGAGAGCTATATAACCAATGTCAAGAAGATGTTGTGACAATTCCAATACTTTATGCGAATTCCCGATAATGAGAGGAATTATTTGCGATGTGCTGTTACTTGCGTAACCAATCGATGCAAAGAAATTGTTTAACAGCTTGCTTATTTTATGCAAGTGCTTGCGCTCGTTGTCCATATCGACAATTTGTTCAATCATAAATTGTGACCATTTGCAGTTGACGGGTGGGAACACAGTCGAAAAAATAAAACTGCGAGCCGAGTTGATCAAGTAATTTTTAACATCGGCATCGGTCACTGCAAATGCTCCTACCGAAGCGCCTGCTTTGCCAAGTGTGCCTATTATGACATCAATATTATTTATCAAGTCGAAGTGCTCGGTTAAACCTAATCCTTTTTTGCCATATATACCGAAACCATGTGCTTCGTCGATATATAACTTTACTTCAGGGTATTCTTTTTTTATTTCAACAAGTTTGGGAATGTCGCAAATATCTCCATCCATGCTGAATACCGACTCGGTAACAACCAATATTTCGTGATATTGTGTGTGATGAATTTTAATCAGATTGCGTAAATGTTCAAGGTCGTTATGCTTGAAACGTATGAATTTTGCACGTGAAAGAATTATGCCATCAATTATGCTTGCATGTACGAGCTTGTCGCATAATATAAGTGTGTTTTTATCACATAAGGCCGGAATAATGCCGCAGTTGGCATGGTAACCGCTATTGAAAAGCAGTACATCACGGTCATATAAATCACCAAGAAAATGCTCAAGGTTTATGTAACATTGTTGTGTTATAGACAATAAACGCGATGCCGATGATGTCATGGCGACCTCATCTTGGCAATTTTCATTTATGAATTTATTAATCAAATCTTGCCTATTTGCAAGGCCCAAATAATCATTTGAAGAAAGATCTATTAATTTTTTATGGGATAAATCGGCGCGTAATGTTCGTAAATTCCCGTTTTTTTGCAAAACCTTAAGATGGTCGGCGATATTATTCATTTGGAGCTATAATTTCCAGTAATTGTGTTATGAGTGTATCTAATTCACTGTCGTTGATTATGAATGGCGGCATAATGTAAACCAAACGGTCGAAAGGCCTGATCCAAATACCGCGATTTACACATTGCTCTTGGATTGCGGCAAGATTAACCGGAGAATTCATTTCGATTACACCTATTGCTCCCAAGATACGGACATCGGCAACGTTTGAATAATTACGTGCGGGTGCCATTTTGTATTTCATTGTTTGTTCAATGTGTTTAACCTTCTCCTGCCAATTGTTGGCAAGCAGCAGTTTGACCGAAGCCAACGACACTGCACAAGCAAGGGGATTGCCCATAAATGTGGGGCCATGCATCATCACTCCGGCTGCGCCGCGGGATATGGTGTCGGCAACATCGCGTGTGGTTGCGACGGCACTCATTGTCATGTATCCCCCCGTAAGCGCTTTTCCTATGCACATTATATCGGGCATCACATTGGCATGTTGCCAAGCGAATAGTCGCCCTGTGCGACCAAAACCGGTAGCAATTTCGTCAAAAATAAGGTATATGTCATATTTATCGCATAGTTGTCTGGCTTTCACTAAATAATTAGGATGGTAAAATCTCATGCCTCCGGCACCTTGAACTATCGGTTCAAGAATTAATCCTGCGATATCGTCATGGTGTTCGGTGATTATTTGTTCTAATTCGTTGGTGCTATTATCATTCCATTTGTCATAAAACAGACATGATGGGGCAGGCGCAAAATATCGCACATTCAATGCCGGGCCAAAAAGGCTGTGCATACCTGTGACAGGGTCACACACCGACATTGCATTCCAAGTATCGCCATGGTAGCCCGACCGTATAGTAACAAAATTAGTTTTTTGTGTGGAATTATATTTGCTTATACTTGCTTGCATTGCCATTTTCATGGCAACCTCAACTGCGACCGAACCTGAGTCGGCATAAAAAATGTTGTTCATGTTGGGTGGCAAAATCGACAACAATAATTTGCCAAGTTCTATTGCCGGTGTGTGCGTCAGTCCACCGAACATTACATGAGCCATATGGTCGATTTGTTCTTTCACCGCACGGTTTAGTACAGGGTTGTTGTAGCCATGTACGGCAGCCCACCATGACGACATTCCGTCGATTAGTTCGGTTCCGTCTTCCAATATCAATTTTACGCCATGAGCCGATTTTACTTTATAGGTTGGTAATGGGTCGATGGTTGATGTATATGGATGCCACAAGTGGTCGTGGTCGAATTGGTCGAAGTTCATATATTTGCAGTTTAAATTTTAGGATTTACCACCCTGTCTCCAAGATACTTGGCGAGTTGAGATCGCAATAAGAAAAGTTCTTGCATACGTTTCAGTAATGCGGTCTCTGTTTCGGGTGCAATATCGTTGGTTGAATTCAGTTGTTTTTGAATGTCCTTTATTTGACACAATATTAGAGCCGATTTCCAATTATATATAGCTTCGGGGATAAGGACTGTAAGTTTGTCAAACTCGGTTTTCAGCTTGGAAAATTTGCTATGTATTTTGCTTAAATGGTGTTTCTCGCTGACGAGTTTAATGGCGACTTGCCTGATATCATCATATTGGCAAGAGCACAGAGCCTTTTCAAGGTAATTATTCCTGAATATTATGCTTTGTTCCTTTTTTAATTGTTCAATTTCATTGTTGAGTCGTTCTTCTCGTTGCTTTATTTCGTCAAGGCTTTGGCATTCCCGGCTGATTGCGGCAATTTCTATATTGTGCCGTTCCTGGCATTCATTGTTTAATGTATCGGTGAATTGTTGCAGTGCAGTATAAAAATCGTTTAGCATACTACACGACATGTCAAAAATTTTAGCAAAAATATCATTTGAAAATTTTATATTATCCATCGATAATTCATTATCAACGTATTCAAGCAACGTGAGGCGCATTGGATTTCCTTGAATGTCGATTGAATCGCAGAAATCGCTCATTCCATATTTCAAGATGTATTTTATTACGGTTTCTTCATGTGGATACAGCAGTTTGGAGTGATCATCATCATCGGCTTGCTGCGATTGCCTTTGCAGTGTGGCAGAAGGAGCATTGTGCTCGATTTCGGCTTGTCGCTGGGTACTTTGAATTGTGTCGGACCCGCTTTTTTGATATGATTTTTTACGGGCTTCGATAATGTTTTTTTCGACTGCATTTTTTAATACCTGTTCATCAATGTCAAGCAATCGGCTGCACTCTTGTGTATAAACCGAGCGATTTATCGGGAATGGGATAACCGAAATGGATTTTACGACATCGGTTATTACTTCCGACCGTTTTATGGGGTCGTTTTCGCAACCTTGCAATAATATGCGTATTTTGAACCGGATGAAGTCTTCTTCGTGCGCATCGATAAATTGCTGTATTTCGGTCGATGAATGTTTGCGTGAAAAACTGTCAGGGTCATCTCCGTCGGGTAATAGCAGGACTTTTATATTAAGGCCTTCGGCAAGTAACAAATCAATACTTCGTAACGATGCTTTTATTCCCGCCGAATCTCCATCATATAGTACTGTAATATTATCGGTAAACCGATGTATGAGCCTGATTTGACCTTCGGTAAGCGAAGTCCCCGAAGATGCAACTGTGTTTTCAAATCCCGACTGATGCATTGAAATTACATCGGCATATCCTTCAACCAAGAAACATTTGTCAAGTTTGGTTATTGCGTGTTTTGCCTGATATAACCCATATAATTCGTTGCTTTTTTTATATATGAGCGACTCGGGTGAATTTACATATTTTGCTTTATCGTGTTTAAGTGTGCGTCCGCCGAAGGCTATGATTTTTCCTGCCAGGTTTTGAACAGGAAACATAACCCGCCCGCGAAACCTGTCATAACCTGAACCATTATTGTCGGCAATACACAGACCTGTTTCAAACAGGTACTTTGAATTAAAACCTTTTGTGGTTAGGGTTTCGTATAAGTCGTTACGCTTGTCGAGCGAATAACCAAGGTGGAAACGACGTATCATTTGCTCGGAAAATCCTCGTTCGTTGAAGTAGGAGAGACCGATGTCGCGACCTTCTTCTGTATCAAACAAATTATGCTCGAAGTGCGCGTTGGCATTTTCATTGACTATAAGCATACTTTCTCGATCGGACTGTTCTGCTTTCTCTTCATCGGTAAGCTCACGTTCGTGGATTTCGATGTGGTATTTGTTTGCCAAATATTTAAGAGCTTCATAATATGATAGCTGTTCGTGTTCCATTATGAAGTTTACAGGACTTCCGCCTTTCCCACAACTGAAGCAGTGGCATATTCCCTTGGCGCGCGAAACACTAAACGACGGCGTTTTTTCGTTATGGAAAGGGCAAAGGCCGACATAGTTAGCTCCGCGCCGTTTAAGGCTTACGAAATCGGAAACTACGTCAACAATATCGGCGGCATCGAGAATTTGTGCAACTGTGGCTTTATCAATCATTCGACCAAAAAATTTAGCGAATGCGAAGTTAATAATAATATCGCTACATAATTCAAAAGCCTGCTTAAAATCTTATAATGCAAGATTAAGCAGGCTTATGTCGTTGTTATATTTATTTGTCGATTAAAAATCGACGTTATGACTGTGAATTTTTCGTGTAAGCCACATATTCATGAGTGTCCAAATGACAATGTCGGCAACGAGCAGAATATTTATGTCGATGTATTTAGAGAAATATATGTTTAATATACTGAAAATTGCCGATATTGTAACTATTGAAATCATCGCCGGACGCTGTTGCATACCTATTGCCAATAATTTATGATGAATATGACTTTTATCGGGCATGAATGGGTTTTGCTTTTTCCTCAAGCGATGGATAAATACTCTTACGACATCGAAACATGGGATTATTAAAGGAGCAAATGCTGTAACCATTACTTTCCCTGCTTCTCCATTGGGAATGGAACCTGAAGTTATCAGTTTAATCGACAGGTAACTCAGCAATATACCAATGGTTAAACTGCCTGTATCGCCCATGAAAATTTTCTTTTCTTTTTCGGCATTGCCGAATACGTTATAGTAAAAAAACGGGATAAGCACACCCCATGTGGCGAAAGCTATCATGGCGTGCAGATATTGGTGATGCACGATGAATGCCGAGCCATAAATGAATATAGCCACACTACTCAGGCCGGAAGCCAGTCCGTCGATACCATCAATAAGGTTTATGGCATTGGATATGAATACAACAAGCAGCACGGTAAGTGGATAACCTATGTATTTTGGAATCTCATGCACACCGAGTATCCCGTCAAGATTATTGACCCATACGCCGCCGCAAATCAACATGATTGCGCATATTATTTGAACGACAAATTTTGCCCGGTACTTAACACCTATCAGGTCATCGGCTATGCCCACCAAATATAATGTGAGCACGGCGCAATACAAAAATAAAATTTCAGGTAAAAGTCCGGCAACAAACATTTCTTTTAATTGCGCGCCATTCCCCGTAATTATATCTATGCCTAACGCCAAGCACACCGAGAATAATATTACCGGCTTGAACGCTATACCACCGAGCCTGGGAACACTGCTATGGTGTATTTTCCTTGCATCGGGAACGTCAAATAGTTTCTTGCGGAAAGAAATTAGCAGTATCTTAGGAATTATAATACCGCTGAATATCACAGCACAAACGAGTACTAATATATAATTTAAAATCCAAAACAATGACATAGCCTTGCATTTAAGTTATTGGAATAATATGTTTTACTAAATTTATGTCCCTAAGGCATATTGGTGTTATTCAAGAAATTTTATCCACACGATAATAGCCCGTTAAAGGGTGCGTTTTTGTTTTTATTCATACCATTGCATTGTAATTACGATAGATGCAATTTGATGCACAAAAGTATGCAAAAAATTGTGCATATCCAATAAAATCGACATTTTTTATTTTAAAAATTTCGGGGCAAAAAGCAAAATGCCAAAATTTATGCCGAAGTTCCAATTGCGTGCCGGGTAGCTCAGGTAGTTGCAGTAGATGCTTAAAGCGGCAAATTGGAAATTATATATCAATGACGCTTCTCCCATGTAATCGAGCCGTTTAAACCATCCGCCATAAAATGGAGTATGATTGACAGTTTCTTTGATTTTTCGAACAGGAGCAAAAGCATAAAACTCGGTACGAAATTGTAAATTGTCGGTAATTGTCCAAATAGGTAATAACCCTGCTGCTGCATAAGAATTGCTGCGGAACGCAGTGTTGAAATAGTTTTGTGTTGATGGTGTGGGCGTGAAAGCATTAGCTTGTACTTGCAAAGCTGTGTAATTGGCACCGAGGGGACGGGTAGATGCAACGGCATCAACTTTAAACCCAAAGGTAAATCGATTTGACGTATTAACGTATTTCTCCCATTTCAGTTTGCCTTGAATCCATCCCGAGGATTCGCTTCCTGTTGTGGATGTCTCGTTTGCGGCAATTTCATTTTGCCGATATGAATTACTTCCATACACGCCGGCAATCGAAACTTCTAACCGGTTACCAGATGTCGGATATAATTCATGGTTAAGTGTATTATTGGTAAATGATGCTTCAAATTGGCCTAATTTGTAATGAGCCTCATCTTGTTTCGTATTGGAAAAATCAACTTCATTACTTTGATAAAACTTGTCGTCTAAATGTGCATATCCGACCGACAGTTCAAATTTAGAACGCCGTCCGATAGCAACCAAATATTTAAGGCGGATATATTTCTCATAATTTATTATGAAAGTAGGTAGTTCGCTTTCATAAAACAAAACATCGTTTTCATAGAATTTTTGTTTGGACATAACGCCTTCGAGTTTCAGGCATGATGGAGTAGCCGTTTTAAGGGCAATTTTTGCCGATAAGGCTCCTGCATAATAACTTTGGCCTATCCAACCTTGCAGGCTTGCATCAAATGAATTGTAGCTTAATGTATTATAATTGGCCGACAGGAATATCATGCTGTTGGTTGATGAGCTTAACCACCCACCTACACCAGCCGATAGCGGTTCTTTCATGTCGGCTCTCAATTTAAGATCAAACATTTTATTCCGTGGATTATAGGTGGCTTCAGGAACAAAATCGTTAAGTTTCCCGCTTGAAATGGCGCGGTAATATGCTGTTTGGGCATCGTTTATGCTGATGGTATCGTTGCCGTCTTTGACGAAAAGGCTGCTCAAATAATCATTTTGCCGTCGGCTGCCACCAGTTACTGTTACACTGCCGAAAGAAACTTTGGGGGTGTGGCTTTTGAATATTGACCGCGACAATTGCCTAGATGCTTTCATTGTGCGTTTTTTTGTGCTGCATTTAATTGAATCAATCATTTGCATGGCACGATCATATCCACGTTTATATATCATATCGGCTTTGGGAAAGTCAAGTATATTGAATTCCTTCAACGCAATATCAATTTTTATCCCTTCTCCGTCGGTAATGTCGGTAAAATTGTTTTGGACAATCATGCTTTGCACCTGCTTTATTATATTGTCCATGTCGGTTTCTGGTTCGCCTGCATTTACATCGACGCCGATAATGAAATCGGGTGAAAATTCTTCACGCATAACATCTACAGGAAAATTTTCATATATGCCGCCATCAAACACAGGAACGCTGTCGATATATTGAGGCTTATATACCAAGGGGAAACTCATTGATGCCCTAATGGCAACTCCAAGACTGCCATCTTTTAGTACCAATTTGCGCTTATGGAACACATCGGAAGCTACACATCTGAAAGGAACATATAACTTGTCGAAGTCTCCGACGCATTGGGCTGTGTAAGGTGAGAATAGTTCCATAAAGGCAAAATTCATTGGCAGCGGATTAATAAGACTTGATGGCAATATGTTGGCTTTCACGGTCGAAGAGTCGGCATTGCCGAAATTTATATGAAACATGGCAGGAGTCGGCTCTTTTTTGTCGAAATAGTATGTGAGATTGTTGTTGATGGTTCCGGTTGACCAGTCGGCAAAACCATCGGATTTTATAAGTTCAAGCATCTCTTGAGGCGAGTATCCGGCAGCATATAACCCACCTATTATGGCACCCATCGATGTGCCCGTTATGTAATCAATAGGAATATCGTTATCTTCCAAAGCTTGGATTACACCTATGTGGGCGATCCCCTTGGCCCCGCCGCCACTAAGCACAAGGCCGATACTTTCGGCCTTGGCTGCGAATGCAATCCAAACGGATAATAATATAATTCCTATTTTTTTCATTATTGAAATAAATCAAGTATTAATAAACGAATCCTTAAAGCCGAGGAAATACAGCACTCCGTCAAGGCCTATGGTGGAAATACTTTGTTGTGCATTGGCCTTTACCTTCGGTTTGGCATGGTATGCTATGCCAAGTCCTGCAGTCGTGAGCATAGGCAAGTCGTTTGCACCATCACCTACGGCAATAGTTTGGGCTATATTTATATTTTCTACTTGTGTGAGCAATTTAAGCAATTCGGCTTTGCGTCTGCCATCTACAATGTCGCCAAGATAACGACCGGTAAGTTTGCCATCGATTATTTCAAGTTCGTTGGCATATACGTAGTCGATACCATAACGCTGTTTTAGGTAGTTGCCGAAATATGTAAATCCTCCTGATAGAATTGCAATTTTGTAACCGGTGCGTTTCAATACTTTCATAAGCCTGTCGGCACCTTCCGCTATGGGCAGATTTTCGGCAATGTCCTTCATTACGCTTTCATCGAGGCCTTTAAGCATGGCTACACGCTGCGTGAAACTTTCTTTGAAATCTATTTCTCCCCGCATGGCGCTTTCGGTAATGGCACGTACTTCGTTGCCGACTCCGGCCCGTTCGGCCAATTCGTCAATTACTTCAGTTTCTATAAGCGTTGAATCCATGTCGAAGCATATCAATCGGCGACAACGCCTGAATATGGTATCTTCTTGTAGGGAGAGGTCGAAGTCGAGTTTATTGGTGAGTTGCATGAAATCGCGTTGCATCTTATCTTTGTCGGCCGGTGTTCCCCTGACTGAAAATTCTATACAGGTTTTTCCGCCTACCGCACCTTCTTCATTTAGCGGCATACGTCCTGTCAGGCGCTGTATCATGTCGATGTTTAGTCCTTGGTCGGCTACAATTGCTGTGACCGAAGCTATTTGTTCGGCAGTAATGCGTCGCCCCAATATTGTTATAATGTACCGGTTTTTCCCTTGCAGACCTACCCATTCTTCGTAATCTTCAACCGAAATAGGGGAGAAGCGTATTTGCACATTCATTTCGGCTGCTTTAAAAAGCAACTCTTTCATTATATCGCCACTCCTGTCGCTTGTGGTTTTAAAAAGTAATCCAAGTACAAGTGTATGATGAATATCGGCTTGGCCGATATCAAGTATGGATGCTCCATATTTGCCAAGAATGGCAGTAAGTGCAGAAGTCACACCTGGACGGTCTTGCCCGGAGATATTAATTTGTATAAGCTCCAAATTTTGCGGTTTTGCCATATATTTTAATTGTTATGGTATGTCACATCAATTATTTTACTGCCAAAATTACGCAATATTTTATACTTGGAAAGATTTTTCACGTATTTTTTATGGCATAATTTCCCATAAAATTTAACAATATTTTTAAGATGTGAGTGTGTTAAATATGTTGTACAACATATTTGTAAGATAGTGGGCAAACGCTTTGTTTGTCGTGGTGTTAACATGTTAACTAAATAATTATTTAAGAGTTAAAATAAATTCTTGTGGTTTGTTTTACAATTAACTATTTTACAAATAATTAATCAATGTGGTTTGATGCAGTCCTTGTGGAAATAAAATATTTGCATTAATTTTGCAGCGTTTTAGGTTGCCACTTGTGATGGAGTTCACAAATGAGAAAAGTTTTAATGTGGCAAATGACGCCGAAAATCGGCGGGGGTCTTTTTCCGAGTTTGCTCGCAAACCGACCTTTATTGTTTACTTAAATTGTAAAGGATGAAAAAATTTCTTTTAGCAGTTGTTGGTGCCGTCATGCTATTAATTATTCCGTCGGCTTATTATCCGACGGATTCGATAGTAGGTGAAGTTGCTCCGAATTTTGAGGTCTCCAACGATAACAAAGCAGTTGAAATTGACAACTTGCGCGGTCGTTACATTTTGTTATCGTTTTGGTCTTCGACCGATCCAAAATCAAGATTGGCAAACAAGGCATACAACGACATCATGACTGGAGAAAAAAGCATGGTGGAATATGTCGCCGTGAATTTTGATCCGTCTTCAAAGGTGTTTGAGGAGATTGTGAAAATCGATGACCTTAATGCCGACAACCAGTTCCACATCAATGGCAGCAATATGCCTGTAGTTGGGGAAGATTATGGTTTGCATGGAAACTTTGTAAGTTTCCTTATTGCCCCCGATGGTGAAATTATAGCACAAAATCCATCGGCCAATGATGTCAAAGCCTTATTAAAGGCTTGATTTTAAAAATTATCGACATTCGATACGGTTTGATTGGTCTGTCTTTCAAACCGTTTTTTTGGGCGGGGTGGACATTTGGGGTGATGAAATGGGATCAGCGGATTTTCCCGGTTGGTGGAGTAGGGATTTCAGGAATATAGCTTGGCAAGCCTGAACATGAAGAAGCCT
>CALUMH010000051.1 GCA_944321685.1 uncultured Muribaculaceae bacterium
TAAAGGTCGATATGGTCGGTACGCAGACGGCGCAGCGAACCTTCCACTGCCTTACGAATGGTCTCCGGACGGCTGGAGAGTGAAACGGGACGGGCCGATGTGGTCAAGTCCGGCGTTTCGGACAGGTCGTAACCGAACTTGGTGGCAATGACCACCTTGTCGCGCACGGGCTGCAACGCTTCGCCTATCAAGTCCTCATTTTGTCCGTAACTGTACACTTCTGCGGTGTCGAAGAAAGTCACGCCCAAGTCCACTGCCTTGCGAATCGTTTCTATTGCGTCCTTACGGTCGGGATACGGGGGATAGCTTTGCGTGAATCCCATGCAACCCAATCCAATGGCAGATACTTTTAGCCCGTCTTTTCCCAATGTCCTTGTTTTCATTGCTGTTCCTCCTTTCTGTATGTCTTCCCGAAGCTGGTGCATTTGCCAATGGTTTCGCCAGTACGTAGGTAGGTGTAGTTCGGCATCTCGAAGAGAACAGGTTTCAACTTGTCGTAATCGGGCTTTCCCTTTTCGTCAGGCAATCTTCGTCCACATAGGTGTTCGTTATCTTGCAGATGAAGTTGTCGAAGGTGTCCGTTTCGTAGTTGTCCACCACCTCGCACTCCATCACCAACGGGCTTTCATCGATGACGGGCGTTCCGGCTTCGCCCTTGTGATAGATAAATACATCCGACTTGTCTGCCTTTGCTCCGCCCACGCAGCCTACATAGTCAGCTCGCACAAGCATCGCCTCGTTCACCATATTGACAGACACTTTGCCCGTCTGCTTTACTCCTTCGTTGGAGTAATGTTTCTTGAATAGGCTCAGCATGATTTGGTCGTGCCCGATAATGCCCACATGGGCTACGAGCAGCCAGTTCACTTTTCCGTTCACTTCCGTACCCACGACAACTGCGGGCGTGGGATACAATGCCAATACATTTCCGATGTTCTTCTTCATTGTCTTTTTATGTTTATAATCCTATTATTCTCTATTAGTTCGGAGAGACCTTTCAGTATCTCCACTTCGTTAGGTTCCAAATGGATGGAGGTCTCCCCGCAAAGGAAATAGTGCAAAAGTTGTTGCGGTGTGATGTGATGGCGGTCTGCGATGAAGCACACCGCCTCGTCCGTGCACAATTCTTCAGGTAATTCTGTTTTCTGTTTCATTGTATTCTCGTTTTTATCTGATGCAAAATTATACCGTAACAAGTAGGAACGCCGTAACCATAAGTAGGCAAACCGTACCATTTTCACTGAAATTGCAGCCTGCGTAACACATTGTCCGTGAAATGCTTTATCTTTGCATAAGGCAAGCTGCACTCGGCAATCTGAAAACAAGATTTCATTGCCCTCATTTGCATTGCCTTTGTATCAGTTTAACAGGAAACAAGATGAGCAAGATATTGAAAGTTAGGAATGTCAATGATTACAGCCG
This sequence comes from uncultured Muribaculaceae bacterium, assembly GCA_944321685.1. Taxonomy (GTDB): domain Bacteria; phylum Bacteroidota; class Bacteroidia; order Bacteroidales; family Muribaculaceae; genus Avimuribaculum. Next base: position 1,423 of record CALUMH010000051.1, read on the forward strand.
CTACCTCGGATGCGCCGACCAGCACCCGTTGGTCAGCGTCATTGACTATGACGAGGTTTCGCCCATACGCCACAGCCTGAACAATTACAGTGTGTATGGGCTGTTCCTGCGGGACGATGCCGATGTGGATTTGGACTATGGTTGCGGCAAATACGATTATAACAAAGGTACGCTGCTCTGCGTGGCTCCCGGACAGATTGGCGGTAAAGATGATAATGGCGAGCGGGTGGCGATTACCGGTTGGGCGCTCCTGTTCCATCCCGACCTGCTGCATGGTTTCCCGCTCGAAAAGCGTATCAAGGAGTATTCGTTTTTCGACTACCGCGTGAATGAAGCCCTGCACATGATCGACGAAGAACACGATATTCTCGTTTCGCTGATGCGCCAGATTCGCGAGGAACTGAGAAAGAAACCGGACGAGCTTCAGAACGCCATCCTCGTGGGCTATATCGAACTGGCTCTCAACTTCTGTCAACGTTTCTACAACCGCCAGTTTGTTACCAGGAAGATTGAGAACTCCGACATACTTGTTCGCTTCGACCGCCTGCTTCGCGGCTATTTTGAGGACAAACTCCAACTGACCCTCGGCCTGCCCACCGTGCAGTATTGCGCCGACAAGCTGTGTATGTCCGCCAATTACTTCGGCGATGTCATCAAGAAAACCACCGGTGACACGGCAAGCAACCACATCCGCCAGTTCGTCATTCAACTTGCCAAGAACGGCCTTGCGGCAGGGGAAACCATCTCCCAAGTATCCGATCGCCTCGGTTTCGAATATCCCCAACATTTCAGCCGGATGTTCAAGAAACAGGAGGGGGTTACGCCGTCAGAGTATGTCGGAAAGATGCGATTGTGATGTCTTGGGCCATCTTTCATCGGTAGCGTTTCCCTCAAACAACCGCTCCGCATTTTTCCACAGTATATCCTCGCTGTAAGGAGCCAATTCCTCATCCGAAGCAAGCGTCTGTTTCAGCCTTTGCAGGTTGGCTTTCAGCACGGCGTCGGGCAGGTAGGGGTAATCCGAACCATAAAGGATGTGGTCGGGCGTGGTGATGGTGAGCAGTGAGCGCAGAACTTCGACAGTCGGACTGCCCGCCAGGTCGAAATAGAGGCGCGACAAGTTGCCTTTCCAATCTATCGGCTGCATATAGCCTTGTGCGACCATCGTGGGGAGGATGGATTTCATTCTCGGCAACGCCAACGGCAGGAACGAGCCGCAATGGGGCACGACCACTTTCAAGTTCGGGTAACGCACCAGCACGTTTCTCGACAGCATATTCACCACGGCGCGAGTGGTCTCCGCCGGATATTCGTACATTGCCAGCGGTGTGGTGGCAATGATTTTCTCCGGATAAGGCGTGGGGCGGTGCGGGTGGATAATGATGACTGCGTGCCGCTTATTCAGGACTTCCATCAGCGGGTCTAACGCCTCGTCGCCCAAGTATTGCCCCCGGCTGTTGGTCGCCAGCTTTATGCCGTCCGCGCCCAAGGTATCCAACGCATAAACGGCTTCGCGGATAGCTGCATCCACATCTGGCAGAGGCAGGGCGGCGCAGAACTTGAATCTGCCGGGGTATTGCTGTTTTACCGTTGCCGAGACCTCGTTCACCCGACGGATGCACCGGGCACTTTCCTCTACATTGCCATAATACGGTTGCGGGGCGGGCATCGTCAGCACGGCGGAGCGAATGCCCGCACTGTCCATAAAGGCGATATGCCGCTCCGCATCCCACACAGGCAATGGGAAAGTTTCTTCCAGTTCTGCCACGTGCGCCCGCAACACTTCCATATATTCGGGGATGATGATATGGGTGTGGACATCGACCGTCTGCTGCGCTTGTACAGATAAAGTCAATATCGCTCCTAACATTCCCACTGCGATCGGCCTTTTCATTCTTTGTTCAATGAGAGTGTAACGGTGACATCGCTTTTGCCCAATGCCGCTTTCAAGTCGGCTTGTGAGGCGTTGTCTATCTTTCCCAAGCGGGTGAAGTTCCACGAATTAGTATCGTAGTAAATGACAAAATGTTTTCCGAGATACAATATCAGGTCGCCCGGTTCCGTGGTGGTCTGACTGTCGTTGCGCGGCAGATTAGTGTCGAGTTCTCCTACCTTTTCCATTTGGGCATAATCTTCCATATCTATGGTGATGTCACTTTCGGAAAGAAGTTCTTTCAATGTCCGAGTGGAAGAATTATCTACTAATGTGGCGGAGAAGGTCTTGCCGCCCTTAATGGTCAATTTGATAGTGTTACTTCCCATATTCGTCTTATTTTGATTGTTATGAGTTTGGGTTGTAGTTGTAAGGTGCAGTAAAAATGGAATTAAAATCAATCTATTTATAAACCGGCTTGTTATTGTCTTTCAAATCTCACGTTTATGCTTTCCGTTCCTTGCAGCAGGTTGATGCCTTCGCCGTCAATATGCCCGATTTTGATAAGTGAATTGCTTGCTAACCAGTCTCGGCAGAAGATGGCGACATTGCCCCACGGCTCGTAGATAGTAATGTCTCCGGCTACCGGAGCACAACCGCGTGGCGTATCGTCAAGGCTGAGTTCAGGGTCGGGATAGAATATCTTTTCCGTGCCGTTATTGTAATCCTCCAATGTAACCTCCAGTGGTAGACGGGAAAGGAAGTCGCGGGATGCGCCGTTGTCCTCCAAAGTGGCGGTAATGGTCTGCCTGCCCACAATGATATTGATGTTTAAGGAAGTGGCATCGGGTGTATCCGACTCTTCACGGTTTGCGCCAAGGCTTTCCAACCATTGCGGAATGCGTGTAGCCATATTGCCCAGCGTACTTGATGTGAGCAACAGCGATTCTTCAAACACGGCATCGGGGACAAGCGTTTCCGCATCTCTCTCGGAAGTGCTTATGCCGCTACTCCCGCTGCTAGCAAAGAGGGCGATACGCTTTCCGGCAAGCAACTCGGTGTGATTGTGCAGGAAAGTCTGCATCGAGGTGGCAATATGGCTGTACCAAATGGGATAGCCAATGAACACGATATCATACTCATCGAAACTTTCCACGGATGTGGTGATGGCGGGATAGTTGCCTTGGGCGATAGCATCCAGTTCCGCCTGTGCGCGGTCGAGCATCGCGTTGTAGTCATCCTCGTAAGGCGTTTCCGGCTCTACCACTATCATATCGCAATCCAACGTGGATTGGATGGTCTGCGCCATCCGCTCCGTGTTGCCTGTCCGGGAGCAATAGAGGACGAGGTATTTGCCATTGCCTCCCTCCACATTTCCGCCTTCTTCGTTGTTTCCTTCATTACCTTCTTCCCCGTCATCTTCTCCGGGGGTGGTCTGTTCCTGTCCGTCCGTCAGCAGTTCGTCTTCGCTGCACGCTGCTGTCAGCAGCATCGTGGCCAACAGCATCAATGGGATTAAAAATAACTTTTTCATATTCTTTGATATTTTTTCCATATTGCAAAGATACAGCGACACAAGACGAGGTAAGATAGACATATTCTCTGCGTTTGTACCAATTTCACTGAAAATGAACGGACAAAAAAGAAACAGTGCCTGCCAAGAACTGACAAACACTGTTTCCGAAGTTTTTTGTAGAAAAAAACGATATTGAAATAGGAATATATTAAAAATAAGCTACTTATAAGCATTTCTCAAAAAACGAGGTAATGACTTGGAAACAGTCACAAATTCTGCAATATGCGGTAAATTTCTGTCAAACAACTCTTGTCTTAGCGCAAAGATACGGAAAAGCAACCAAATTCTATTACCGTTTCCCATATTTCTTTTCAAATAATTCTGTATTCTTCTCTCCCCAT
>CALUMH010000052.1 GCA_944321685.1 uncultured Muribaculaceae bacterium
CGGAGATTTTCAGGTCTATATCGGAGATTAAAGGCAAATCCACTAGGTATTTTTTCTATGTAGTCTTTGAGTTGTTCCTGCATTTCTGCATACCAACCCTTTTTCTTGTATTCACTAAGAATAGTCTTTGCCTCTTTATTGAAAACTGGTTCTACATCAAGAATCTCCCCTACCCAGTAACGCTGTTTTGTTTTATCGTTTATCGTAAAGAGAGAGAGATCAAAAGATAAATTTTCCTTATAAGAAGCAACTGCTTGAATATGTCCATAATGATAACCATTTATCGTCTTGGAAAAGATAAATTTTCCTTATAAGAAGCAACTGCTTGAATATGTCCATAATGATAACCATTTATCGTCTTGGCAATGTCAAATAACCATTCCTCGTGACCGAATCCGTATTTATATTCATATGAGTCCTTATTCTTGCTTTTACCAATTCGTCCGGAAGGACATGTCCAACCATTTGTGTTCCAACAAATACGTGCTATCTTTTTTAGTCTGACATTGATCCCAAGTTTTTTGAATGTCTCGGCATAATCAAGTTCATAAGCATAATCAAACTCATCATTATATACTCTCCTTGCAACCTGAAGGAGGGGAAGAAATACTGTATTATCATCATTACAAATCCACCATCCACTGATGAAGGAATTGTCTAGTGATGCACTATATTTTATCGCATCAAGAATAATCTTTTTAGTCAAATGTGTCATAATAGAAGTCGATTTTAAACAAATTATTGGCACTAATTCAATAATATAGTGCCGATAATTTGCGTGTAGTCATATTCTTTTAATGTAGGATTATCCTTTCCTCTGGCTGCCATTCTACAAGTGAGACGATCGCCAGATATTGTTCCTTTGCAGAGCTCAACTTATTTAAGAAGTTTCACATGTAGCTTTAAATTTAAAATGAATCATGGTATATATACTTTACATATAGCACCGTTCATCGCTAAATGAATCCAACTCATGGTGTTATACTGCTTTTCTATGTCCATGCCCCATCGCCTACCGACATTCTCAATCTCCTTATCAATATTATTTTCCGTTATTTCTTCAGGTTTTAAATGAGTATTATGTTGATTTATCCAACAATTCCAAGCCTCACTTTTAACAAGTTTTTCTTTTCTTTCTTCAAACGGCAAATGTGTAGGTAACATTTTTTTTAATCGATAAATACCCAACTCCCAAAAATACAAGATTCTATGACTAGGATCTAATTCTTGTTTTTTCCTTTCTTTTTCAAGTATTGCCAAAAATTCTGGCTCCTTGATCTCTGGCTGTTGCTGCCAATAATTATTTAATGCTTCATTATCGGCTTTTTGCATTGCCTCAATTCGTTTGTAATCTTCTGTTTGGTATCTTACAACATAAGGGCTTTCACCTACGATTGGAGTATTACCATACCATAATTGACCAACCTCTGGTTGTTTCACTGCAAAGATTGAAGACCCCATACTAAAATCGGTCTTGGATAATTCTTGATATTTAATAATCCAAGAATCGTTTCTATAGTATAAGTTCAATAGATAAAGCGCAGCCATCGAATGTAAAAGAGCTTTTATATTACCATCTTTGAGAGAAGCAAATCTATCATGTTTTACAGCTTGATATGCTTTTTCCCAAAATGTACCAGCTCTTTTATGGGCATTCTTTAATGGTCTTAGAATTCGATTCTCTTCTTTGGTTAAATTGAAGAATGGAGCAACAACCAAAACTCGTTTATCATGTATCGCCCATTTTATATCAATAAGTTTTAAGCAATCCTCATCAAAAAACAAGTTTTTATCTCCACGTTGTTTTGTCCCGCCATTGTCATAATACAATTCCTTGGAAATTGCTTCTATCTGGACGCAACATCGTATAAGTAAATCTGCGATATAGGGTGAAAAAGTCTCCAATTGAGAATTACATGGTTGAGTAATTTCTTTACCATGCTCATGAGTAGTAATTTCATCCGTTATAAATATAAAATTAGAAACATTAATGAACTCTTTTTCGAGACTCAAATATGTCTGCCAAAATATATCTGATTTTTTCATATAAATAAAATTTATCCATCACTGCCCTATAAAAGAGTGGACAGCAATAAATTACTAACAATATTCTATTTTGTAAATTAAACGTAATCTTTCCTCCTTGCATCCAATACTTCAGAAAACAGTTCCATCTCTCTTTTGGAAATACCCAATCGTGTTGCCATTTCTCGCCATCCTTTTACGACTTCAATTACTTCAGAAATAATCTTTTCCGCTATTTTACGATTAAGCATATAATCTTCGCAAGTATCAAGTAAAATACCCAGTTCTGCTTTATTGGAAGTTGATGAGACAAGCAGACTCTGAAACTCATTCAGAGTAGGATTCATATCGTATGCCGGAGAAAGTGTCCAGCCTTTCGCAGTCAAAAGAAAGCCATGATTGCGGAAATGGTCATCACTATTGCCGATGCAGATATTGAATGCAACTCTGCGATACAGTTCTTGCAGATTATCCTCCACGTTAGTACAATTCTGAAGTATGAAATCGAC
>CALUMH010000053.1 GCA_944321685.1 uncultured Muribaculaceae bacterium
GCTTCAATAGCTCAGTCGGTTAGAGCACCTGACTGTTAATCAGGGGGTCGTTGGTTCAAGTCCATCTTGAAGCGCAAAACGGGAGATACACGATGATGTGTCTCCTGTTATTGTTTTGTAGCATAATTATTTGGTGGGGGGGCGGGCGGTGAGGCCGCCGCGCGTCCGCTTCAGGGCGGTATCCCAAATAATGGATTTGCTTTTTTCGGACCGATCCTATAAGGTAGAGACGCGATTCATCGCGTCTGAAACTGCCACTTATGGAAATTAGCTTATTGTCAAGGTCGCACATCAGGCGCGATGAATCGCGTCTCTACTGGCTATACATTTATGGTGCATATTATTCCGTCAACGTGTTGCCCAGAACGAATGTATAAGTCAAGAAAAGTCTCCTAACCAACATAAATGCGATTCATCGCGTCTGAAACCGCCACTCATGGAAATCAAAACAGTATCATAGTCGCACATCAGGCGCGATGAATCGCGTCTCTACTTTGGCTATACATTTATGGTGCATATTATTCCGTCAACGTGTTGCCCAGAACGAATGTATAAGTCAAGAAAAGTCTCCTAACCAACATAAATGCGATTTATCGCGTCTGAAACCGCCACTTATGGAAATCAACTTATTGCCATAGTCGCACATCAGACGCGATTAATCGCGTCTCTACTTTGGCTATACATTTTATGGTGCATATTATTCCGTCGGGGTGGCGGTTCTGGCATTATATTGGAAAAAATAATGAGGAGCAGGGGGTAGGCCCCGTGCTCCTCATTCCTAATTCCACATTCGTTTCAAATACTGATTTTTAATTCCTGGCTATTTCTTTCACACTCTCGGTGGTGCCGTCGGTGTAGGTGGTTTTCTTTATCACTATGCCTGTGGCGGGCTTTCCTGTGAGGCGGCGACCCTGCAAGTCGTAATATTCTTCGGCGGCCACGGAGCGTGTTTTCTCGCCTGCCATTACTTCTTCGACCGAAGAAGTTGCATCGGGCGTGTAACTGAGTTCGAGGCGTTCAACCACTTCATACAGCATATTGCTGTCGATTAATATTTGGTTGGTGCTTGAATTATATGATGCAGCAAATATTGCCGACGGTACAAATGAAACTTTCTTGGTTCCGTTGTCGCCGTCGGTGATGTCGCCTGTGATGTCCATGTCATCGGCAAGCGACGGGTGGTAGGTGTCAGGGTCGATGTCAACGGCGACAAGCACTTTGTAGCTGTATTCAATTTCGGTAATCGATGCTATGGGTGCGGCATAAATGGTGAATTTGTTGCTGCTTGCTTCAAAATTCACTTGAGTGCCGTGTCCGTATTTGTCGGTGTATAGCAAGTTGAGTATGGTGCCGGTGCTGAAGTCCACGTAGCATGGGCGGCTCTCCTCGCCATAGTCGTTGCGGTCTCCTGTGGAGTTGAAACTGTAGCTTTCGTTGGTCACGGTTCCGTTGGCGCGGATGAATGTAGTGTTGTAGGGAGCTTCATATACCGAACCCTCTTCGGTTACTGCTATGTACCCGTTGTGGCACCAACGGCCTGTTTCTTCGTCATAGGAGAATACAATGTCGCGTTCCGACAGTTCCCATGCGCCGCTGCTGGTGTTATATGTGTAGTTGTATATGTTGATTTCTTCCTGTCCGGTGACTACGATGGCGCCATTGTCGTCAAACCCGTATTGGTTGTCAACCCATACCACGGTTCCTGCCGGCATGGTTATGCGACCGGTAGTGGGGCTGTAGGTAGCCTCGATGGTGTGGCGTTCCCCATTGAGCGAACGCCAAAATCCCGAGATGGCGATACGGTCGTCCGAGCCTTCCACGCGTGATATTGTAAAGTCGTTGCAGGTGCTCCACATCACTTGTTCCACTCCGGTGGTTTCGTCCTTGTACACTGTGGAGTCGCTTTCAATGTAGGTGCCTGTGATTTGGTCGATTGTGGGAATGGCTGCCGAAGCACTTGCACAGCAGGCCGCGGCGATACAGATTGTAGATAAAAATTGTTTCATTTAGTGTTGTCGTTTTTGTTATGTGATATATGTATAATCGAGTTTAAATGAAATCCGATGCAAAAATAGTATTTTGTCAGAAATGTTAGAAATTTTTTCGCAAAAATCTAAAAAAATATGGCAATTCAAATAAAATTTAATATCTTTGCCATGAGATAGGCTATAGCTTGGCATGGCATTCAAGCAAGCGTGATGTCCTGCGCTTCGTGTCGGTGTTGGGATTGTGCGTTTGTATAGGGTGTATCAAAATTCCAACATTGATATTGTAGAGACGCGATTAATCGCGTCTCTACGGGAGCCAAAAACGCATTTTGATGTGCCCTTGATGGCAGCAAAAATGCAGACCTCATCTTGATGACAGCTACAGCGCGGACGGCATACAGGTGTATTGTCACGCATCGTTTCGATGATTAGTGCAAATGTGGCGTTCCCGTATAGACAAGATTAATCGTGTCTTTATGGCAACATACAGGGTGACAACTATTTAATCTATATATTTACAAAAAAAGAGTTTTTATGAAAAAAAGGTTTTACTCATTGTTATGTTGCGCGGCATTGGCTGTCGCGGCGGTGAATGCTGCCGAGTCGGTGCCGTATGACATCACATTCGGGTCGTTCTCGTTTACTCAGGGTGGATGGAGCCAACAGGACAAAAATGGCTATCCTTATTGGAGCATGAACGGACAAGGAGGAAGTATATACACTTCCGATGGCACGGCCAATGATGATTACCTTGTATCTCCAGCAATTACATTGGTTGGAGGAAAAACATACGAGGTGTCGGTCACTTGGCATTACACTAATAGTTACAATATAGGAGAAAGAACGGTTGAAATTGTGTACGGTCAAGGCGAAGATGCCGCACAATTTACAAGTGCTGGTCCGATAGAAGTTGGGGTAGAAACAACCACATCGGTGCAGTTCGCTGTTGATGCCGATGGTGATTATCAAATTGCCCTGCACGATATTTCGTCTGGTTCTTCCTTAGATGCAACATCGGTTACAGCATTTGCCATTGCCGAAGTTGAAGGCACTGGCGGCGGCGACGAGCCGGCTGCCGAATTGCCATATTCAGTGAACTGGGTCGATGGCTCTGTTTCTGACTTGGCAGGCTGGAGCGCATATAGCGTGGCAGGCGACTCCGAATTTGAGTATAATGCCATGCCGGAATATGAAGTGTGGTTTGGCGCTGTTTGCGGCGGCTCGTCGGAGATCGATGATTACCTTATTTCTCCAATGCTCCCATTCGAGGCCGGCAAGAACTACAAGGTAACTGTGACATTGAATTACAACCTGTGTCAAGACATCGATGTGATGACAGGCACGAGCCTCGATGACACCGGGTGGACTTCGATTGGCAAGCTGGAAGATTGCAGCCAAGAGGCTGTCAACGAACTCGTATTCACGGCAACCGGCGAGCAGCGGATAGCGTTGCACGCAGTGAGCGCGGCAGGCGTGGGCGATTGCCAGATAGCGGCAGTGAGCATAGCCGAGACCGATGAGCAGCCCGGCGGCGGCGACGAGCCTGTTGAGGCTCTTGCAGTGCCGCAAGACTGGAGCTTTGCAGGCAGTGCCGAGGCTGGTTGGACGGTCGTCAATGGGTCGGAATATGCACAATCTTATTGGTATCCAAGCGACGAAGGCATGATGATCCAAGCTCAAGTGATGAGTAGCGTTGATTCTTACCTCGTATCTCCATATTTGGCTCTTGAGGCCGGGCAAAGTTATGAGGTTACGGTGGACTGGCATGAAAATTCCACCGGAACGCACACCATAAACTTGCTTTATGGCACAGGCGACGAGCTTGCCGATTTCGCCGATGCAGGCAGCGTGGATATGGTGGCCGGAGGTTCCGACAAAGTGACATTCACTGCAACCGAGGCCGGGAATTACAGGATTACATTGCACAGCAGCACATACACGCAATTTGACGGTGCCGGCCAGGCTTGGGTTTCGGCAATCCACATTGCCACAGCCCAAGGTGGTGGCGAACCCACTACAGGCTTGCCTATTCCGCAGGAATGGTCTTTCAGTAACACTCTTGCCGACTGGACGGTTGAGAATCTGGATGATAGCGGTTCTACTGGAGAATGGTCGGCAGGAGCAAACGGTGTGATGTGCAGCCAATATGATCACGGTACATATTTCACCTCGCCATACGTGGCACTTGAAGCTGGCAAGACTTATGAAGTGACGGCTGTTTGGCACAGTAATACTTATACTTATGAAGCTACTCCACACGTGATAAACGCAGTGTATGGCTCGGGGACTGACTTTACCGCATACACGGAAGCCGGCAACATAGGCGTGGCAAATGGCGGTGGAGAATATTCTGTGAGAATCACCGTGAATGCTACTGGTGATTACAGGATTGCTTTGCACAATGAGTCGGTTGGCTATTATGGAACAGCTTATCTCCAGTCGATTTCGATAGCCGAGGAAGGTGATGGTGGAGGCGACGAACCGGGCGGAGCGACCGAAGGCTTGCCTTATACCAAGAACTTCAAGGCCGACAACAACATGGACGGCTGGACTACTGTGGACGTAAATGGTGGTGGCACATGGGCAGTTTACACAGATATGGGCGTTACTGCATACTATTGGAGCGGCCCCTACGACGACTGGCTTTTGTCGCCCGACTTGGAATTCAAGTCACCAGGTGATTACCAAATTATTGTTGGCGTAGATGGTATGTCTATGGGTATGGGCCCCGATGTTATTGATGTCTATACTGGTAGCGGTAGTGACGTTTCCACTTATACCATGCAGGGAACTTTGACTTTGGAAACTGGAGCACAGACCGTGATAAAATTCAGCATCTCTGAAGCTGGTACTTACAAGGTGGCATTGCATGACCATTCAGCTGCGATGGCAATGTGGTATGTAACCAGTGTCACCGTTGACAGTTATACCGGCGGCGGTGATGAGCCGGAGCCTGGGGCTGCGTTGCTCGACAAGGATTTTGTGGAGGACGACGACATTAGTGACTGGACTGTAATCAACACCAATGGCGGCAGCGAATGGAGTACCGGTGTTGCCGATGGTGTCGCTTTAACAATGTCGATGAACGGCGCACAAGACGACTGGCTTATTTCTCCTGCCATGACGCTTGAAGAGGGCAAGAGCTATGTGGTGTCGTATGCCATAAGCTCTACCGGCAGTATGGCTCCTGAGACCATGGTGACTGCATTCGGCACTGCCGCCACAGCCGAGGGAATGACCGAGATTGTGGGTGAAGAAAGTTTCATGGGTGACGAGGTGACTAAGTATTACCGCTTCACTCCGGCAGCTACGGGAACTTATTACTTCGGATTCCATGCTACCTCGGAGTCGTTTGGCGGCACTATCATTATCAGCCGTGTCAAGGTGGCCGAAAGCGCCGGCATCACGCCTGTTGCACCAACCGGGCTTGTGGCTTCGCCGAATATCCAAGCCGGCACGGTGGCATTGAACTGGGTGAACCCGACAATCGACACCGAGAATATCGCTCTCGCAGGGAACATGACGTTGCGCATCACCCGTAATGGCGAGCAGGTGGACGAAATAAGCGGCGAGCCGGGAGAGGAGATGTCATATACCGACCGTCCTGAACCGTTTGAAGGAGAGGCTACCTACCAGGTGCAGGCATACGTGACTGCCGACAAGGTGGGAGAGGCTGCCGAGGCCATAGCCAACCTCGATGACTTCCAAGGCGAGCGCAAGCTGCTGCGAGGCTGGGGCGCAACCCGCGACGAAAATTATGAGACTGTACCATACGACCCGTTCAACGAATGGACTGAGCAGCACACCGGTTCATATTCGTTCTCGAACCAAAGTTGGGATGCCGATGGCTGCTATCCATGGATGATTAGTTATTGTAACGGAGGAGGAGCATGGATTATTTCACCGGCAGTTGAATTGTCTGCCAATCGCCGTTATGAGATAACTACCACATTCCAAGGTGGTTATAATGGCAGTGGCGCAGATTTTGAAATATATTATGGCACGGCCGCTCAAGTGTCGGCAATGACCAATATGCTGTATGAAACCGGCATGGTGTCGCTCGACCCATCATCTGGCTTGGATGCATGGCAAAATTTTACCACCGACCAGTTTGCAGTGGAAGAAGATGGTACATACTACTTTGCGATACAATGTACGAGTGCCAATACCACATCGTATGCCCGTGCATTCCTGCTCTATTATTACGAGAACACGGTGACTGGGCCTGTTGACGCTCCTTATACCAACGACTTTGCCTCGGGCAACCTTTCGGGCTGGAGCTTGCCGGCGGGAACCACGTTTGCCGTGGCCAATGAGGCTCTGACTTCGACTGCGGCAGGTGCCGAACGCAACGAAACGGTATATTCTCCGCTTGTCAACATGAAGGGCGGTTATACCTACGAGGTTGCGTTTGACTACGATTATAGCGGCACGGGCGACTTCACATTTGCCATGGCCACCGGCCAAAGCTCTACCGAGCTGCTCACCGACAGCATCACCGCGCTCACCGGCACGGGCAGGGTAAGCTACCTGTTCACGCCTGCCGAGGACGGCAGTTATTGCGCGGTATGGCAATTGGCCGCTCCGGCCGATGATGCAGCCGAGGCCACTATCGACAACCTTGCAATAGGTGCGAATGTGTATGCCGCATTGCCATATAGCGAAGACTTCGAGGGCTTGTCGATCAACTCTGTTCCGACTGGCTTTGAGGGCATGAACGTAGTCCAGGACGGCGACGGCAATCTTGCAGCCGAAATCAATGCGGCCGAGGGTGAAGGACTCTCGCCATGGTTCAACTACACCGAGCTGCGCGAAACCTATACCCTCACCATGAAGGTGAAAAGGCCTGGTTATTATGGTTGGGAAGTCAATGCCGTAAACAGCGAAGGAAAAAGCCTGCTGGTAGGTTCTATCGAGCCCACGACTGAAGACTGGACCGAGGTTTCGTTCCAAATCCCTGTATTCAAGAGCGAAGAGCCTTACAGCTTCCGCCTTGAGTTCTCAAATATGATTGGCGAAGGCACGCTGCAAATCGACGACATTGCCATTACGAAGAACTACCGTGCAATAGTTCCTGCCGCACCGCTTAACTTCAGGGTTTATCCCGACGGCACCATAGCATTGAACTACCCGATTGATGATGCCGAAGGGTATGATTTGGAGATAGGCACGCCGATTACCGTCACCATATATGACGGCGACACGCAAGTGTATGTTGCCAATGGTGCTATCAGCGGTTTGGGCGGTGTAACAACTGTTCCCGGTGCCGGTACTGTTGTCGATGTGTATGAACAAATAGATCTTAGCGACACTTGGACTAACGACGTGAAACTGTTCCGTGCCGTGCCGTCGATCGACGGTCACGAAGGGCAGGCTGCAACATGGGTGTTGCGCAGGCATGATAACGAGCGTTTTGAATATGACGGCAACACGCTCAAGGTGGCCGAATTCGATTTCACCGGCGACGATGACTGGACAATGGATGGCTGGACTGCTGCCGACGGCGTGGCCCGCGCCACCGGCGAAGGCACTGCCACTCTCACCTCGCCTGACTTTGAGATGCAGGCAGGCATGGTTTACATGGTTCGCTACTACATAGCCACCGATGCAGACGAGGCTGCCGACTTCACCGTTAGCGTAGGCAACAATTCGCAATCGTTCACAAGTGCGCGCATAGGCTACAACACGTTTGATTGGAACGGATACCCCGAGCTGCGCGGCGACTTCTTCTATATCGACTTCTTATTGCCCGAGGCCGAGGCTGCCTCTACAGGTAACGTGACCATCACGGCAAGCAACATAGGCCGCGAAGTGGCCGTGGAGAGAGTGGAAGTGCGCGAAGTGCGTATCTATCCCGGCGAAGTGAGCGTTCCGTATGAAAACGACTTCGACGATCCGGCAGTTGAACCCGGCACGTTCGAGCCGAACTGGACCGTACCGTTCTATACAAACTACTGGCGCATCGACACTGTGGCTAATTATGGCGACGGACTGACTGCCGTGTCTGGCACCCGCGCCCTGATAGCCCCGCCGACCACCGAATTGGATGTGTCGGGAATGCCCGAAGACTTCATCTACACCCCGTATGTGAGGGTTGAAGCCGGAAAAGCCTATATTGTGGAATTCGACTACTTGATGCCTTCGGCTTCTACTGGTCTGGCATTCCTCAATGCCGATGAACCAACTTACACCGAGGGCGAATTTGTCCCAGTAGAGTTGCCGCAAGCCACGCAGTGGAAGCACCAGACAATCGACCTCGGCACCTGCGAGTCAACCGGCACTACGGTATTCGGATTCTGGGCTTATGCGGCCGAAACACGCGACCAGTTGATTGCCATCGACAACTTCAGGATTGTGGAAACAGAGCCTGTGTCGGTTAGCGAACTCGAAGCAGGCGCCACCGTCCGCTACTTCGACGGCAAGTTGATGATACCTGCCGATGTGGCAAACACCACGGTTTACGACGCGCAGGGCCGCACTGTGATGGGTACGGCCGAGACCGGTACCGTAAGCCTTGACGGATTGACCGATGGCGTGTATGTGGTGAAAGCCGTTAAAACCGACGGAACGGTTGAAACTCTCAAAATAGTCAAGTAAAAACACCCCCTTCATCCTCCCCTTTCCCGTTTCTTCAACGGGGAGGGGAGGATTGAGGTGTTTACCATAGCATTGTTCCTCACTGTGTGACGGCTGTCCTGTTCACAGGGCGGTATCAAGCAGTGAGGGCATTTTTGAATACTAATTTTAAATATTTATTATAGATGAAAACGAGGACAATTTTATCGACATTATTGGTTGCTGCGGGCTTGCCGCTCGTGGCACAGACGATGCCGCAGCTTGCCGACGACGGGGTGGAATTGTATGCCAACATACAGTACATGACCTCATGGGACAATGCCGGCAGCTCAGAGTTTCCCGACAACTCGGCTGGCTTGTTCCGCATTCCGGCAGGCAGCAGCGAGGCGTTGCCTGTAAATGTTCCGATAGTGACAAACGGCCTGGCTTACTACAACGGCAAGGCATATATGAACGTGGGCGGCCAGTGGCAGATTCACGACCTTGCCACGGGAGAGGTCACTTCATCGCCTACAAGCGGCGGATCGACATCGGCTCTTTCATACGACGTTGTTAACGGCGTGATGTATGGTATCAGGGACACTGATGGGGGGTATGTGCTTGCCACCATCGACATGGAGACCGGCGAAATGACCGACCTTGGGGGGCTGAGCGAATATGTCAACGGTGAGCCTTCGGACCAGCGGCTGTTGAGTTGCAATGCCATGGCCATAGACAATTACGGGCAGATATTCGTGGTGTATTCCCGCTATGTCGGCAACAACAATGTCATAAAGCTGGGGCGTATATTGCCGCAGCGTTATCCCGACCGCCTGATATACGTTGGCGACGTGGCGTTGGCCGACTCGCCGGCCACTATGTATAACTGGCCGTGGTATTCGTTGTTTTACAACCATAAAAGCGGCATAATGTATTACACATTTTGCGGGCAGGATGCCGCAGGGACCGGTTGCACGCCAATATTCGAGATGAACACCAACAACGGCGTGGCCACGACAGTTGGCTACCTGTCGGGCGACGGATATGCCATCCGTGGGGCATTTTTTGCTGAGCCGGAATTTTCTGCCCCCGACGGCGTTGATATGTTCGAATATAAGGCTGATGTCGATGCCGACCCAAATCTACTTACTGGCACGCTTTCCATAGAGCTGCCATCGGTGACATATGGCGGAGCTGAACTGACTGGAGAACTTACCGTGGTGGTGAATGACGGCGACGAAGAACTGTTCAGGCTTGCTGGTCGCCAGCCGGGCGAGACAGTGGTTACCGATCTGCGCTCGTTTGGCTATGGCGAACACACCTTCAGCTGCTATGCCATAGCCGCAGACGGCAGCAAGGGCGTGGCACGCAACTTCGACGTATGGATTGGCTACGACATCCCGAGTGCCCCGCAAAACGCCACGTTTGTGGAACGCGATGGGAAGGTGGTGCTGTCGTGGGAAGCTCCCACCGAAGGCTTGCATGGCAATCCTGTGTCGGAAAACATATATTACCGCATCGAAAACGCCTTCGGGGAAATAATCAGGGATAATTATTGGGATACCACCTATGAGGTTCCTGTGTCGAGCGAGCTTACCTGCCATGCATATTTTATCACGGCTTGTTTCGATGGTAATGACGGCGGTACGCTGCAAACTGCGTCGTTGTACACCGGCGATCCGCTCGATGCGCCTTACACTACCGACTTCACCGACATGATGGAGGTGTGGAACGGCTACAAGATAATCGATGCCAATGCTGATGGTTACACATGGATGTGGTACAATGTCGATAGGCCATACGTGATGTGCCTCTACGACCCCTATTGGGAACATGATGCCGACGACTGGATTTTCACGCCGCCGGTTAATTACAAGGCCGGGAAGACCTACCGTCTCACTTTCGTTGCACAGTCGAGTGCGGCTGAATATGCCGATGCCATGGAGAGCATGGAAATTACCTTTGGCAACGACAGGACTATTGAGGCTCAAACGGTGCTTGAGAACGGTGTTATCGAAGATATACTTGGCGACCCCGAAAAATATAGTTTTGAGGTTACTCCCGAGGCCGACGGCGTTTATTACTTTGGGCTTCATGCCACTACTCCTGCTCGTCAAGGCGAATTCTTGATGCTCAGCTCGCTTGAGATCTACGATGTTGAAAATCCGCCATCGGGAATCGAAGCTGTCGAGTCCGGCGAGGGCGTGAAAGTGTTTGCAGGCGACGGCTCTGTTACCGTCATCAATCCCACCGGCGAGCAAGCCATGGTTTATGCCATGAGTGGAACATTGGCGGCTGCATCGGCCGATGCTTATTTCGCCGCTACGCTCCCTGCCGGGGCTTATGTGGTGAAGTGCGGCGGCACGGTGGTGAAGGTATTGGTGAAATAATTGATAATTGCCAATTATAATTATGGGGAGCGGGATTGTTTTCTCGCTCTCTATTGTTTTTTCCCATTTGCGTTTTTTGTGCCGAAATATTGCGGAATTTAATCATGCTCTTATTATCTTTGTCTTGTGTCGGTGTATACTGTTTTTTTCAGTTGTCGGCAATAATTGAAAATTAGTGATTGTTATGAAGAAGTTATCATTGTTTTTTGTCATTGTTTTAATGATGTCGCTGTCGTCATGCTTTGCAAGCGAGGAACCGTTGGCACTTTACGGCTTTTGGGGAGGCTTGTGGCATGGAGTTATTATAGTGGTTTCATTGGTTGTCAAGTTGGTGTCGGTTATAGCTCATGCCATAAATCCCGAATATGGTAATTGGGATATCAATATTTTTTCGTTCCAAAACGAGGGGCTTGCATATTGGGTGGGCTTCGTACTTGGCATATTCGCGAATTTGGGCGTGTTTTCCAGGTTAAGGCAAGTACGGCGCAACCAATGAATTGTTTGATTTTTTTGTAAAACTGTGTTAAAACTTGTGGTAAAAATGAGTTACTTTTTTGCCTTGCACTCTTTTTTGTCGTGATCCTGATGAAATATCCGCAAAAAACACAATTTTTATTGCAATAGTATTGTGCTGGGAAACAGAGAGATATATTTTAGGTGTAAATTTTTTTTGAAAAAAGTTTGGGAAAAATTTGGTTTTGAGGGAAAAATGGTAGTACCTTTGCAACCGCAAACGGGGAACGGCGGTTCCCGCCGCGGAAAAAAATCCGGTGAGGGT